>DASVXV010000033.1:0-125449 GCA_036392495.1 Pyrinomonadaceae bacterium | reverse complement strand
GAATCATTGAACTATCTCGAAAACCTGCAAAAATCTTAGGAAAAACGGATCGAACAAATTCAGGTCTGATCTTTGCTGCGCTCTGGTCACTTTCCCAAGTAGTCAGAAATCCTAAGAAAAATGGAGGTTTCTGACTTGTGTGGATACTAATGGCTAACGCCCTGGGCTTTATGCTGCCGCCCATTTCATGGGCTTCGAAATATCTTCCTGCCAGTGACCCAGGGCTTGCGCCCTGGGCTTTAGACTGTCGCCCCTACGGGGCTCGAATATTTTGATTTCACGTTACTCTGTCCGCAACGCTCTCACCACTGACATCAGCTTTTCAACGCGCTCTACATCAACCTCATTAGCCCAGTATCCGTCCGCTTTGAAGTACGAGCCGATGATGAAGCCGTCGGCTTCATGGTAAAAGTCCGCGATGTTTTCCGCGTCCACGCCCGAGCCGAGCAGCGCCGGCAGGCGGCTGTGCGCTTTGGCCTCCCTCACGTCTGCGAGCTGCGGCGGTTCGCCTGTGACGTTGCCTGTGACGATGACCGCATCCCCGCGCATGAACTCGACCGCTTCGGCCATCGCGCCGAGACTGATGTCGGACGTGATGACGTGCGCCGAATGTTTCTTCTTCACGTCGGCCCAGACCTGCACGCGCTCCGCTCCGATCATCTTGCGGTAGCGAAGAAGTCCTGCGGCGGATGCTTCGATCAGACCTTCATCGGCGATGTGCGCGAAGACATAACCCTCTGCGCGTATAAAATCCAACTGAGCTGCGTGCGCCACAGCCAGCGCTTCCGTATTCGCTCCGGCTAAAATCTGAATCCCGACTGGCGTTTTGCTCTCAGCCTTCACAGCGCCTCCGATGACAGCCATCGCTGCGACGACCTCCGCTCCGACTGAGCCTTTCAAATAAGGAACGTCGTGCATGTTCTCAATAATGATCCCGTCCACACCGCCCGCTTTATAAGCGACGGCTTCGCGCACGGCCATGTCGGTCAATTGAGCCACGCTCAGCTTGCTGGCAGGCGTGCCGGGCAGCGCGCCGACGTGGATCACGCCGATCACAGGCTTCGGATTTTGGAACAGATTCTCTTTTCCTGCTTGATTGTCCATTTAAGTTAGAGAGCGGCGCGACTCATTTCTACAGAGGGAGTCGCCGTTTTACGGATGAGAGCACCCTGCGCCAACCCCTCGGGGCCGCTTCGCGGGGCCAGACGTCCACTGAGCTTGAGATGTGTACTTGAATGTAATTGCGTGGGGCCGCCGCAGACGTGATTTTCGAGACGGAGTGGTGCGAGCCGTTCGTGCAGGGGAAGGCAATCATCAGATTGTGGCGCGGCGTGATCCGCGTGGACGGTCGTCGTTCCTCGCGTCCGCCGACTCCGTGCAGGAAGAGCTCGCCCCCGGTCATCTTGTTCTCCGTGTGGTCGCACATGTAGATGAGCATGGAGACGAGACGGCGCGCATGATCCAGATGGACCGGCCGAAAATAGCCCAGGCGTCCCTGATGTATGTCCATCCGAACCCACAATTCGTGCGGGTCGTGTTCGACTCTTCTGAGCGCCGCCCGCTCCTTGTCAACGCGATCTTCGCGGTAGGGAACGTAGCGCGCCTCGGACAGGTCTATCCGGCAACCGTCGCGCTGCCAGACCTCAGCGAACTGTTTGATGCCCCACTCTATGAAAGCCTGGCTGTGGAAGGTGTCGAACAGCGTGCGCCACGCTGGTTGTTCGTCCAGCAGGCGCTGGTAACCCTCGTCGCCCCAGTAGAGCGAGAATCCAGTCGGGCCGGTGCTCGGGGGGCAAGTCGGGAACGTCCGGCACAATTGCCGGTAATAGTCCGGGTCAACAAAGCGTTCATGCGCCACGTGCGGGAATGGCTCCGCCTTAACGTCGAAGAGCGCCAACTCACAAATGCCGGTCGCTGGCGTGAGAGGGCCGTAGGTCGTATTCATGTCGGTTGTTTTAATGATCGGACGTCCCGCGTCAGGAATATCATACTCGTCGCTTCAAGAGACCGCGCCCGACTTCTGATCTTGCCGGACGATGGGTGCCGCGGACTCGGAGGTTCGCCCGGCGAGCACAGCCTCGTACAAGTCCTCGTAACGTTGGACGACCGATTTTAAGGGGAAGAGTTCGTTCACCCTTGAAAGTGCAGCGCGACCCAGCTCGGCGCGCCCTTCCTCCCCGAGGTTGATCACCTCCGCCCACGCGTCGGCCAGCGCGCACGCGTCGCGCGGCGGCACGACGCGCCCCGCGCCGCCCACGATCCATGACGCGTCGCCCACGTCCGTCACGACGCAGGGTACGGCGCAGCCCATCGCCTCGCCGATAACGTTCGGAAAGCTCTCGCCGTAGCGAGAAGAGAGAGAGAAGATGTCTAACCCGGCGGCGAGGCGCGGGACGTCCCGGCGCTCGCCCAACAGATGTGTCCGGCGCGCGAGTCCAAGTTCATCAATCAATAGGCGCAGTTCCTGATTGCCACCGTCCACCCCACGCCCGGCGAGCAGGAAGTGCGTCTCAGGATGAGTTTTCGAGACACGTGCGGCAGCCCGTAGGAAGTTAGCGTGATCTTTCATACGGTGATAACGGCCCACCATCCCGACGAGGACGGCCCCACCGGGTAGGCCCAGCTCCGAGCGCACCGACGCCCTAGCCTCTCGCGAAGGGGCGAACATAGCGGTGTCAATACCGTTCGGAATCACACAACTGCTCTCGGTTCTGAACCCAAGTGGCCCGTGCTTGGATTGGCCGTCGCGGGAAACGAAAATAATCTTATCCGGCAGCCTGGAAAGAAACGCGCACGCCCTGATGACTAGAGCGGTGAGCCATTTCTCCTCTGAGAGAGAGCTGATTGAATAGTGTATGCTCCACAGCACCTTCGCCGACCGGGGCGAAAAAAAGTTGGCGAGCTGCAGGGCGAGGCAGCTGTGATACATCCATCCGACTACCAGGTCGGGCCGGAGTCGCCGCTTCAGCCGGACGAGGCGCCAGAGATCGAGCGGCGTCGGCAGCTTGGGGCTGACCCCCAGCGTGTGCACAGCGATGCCGAGGGCCTCGATGCGCTCGCGCAGCGTCCCCCCGTCCATTAATGAGACCACGACCGGCTCGAAGCGTGTGCGGTCCGTTTCGGCGAGCAGCTTGTAGAGCATCATCTCGGCCCCGCCGATGGAGAGGTCGCTGATGACGTACATCACTTTAAGAGGTTTGGTGCTTGATTGCTGCGAGGCGGCTAAAGCACCCGCTTCTGGTCTTCCCGTGGCGGTGGAAAACCCTTTTGGGGGTGTGATAATCCATCTCCTCCTTTATCCTGAATCTATCCGGACAAGAATAACTGTCGGCGCGTTAATGTCAACCTTACCGGCGACCTGATCCCGGGTGATGCTGCGAGAGCGCGCCCCGCAGCAGGCCCATGGCACGTTCGTACATCTGGTCTCTTTCTCGGACGAGGATTTCCCAGGGGGCCTGGGCGTCGTCGCTGAGCAGCCGGTCGGCGCTCACCTTAAGACGCGCCTCGAAGTCGCCTCCCGAAGGGGTTACGGACCAGTCGCCCAGTTGATAGGTTTCGACAAACCCGCGCGTGCGCTGGTCCGCGTCTATGAGCACGAAGGGGACTCCCAGCGAAAAAGAGACGACCGCCGTGTGCAGGCGGCCCGTCACCACTCCGCGCGCGCCCGATAGGAGCCTGAAATACTCGTCAGCGCTTCGCGGGCAGACGACGTCTTCGAACCATCCTCCGAACAGGTGGCCGGCCAGGCTCAAGTCCGCCGGGTCGTTGCACGCCACGACGACCTCGTGCCCTCTCTCCAGGAGCGCCCGAGCCAGCGAGACGAAGGCGCGGAACATCGTGCGTCCGTGCAGGCGCGTGCGCCAGAAGTTGCTCCTGCTCGCCCAGAATCTACGGGGCGGCATCGTCAGTAGGACATAACGGCCTCCCGCGCTCGTCCGCACGGGACGGTTAAAGATGAAAGTCGCCGGGTCTCCCATCAGCTCCGCTTTCGAGACGCCGAGCCGGCGCAGCCAGTCTCGCGTGAGCACGTCTCTCGCGCCGGAAAAAGAGGCGCGCTCATTCAGCAGCCTGATCTCACGGCGGGCGCGGGCCGACGGTTTGTGCGTGCCGGAAAGGAAGCCCGAGCCCGTGCCGATCCCGAGGAGAAACAGTGGCACGCGCAACTCGCCGAGAGCGTCCGGCTCCATGTGTACGCCCCAGCGCCAGCGTAGACTTCCCTCATAGAGGTTGGAGCCCCCGACGACGACCAGGTCCGCCTCGCGGTTGGCGCGTTCGATGGTCGGGCGGGTCAGGCCGTAACCTGTCTCGTCTTCCCCCCTGCTGTTCACGTTGAAGAGGTCGAAGGCGGCGCCAGGGATGATCTCGCGTATCATCCGCTCGACGCCCCTCTGCACGAAGTGGTCGCCGACGTTTCGAGTCTTCGGATAGAAGTGGTGAATCCGCATGCGCTCTGCTTTTCCCTGCCCTCGCCTCATCCCGTCCGCGCGAGTCTCCCAGTAAGGGCGCTGAGGCGGGCCCACACCGGCACGTTACAAATGAGCCGCACTATTAGCGCCCCGGTCAATTGCGCGTAGGCCATGTTGATTGCGTCCAGCCTGCCGAGGCCGATGAAAACGGAGACTACGACGGCGCTCAACAGCAGCCCGAGGTTGTACCACCTCATCAGGTCCAGGCCGACCGAGAGGGGACGGAAGACGACGACGATCAGCTTCAGGGCGTCGACGACCAGCAGCGCGTAAAAGATCGGCAGGGCCGCCAAGTATTCCGGGCGTGAGAACCACGAGATGAATATTCTTCCGAGCAGCAGTCCGCCCGCCACCGTGAGGCAGGCCAACACTGCCGCCATCGCGACGTAGCGGCTGACCAGTCGCTTGAGCTGCGCGAACTTCCCCCCGGCCACGAGCGAGATCACTTCCGGCGCAACTGCTGTCTGGGCGTTGATCTGTAAAAACGCCAACGGTGCCGTCAGTTGTTTCGCCATGCTGTACAGGGCGACCTGCCCGGGCGTGGAGAAGATGCCGAGCAGGAAGATGTCGCCGGGGTCTGTAGAAAATTTCAGATAACCGGAGAGATTGCTGTGGAACAGGCACCTGAGCAATTCGGGGCGGTATTTATTTAAGGCCCGCATGGCGGGCCTCGCCTGAATTCCCGATAGGGACGGCTTCAAGAGACGCAACGCCAACGCCAGCGGCGGCACGGTCTGGACAAGTGCGCCGACTGCAAATGCCGCGACGACGACCCTCAAGTCGTAGGCGTCCGTCCGGGCGAAGTAGGCGGCGAGAATCGCTGTCGTGGTCAGTCCGCCCAACACCTGCGGCACCACGACGGAGGTGAAGCGATCATGCATCCTCAGGACCGGCTCATAGAGTTCGCGGAAGACCGAGACCAGTACGGTGCCGGCGTAAATATAAAAGAGGGGCGCGAGTCCGGGGTTGTCGTAGAAGCGCTCTGCCAGCCACATGGAGGAGGCGAATACGACGCCGCTGATTAGCAGACCGGCGGCCAGACTTAGCCCCAGACATAAGAGCAGCAGGCCCTGAAGAGCGAGCGCGTCCTGCCGCTCCTTGAGCTGCTGGAAGAAGCGAAACAGAAGGTCGCTCACGCGCAGCCCTACAAACGCTTCCAGAAAGACGAAGAGGTTGAGGACGATGCGCACCCGCCCGAAATCATCCAGCCCCAAAGCAGTGGTCAGGATTGCGATCTGCCCGAGTTTAATTGCCAGCGTGAGCGCGGACCCGAACAGGCTGATGGAGAAGTTACGCCTGAAGCGACGCCACAACGAATGATCCTGCGCCTGCACAGAGAATCTCACCCCTCCGAGCCTCTCTCTTCAATCTCACGCGGCTTCTTCGACAGCCGGTCGAGAATGTGCGCGGCCCCTTCAGCGGCGAGGATGATTAAGAGTATCAGGAACACGTAACGCAGGCGGTACAACGCGCCGACGTTGACCACCACGAGGCCGAGCGCGATCATGCCCGTCGCCGCCACCGAAAACAGAAGCCAGACGGAAAGCCGGCGGCGTCCCAGCCACAACCCCAGGAACGCCAATCCTTCGACGGCGTACATCGCAAGGCTCTCCAGACCGCCGAGCAGTCTCCCCGCAGAGCCGACAGAATTCCCGGAAGTGAACCACATATTGGGAAACGGCGCGAAGAAGCCGATCAGGGCGGCACGCGGCAGATAGCGCACAAGGTCCGCCGTGCTGTTTATCTGCACGTCGCTATCAATGTTCGAACCGGGATTCTCGTACATCTCGACGAACCTTTGCCTCATCTTCCCGACGCGCTTTGCCAATCTTGTCCAGATATATGTCTGAGATTCGTCTTCCGGGGTTGCGGCCTCTCCGGCTGTGGCCTTGCGTAGCGCCTCCTGCCGTGCTGTCCACTCGATGGAGGAAGGAGACATGCCAAGCCTCAGGGCCTTCGGTATCAACTGCGGGACACTCAACGTTGCCGCGACGACGAGCGCCATCCCGGCTAGATTTGTCGCCCGGACGCGCCGCTCTCGAAGCTGCCGCGCGACGAGCAGCAACGCCCCGAGCAAAACGGTCGGGATTAGCAACTCCCCCATGTCGGCGCGCGTCAGCCAGAGCGCGGTTGAAAGAAGAGCGCCCGCAAGCCCCCACAGTAAAGCGCTCCTCCACGTATAGTCTCTCCTCAGCCAGCGCACGATGATGAGGATGAGCGCCAACATTCCCGCCACGAACGGCGGGTCTTTCAGCAACTGAGTGGTGTGCAGCAGGTACGACGGCCAGATCGCGATCACGCCCGCGGCCCAAAGGCCCGCGCGACGATTGAAGATTTCGCGTCCGAGAGTGAAGACCAGCGCCAGAGTCGCAAGATAAAAGAGAGCGTTGAGCGGCTCGGCCGCCAATATGTTATACCCGAACAACGGCCCGAAAATGGCGAAGCAGATGGAGTACAGCTTGACGTGAAACGGCTGGTCCGCGCTGACCCAACGGCGAATCTCTCCGCTCCAGAGCGCTTCGCTCAAAGCGGCAGCGTCGGCGCGATACAGTACGCAGTCACGGGCGAAGGCCACTGCGACGCCGTTCTTGTCGAACGTGCCGGGAAACAGCGCGTAACGCCCGAACGCGTAGACGCTGACTGTCAACAACAGATGTAGAATCGCGGCGGCGCATAAAAGGCGCGCGGGGGCGCACCACGCGCTGCCTTCAGCGACGGCCATCGTCGAGAGGACCTCTTCAGACTGTTTATCGGTTCGCTGCGGTTGTGTCACAGAGACTTTCAGCAAAAAAAATCGCATAAGTACCGCGCCAGAAGCACTGCACGCGCACCCGTGCGGAAGGGATGTAATTCCGATCTTCCGGGCCATCGTATCCGAAGATAAATTTGAGCCGACACACTCTACAACTTTTAATCGCGATTCCGAAATTCTGCGCTGCCCGAGAGGGCAGCCCGGTCGCCGATGCAGAATTACTGAAGCGTTGATATTTCAAGACGGGCCGTTTATCGTAAAGCTACGGAACCTCAAATGATGCCACCCTTAAAAACCGATCTGATCGCTCCCTGCGGAGGGGAGTTAGTGGACCTTGTGGCTGAAAGAGATGGGCAGGCCGACCTGGCGCGTCGCGCGCAATCTCTCCACTCCATTCAAATAACCAGCCGTGCGGTGCACGACCTTGAGCTGTTGGCCGTCGGCGCTTTCTCGCCGCTCAAGCGGTTCATGGGGCGCGAGGACTACCGGTCCGTGCTCGATGAGATGCGTTTGGCTAACGGCCACCTCTTCCCTATTCCCTTGACGCTGTCCGTACCGGAGAGCGCGGAGCTCAAGCTTGACCGGGAGGTCGTGCTGCGCGACGCCGGAAATGAGCTGCTCGCGCTGATGACCATCGAGGAGATTTACGACTGGGACCTGGAGCATGAAGCGCGGCAGGTTTACGGGACGATGGACCTGCGCCACCCCCTGGTCGCGGAGATGCACGGCTGGGGCAAGCTCAACATAGCGGGGCGTCTGCGCGTCATTAATCTGCCGCGCCGGCACAGCTTCTCTCACCTGCGGCTGACGCCCGCGACGACACGCGCCCGATTGAAGATGTTGGGCCACAGCGATGTTGTGGCTTTTCAGACACGCAATTTCCTTCACCGCGCGCACGAGGAGATGATTAAGCGCGCCGCCGCATCCGTCAACGGCACACTGTTGCTGCACCCGGTGGTCGGCATGACCAAGCCGGGAGACACCGCCTATCATCACAGAGTGCGCACGTACCAGGCGCTGACCTCAACGTATTTCGACCCGCGACGAACGTTGCTGGCGCTGTTGCCCCTGGCCATGCGAATGGCTGGACCGCGTGAAGCTCTCTGGCACGCACAGGTTCGTCGCAACTACGGGGCGAACTATCTGATCGTCGGGCGCGATCATGCCAGCCCCGGCACGGACTCAAACGGGCGTCCTTTCTATGAGCCTTACGCCGCGCAGGAACTGGTCGGAGAGTTCGAATCAGAGACAGGTGTTCGCGCGCTCCCTTTCGAGGAGCTGGTCTATTTACCGGAGAGCGAACGCTACGTCGGCGTTTCCGAAATCCCAGTGAACGAGCGCGCCCTCTCGCTTTCGGCCTCCGAGGCACGCGAGCTGTACCTGGCAAGGGGCAAGCAGTTGCCGGAATGGTTCGTCCGCCCGGAAGTGTCTCAGGTTCTCAGGGAAGCTTACCCGCCGATGCATCAGAGCGGCTTCTGCGTCTGGTTCACTGGCTTGAGCGCCGCGGGCAAATCCACTACCGCCGAAGTATTGACCGACTTACTACTGGAATACGGCCGTAGCGTCACCTTGCTCGACGGTGATGTGGTCAGAACGCACCTCTCCGCCGGACTCGGGTTCAGTAAAGAGGACCGGGACACAAACATTCGCCGCATCGGCTTCGTCGCCTCGGAGATTGTGCGCCACGGCGGCGTGGTCATCTGCGCGGCTGTGAGCCCGTACCAGACGACGCGCGATGAAGTCCGCAGCATGGTCGGCGGCGAGCGGTTCATAGAGGTGTTCGTCAACACGCCTTTAGAAGTCTGCGAGCAGCGCGACCCGAAAGGGATGTACGCCCGTGCGCGCTCAAAGCAGATCAGAGGATTTACGGGTGTTGGCGACCCTTACGAGCCGCCACCAGACCCTGAAATCACGCTGGAGACAATCGCTTCTTCCCCGGAGCAAAATGCGGAGCTGATCCTGAAGCATCTGCTTCGACGCGGGTTTATCCGGCGGGATTCGACTGATGATTAGAAGCCCCGGAGGGGCGACAGAATTTAGCCCAGGGAGTCAGCCCTGGGTCACCAGCAGGAAGATATTTCGAAGCCCATGAAATGGGCGACAGCCCGTGCACGACCCGCATGTAATTCAAGGGCTGTCGCCCGCTGGCGCGGGCTTGCATTTCCAATCGGCGCTGTGACCCAGGGCTTGCGCCCTGGGCTTTATGCCGTCGCCCATTTCATGGGCTTTGATATTTTTCTCGTTTGTGACCCAGGGCTTGCGCCCTGGGCTTTAGACGGTCGCCCCTGCCGGGGCTCCAACCGCTTTACTCTGCTCGCCCGCCCTTAGAAATGAAACGGTTGTCGAGCTTTTGTGGTCGAACGTCCGACCCTCTCAGAGCGAACCTAATGCCGCTTTCGAGCCATCTCAGGCCTGCGCCGTACCCGTCGAGCGCCCGCGTGGGCTTGAACCTGGCGCGAGAAATTGAAAGAATTGGAAATCATGAAAAGAAATTACCTGCTACGCACCGTCGCTGCAATCGCTTCTCTCTTGCTGCTTTCGGCGCTCGCCGTTCAGGCGCAATCCGGTGGCTCGACGCGCCCGCGCCGCGTCTCGCGCCAGACGACGAAGACGGAAACCACTTCTTCGACAAATAAATCTCCAGACTCGCTGCTCGACGTCGAGCCTGCGAATTCGAACTCTTCGTCTGGCAGGAGAAGAAACACCTCCTCCTCGCAGACGAACTCGGACGGGCCGCTCCTGACCCCTGTGGCTTCGACGCCCGTCGCGGCGCCGGTCTCCAGTTCTTCTTCGGCCGACACGTCGCACGCCTTCAGCCTGCTGCAGAGCAAGCAGTATGCTGCCGCCTTGAAGGAGGCCAGGCAGCTCACCGAGAGCAACCCGAATGATGCGGAGGCCTGGAAGATCGCAGGCTTCGCGGAGTTGAATCTGAAGCAGTACGAGGGGAGCGCCACGGACCTGCAAAAAGCTCTGGACCTGCAGCGCGCCGCCAACCAGGAAGATGCCTTCACCGTTGATGCGCTCGCGCACGCCTACTTTCTTTCAGATAATTTCGAGCGCGCGCTCCCGCTTCTCGTCACCGCCACGAGCCGCAAAGACGCGAAGCCGGAAGCCGTGACCGTCTACTACCGCGCCGTCGCAGAGTATCGTACGGGCAAGACGGCGGACGCCGAGCGGACCTTCAACGCAATCGTCAAGGAGAACCCGAAGGACGCCGCCGCGCTCTACTTCCTGGGTCAGATCGCTTACGAGCGGAAGGACCTCGACGCGGCCATCTCCACGCTCAACCGCGCCACGCTCGCTGACACGCGTTCAGCCTCAGCCTGGAATCTGCTGACCATCGCTTACCTCCAACGCGCGGCGGGGGCGGCCACGCCCGCGCAGGCGGACGCGGACTACCTGAACGCCGTTCGCGCTGGTGAAGGTCTGACGCGCATGAGGACGGATGCCGGGGCGAACATGCTCTTCGCTCAGGCTCTCATGGGCGCGAAGCAGTTCGCGCGCGCGGCGACGGTGCTCGAACGTTTCACCGTCGGGGCGGACGCGGACCCGGCAGCTCTTTATCTCTATGGCATGGCCCAATCGCGCGCCAAGAATTACCCGAAAGCCATCAGCGCGTTTGAGCGCGCCGCGGCCAGGAAGCCTGACGACGTGAACATCTACCGCGAGCTGGGCTACGCCCTTGAAATCTCGAAGCAGTACGGGAAGGCGCTGGCGGCCTACGAAAAGGGCGCGAGCCTGGCGCCCGACGACGCCTACTTCAAGGAAGCGGTCGAGCGCGTCCGACCCTTTGCAAAGTGACAAGTGACGAGTGACAAGTGACAAGATAAAGTATGTTCTTTCTCGTCACTTGTCACTTGTCACTCGTCACTGCTCTGCTGTAGCATCCCCCCATGAAAAACCCGAACCTTTTTTATTCGCGCGCAACCAGCCTGGGGTTGCGTGCCGTCGCCGCCCTCGCTTGTCTCGTCATCCTCTCGCAATCGGCCGGGGCTTCGGGCTGGAACGGTATAGAGCCTTTGAAATCCCGCCGCGCCGACGTCGAGAGAATTCTCGGCAAGCCCTTGAGCGATCCCATAGGGGAGACGGGGACGCTGCATTTCAAAGTCAACGGTGGCACGGTCACAGTCGCTTTCGTCAACGCGCGCTTCATCGCGAACAAGAAACTGAGCCGCGAGCTTGAGGGCACAGTCCTACAGATCGTCTTGCAGCACGAAAACTCTTCGGACACGCCCGAGTCCATGAACATCGCCGGCAAGTCGAACTTCGAGCGCGAGGCCACCAAAGACGGCAATGGGGAAATCTATCGCAACCTGAAAGACGGCATCGTCTATACCTTCATCAACGGGAAGCTAAGGACGACCCGCTTCACGCCTTCGGCGACGCAACTGGGGCGAGCGAGAAGGGGCTGAAGATAATTATGAGTTTTGAATTTTGAATTTTGAATTGAGGCCAAAAGCTTTTAATTCAAAACTCAAAACTCAAAATTCAAAATTCTCCATAATGCTTTACCAACATCTCCTCAGCCGTGAGCTTGAAGGTAAGCGCGAAGATTTCCTGCGGTTTGATAGGGCGTGGCGTGAGGCCGTGGAGGATTACGTGCGGCGCTTGCGCGCCCTGGACGGGCGTCGCGCGGCGGAGATTGGCGCCGCGCTGGCGAGCGTTAAAGAGCCTGGCGCGATTCCTTCCGGGGAGCTGGAAAGCGCTGGCTCGATGGTCGTCCCCTTCGGAAGGCACTGGCGCAATCACGAGGAGGCGCGCCTCTGGGCTATTGATGCGCTGGAGAGCCGCGTGACGTTCGCGGCCGACGGCAGCCAGCTCATTCCGGGCAGAGACATTTCTTTGCCGGTGGCCGCGGTTCAGGTGGCGCTCTTTGAAAATCCGCACACGCGCGAAGGGAAATATCGCAAAGAGGCGCGCTTTAGGGTCGTCTCGCCGCAGGAGTTGCTGGAAGAGTACGACGACAGAAGCACAGCAGACACGATTGTCGGCTTGAGCCGCTTTCGCCTTGAGACGGAAGTTTTGTGCGAGTGGCTGGAGAGTAAGCGCGACTGGCGCGGGCGCGGGGAGCGTACGCCCGTGGCCTTCTTCGACGGCACATTGATGATCTCGATTGCGCTGCCGAAGACCAGGTTGCAGGACGCTTACGTCGAGACCATCAAGAACCTCGTGCGCCTCTCGCGTGACACGGAGGTGCCCTTGGTCGGCTTCGTGGATCAATCCTACGCGCGCGACCTCGTCTGGCTTCTGGACACGCTCGACGCTGAGCGTAGCGGCAAGCGCAGCCGCTCGCTCTTCGACGCTCAACTGCTTCATGCCACAGTCGGACAGGAGCGGCCGCTCCTTCACGCCTGGGGCGACCGCACGAGTTTTTGCTACTGCGTGCGTAAGAACTCCAGCGAGGCTTTCAAGGATGAAGAGAGCGGACAGCCCCTTGTCGGGTTCGTTTACCTGCAAACGACAGGGGAGGCTGCTCCCGCCAGGCTTGACGTTCCCGTGTGGATATACGAGGCTGGTTTGCTGGAAGACGTCTTGGACGCCGTGAGGGCCGAATGCGTGAGCGGCCTCGGCTATCCTTACGCGATTGAGGCCGCGGACGAGGCCGCGTACATCTCCGGGCGAGATCGCGAGCAATTCCTGCGCGCCGTGCAGGATTTCGCGGAAAAAGAGAGCATGCCGTTTCAGGTCTCGCGCAAGGCCGCGAGCAAAGTCCGACGGCGTTAGAGACGTTAATTGCTCAAAACTTATGGATGACGAGGCAGGCAAAACTGAACAGGGCGCGGGCCAGCCGCCTGATTCACAAGAGCCGCAACGCGCCTGTCCACGGTGCGGCGAGGCTGCGCGCCGCGCGGAGGCACGCTTCTGTTCGTCCTGCGGACGCTCTCTGGACGAGAGCTATCTTCCGGCGGACGCGCTGCGCGCTTCCTATAACTCACATCACCGCCGCAGCGGCGTGAGCGGTAGCAATGCCGTTGACAACAAGCCTTTGAAGAGTTCCATGACGTCAATAAAGAAGAACGGCGCTTCGACTACTGCGCTGGCTTTCGTGACCTATGCGCTCGTGCCTTACCTGGGGATTCTCTTCTGTCCGGGAGCGGTCCTGATGGGAGGGGTCGGCCTCTTTAATTCGTACCGCACGCCGGAACGCGGCGGGCGGAATGCGGCCTACATGGGCGTCACGCTGGGACTCCTGATCTTCTGCGTGCAGCTTTTGCTCTGGTGGATTCTCTACAAGATTCCACAGTGGGCCATGGGATTTTAGAATGCGGATTGCGGATTGCGGATTGAAGAGCAAGAGCAAGGCTTTTCAATCCGCAATCCGCAATCCGCAATCCGCAATATGATGGTTCGCCTCGCAAAAATAGTTAAATCGAACTCGCACGTTGATTACGTCGGGCGCGTCATTGATGCGCTCGAAGTGTTTGACCCGCCCGGCGCTGCCGACTACGGTTTCGCGCAATTCGTCTCGATGCCGCTCGACGACGGCTCGGAGATCATCGGCGTCATCTACAACTCACAGCTAATCAACCCTGAGTATGGAAATTTCGGGCCGCGCCTTTCGTCCGTGCCGGACAACTCCGTGCTGAGTCCGGATTATTTGAACGAGCGGGGGTTGTTGATAGGTATCTTGCTGCTCGGCTGGCGCGACGCCTCGAAGGCGAGCCATCAATCCGTGCCGCGGCGCGTGATTCCGGTCAACCAGGAGGTCTATCGCCTCGCGGACGAAGATGTCCGGCGCTTCCATACGGACCGGGACGGGCACGTCCGGCTTCACTACTACTCGCTCGTGCTGACGCACGCGGGACTCTTTAGCGCGCCTTTGATCGAGGCCATCATAGAGCAGCTTGAGCCCGCCTGCGAGGCGGAAGAGCGGCAGCGGCTCTGCGTCTTAAAACAGGCGCTGGTCTGGCAACGCACGGTCGGCGGACAGCGTCTGTAGAGTAGAACGATGGAAGATCCTGTAGCCCCCCGGCCCATCCCCCATCGTTTACATCCAATCGTCAGATAATCTTGGAGGGGAGAAAACAATGAGAAAAGTCTATAAATTATTTGGGGCGGGTCTGCTCATAGCTTTAGCCTCGGCCGGCGCGCTGGCTCAAGGGCCGCGCACCGCCGATACCACACAGACGGCCAGCGTTTCCATGCCGAAGCCCGCGCCCGCACCGCAAACATTCAAAGCGAAGTATGAAGGGGGAATTTTCGGTTTCAACCAGAAGCAGACCGGAACGCTCAGTTTCGACGACGCGAACCAGCGCCTGGTTTTTCGCAATAAAGGGCAGCAGGAATATATCTCCATACCTTATGCTGCGGTGGTGGGCGCGTTCGCCGACACCAAATCACAAACGACGACCGGCGGGAAAGTGGTCAGCGCTCTTCCTTTACCGTATGGGGCTAATTTGCTGGGTTTGCTGTCGCGGAAAAAATTGCGCTACCTGGTACTGCAATTCAGCGATGCGGACACGAGGATGAGCGGCCTCACGAGTTTCAAGCTTGAGGACAAGGACCTGCTGGCCTCCGTGCTCCACACGCTCGCCGAAAAGGCCAGACTCGATCCTCGCGGCGACGGCTTCATCCGCAAGAAAGCAATGAATGGCCCGGAAATGTAAATAAGGTAAAAGTAAAAAGGTAAAAGGAAAAAGTGAAGACGAGGGATGTGCTTCCTGTCTTCACTTTTTCCTTTTACCTTTTGCCTTTTGCCTTACTTCACTGCTACTACAGCGATGCGTTTTTCGTCGGCGCGCTTCAGCATCTCTTCACGATCAAAGAGGAGGGTCTTGTTTGCTGTGACGCAGAGACAGGTCGCGCCGGCTTCGATCATGATTTCGATGGTCGGGGTGCCAACCACAGGGACGTCAAAGCGCATGTCCTGGTCCGGCTTGGCGACTTTGACAACCGTGAGACGCCCGCGCGCCAGTTGCCCTGCGCGGCGCACGGTCGCATCCGTTCCCTCCATTGCCTCAATCGCGACGCAGGCGCGCGAGCGGACGACGATGGTCTGCCCCAGGTCCAGGCGCGCAATCTCGCGCGCGACTTCAAGGCCGTACTCTATGTCGCCGCGTTCGCGTTCGTCCGGGGCGCGGCGCGAGAGCGTGCCGACCTGCGGGAGATGGTCTTGCAGGAAGTAGGTCGAATCAATCAGCTCGATGCCTTCGCTCGCCAGTTCGTCGGCGACCGCGCCGATGAGCGCGTCCGTGTTGCGGCGCGGGAGGCGCAGGAGCATCTTCAGCATCCGCACGTCCGGCAGAGCGCCGGAGAAAATCTGCACGTGCTTGACCTGGCCCGCCATGATCGCTTGCTGAACGCCCTCGCGCTTGAAGAAGCGAATCATCTTTCCCAGTTGTCCGATGCCGACCCACGTGACGCGCTCCGCTATGCTTTCAATCGCCGGGTCCGTCTCCTCGCGTATCGCCGCGACCGACAGAGACACGCCAGCCTTGCGCGCCCCTTCGAGCACGAGAAAAGGGAAGCGGCCGTTGCCTGCAATTAAGCCGTAGCGCATATCGCTGAAAAACTACCGCCCGCGAAAATATTTAATCTCAGCTTGAAAGCAACACCTTGAAAAAATATTTGTCGGATCGAATGGTCTGCGGGGTGTGATGCCTTATTTAGTTTCTCTGAGGAAATCTTCTATTTCAATGTTTGCATCCCGAAGCGCACCCTTCAGCGTATAGCGATCAACCTCGTCATGGAACGGAAAAACAATTATTCTCCCGTCCGCGTGTTTCATCTTGACGTGGCTACCCTTCCGATGTACTTCGACAAAACCTAAGCGCGACAGTGCTGCTAAGACCTGCCGCCCTGAGAGCAAAGGTAATTTCATACCGTTAGCTCGACCAACTCCTGGTCTTCAGCCAGTTCAGTAGGTTCAGGTTCTAAATACAGATCTATCGCTTCGCGGATATTTTGGAGGGCCTCTTCTCTGGTTTTACCCTGCGACCAGCAGCTTTTGAGAGCCGGGACGTGCGCCACGTAATAGCCATCCTCGCCATGCTCAACTATTACTTTGATGTTCATAAGCACCCCACAGGGATGAAACCTTGTCGAAGATTAGTGAGCTTCAGCCTCACAGTCAACCGTCAGTCATCTATTTGATGACGCCGCGCGCGGATGCTTCGATGAAGCGGACGAGTTCATCCACCTCTTCCGACTCTTTAATTTCCGCCCGGATGCGCGCGACCGCCTGCGTGGTATTGAGCTTCGATGAGAGAAGCAGGTGGAAGGCGTGATGCAGATTCTTGATGACTTCACGTGAGTAGCCGCGCCGTTTCATGCCAGTGATGTTCAGGCCGTAGCATTTCGCGTGGTTGCCGACCGTGAGGGCGAAGGGGAGCGCGTCTTTGACGACGACCGAGTAGCCGCCGACGTATGCCTCGCGCCCGACGCGGCAGAACTGGTGAACGCCCGAGTACGCGCCGATGTTCGCGCTATCCTCTACGATGACGTGGCCCGCGAGCGTGGCCGCGTTAGCCATAATCACCTTGTCGCCGAGAATACAATCGTGCGCGATGTGCGCCTGAGCCATAATCAGGCAGTCGTCGCCCGTACTCGTCAGGGCACCGCCTCCGGCCGTCCCGCGATGGATGGTCACGAACTCGCGTATCTTGTTGCGCCTGCCGATGCGCGTCTCCGCGTGCTCGCCCCTGTATTTCAAATCCTGCGAGGCCAGCCCGATTGAGACGAAGGGGAAGACGTGCGTCTCATCTCCGATGAAAGTGTGGCCGTCAATAACGCAATGGGATTCGAGGCGCACACTATCGCCTAAGGTCACTTCGTCGCCGATGATCGAGTAGGGGCCGATGTAGCAGTCGCGACCGATTTGCGCGCGGGGACTGATGACTGCTGTTGGATGGATAGATTGTTCTGGCACTTTGGCGGCGGGTTGCGGGCGGTTGCGCTGCGAGGAGGCGCTCATTTCTGGGTCGCGCTCCTGTCTGTAATCACGCTCATGATGTCCGCTTCGGCGGCCAGTTGGCCGTCAACGCTCGCTTCGCCCCGCATCCGCTGGACGCGCGAGCCGACGCGAACGGGCGTCACAGTAATGGTCAAAGTGTCGCCGGGAACCACCGGGCGGCGAAAGCGCGCGTTATCAATACCGCTGAAAAGCACCAGCTTCTTCTCGCGGTCCTCAATCTGGCTGAGCGCATAGACGGCCCCCACCTGTGCCATAGCCTCTACGATCAGGACGCCAGGCATGACGGGCGCGCCCGGAAAATGTCCCTCGAAGAAATGCTCGTTGATGGTCACCTGCTTGATGCCGACGATTCGCTCGCCGGGGACAAGCTCAGTGATGCGGTCAACGAGCAGAAAGGGATAACGGTGCGGCAGGATTTCCTGTATCGCGCGTGCGTCGTAAACCATGATAAGCGTCAAGAAGGAAAAAGGTAAAAGGTAAAAGGCAAAAGTAAACGATTATTCACTTTTGCCTTTTACCTTTTTCCTTATACCTTGTTTAGCGGTTGCCTGTGCTGGCGGCGGTCGCCGGGTTCTTGCTGTTGTACTCAGCAATGAAGGCCGTCGTGACATCCATCGCAGGGTTAACGGTCAGAACCGCCGGCGCGAGCTTGCTGATGTCCAGGATCATCGTGATGCCGCGCTGCGTGGCGAACTGGTCGAGAGCCTTGCCGATGTCCTGGGAGATCGGCCCGACAACTTCCTGATAACGCTTGGCGAAATCCGCGTCGGCCTGCTCTTTCTTATACTTCAGGTCGCGCTGGAGACGCTCGCCCTCATCGTTCTTGGCCTGGATCGTCTTCGGGTCGGCGACGTTCGCCGTCTTGCTAATCTCGTCCGCGAGCGCCTTGATGCGAGCATTCATGGTGTTGAGCTCATCCTGGCGCGGCTTGAATTCACGCTCCAGGGATTTCATGGCGTTGACGTAGCGAACGATGCCGCCTTTCTCTTCGCCGAAGGCACCCGTGTCAATGAACGCGATCTTGGTGTCAGGCACGGGGGCATTGCTGGCTGGTGCCGTCGCCGGAGTGCCCGCCGGCCTTGTTGTTCCTGTCGCGGGTCTGGTCTGTGCTGAGGCCGAAAGGGCCAGGAGAGCCGCGAGCATCAGAGCGGCGGCGAACAAACGAACTGTTTTCATAACTTTCTTGTATTGCTCCTTACTGTAAAAGGCGGAATGTTTGATTTGTCAATCGTGAATCGTAAATCGTGAATCGTCGAAAATCTGCTTTCGTCTATTCACGATTTACGATTCACGATTCACGTCCTTTCAGATGACCGTTCCGCCTGTATGGTTGACATTCGACGGGTTAAAAAGTTCGACCGACGCTGAATCGGAAGACGCTCTTCTTTTCGCTGAAGAAGATGCCCGGCAGTTCTTCGAAAGTGCCCCGACGCGCGTTCGGATTATATGCGTAAATCAGTCGAAACGGCACGTTGATAATAGGGATTTGGAAACGCAGCTCAAGACCGACGCTTGAGCGGAAATCGCTGAACCTGGAGAAAACTCCCTCGCTCAGGCGCACGACCGTGTTGGTCTGTGCTTCGCCGCGCAGGAAAACCTCCTGCAACCCGACGGGGAGCCCCGAAATCGGGTCCACAGGTCCGACGTTCAGCGCATTCAGATACTCTTCCTGAGTAATCAGACGGTTATCTCTAGCGATCAGACCGCCTCTGACCTGCGAGAGCGCGAGCGGCGAATTGTTGCTACAGGCCACGAGCGTGTTCAAGGTCACGCCGGCGACGCTCCCGCGGCACGGAATGAAGCCGAGCGTCGGCAAAAAGGAGTCGCCGTTGACGAAGTTGCTCGAAAAAATCTGGTCGTTGCCTTTACGCAGGTTGAAGGCTGAGCCGACGTCAGCAAACGCCGCGATAGTGACGGGGCCGAAGATCGGAATACGGTACTCGAAGTTGCCCAGAAGCTGCGTGTCGCCGCCGATGGCCGTGAAAGAGCGCGGGAGCTGCGCCTGGTTGTTTCCGGTCGCGCCCGTCAAGACCCCTATGTTCGTGAACTGTGCCGGAAGTCCAGCCGCGACGGCTGTTCCTGTCGGAGTCGTCGAAAGCACGACGTTGCGCGTCGTGATGAAGGTGTCGAGCGGAACGATCGGGCTGATCGAGCGGACGTTGTAACCGCGAATCGAGAACTCGTCGCCGAGGAAGAAGCGCTCGTAAATCGGGATGCCGTCAATGAAGGCGAGCGACGAGGAGTTTCTGATCTTGTCCGATATCGAGAAGCTGCCGATGTTGGCCGCGACGATGCGGAAGCCGAAGACCTCCGGCTGCTGGTCTCTTCCTTTGCGCCGCACTGGATAGTACTGAGTGTACGAGATCGAAGGGGCGTAGGTGCGGACGTCGCCGCCGAGTCCTGCGAACGAGAGCGTGGCGGAGACCGCGCGGCCACGGACAGGGTCGTTCGGGTCTTTGGCGAACCCGCGCGAGTCGTAGGCGTAAGTGCCCGTTATGCGGCTCGTCAGAATGTTCGGCTGCGCGTAGATGACCGGGATGAATTGCGGATTGTCCGGGTCCTGGTTGACCTCAGGGTCTTTCACGCTCGTCTGCGAAATCTGGTACGAGAGGCCGACGCGCGACAACTGCGAGAACGAAGTCTTCTTGATGAACTCCGAGAGCGGGGCGCTGGCAAAGATGGAAGCGCCAGTGGAGTTGCGCGTGAAGAGGTTTTCGTCTCCCACGCTCAGGAAATCAATTGAAGAGCCGAGCAGGCCCTGCTGCGCCGCAGTGTTGCCGGAAAGGAACGTCCCCTCGCCGAAGAACTTTTGCGAGTAGGTGAAGACGGAGAATCCGACTGTAATCGGGCGGTTGCGGATGTAGGGCTCCGTGAAAGAGAACTGGAACGAGCGCTGGCGATTGCCGTAGGCCAGGTTGAACGAGAGCGTTTCGCCGCGACCGAAAAGGTTGTTGGTCGAATATTCCAGACCGAAGAAGGAGCCGCCGATGCCGGAGATGCCGCCGTTAAAAGAGATCTGCTGGCGTCCGCGCTCGACGACCTTGAGGTTGATGTCAACGTTCGCCTCTTCTTCGTCCGTGCGGAAATCCGCGTCGCGCTCGGCGTCAATCGGGTCGAAGAAGCCGAGCTGGTTCAAGCGCAGCACAGAGATTTCAAAAGCGCGCTGGTTATAGACGTCGCCCTCGTTGACCAGGATTTCGCGCCTCAGCACGTTGTCGCGCGTAAAGGTGTTGCCCAGAAACTCCAGACGGCGCAAGGTGAACTGCTTGCCCTCCGTGATCGTGAAGACGAAGTCCACGATGCCCTCTTTCGGGTTCGAGGCATTGTCCTTGAAGGTCGGCTCGACCTCGTACTCGTACTGGATGAAGCCCTGCGCCCCGTAAGCCTTCTTCAAATCTTCCTGGAGGGCCTTGCCGATGCGCTCGCCGTTGGCGACGTCGCCGGGTTTCAGGCCGATGACGTTGCTGATGACCTGCTCGGAATAGATCGAGTTGCCTTCGATCTTGATGGAGCCGATGCGGTAGAGCTTGCCTTCGGTGACGGGAATCGTGACGCGCAATCCTTCGTCAACGGACGAAAGGAACGGAAGCGGGATGAAGAAACCTGTGCGCCGCGGCCCCAGGCCCTCGACGCGCGGCTCGCCCGTGCGTGCCTGGAGATAGCCTTTCGAGCGCATGTAGAACTGGACGCGGCGTAGATCAAAGTCGAGCTTCTCGCGGTCCAGGATGTCGCGGCTGCGGAAGCGCGTAATCAGACCGGACTCGCGGACGTAAGTCATCTGCGAGCGCAGTTTCCCGTCGCTGAAAACCTGATTGCCCTCGAACTGAATCTCGACCACGCGGACGCGCGCGCCTTCGTTGACGACGAAAGTGATGGCGGTCGAGGTCTGCGAGACTTCGTCTTCGCGGATCTCAATGGTCGCGTTGGGCCGCCCGCGCGCGGCCAGCAATTCCTTGATGACGCGCCTGGCGTTCTGCAATTTGACGGGGTCGCGGATGGCCTCCTTGGAAACGCCGATGCGGCGCTCGCGGAAAGTCTTCAGGACATCGGACTCGGGCACGCTGCTCAGGCCCTCGAACTGGATGTCGCGGATGATCGGAAGTTCTTTGACGTGGAAGATGACGTTGACGCCGCCGCGCGCGCCGTCTTCGACCTCGACGCGGGCGTCCGATTTATCGAAGAAGCCGAGGGCCAGAAGCGCCTGCAAATCTCTTTGCGCCTGTTCGGGGCTAAAGACTTCTCCCGGCTTGGTCTGCACCCAGTAGAGCAGGTTCTCGTCGCTGTTGCGGCGGTTGCCCTCAATATCAACCGACTCGACGAGACGCTGTGGGGTTTGCGCGCTCGCGCTCGTGGACGCAGTGAGCGTGGCACCGATTCCGATGATTACGCTCAGAATGATGAGCAAAGGGGCACGACCGATTTGCATAAGTGCTATTCCCTCAGAGGTTCTACTGAAAGACTTCAGGGAGCTTTGAATAAGGCAAAAGTAAAAGGTAAATGGCAAACCTGCCGGATGCGACTCTTTTAGGAAACCTTTGGATTCGGGGTCCTGCAACCTGCGTTGCCAGCACCATCTCCAGCAAAGTGGCTGATTATACAAGGCAAAAGGAAAAAGGTAAAAGGCAAAAGGCCTCGCGCCAATTGCCTTTTTACCTTTTCCCTTTTGCCTTTTCCTTCTCTTAATTCAATCTTTAGTGAATTAAGAGAGCATCGCCGGACTCTTCCTCGACGCCCAGGGGCCGATAATTTAACTCGTTTTCGTCTAAAAAGACCTCGATCAGCGTGTCTTCGCTCAGATGGCCTTGAATCAGGGCCTCCGAGAGCGGGTCTTCGACATGCTTTTGCAGCGCACGCCTGAGCGGGCGCGCCCCGTATGAGCGGTCGGCGCAGGTCTTATTGACGAGCCAGCGCTTGGCCTCGTCCGTCAGTCGGACCTCAAGGCCGCGATTCGCAAGGGTGCGGTTCATCTGCTCTATCTGCAATTGCACGACGTCCAGAAGCTCCACGTCCAGCAACTGGTCGAAGATGATGATTTCGTCAAGACGGTTGATGAACTCCGGGTTGAAGGTCTGGCGCACGGCGGCCATGACCATCTCTTCCAGCTTCTCGCGCGAGGCGTCCGTCGAGGCCTGGAACCCGAGCGTGCCCTTCTTCTGGATGAAACGCGCGCCGATGTTCGAGGTCATGATGATAATCGCGTTCTTGAAATCAACGGTGTTGCCCAAAGCGTCCGTCAGGATACCGTCTTCAAAGACCTGCAAAAGGACGTTGAAGATGTCCGGGTGTGCCTTTTCGATCTCGTCGAAGAGGAGCACGGAATAGGGCGAACGCTTGATGCGCTCGGTCAACTGCCCGCCCTCTTCGTGCCCGACGTAGCCGGGGGGGCTTCCGATCAGCTTCGAGACCGAGTGCTTCTCCATAAACTCGGACATGTCGAAGCGGATCATCGCGCGCTCCGAGCCGAAGAGGAATTCCGCCAGGGAGCGGGCGACCTCTGTTTTGCCGACGCCGGTCGGCCCCAGGAACAGGAACGAGCCGACGGGGCGCTGCGGGTTCTTGAGCCCGGCGCGCGAGCGGCGAATGGCGCGCGCCAGGGCTGAAATGGCCGGGCGCTGCGAGACGACGCGCAGGTGCAGCTCCTGCTCGATGCGCAGGAGTTTTTGAGTCTCTTCTTCTTTGAGAGAGGTGATCGGGATGCCGGTCCAGCGCGCGATGACGTCCTCGATGTCGTCTTTGGTGACTTCAGCCGAGACGAGCGCGTCTTCGTCCGCCGCCTGCATCCGCAGGTTGCCGAGCGGCTTGTCGCCCGCGTAGGAGGTGTGCGGCAGTTCGATGAACGGCGAGTCCCAATCCTCTATGTTCCCCTGCTCGCGGCGCACGCGTAGCTTGACGCGCGCCCCGGCCTCGTCAATCACGTCAATGGCCTTGTCGGGCAGGAAGCGGTCCGGGATGTAGCGGTTCGATTGATAGACGGCGGCTTCGAGCGCGTCGTCCGTGTAGCGCACCTGGTGGAAACTCTCGTAGCGCTCGCGCACGCCGTCCAGGATACGCACGGCCTCGGCCTCGGTCGGCGGCGGAACTTTCACCGCCTGGAAACGGCGCTCAAGGGAGCGGTCCTTCTCGATGGACTTGCGAAACTCCGCGGGCGTGGTCGCGCCGATGCACTGGACTTCGCCACGCGATAGCGCGGGCTTCAAAATGTTCGCGGCGTCGAGCGACCCTTCGGCGCTGCCTGCGCCGACGAGCGTGTGCAGCTCGTCAATAAAGATGATGTAATGCGGGTTCTCGATCAACTCGCGCATGATCTGTTTCAGGCGCTCTTCGAACTGTCCGCGATATTTCGTGCCCGCCACGATCAAGGAGAGGTCAAGAGAAAGAATGCGCTTGTTCTCTAAGAATGAGGGAACATCCCCGCGGACGATGCGCTGCGCGAGGCCCTCGACGATGGCTGTCTTGCCGACGCCGGGCTCGCCTATCAGGACCGGATTATTTTTGGTGCGGCGGCAGAGGATTTGAACGACGCGCTCGATTTCGCCTTCGCGCCCGACGAGCGGGTCGAGTTTGTCCGAGGCGGCGTCGTCCGTCAGGTCGCGCGAGAATTCGACCAGATGCGGCGTGTCCTTCTTGGCGGAGGCGCGCGCGTCTGCCCCTGTCTGGCGCGCGATCTCGTCGCGTACGGCATTTAAGCGCAGGCCGCGCTCGTAGAGAATCTCCGCGGCCATCGAGCGGTCTTCGCGCAGGAGTCCGAGGAGCAGGTGTTCTGTCCCGATGTGGCGGTGTTGGAGGCGGTCCGACTCCTCGTGGGCGTAAGCCAGCACGCGCTTGGTTTCGGGGGCGAGCGGCAGCTCCACGCTCGTTGAAATCTTCTCGCGCAGGAGCGTGCGCCCTTCGATCTCTTTGCGAATCGCTTCGATGTTGACCTGGGCGCGCGGGAAGAATCTGCCCGTGAGCGTCTTGTCTTCACGCATCAGGCCCAGAAGCAGGTGCTCTGGCTCGATTGCGGGCGCGCCGAACTGGCTGGCTTCATAGCGCGCAAAGAAGATGACTCTCCGCGCTTTCTCCGTGTAGCGTTCGAACATATAGAAAATTTCCGTCGAATAACTTGTATTATTGCTCTTGCCCGGGCGGAGAGACCTGACGTGTGCCGCACCACCGACAGCCATTATAACCTATAAACGGCTGGTTAGGGCAAAAAGGTTAAATGGGCCGAAAGGGGCGACTGAATGCTCAGCATCCAGAGCCCCTTTCAGTAATAGACCTAAATGGTCTTGCACAATTTTCGCACAATCTCCTAAAGGTTATGAGCATAAGAGGCGGCGTGGGAGTGGGGACGCGCCGCTTTTACTTCGCGCGTACACCATTCGATCACAGCTATAGGCAGGGGGTCTAGGCGTTCTCGGCAAGATTCTTGACTTCTTGTGTAAAAGAGTTATATAAGCCGTCACTGTCTGAAAGTCTCCCAGGCCAGCATTAAGCCTCGATGCCGCCTCTCACAAGGAGAGAACCTCATGAATCCCCCACAAAAAACCTCCGCCGTGCCAGCTAAGATAGCATTTCTGCTTTCCCTCATCGGCCTTACTCTATTCTCAATAAGCAGTGTGCTGCCTCCGAGCACCGCCCAGTCAAATGAGGAAAGAGTGATGGAGGATACAATACCGAAGCACCTGCCGATAAAGGTCAAAATAAAAAAGGAGAAGGAGAAAGCGTTCAAGGACTTGAAGAACGAGAAGTGGCTGCGTGATTTAGAGATTGAAATCACGAACACAGGAGACAAGCCGATCTATTTCCTTAGTCTGGCCCTAACTTTACCTGAAATAACAGTGCCTTACATGATAGCACCTAACGATAAGATAGGATTTTCGCTGCACTACGGGAGGGGAGAGTTAATTGACATCGGGACTAGGCCAGGGCCGGACGATGTTCCGATCAAGCCTGGAGAGACTTATGTTTTCAAGTTCTCTGAGAGTCGAGTGCAGAATTGGGAGCGTTTCAGGCAAAGGGAGAAAAAGCCGGACGCGAAGAAGATCATTCTGAGCTTTCAGGTATTGAGCTTCGGGGATGGAACCGGGTTCGTGAGCAGTGGCGGAGTCCCTATACCTAATCCGTCTAACAAAAGGTCAAGCCTGAATCGTTGTGGGCCGGAACCAAACTTCGGTGATCCTAGCGGCATGAAAGTTCAGCAAGTCTCATGGCGCAGTCAATCTACACTATCCTCAACCGACGTTTTGCCAGCAATTTTTCTGCTGGCAAATTTTTTATCACCAGAATCGCCGAGGCCAGCGTCGCCCAAGCTTAATCTACAACCGCAAAATTGTTGCCCCGGTCCTGAATGCTCCCGTTCCAAGCCATACAAAAGAGATTGCCTTTGCGACCCGGAAGGAAAGGATGCGCTTACGGGGACCTCTTGTAGTGATCCATTAGGAGGTTGCTGGTCAGGTGAACTCAGGTGGGAACAGTGTGATGACGGTTACTGCGCGAACACTATTATTACTCCCTGCGGCGGGGCATCGCCGACACCGACGCCCACTCCAACTCCCACACCGACGCCAACTCCGACGCCATCGTGCACCCCGAACACACCACAGCCCAACCCATATTGCATACCGCAGTGTGATCCATTCACTGGTGCTCCATACTGGCAGTGCCAACCCTGCCAGGGAGGCCTCTATGTTGACGTTAACGCTCCTAACCGGGTCGGTGGCTGCCCAAGTAATATGTATCCCACTCCCGATTTCTGTTGCGTCTGTGTAGATCAGAGTCCCTGTCCGGATGGCAGCGAGCGGGATAAAACTACTTGCCAGTGCGTCGGCGGGAACGAAGGATGCACCGGTGAGGGAAGCGAGGATCAAGACGGGAACACCGTCTCGCAACAGAGCGACACAGGCATCAATCCTTGCGCTTCGCCCATCCTGATTGATGTCACGGGCAACGGCTTCGATCTCACAGATGGGCGCGGCGGCGTGAACTTTGATCTCAACAATGATGGCAACAGGGGCAGGTTGGCATGGACACAGGCAGGAAGTGACGACGCCTGGCTGGCACTGGACCGCAACGGTAACGGACAGATTGATAACGGCAAGGAATTGTTCGGCAACTTCACGCCGCAACCGCCAACAGGTTCTCCTCAGGGCTTCCTCGCGCTCAGTGAATACGACAAGCCGGCTCAGGGCGGAAACTCCGACGGGATGATTGACAGCAAAGACGCTATCTTCGCAAGCCTTCGTCTGTGGCAGGACGTAAATCACAACGGCATCTCTGAGCCTGGCGAATTGAAGAGATTGTCGGAGCTGGATGTGGCGACGCTTTCTCTCGACTACAAAGAGTCGAAGCGGGTTGACCAGCACGGCAATCGGTTTCGGTATCGCGCGAAAGTTGAGGATGCGAGAGGGGCGAAGGTCGGGCGCTGGGCCTGGGACGTGTTCTTGACCACCGGTCGTTAAACGTTACCCGAGGAATGGGAATAGGGGCGGCCATTTACTCTGACGCCCCCATCCTCAATAGAGTTACGGAAGAGGTTAAGTACTCCGTTGACGCTCAAAAAAGAGAATTCAGGGCCAGAATTCAGGAATCTTAAGAAAATAGGGCCGGTAATGAACTGTTTGAGCTGTTCATTCCGGCCCACGGCCCCTGACCTCTGATCCCTACTCTTCCGCAATCCTTCCGTTTTCCAAAAGCAGTCTGCGGTCGCAGAGGCTTGCCAGATGCGCGTTGTGCGTGGCGACGACGACGATGGCCTGGCGGGTGCGAGCGTAAGCGTTGAGCATCGCGCCGATCTCGTCGCCCGTCGCGGCGTCCAGGTTGCCCGTCGGCTCGTCCGCGAGGACCAGGCGTGGACCGTTAACCAGCGCGCGCGCGGTGGCGACGCGCTGCTGTTCTCCGCCGGAGAGATGCCCGACCAGGTGCGCTTTGCGTTCGCTCAGGCGGACGCTTTCCAATGCGGCGGCCGCGCGGAGTTTACCCTCGCGCCAGTTGCGGCGGTTGATGTGGAGCGGGAGCGCGACATTCTCCAACGCCGTCAGGTCCGGCAGCAGATGATGAAACTGAAAGACGAAGCCCACGCACTCGTTGCGATAATGCGCGAGGCGCGAGGCGCGCTCGCTCGTGATCTCGAAAGCGTCGAGCCTAATGATGCCTTCGTCCGCGGCTTCGAGACCTCCGATGATGTGCAGCAGAGTTGATTTCCCGGCCCCGGACGCTCCCATCACCGCCACCATCTCGCCCGCTTCGACCGTGAAAGAGACGCCCCGCAACACTTCAAGCCGCGCGCCCGCCGGGTCGCGAAAAGATTTCCGCAGGTCGTCAATAACCAAACGATCTCGATTTTGAATTTGAGCTTTTGTCTTCTCCAAAATTTAGCCAAAGAGGATTCAGACATCGCCACGCTAGCGGCGCTCCTGATTTTAGCCCGGCCTTTATGGTCTTTGACGATTAGATTGGGTAATAAATCTTCCGGCTGAGAGGCGACGGCTGGTCAGTACCGCCTGCGGTAGCGGGCGGGTAAATGTTGCCCAGACCCGCCCGCTACCGCAGGCGGTACTGACCTGTTATTACCTAATCAATCATTCAAAGACCATAAAGGCCGGGCTAAACTCAATTGGCCGCTAGCGCGGCCGTAATTATCCACGATCTTCATTTAGCTGTCTCGCAAGCTCTCAGCAGGCCGCAGGCGTGCAGCGGCGCGAGCCGGGTAAACGGTCGCCAGCAGACTCAAAACGAAAGCGACCAGAACGGCGAGCGCGACGTCCGCGCCCCGCGCGTGAAAGGGCACGTTGCTGATCGAGTAGATGTCCGCAGGCAGACTGACGAGCCTGTAACGATTACCGACGAAGCACGCCAGAAGCCCCAGCGCGACGCCCATGATGACGCCGATGATTCCGATTAACGCGCCCTCGATCATGAAGACGAGCATGATGCTTCGCGCGCGCGCGCCCATGGCGCTCAGGATGGCTATGTCGGCGCGGCGCTCGACGACGACGAGCACGAGCGTCGCCATGATGTTCAGAGTCGCAATCAGGATGATGAGGGCGATGACGAAAAGCCCCATTCTTCTTTCGAGCGCGAGCGCCGCGAAGAGCGGGCGATTCGCCTCCTGCCAGGTGACGGTCGTATAAGCCCCGCCGAGCCGTTCGCGAAGTCTGGCCGCAACTTCCTCGACCCTGTAGATGTCTTTGACTTCAATGCTGATGACGGAAGCGGACGGCCCCGCCGCGCCCGCAAAGCTTGAGGCCGTGTCGAGCGAGACATAGACCCAGGCAGAGTCGTACTCGTAGAGGCCGGATTTGAAGATGCCCGCGATGCGGACGCGGCGGTAACGCGGCGCGAGACCGACTGGCGTCAGCGTCGCCTCGCCGGAAATGATCGTGACCGTGTCTCCGACGTGAAGATTCGTGCGCGCCGCAAGCTCCGCCCCGACCACAGCGTGAGGCGTCGCGGCTTCGCTCGGAATCTCGTCGAACGAATTCACGGGCGGCTCTTCAGGCACTTCGCTTCCCCCTTTCGACTCGTCTCGGGGGGCTCGCGCCCCGTTTTCGAACGGCGAGGGTTCATTCAGCAGCGGCTCGATTGCGCCGGCCGTGAGCATCGCGCGCAGCTCGTCAACGGCGCGCGTCGAATCGCGGTCGAGGCCGCGGAGCACTGCGTAGGACGAAGAGGCCGTGCTGCTTAGAAGCGCCCCGTCGTAGGTCGTCGGCGTGGCGTCGCGGACGCCTTCTGTTTCGCGGATGCGCCCCGCAATCGAGCGCCAGTCTTCGAACGGCGCACCGTCGCGTCGCACGAGCGTGACGTGCGCCGTGCCTTTCAGAATTTTATCGCGCATCTCGTCGTTGAAGCCGTTTGAGAGCGCGAGCGCAGTGATGAGCGCGGCGACGCCGAAGGCGATGCCCAGCACTGCCGCCAGAGCTGTCACGCGCGTCAGACGTCTTGAGCGGCGCGCGCGCAGGTAGCGCAGTGCGAGAAAGAGTTCATAAGGCATGCAGCGTTAAAGAGTACGCGGGCGGGAACAATCAGCGCAACAGAAAAAGCGTCGCACGCCTTTCGGTCGCGACGCTTTCCCCGTTGCAACTACGCGCGCACGGCGGATTACAGGTGCGCCCTCACGTACTCTCTGGCCTTCTTCTGGTCGCTGTACTCCTGAACCCAGGCTGCATTCTTCATGGCCCACTGGATGTGCTCCTGGAGGAATTTCTCACCCGCAGCATTCGGCCCCGCAGCAGTGCCCAGCTCAAGCCTGGTGATTACCTCTTGTATCAACTGGGAGTCTCCGGACATCCCTGCGGCCTGGAAGAGCTTGTGCTTTTCGTCTTCAGTGTAAGCGCCGGTGGTCGTTGTCGTCGTCGGAGTCGGATAGGGGGCTGTGTTGGTCGTCAACGGCGGCGGCGTGGGGAAGGCGGTCGCCGTATTCGCGGTCGTCGTAGTATTCGCGTTTGTCGTCCCGGAGGTGTTCGTCGCGCCGGTTGTCGTGGTCGCGGTGTTTGAACTGTTGGTGCTCGAAGTCGAAGTATCTCCCTTGTCTCTCAAGAGGAAATAGGCTCCGACGCCGCCGCCGATGAGCAGGAGCGCGATGAGGGCGATAATCAAAGGCAGCTTGCTGGTCTTGCGCGGCGCTCCATACTGAGGCGCATATTGCTGCTGTTGCCCTCCATAGGGAGGAGGCGGAGGCTGCTGCTCATATGCCGGCGGTGGTTGTTGCCAGTTCGGAGGCGGAGCTTGCTGGCTGCCCGGCGGCGGCGCAGCTGTCGGTCCGCCATACGCCGTGGGCGGCTTGATTTCGGGAGGCGCATATTGCGGCGGCTCTTTGAGGAGCGGCGACCCGTCGTTCGGGCAGAAGCTTAAAGTCTCGTCTGAATAAACCTGCTGGCAGGAAGGACAACGTCCGGGCATCTTATTTTCTCCTTTGAATGCTCTCCGCCACAAATCGGGCGCGGCGAGCGCGTCCGCCCAAATTCTGCTCGGAGGTCAGATCAAATTTTGACCTCACGACTATTCACCACGCGCGGTGCTACGGAAGCTTTATGGACTCTGGACAGAATTGTAGCAAACTTTTGCCTGCGACATGCCGATTTTAGATTGCGGAATTCGGATTGCGGATTTGAGAACCGCTGCTTTTCAATCCGCAATCCGAATTCCGCCGCTCCGCAATTCACTGTCCCTGGCACCACCTCTGGACGTGGGCTGGACGATTTTCCAGGAGCAGGCCCTTTAAGTCGGGGGCGTCTTGCGCGGTTTCGTCCGTGAGCGGGCGAATCTCGTAGATCGTCTCCGAGATTCGACGGAAGTGAAAGTGCGACTCGATGGGGACCAGTTCGCGCGTTTCCATCGCCTGCCAGCCGCAGGCGGCCCAGAGGCTCGGGTCCGCGTCGAGAATCACGCGGCGGTTTTCGGCCAGATATTTTTCGATGAGAGAAGTGAGCCCGGCCCCGGGCCAGCCGCTGCCCGTGCCGATCACGTCCCAACGGCCCAGGCCGACCTCGCGCCAGTAAGTCACGGCGATTGACTGCGGGCCAGAGATGACGACGGCGTCCTGCGGCATGAGCATGAGCCGCGCCCTGTACTCCCTCATCGCGGCGTGCGGCGCCACGAAACTATCTCTCGCGGGCTTGAGAAAAAGGCCCAGCACGATAGCGATCAGCGCGACGCCCGCAATCACGCTCTGAAACGCACGCCGCTCGCTTTTAAGCTTCTCCATTTGCGAGCGCATGAAGTAGGAGGCGACGAGGGGGGCGAGCGCGGGCAGGCCCGTCAGAAAATAACGCCAGTTGATGATCGTGCTGTAATTGAAGAGCAGCACGAGCGTGGCGAAGAACCCTACGCAGGCGAGCGCCAAACTCGTGGAGAATCTCTTCGCGCGCCACTCTTTGAAGGCCGCGACCGGCAGGGCTGTGAGTACTAACGGCGACGCCAGAAAGAAGAAGAGCAGAAACGAGAGCGCGTTTTGTATCGTGAAAGGGTGTCTCGCCGCCTCCATCTGCATTGACTCGCGCCAGCCGTGCCACGCCGCGCGATAATTTTCAAAGTCCGACAGAAACCAGTAAGCGAACGGACCGAACGCGGCTACGAGAAACAGCAGGACGCTCGCCGCGACGCGCGCAATCTCACGCGCCTTCAATTTCCAGCCGCAGGCAATGGGGGCCGCGACGAGAAGCGGCGCGTAAAACGCCACGGTCTCGCGCGCGTTCACGCCCGCGCCCAGGATTAAAGCCCCCGCGAGCATCATCCACAAGCGCCTGAGCCTGACGCCCCGCAGGTAAAGCGTGAGCGCCGTGGCAGTCAGGAGCAGCGACGGAATCTCTGTCATCACCTGCCCGCTGTAGATGATGAAGAAGGGCGAGGTGGCAACCAGCAGCGCGCTGACGGTCGCAGCGCGCAGGGAACCCGTGACCTCGCGCGCCAGCATCCAGCAGGCGATAACCGCCAGCGGGCTCTGGACGACGACCATGTATTTGAAAAGCAGGTAAGCGTTTTCGGGTGAGAGGCCGAAGAGCGCGTGGGAGACGCGCCACGCCCCGTGGTTCGTGAAAATGAAGAGCATGCGCCCCAGGGCCATAGAAGAGGGACGCCCCCTGACGGAGAGCAGCGTGTAATCAACCGCGTCCCAATCGCCGATGAACGGGTCCATGAAGGAGAGCGCGAGGACGAGCGCGATGAGCGCCGGGGCCAACCACCAGCGCCACTCTGCTAAAAAGCCTGAAGCGGCGCCGGCGCGCGCGTCGTCAGTCGAAAGGATCTGGCTGCTACTCTCTTTTCTCAAACGGACACATCTCCACGCCGGGACCAGGCCTCACGCGCTGAAGGGATGTACCATTCTTTCGTCCGCGCGACAACCGTTTGCGTCGGTGTTCAATCGTCGCCGACGCGGAGGGCCAAAGTCACTGCATGCGGGAAAGATATTTTTGAGATGTGCTCCTGGGGAACTATGTTTCTTGTGCGTGGTCCGCTTCGTCAGGCGTGAGGGCTTCGATCAAGCCCGATTCGAGGGAGTCTTCCGGGCGCTTGATCATTGTCAGGCGATTGCCGCGCTGGTTGTACTCGACCTCGTCCATGATGTTGTAGATGAGGAGCACGCCGCGCCCGGAGGTCTTGAACAGGTTCGCCGGGTCGCGCGGGTCCGGAATCTCCTGGATGTCGAACCCGTCGCCCTCGTCTTCGACTGTGAAGCGCGCTTCACGCGCCGAGAGTTCGGCCGTGATGCGGACGAGTTTCTGTGGGTCGTTGCGGTTGCCGTGCTTGACCGCGTTGACGAAGGCTTCGTCGAGGGCGACGAAGAGATTGGAGCGTTCGGGTTTGATGAGGCCGAGTTTGGCGACGCGCTCGATCAGGTACTGGAGCACACCGTTCATCAGTGTGAGGTCCGACGGCAGCTCGAAATCTATCTTCTCGCGGACGAAGGGGAGGACCTTCAGGTCGTCTATGAAGCGCAGCTTGTAGGCCAGCGTCTTTTCGACGATGTTGCGCAACTCGTCTTTATTGTAGGGCAGGCGCAGGAAATTGGCCGCGCCCATCTTGAAAGCTTTGACGACGCCGGGCTGCTGGGCTTCGTCCGAGGAGACCACGACGGGGACCATCAGGCGTTTGCGCTTGATCTCGCTCAGGAGCTGCATCCCGGAGTGCTCGTCTTCCGTGAGGTCGGAGATGATGAGGTCGAACTCGTCCAGGTCTTCGCGCTCCAGAGCCATCTGGCGGTCACCCGTCGCCACGACCTCGTGGCCGAGTTCACGCAGGACTTTCTCCAGCATTGCGCGAAGTTCATCGTTATTATCAACGATGAGGATTCGTCGTCTCTCCATCAACTCTCTTTCCGCCGGGCCTTGATTTACGAGGGAGGGAAGGAAGAGCGCGTGAGCATGGCACGCCCCCGTCCGCCTGTGCTATACGTTAAAGTTCCGTTTTGCGTTTCAAATAATATCATTTAACAAAATCTTAGAGAAGTCCACGCTTTTCAAAGCGGGGATGAATCAAAGCAAAGGGGAAAGCTAGGAGGAGACACGCTCCAAAAGCCTCGGAGATTATGCTCAGGTCATTGACACTTTGACATAAAGGAAACCGCTCGCTGGAACGAACCAGAGAGCGGTTTCTGATTAAAACGCTATCTTCCTCAGTAGTAGGATGGCGTCTCAACGTGTGGTAAGAAATACATCCCACGCCCAATGCCCAGCCTTGGCTCCCTTTGCATCGCCCACCTTTGCTCGATACTTAAACCACTACATTGTCTGAATCGGTGAAGTATGGGTTTTCAAATGACGGATAACACCTCTCATAGCCAGGAAGAAAGGTTGAGATGCACAACCCTTCTTCTTTGATTTCAACGGCGCGTTCGTACCCATCTACCCAATAGATCGTCCATTTCTTAGTAACGGAATAGGGGTTTGGGCAATCATCGGTGACTTGTCCATTACTTACCCATGTGTCCTTACAGCCAGCTAAAACATGAAACTCCCAAAACATATCCGCACTGAGGAGTATCAACAGTACTCCAATTGTTAGCAGTTTCATTGTGGCGAAGCTCCTTTCTTTTCGGACTTTTTGGCCTTTTCGTGTTCACGTTGGCGGCGCATTGTCCCTAAAGTAGCTTCTTCCCCATCTTCAGTGCCGTCGGCATAAAAAACACCGGCAATTTTAAGAGGAGCGCCCGGTATCAGATTAGCGAGCGGCATCTCCATTGTGATAGTACCGTGAGGCTCAATGACAACTAACGGCGGTTCGTCTCCTCTAAACCCGTTGGTGTTGATTCCATAAGCGTCCCTTTTATTCCCGGATTCAACGGTGACGGCAACTACAGCTTTATCCGACTTATTTCGTATTTCAAGAGCGACTGCCGCACCAGCTTCGCCTTGTTTCTTGATGGTTGCACTCACTGCCTCCAAGTCTCGGACTTTAGAGATAATCAGTGGCAGATGTTCCTCCTGCTGTTTTTTGGCAACATGTTTTGTCGCAGTCACGACAACGACGGACGCGACAGCTAAAACCACTGCGCCCGAAATAAATATGAATTTTAGTTTTTGGTTGTGAGAGTTCATGGTCATTCCTTTCGGGTGAGGCGAGGAATGATAGATCATTCCATAGTGACTTTGGGTTGGTCGGAAGCTGGCGAGACTTGAGAATTTCGCCAACGCGAGGATCCGTCAACGCTCAGTCTATTATTCCCATTCCCCAGAGTCAACGATTTTTTAAATTAGCTGAATACTACTTCTTTGAGAGCAAAATCCGGGAGACTTAGGCCATTTAGCCTTTTCTTTTTTCCTTTTTCCTTTTACCCTTTGCCTTTCAAATGCAGGCCTCAGCAGAACAACAAGAGCGGCAGAGCGCGCGGCGCGCCGGTGATCGGGTCGGCGAGAGCGTCGAGCGGGCGTACAAGTTCGCGGACCTTTCGTCCTACCCCTGGAAGAAGCGGCTGCTGATTCGCGCCGCCGATCTGGTCTTCTACCTGCTGATTCGCCTCATCGGGCGCACCACGCGCTTTACAGTCGAGGGCTGGGAACACTGGGAGACTGCCACGCGCGGGGGGCGCCTTCCGATTTACACCTTCTGGCACAACCGCGTCTTTCTGGCGACCTACTTCTGGCGTCGCCGCCGCATCGTCGTGATGACTTCGCAGAGTTTTGACGGCGAGTACATCGCGCGCTTCATTCAACGCTTCGGCTACGGCGCGGCCCGCGGCTCTTCGACGCGAGGAGGCGTCGGCGCTGTGGTCGAAATGGTGCGCCTGATGCGCGCCGGATGCTCTACGGCTTTCACGATTGATGGTCCCCGAGGGCCGCGCTACGTCGCCAAGATGGGAGCGGTGCTGCTGGCGAAAAAGACCGGGCATCCCGTTCTGCCTTTCACGATTGCAAGCGCGCGTTTCTGGGAGGCGCAGAAGAGCTGGGATCTGTTTCAGATTCCAAAGCCTTTCACGCGCGCCAGAGTGCTGATCGCCCCCCCTATTTACGTCCCGGCAGATGCTGATGAAGCGGTGCTCAACGACAGGCGCGACGAGCTGCAACGCGTCCTCGATGAACTCAACAGGCGCGGCGACGAGTGGAGCGCCTCACAACCATAGCGCGGCGCGGGCAGCCTGTAGTAGGATTGGTCAAAAGCCGTAAATCGTGAATCGTAAATCGTGAATAGAAAAACGCGGGGTTCGTCTATTTACGATTCACGATTTACGATTCACGATTTATGATTCACGGAGGAAAAATGATTAATCAGGAGCGCATCAAGAATCTTCTTCTGGAATTTGTTCAGATTGATAGCCACTCGCGTAAAGAGAGAGAGATAGCCGAACGCATCAAGAAGTATTGCGAGGAGATGGGGGCCGAAGTCGAGATTGATGACGCGGGCGAGAAGGTCGGCGGAAATTCCGGCAACGTCATCGCGCGTTTTAAGGGAACGATTCCGGGTGCGCCGCCGGTCATGATGTCGGCGCACATGGACACGGTCGTTCCCGGCGAAGGTGTCAAACCCATCGTCGAAGGCGACATCATCCGCACGGACGGCACGACCGTCCTCGGCGGCGACGACAAGTCCGGCTGCGCCGTCATCATCGAGACCATCCGCTGCCTCCAGGAACAGAACATCCCGCACACGGACATCGAGGCCATCTTCTCCATCTGCGAAGAGGTCGGACTCCTCGGCGCGAAACACGTGGACGTCTCGAAAGTTCGCGCCAAATACGGCATCGTCTTCGACTCCGACGATCCGGGCTTCCTCTTCACCAAGGGGCCGTCGGCCAATCACCTGGAGTTCAAAATCTACGGTCTGGAATCTCACGCTGGCGTCGCCCCGGAGCAGGGCATCTCCGCCATCATGATTGCGGCCGAAGCCATCGCCCAGATGAAGCTCTTCCGCATAGACGAAGAGACCACGGCCAACATCGGCATCATCGAAGGCGGCAAGGCGACCAACATCATCACCAACTACGTCCGTCTCGTGGGCGAAGCGCGCTCGCTTTCGGAAGAGAAGCTCAAGGCGCAGTGCGACCACATGGTCAGGTGCTTTGAAGAGGCGGCGGCGAAATATGAGGTGACGGTCGAAGGCCGGACGACGAAGGGCCGTGTCGAGTCAATCGTCGAGCCTGAATATTACGCGATGGATGTGCCAGAAGATTCGCGCGTCGTGCAGTTGGTCAAACAGGCGGCCTCGCGCATGGGGCTGACCGTTGAGACGATGGCTTCGGGCGGCGGCTGCGACGCGAACATCTTCAACCGCAAAGGCATCGAATGCGCCAACCTCGGCACAGGCATGCGCGCCATCCACACCGTCAACGAATGGCTCGACGTCAAAGACATGTACGCTTCCGCCGAGATGACCCTGGAGATCATGAAACTCAACGGCGAGATGGCGATGAAGAGCGTGGGATGACCAAAGAAGAGGCTCAACAATTCAAAGCGCGCTGGAAACTCGTCAATGAGGCCGTCATAGAAGAGATGCGGAGAACTCCGGCTTCAGCCAAGCTTCATCAATTAGCTCTAATGTATGAGGCCGGTCAGATGCTTGGCTGGGATGATGCGCTTAAAAAGGACGAGCACGAGGTGCGCGAGCGTTGGCGTCGTCTTAAAGAAAAATTTCATGTCTGACCTGACCCTACCGGCCTCCTTTGTCGGCGCGCTTGAAGCTCTGACGGATTGGCTTGATGACGAACAAGTCCCTTACACAGCAATTGGCGGCGTCGCCGTCTCACTTCTCGCCCAGCCTCGTGCGACGCAAGACATTGACGCAGTAGTCTGGCTTGATGAGAAAAAGTGGGAATCGTTCTTTATTGCGGGAAAAGCTTATGGGTTCGAGCCGCGTTTAAGCGACGTCATAGACTTTGCTGCGAAAGCACGCGTTCTTCTCCTGCGCCATCAAATAAGCGGAATTAGTATTGATATTTCCTTAGGGGCTTTACCCTTTGAGCGCGAGATGATTGAGCGTGCTGTGACGCTTGAAATCGGCGCATTGAAATTAAAAGTGCCGACGCCTGAAGACCTTATTATTACTAAAGCTGTCGCCCAAAGGCCAAAAGATATAGCTGACATTGAAGCGATTCTAAATATCCATCAGCATTTGGATCTCTTACATATCAGGCGCTGGACAAAAGAGTTCGCGGATGCCCTGGAGGCGCCGGAACTGCTGGAAAATTTGGAGAGAATATTGCGCATGAGATGAGACATCAAAACAGTTTCATATTTCCTCGCGCATCGGAAACCGGGTGAGATGAAATGACAGTTCGCTGGACGCACATCACAATCACCGTCAGCAACATTGATCGCTCGATCAGCTTCTACTCCGCGCTCTGTAATCTTTCAGTCTTGAGAGACCGTCGTCTCGAAGGGGGCGGGACCGTCTGGCTCGGTCCAGTGCCGCCCGCGGGCGAAGACCCGACTTTCATCCTGGTTCTCTCCCAGGGAGAGGTGACGGATCGCCTCGATCATTTCGGATTTCAGTGCGAGTCGAAAGAGCAGGTGGATGCTATCGCCGAGGAGGCGTCGCGACAGGGCATCCTGGTCTATCCGCCGCAGGACTCGGGCGGGGCCGTCGGCTACTGGACCCTGATCAAAGACCCGGACGGCCACAGCGTCGAGTTTACCTTCGGCCAGCCGCTCAAGGGCTTAGGCTGAAGGTTCGAGCCTCAGGATGGACCCCTGGAAACTTCCAGGCATTGAGTTCTCCATCGTCTCTCGAACGATGAAAGGAGAGTTATGAAGCCCCCCGTTCGCAAACTTGCTCTTGTCGTCTCCCTTTTAATGACCGGCAGTCTATCTTCCGCTACGGCGCAGACCACATCCCTGGATGCGCGTCGCCAGGCGCTCAAGGACCTGCTCACGGAGCAATGGGACTACTCGCTTTCGCGCCGCCCCGAATATGCTTCGACTCTCGGGGACACCAGGTGGAACGACCGCCTGAGCGATGTCTCCGAAAAAGCCGTGGAGGACGACCTGGCGCGGACCAGAGAGTTTCTCAAGCGCTTCGAGGCAATCGCCACACGCGGATTCCCGGACCAGGAGGCTTTGAGTCACCGCCTGATGATTCGGCAGTTGAAAGAGAAATTGGAGCTGGCGCGATTCAAGAGGTGGCGGATGCCCGTCAACCAGCTCGAAGGGGCGCACATTGATTTCGCCGAAACTCTCAGCCGTTTCCCGTACAAGACCTTAAAAGATTACGAAGACTACATCTCGCGCCTCAAACAGTTTCCGAAGTTCCTGGACGATACGATCATCCAGATGCGAAAGGGCGCGGCGGAAAACTTATTGCCGCCCAAACTGATTCTGGAGAAGGTCACCGCGCAGGCGGAGGAGATCGCCGGCCAGAAGCCTGAAGAGACTCCTTTCGCGGCCCCGCTTGAAAACTTTCCCAAAGAGGTCGCGGAGGCGGACCGTGCGAAGGTCCGCGAGCAGGTGATGGCGGCAGTGCGCGATTCTGTGCTCCCGGCTTACGGCCGGTTCGTCAAGTTCATGAAGGAAGAGTATGCACCGAAGGGGCGCACGGAGCCTGGCCTGTGGGCGCTCCCGGACGGGGCAGCGCGCTACGCAGCGGAGGTGCGGGCCAGCACGACCACCAATATGACCCCGGAGGAGATTCACAAGATCGGGCTCGAACAGGTGGCCCGGATAGAAAAAGAGATGCTCGCAATCGCAAACAGGCTGGGCTACAAGGACCTGAAATCCTTCAACGCCGCCAACGAGCAGAATCAGAAGCTGCGTGCGGGCACGCGCGAAAATATCCTGTCCCTTTATCGCCGCTACCTGGACGAGATGCAGCCGCGGCTGCCGAAGCTGTTCGGGCGTCTGCCGAAAGCCCGTATGGAAGTCGTGGCGACAGAGCCTTTCCTGGAAGCCACTGCCCCTTTCGCGCGCTATTACCCCGGCGCGAGTGACGGGGCGCGCCCGGGGCGTGTCGTCATCAACACCAGCCAGCCCGAGACGCGCAAGACCCTGACGATAGAGGCCGTCGCCTACCACGAAGGCGTCCCGGGCCACCACATGCAGATCGCCATCGCGCAGGAGATGACGACGCTTCCAGAGTTCCGGCGCAACGGCTGGGAAGTCGGCTACGGCGAAGGCTGGGCGTTGTACGCCGAGAAGCTTTCAAAAGAGCTTGGTCTGTACGACGACCCCTACAGCGAATACGGCCGTCTCCAGAGTGAAATACATCGCGCCATTCGCCTCGTAGTGGATACAGGGTTACATCACAAACGTTGGACGCGCGAGATGGTCGTCCAGTATTTCCACGATCATTCGGCGATTGACGAAGTGACGGTCCAGACAGAGACGGACCGCTACATCGCCTGGCCGGGCCAGGCGCTCGGCTACAAAGTGGGCGAGCTGAAAATTCTAGAGCTGCGCGAGCGGGCGCGGAAAACCTTGGGCAGAAGATTCGACATACGCGAGTTTCACGACGAAGTTCTGGGCTCGGGCGTGCTCCCGCTCGACGTGCTCGAAGCGCGGATTGACGAGTGGATTAAATCGAAGAAGGCGAATGGAAAGTAAAGAATATCGCAGCGGTTACGTCGCGCTCATCGGGCGGCCCAACGCGGGGAAATCCACGCTCCTGAATCGTCTCGTCGGCGAGAAGATCGCGGCCGTGTCGAACAAGCCGCAGACGACGCGCCACCGCATTCAGGGCGTCATCACGCGCGACGACGGGCAGATCGTTCTGGTGGACACGCCGGGCGTGCACAAGCCCGGATACCTCCTCAACCGCCGGATGATGGCGGCCGTGCACGACGCGCTCGCAGGCGTTGATCTCGTCTGCCTGATGCGCGACGCGAGCGTCCCGACCGGAAACGGCGACCGTTTCGTCCTGGACCTAATCAAACAGTCGGAAAAGCCCGCGCTCCTATTGCTGAACAAGATAGACAAACTGGCTGACAAATCCAAACTGCTGCCATTGATTGAGTGGTACGGCGAGCAGTACGACTGGCGCGCTGTGGTCCCCGTCTCCGCTTTGAAGGGAGACCAGATCAGGGTTCTGCTCTCGGAGATGATTAAAAATCTGCCGGAGGGCGAGCCGATTTTCGAGGAAGACGAGTTGACGGACCAGCCTCTGCGCCTGATGGTCGCGGAGATCGTGCGCGAAAAGATTTTGCAGGCGACGGGAGACGAAATCCCTTACGTGACCGCGGTCGTCACCGAAAAGTTCGACGAAGAGCGCCCCGGCCTCACAAAGATACACTGCGCCATCTTCGTCGAAAGCACCGGGCAGAAGAAGATCATCATCGGGCACGGCGGCGAGCAGTTGAAAGAGATCGGCACGCGCGCCCGCCGCGACATCGAGCATCTTTTGGGCACGCGCTGCCATCTGGAGCTTTTCGTCAAAATCGAAGCCGAGTGGAGAAACAAAGAACATCTGCTCGACTCTTTGGGAATCCAAAAACAGTGACAAGTGACAGGTGACGAGTGACAAGCAAAACGCTTTCACTCGTCACTCGTCACTCGTCACTTGTCACTTGTCACTTATGATCTGGTACGCGGCTGATTTGACCCTTAAGTCTGAGGCGCGCGAGGCCGCGGAGTACGCCATGATGGAGGCGGGCGCGCTCGGGACGGAGGTCCTGGAAGAGGGGGGCGGAAGCGTGCTCGTCGCGGCATATTTCGATTCGTTGCCGGGGCGTGAACCGTTGCGCGCGGCGCTCCTCGACGCGCTACGTATCTACAACCTGCCTTCCTCTTCCGTCAGCGAGATGCAGTTGCGCGAGGTCGCGGACAGGGACTGGCTCGGCGAGTGGAAAAAGAGCTGGCAGCCGGTCCATGTGGGCGAACGCTTCATCATCGCTCCGCCCTGGGACGAGGTCTCAGGCGAAGCCGAAAGAATCGTGATCCGCATCGAACCCGGGATGGCTTTCGGCACGGGGACGCACGAAACGACGCGCCTTTGTCTCATGGCAATCGAAAAATATTTCGAGGGCGGAAGCTTCCTGGACGTCGGCACAGGCACGGGCATTCTCGCCATCGCCGCCGCCAAACTTTTCCCGCAGGCCCGAATCGAAGCGTGCGACACGGACGCAGTGGCCGTAGAGATTGCGCGTGAGAATGCGCTCCTTAACGGGGCTGCGGAGCAGTTGAGCTTTCGCGTCGGCACGTTGGATGAAACGACGCGTTCAGCCGAGCTGGTCTGCGCGAATCTGACCGCAGACGTGATCCTGCCCGCCTTGCCCCTGCTCATCGGAGCAACGTGCGGGCATCTGATTCTCTCCGGGATTCTAGATTCGCAGACTGAGTCTATCCTCTCACGACTTCAGGAACTTGGTATCCCGGAGCCGCTCGAAATCATGACTGACGGGGAATGGATTGCGATAATCGTTTAGTTTCAAGTTGAGGCCGTCGTAACACGGAACGCAACAGCAGGGGAACAAAGCGATGAGTCCGCGCGAGCGGACGGCAGAATGTAGCCCCGTGCGCCAGCACGGGGAAACAGGCATGATTATTTCAGACCGAGCCCGCGTGAGCGGGCGACAGACGCTCATTGGTTAAGGCGGTCTGTCGCCCGCTCACGCGGGCTGAGATTGATGTGGACGCGTGTTCCCCGCGCTGACGCGCGGGGCTACAATCTTTCGCCTGCTAACGCAGGCTACGTCCACATTGCTTCTGAACAGCAGTCGTGGCGTAATATTTATTAATGAGCGTCCAACCTTAAACTCGAAACTCGAAACTCGAAACTCGAAACCTGAAACTTGAAACCTGAAACTTGAAACCAACATGACCCGCAGACGTTTCTTTGCCCCGGCGGAGCAGTTCGCGCCGGACGGCTCGATGCTGAAGCTTGCGGCAGACGAGGCCAGGCACCTGCGCGACGTCCTGCGTCTGGGACGCGGGGAAGAGGTCTTCGTTTTCGACGGCGAGGGGCGCGAGTTTCGCTGCATTATTGCAGAATACGGGCGCGGCGAGGTCACGCTCAATCTCTTAGACGAGGTCGCCCCGGCCCGTCCCGAATCGCCTCTGCATCTGACGCTTGGCGTCGCCCTGTTGAAGGGTGAGAAGTTTGAGCTGGTTGTGCAGAAGGCTACGGAGCTGGGCGTCGCGCGTATCCTTCCGGTCGTCACCAAACTTGCGGACGTGCGCCTGAAGGGTGAGGCGGATACGTCGCGCCGCCTGGTGCGCTATCGCCGGATCGCGCTTGAGGCGTGCAAACAGTCTGGCCGCGCACGCGTCCCGCACATAACCGGGCCGGTGGATTTCCCCTCACTGGTAAAGAGCCAGCCGGATGAAGAGCAAGAATGGCGTGTCCTCTTTTCCGAGCGTCAGGGATTGGGCCTGCGAGAGACGGTCGAAGGGCTCGGCGCGCGCCCCGGTGTCTTGACGGCGGTTGTCGGCTCGGAGGGCGGTTGGACCGATGAGGAGATAGCTCTTGCCCACGACGCCGGGTGGAGCGTCGTCACTCTCGGCGGGCGCACGCTGCGCGCCGAGACAGCCGCCGTCACTGTCGCCGCCCTGCTTCAACACCTCTTCGGCGATCTTTCATAAGAGACCACGCGTGACGATAAAACTTTGACGAAGCGCCCCGCGCTGTCGCAGAATACTGTCCAGGGGCTCGCGCCAAAAACAGTAGAAAGAGATGAAGTGCGTGCGCTCTCAAAGTGGCGGCCCGCATGAAACTTGAGCTGAAGGAGCTGGTCGGGATGTCTGAAAGTAGGGAAGAGATTGTGAAGCGGGCTCGCGCCGACCTGGCACAGCGCCTCGGCGTCAGCGTTGACGAGATAGAGGAAGAGCAGGTGGAGGAGGCGGATTTCCCGGACATGGCTTTGGGCGCTCCCGTCAAAGGCGAGATGAGCGGGCAGATGATAACTTCCGGGTGGCGCATACGCCTCAAGGCCGGCGCGCGCGGCGGCTACGAATATCGCGCCAGCGGCAGCCAACTGCGGCTCTACAACTACAAGGGAACGAATTGGCTCGTAAATCGTGAATCGTAAATCGTGACAAGAGAAAACCGTTCGACGATTCACGATTTACGATTCACGATTCACGGCTTTTAAGAGGTGAACTGATGAACCGGCAGAATTTTTTCGGACATCTGGCGCTGGCACTGACGTTGATCGTGCTGGCGGGGGTCGCGGGACAGGTGCGGCGCTGGCAGAAGGCGAAACGCGCGGCCGCGCAGGTCAGTAGAGAGTTGAAACAGCGGGTGATTGTCTTCGACGGGGAAAGAGAAATAAAGGGCAGGGCTGAAGTGCTCGTGCGTTTTCGCGAAGGCGTCTCGCTCGACAGGATTAGAGAGATTGCAGCGCAGCATAATGACCGCTTCGAAGATGAGTACGAGAACATTGATACGGGCCTGGTCGCGCTCGAAGACGAGGACGGATTGAGCGCCGAACAGGTCGCCCGCGAATACGAATCCCTTGCGGGTGTCGTCGAATACGCCGAGCCCAATTTCATGGTTTACCAGGACCACACCGCGCCGGGTAAACACAAGCATACGAACGACGAGATGTTCGCACGGCAATGGTCGCTCCTGAACATTGGGCAGAACGGCGGCACGCCCGCCGCAGACATCCGCGCCTTGAACGCCTGGGTGAAGACTACGGGGAGCAGCGATCTGATCGTCGCCGTGCTCGATAGCGGCGTTGAATACACGCACCCGGACCTGGCCGGAAACATCTGGCACCGTCCCGCGAACCTGCCACAGTACGTGGACGACGAACTCGGCGCGTTTAATGACGAGTCCGGCTTCAACGCGATAGATCGTCTGCGCGACCCGATGGACGATAACGGGCATGGCACGCACTGCGCGGGCATCATCGGAGCGGAAGGCAACAACCGGATAGGCATCGCCGGGATCAACTGGAGCGTTCAGATCATGCCGCTCAAATTCCTGGACGCCAACGGCTCCGGGTCCACGAAAGATGCGATTGAGGCGATCAACTACGTGATTGATCGCAAGCGCAAGGGCGTCAACGTACGGATCATCAGCGCGAGCTGGGGCTCGACGCAGAATTCCAGGGCCCTGCGCGACGCCATCAAGAAAGCAGGAGACGAGGGCATTCTCTTCGTCGCCGCCGCGGGCAATAGCAGCGAGGACGCGGACAAGCGACCGCATTACCCTGCGGGCTACAAGCTGGATAACGTCGTCTCGGTCGCCGCGCTCGACAGCAACGACAAGCTGGCCGGGTTCTCAAACTTCGGCGCAAAGAGCGTTCACATCGCCGCGCCCGGTAAAAACATTCTGAGCACCTGGCTCAAAGGCGAGTTCCGCGAGGCGTCCGGAACCTCTATGGCAACACCCGAAGTCGCCGGTGTTGCCGCGTTGGTTCTTTCAGTTAACCCGAAGATGTCTGTCAAAGAGCTGCGCCAGCGGCTTCTTGACTCCGTTGACCCCATTGACTCGCTCAAAGGAAAAGTTCTGACGGGCGGGCGCATCAACGCCGCCAAGGCCGTCGGAGCACAATAGAGCAGTGGTCAGTAGTCAGTGGTCGGTGGTCAGTTAGCCCCGCTAGGGGCGAAAGAATGTAACCCAGGGCGTTAGCCCTGGGTATCACAAGCCCAAGAAAATATTTAAGCCCCGGCAGGGGCTCAAAACATATTTACATACGTGTACCAGGGGACCGACGCCCCTGGCTATACTCTGTCGCCCCTAACGGGGCTAGTCATTTACTGACCACCGACCACTGACCACTGACCACTCTTTTTGTCGCTTGCGCGCGGGGCGTCTTTCGTGTGATTATCAAACGTTGTGAGCACACCGCTATTAATAACCAATATATCCGTTCTTTTAAGGAGATGAACCGAAGTGAAAGCGGAATTAGAGCAGTTAATCGCTTTGCAAAACGCGGACACAAGCATACGCAGACTAAAAGCCGAAATAGAAGCAATCCCCCGAAGGCGCGCCGAGATCGAAAAAGAGTTCGATCAGCGCGCCTTTGAAATTCGGGAGCTTGAGAACAAACGCGACGGAGCGCGGTCGGAGCGCGTCCGCCTCGAAGCGGAAGTTACGGAACAGCGCGCGCGCGCCGAACGGGCGGAACGAAACCTGATGTCTTCGAAGAAGCAGGACGAGTACACTGCGGCGATACGCGAGGCTGACGCCGCGCGCAAGCAGATCTCGCAGCTTGAGACGCAGATTCTGGAAAAGATGGAAGCCTTCGAGCAGGCCGAAAGCGCTTTGAAAGAGCGCGAGCCGGAGACGGAGCGCCTCACGGCCGAGATGCAAGAGCGCCTCAAAGAGTTCGAGGAGCAGACCCGAACGCAGGAAGAGGAACTGGAAAAGAATCGTAAAGAGCGCGAGCGCGTCATGGCCTCGCTGCCCAAACAGATGAGCGCGCTTTACAACCGCATCAGCGCGCGCATCAGGGACGGCATCGCCGTCGCCGAAGCTCGCAACGGCTCTTGCACGGCCTGCTTTATGACCCTACGGCCGCAGGTGATGGCCGAAGTCCGCCGCGGCGACGACGTGATCACCTGCGACAACTGCAACCGCATCCTCTACTACGTCCAGAGCGAAGGGATGCAGAAGGAAGCGCCGGCGACCGCCTCACCTAACGCGGCCGTTTGAAGATTAAAGCATAAGCAACGGGTTCGAATTCGCAGGTGCTGACTATGAAGATGCCTTCACTTATCTCCGCGCCGGTTCTACTGCTCGCCCTGTCGGGTTTGATTCCGGGCAGTCACCACGTTCCCCAAAAGACCGCTGTTGGCAACGATGTCCGCCCGGGGCTTTATGACGTTGAAATGTCTGAAGCCCGGACGGTCCATTCGTTGACGCAGGCGAGGATTCCCTATTCCTCTAAGGAAGGGCGATTCAGCATCACCTTGCCCGCGGGATTCCAGACCTTCCGACATAAAGCGCAGACCCAGCCGACCGCTGTCGGAGACATCGAAGTAAATATGTACAATTCGGATTCGCCGAGCGGCGCGTGTATCGTGAGCTATTCGGATTACCCTCCGGCAACTTTCCAGGGACGGAGCCCGCAGCAGATTCTTGAGGACGGCCGCGACGGCGCTTTAAAGACTGTGAACGGAATTCTGGAGAAACAAAAAACCATGACCGTCCAGGGGCATCAGGGACTATCCTTTTACGGCACGGCCAAGGCCGGGAACTCCCAAATTTACTTCCGCTTCGACTATGTCTTCGTCCAGCCGAGAGTGTATCAAATCGGGTATCTCACTTATCAGAGGGCCGTGCTCGATAGCCCCGCGGCTCAGGACTATTTCAAATCATTTCGGATTGAGGATTGAGCTTTCGAGATAGTCGCTTCACAAATCTTCAGACGTTTTAGACTCTCCAGCCTTCCGCCCCCAACGGTGCTCAGAGCCGCCGAGCCTTCTGCTGCCTGGCTATCGTTATAGCCGTTTGCAGATAGATGCGAACTCTTGAACCACGGCGATGAGACTATCCACTAAGTCACACGAAAGGACACGAAACAAAAGCGCCGTCTCTTCGTGTCGTTTCGTGTGACTTAGTGGATAGTTCATGTTCGCCCGTCCGGTGACGCCCGTTTGCAAGTCGTTATAGATAGGCAAAAGTGAGATGAAAGACAAGGCTTCTCAACTTTTGCCAACTACTTTGGTCAGGCACAGGGATTGATGCCTGCTTCTCGAATAACAAAATGTCGGGTCGGTTTTCGGACAGTTCGTCCGCCCGTGCGCGGCGAGAAGTGTCCGCAAAACCGAAGTCCGGGGCTTTTATAGAGTAGAACTAAGGAGACGAAATCTATGCAGGAAGCGCTACAACAAACTGGAACGATGAGTGGACAGAATGAGGACATGCGCGGGGACGCGAATGCCGGTCGAGAGAGCGGCGTGAACGTCGGGCAGACGGAGCGCTGGGCGTCCGCGCTGGCCGGAGGCGCGCTGGCGATTTATGGGCTGACGCGGCGCACCTGGGGAGGCGCGGTGCTCGCTCTTGTCGGCGGAACCTTAATCTATCGCGGCTCAACCGGGTACTGTCACATGTATGATCTGCTCGGCGTCAACACAGCGGAGGGCACGGATAATCCTTTAGTGAGTGTTCCGGCAGGGCGCGGCACCAAGGTCGAAAAGAGTGTGACGATCAACAAGTCACCGGAGGAGCTTTATCGCTTCTGGAGAAACTTCGAGAACCTGCCGAAATTTATGAACCATCTCGAATCGGTGAAGACCTACGGCGACGGGCGCTCGCACTGGGTGGCGAAGGCCCCTGCGGGCAGCACGGTCGAGTGGGATGCTGAGGTTTACAACGAGAAGGAGAACGAGCTGATCGCCTGGCGGTCGCTCGAAGGCGCGGACGTGGACAACGCCGGGAGCGTGCGCTTCGAACCAGCGGTGGGCGGGCGCGGCACAGTCGTGCGCGTCACGCTCAAGTACGACCCGCCTGCTGGCAAACTGGGCGCGCTCGTCGCCAAGCTCTTCGGCGAAGAGCCAGGGCAGCAGGTCGAAGAGGACCTGCGCCGCTTCAAACAGGTGATGGAGACGGGCGAAGCTGCGACGACCGAAGGACAGCCAACGGGGCGCAGCGCCGGAGCGGGGAGATAGTAAGCAGTAAGCAGTGAACGGTGAGCAGTAAGAGGTGAGCGGTGACGACCAACTGCTTACTGCTCACCGCTTACTTCCTTCAGGGGGAAAGAAAATGGTCGAAGAAGAGAGGCGCGACGCGGCGCAGGACAATGAGTCGGACGAAGAGAATCAGACGGGCGATCCGGGCAGAACTCCAGGCACGGCTGAAGGCGACGAGCAGACGGTTGACGAGGACCTGAAAGCGAAAGAGGGCGGCGGAGAGCAGTAGCGTGCGGGACGAGTGACCGGACTCTTCCGCCTTTATTTCGGCAAAAGCTTCGCGCGCAGAATCTCGTACATCTCCTTGCTGATCGGTTTCAAGTCTTCAGAGAAGAGGACGCGCACCTGCCCGTCCGGGCCGGAGAAAGATTTCTTCACAACCAAGCCATTGCCGCTCACAGTATCTTCGGCGATCAGTTTGCCCTTTCTCTCCCCGAGAAGATTGACGCTGTACTTCCAGCCCGTCCACTCCCAGGCCTTGCCGATCAACTCCCCTTCGCCTGCGAACGTTCCCTCCTCATCCTTGACCGTGAACTTTGATCCTTTGATGTCGAAGACCGTCGTGTACTCTTTAGTAGGCTCCCTCGGATCAATACTCGCCACCTGCTCGACGATCTTATTCTCGGATGGCTTGAGGGTACGCTTGATGAGCGAGAGGGATGAGCCATACGGCCGCCCGTCTGGAGAACTCATTTTGACCTCGCCGAGATAATAACTGACCTGCTCCGGGGAGTTAGTCTGAGCGCAGAGGCTCGCCGCCGCACAAAGCAGAAGCATGAATGACAGAACTGACAATTTGAGCAGGCGCATAAGTATCTCTTCATTGCACCACGACCACATCTCGGATAGCATCCGGCGGCACTCCACGCAATCCATCCTCGCGGCGGTCTTCGAGGATCAAGGCAATCGCTTCGGCTAAATCCTCACGACACTCTTCAACCGTGTGGCCTTGCCCATTAGCCCCAGGTATTTCTGGACAGTAGCCGATAAACCATTCGCCATCCTGCTCAATAACCATCGTGAATTCGTTATGCATCCGATACCTCCTCTGACAAAGTACAATTTACACTAAGTTGTCGCAAAACACAGAATGTATCGCACGCCCAACGCTGGAGATAACCTGCTGCCAATAGCCGGATAGTAGCATGCGGGACTCGGACTTAATCTCGGTGCGTTCGTAGAATGGCGGCCCCACTATTTTTTCGAAAACATTAACGTCAGCGCGTGCGGAAGCCTCTTCGCCCAATCGGCCTCAAAGTGTCTGGCGGTTGGATCGAGTAGAAGAACAAAATCTTTTCCCTCTCGATAGCCCTTCGTTTTGAGCGCGCTCACCATCTCATCAATCCCCGGCTGCAATCTCGATTCCAGGCCGACTCCGCCGTTGTCTATGTAAAAGAAGACGCCCTTCCTCTTCCGCTCGGATGTCTGGACGGTTTTGACGTAATCCCAACCTCCGGGCAGGATGTCCGGTATCTTGAACGCGGGCGACATGCAGATGGCTTTCGAGAAAACATCCGGGTGTTCCCAGACCAGCATGAAGGAGATAATTCCGCCGGCCGACGAGCCGCCGACAATCGTATTTTCTGCACCAGGCTTCGTGCGATATGTGGAATCTATGAACGGCTTGACCGTGTTCACGACGAAATTCATGTAGGCCGTCCCGCTCGCGCCCGGCGTGTACTCTTTCATCCGGTCTCCCGTATTGTAGATGCCGACGACGATGACGGGCGGAATGGCCTTACTCTTAATCAACCTGTCGGCGGTCTCATCAATTCCCCAATCAACGCCGAACGAGCTGGTGGCCGGGTCAATAATGTTCTGACCATCGTGCATGTAGATGACCGGGTAACGCTCCTTGCCGTTCGTTTCATAGCCCTGCGGAAGCCACACGATGAGGTCTCTATCCTTGATGCCTTCTCCTTTCATGGCGCGGTGATATTTGACAGTGCCTGTGATCTGTCCCTGGACGACTCTCTGCCGCCCGGCTTTTGTCCAGAACAGGATGCTGTCTTTGATGGTCGTGTCCCCGGAAATCTTCGCCTCGAAATTCTGTAGCGGCGCGCCGTTAGCGTTTGCGCCTTCGCGCTCCCACGAGCCCAGTGTGTATTTGTATTCGATGGACATCGGGCGGCTGAGGGTGATCTCTTTGCTCCAGGTATGATTCCCCTTAGCATCCATTTTCACCTTGCCGGGATTCCAGTTGCCGAGTTGCTCGATTCCTCCAGTGATATAGACAGAGCTGTCGTCAGGCAAATCAGGAGAGTTGAGAATGAAGGTGACGCGTATGACAGTCTCGTTCTGAGCCTGCGCCTTCGAGATGACAGCCGTATTAAAGAAGAGGCAGCACAGCAGCGGGATGACTATTTTTCGCATGGCTTGAGTTAGTTTGAGTTCTTCCGTAGGTGGTGCTGCGCTCTTAAGATCAGCACGCACGTCGTCGAGTGTATGAACTCGCCGCTCAAGGCCCTTTCGACTGCCTCGTCGAAAGGCAGCTTGACGGTTTCGAGGACTTCGCCGCTGTCTTCGTCCTTCTCAACGAAACTCAGGTCCTGCGCCAGAAAGAGCGTCGAGGGAGAATCCACTATGGAAGTCGAATGATAGACGCGCCCAAGCTCCGCCCACTCTTCTGCCTCTATGCCGAGCTCTTCGCGCAACTCCCTGCGCGCAGCCTCAAGCGGTTCTTCACCCTCGTCCATGCCTCCGCCGACCGCCTCTATGTTCTCCCGCCCCAGAGCGTAGCGAAACTCTTTGACGAAATAAGCAAAACCTTCACGGTCGAGCGCCAGCACCTCCACGCCAGCTTTTATCAAAACTCACAAGAAGACCTCTGCATTCATGCGGAGGATGAATTGTGGCAATCGCGCAACTGCTGTCAAATTTGCGCCTCAAGTTGTGCTATACTCACTCTCAATACGACAGGCTTTGTTCCAACAGTTGCAAATACTTTGGAAGTCACCTGTGCGGCTCTTTGAAACTCTAGCTAGGCGGTTGTTCAGAGGAGTTCTGAACGTAAAAGTTAGAACACCGAAGTAGAGAAACAAATAAGATAGTGCAGTTTGGTTGTGGATGAGCAGCCATTGGTGAAAATCCATAGAAGCTCCTTTCTGAAGATTGGGGAGTCATCACCCTGACGGTCGCGTACGTGCCTTCCGTCCCGTCCGGTTTGATAACCTCGTCCTCAAAGACCTCCAGGGCTTCACCCCGAAAACGACTGTGCGTCTCCTTGATAGTCCACGGACCGTGCTTTTCCCCCATTGTACGTTTCACCCTCCCTTTGTTCATTGTGGCGCGAAAGGTCTGCCGTAAAGCTCCTGATAAATCCAGCCGGTAATCCTCAGTTCCGCCGTGCAGAGGACTTCGATCCAGCAGCAGGTCAGGTAGATTTTGCGCCCGCTCGCGGTCGGAATCTTCTCGGCCTCATGGACGGTTGACGCTGCCTCCGAATCCAGCTTGTACGCGCTCGCCATCTCCTCGTTGGTCTTGACGGCGTCGTCGAGCGCGTTGAGGAGCTGGCTGATCCAGGAGTGAAGCGCGCTTTCGGTCCTGTGCTCGGCGAGCGCCTGCATGATGCCGATTGCCAGGCGGTCAACGGCGTGATCGAACTGGTAGACCTCTTCGCCAGCGCGCCTCGACTCCTGCTGCTTCCAATGAAAAATCTCTTCGACCTTCGGGTGGCGAATCACCGCCGCGCGCTGGTCGTAGTCCAGAAACCACTGGATGACATCCGCGAGCGACGAGACGTTTATCTCCCCACGCGCGTCACGTTCGAGCGGCGGCGGGGCGGGCGCTGGCGGGCTTTCGCCATTTCCGGAGCTTGACATAATAGTTAAGGCCACGCGTCGGCGTTGTCAGTACCGCCTGCAGCGTGCCGATTTTAGATTGCGGATTTCGGATTGCGGATTGAGAACACGGAAGATCGTCTTTCAATCCGCAATCCGAAATCCGCATTCCGCAATTTCATCTCCCGCCCGCTACCGCAGGCGGTACTGACCTCTCAATTCAAAAGAGGCTCGCACTTGTCCGACCGTATCATTCCGGCGATTTAAAATCGTGAAGCTCGCGTAAGGGTTGACGGCTTCAAGCGCTCCATCGCTGAGCACGCCGAGCTGCCGCAGGCTTTCGATGACCACCGTGGGGCGCGCGCGGCGGTCCTCGCCATCTTCAATCTTAAAAGCCAGCCCGAGCCCGCGCGGCCACTGCGGACAGGGCAGGACGCCAGCCGTATAGACGCCCTCCGCGCCGACCTTTGAGACCACGCGGCCTTCAGCCGCACGCATGATTACCGTGTCCAAGCGTTCGGCACGGCCTCCGATCATCTCCGGGTATTCAGTCATAGCGGAGACGATGCGGCTACACGCTTCCCGTGTTTCCGCGTCCGAATCTTCGGGCACAGCCACCAGCCGCGCGTACATCAACGCCATCGCGCGCACTGTGACGCCGAAAGTCGGCACGCCGCAGCCGTCTATCCCGACCGCGATGTCTTCGACCGGGACGTCAGAGAACTGGCTGATGCGGCGAACGATGTTGAGTTGGACGGGGTTGTCCGGCTGGTCGTAGGTCTCTATGGGTGCGCCCAGGTGGAGCGCAAGCGCCAGCATCCCTGTGTGCTTGCCAGAGCAGTTGTTGTGAAGGGCCGTCGGCTCTTCCCCGCGCTCTCGCAAACGGCGTGCGGCCTCGGCGCTATACGGCTCGTGCGCGCCACACTTCAAAGCGCTCGCGTCGAGGCCGATCTTGTCCAGCATGCGCGCGACCGTCTCCGTATGAATCTCTTCGCCGTTATGCGAAGCGCAGGCGATGGCGACCTCTTTCTCCGTGAGATTGAAGCGCTCGGCTGCACCCGACGCCAGAAGCGGAATCGCCTGGTGCGGCTTGGAAGAGGAGCGAAGGTATGTGACTGTGTGCGGCGCGCCGAGCCAGGCGATCATCTGTCCGTCCCCGTCAACCGCGACGATGTGCCCGCGGTGGCGTGATTCTGTAATCGAGCCGCGCTTGACCTCGACCAGCGGCTCGGCCTCCGGAACGTTCTGGTTTGATCTCTCTTCACTCATCTTTAATCTGTTGGTCCGGCATTTATCTTGTGCGCGGCGCGGGACGAATCCCGCTGGCGCGTTCGTAAACTTTTCGTCCCTTCCAGGTCACGCCGCTCCCCGTGGCGATTCGGAAAGCGGAGTTCATCAGAATCACCACGAAGAGCGCGTGCCCTAGCGGAACAGTCAGAGCGTAGCGGACGGGAACGCCGAAACTCTTATTGACGACGCCGAAAGTAAAGACCTGAATCAGCCACACTATTAGCGCGGGCACGAACAGGTGCAGCCATTCTGTGGAAGCACCCGCCGCCAGAGCAAAGGCGCTGATCATCGCGAGCACGGGCGGGGCCACTATGAACGAGAGCACGAGCGCGATGCTCGCAAACGTCTGAAGCAGGCTGAACTTCATACCAGCGTAAAAGTTTTTGGTGAAGCCCTCCCAGATTTCGCTGAAGCCGCTGTACATCCGCGTGCTCGCCAAATCGGGCGCGTACTCGATGCGCAGCCGCCCGCCCGAATGCTTCATCAATTCGGCCATACGCAAGTCTTCCGCCACCTCCGCGCGCACAGCCCTGTACTCGCCGACGCGCCGCAGTTCCGCGCGCCGGATGAGAAAGAAACCTCCGACGCCGACCGCATCGCGGCGTTGCGGGTCGTTGACGCGCTCCATAGGCATCCCCAACGCCATGAACCAGCCGAAGGTCGGCGCGAAGACGCGCTCCCAGAATGTCTCTGTCTCGATGCGCGGGACGAGCGTCAGCGCGTCGTAGTCGTTCGCGCGCGCAAGGGCGACGGCGGTCCGCATCGCGCTCTCGTCGAAAATCATGTCCGCATCCGTCGCCAGCACCCACTCGCCGCACGCCTGGTCGAGCGCCTGTTGCAGGGCGTACGGCTTGCCGAGCCAGCCCGTAGGAGTTTCCAGGCCGTCAACCACGCGCAGCCTCTCGTCGGCGCGCGCAATCGCGTTCAGGATTGCAGCCGTCCCGTCCGTCGAGCGGTCGTTGACGGCGATGACCTCGAAGCGCGCGTAATCCTGCGCGAGGATCGAACGGATGCAGCGCGAAAGCACGCGCCCCTCTTCATTGCGTGCGGGCACGAGAACTGAGACGAGCGGCGCATCATCTTTCAGTCGCGGGCCTCCCTGCGCCGGCTGCAAGGGCCTCTGCCGCGCCAGCCCGCGCAGCGTCAGGAAAGCGCCCGCGAGCCACATCAAGACAGCCACCCACGCCGCCCACACGATAAAATTAAGAGCAGTCAGCTCGAACATCAAACCCGAATTAAGGAAGTCTCAATTTGCCGGGCATCTTACCATGCGACGTCAGATAAAAGTAAAAGGCGAAAGCGTGGAAACTACTTTCCACGCTTTCGCCTTTCAGCCTTCGCTAATTCAGTACTTCTCTTTAGCGTTTCTTCGCTCCGCGTTTCGGGCCGTAACTTAAAACAGTCAGTTTCACGTTGCGGCGACCGAAGCGGCAGGCTTCACGGTAGGTCGGAAGCCAGAGGTCTATTTTGTTTCCCTTGATCGCGGTTCCTGCGTCCGTGACGATGTATTCGCCGCTGTACTGGCCGGCGTCTATGCGCACGCGCGTGCCGAAGGGAAGGACCCTGGAGTCCGCGGCGATTGTCCCGAAACGAACGCCCATGCCGCTCGCTCCGCGTCCGCGACGACTATAAGAAGTCGCCACGTAGGTTTGCGGCGCTGTTAAAGGCGCGAGCGTGGTTGTGGCAGTGGGATCTACTTTTACAGTGGAGTCGTTTGCGGGAGAGACGCCTGTGCTCGAAAGCTCTACGACTGCGGTCGTATCTTTCGACGCTTCCTTCTTCGGTTCTGTGACCGCGTGTTCTTTCTTCTCTTGCTGCTCTTGCTGAGCAGGTTGTGGCGAGGGGTTAGTAATTGCGGATAATGGTTGCGCGTAAAAGATCAAAAACGATGCGAAGAGCGCGCCTACTAAGAGAGCGCCTCCGCGAACTAACAATTTCATCAGTCGGTTTCTCCTATGCCGAGGTTAATGTCAACCTTTCAGCGGCGCGGCGCGCGAGTCCTTTCTTTCCTATGACTCGTCCTCCGGCTCTAGGAGTTTTAAAGAAAACGTCAGCCGGAGTTGGGGGCTTGCATCCTTGATGCGGTGCGCTGAAAGAACAACAAAAAAAGCGAACATCACTGTTCGCCTGTTAACGTAATGCGAAAGAGGCTAGCACACGACCACGGGGCTGGCAAGCGAGGACGATTGCGGATTTCGGATTGCGGAATGCGGATTGAAAAGAGCAGAAAGCAGTAGGCAGAAGACAGCAAAGGCAAAACGCTCCTGGCTTTTACTGCCTACTGCTTTCTGCCTTCTGCCTACTGCCTTCTGTTCTGCCGTTGACAAGCGTCTCACAGAGCATCTATCTTTTGCGCGGATGAATTGACCGAAAGTCTCCCAGGACGCCCGGAAATTCCTTACTTAATCGGGAGCACACAAAAGATGGTTAGACCTCGCCTTTATCGCCTGTTTTTTACTTTCTTAGCCTTCGCGCTTCTCCTTCTCTGCCTGAACAAGAGCGCCGCGGCGCAGACCTTCGAGCCTGCCACGAGCGGTTTTACGGCAGAGCTCAGGGTCTGGACCTCCGGCGGCGTCACCTATGCCAAAGCGCGCCTGACGTTTCCCAACACGGGCTACAGGGTGAGCGACTGGGGGCAGGTCGAGCGCGTCGGAAATAATTTCGTCGCGGATGCCAAAGTCGAACGCTACACGGGCGGCTCCGGGCAGATGATTATGTTCAAGGAGAACACTTATACCTTGGGCACGCTTCCATCCGGCACCTATACTTTCACTTTCAAATCCTACGGTACGACCATCAGCAGCAAGCAGTTCGATCCGAGCCAGGTGATGGAGCGCTGGGAACCCGTGACGCTGCCCGGTAACGAAATCGGCGTCCGCATCTTTAGTCCCAACGGCATCACCTATACCAAGATCGAGTTTTATTTCCCGGACACAGGCTACAGCGTCACGGACTGGGGAAAGGTCACCAGAAGCGGCAACGAGTTTTCGGTGGACATCAAGGCCGAACGCTGGACGGGCGAGTCGCAGGCCCGCACGACCCTCGTTGACCACGACTACGAACTCGGCGCGCTCAACTCTGCCACCTACACGCTCACGATCAAGATGCACGGGACGACAGTCAGGACTCTGACCTTCGCCATCAGCAGCACGTCCACGTCTGTGCCCAAGCTGATGACAGAGGAGAACTCGGAGCGCGCCATCGCGCTCGATTCCGTGACGTGGCTCAGGTACTTCCCGCTCATGACGACCAGTAACTTCAGTTCGGACGGGCGGGCGCGCATCATGCTGCTGGTCTCCAACATGGAACTCTCGTCAAACGAAAGCCCCTCGCTGGTGACGGCGCAGGCAGAGGATGCGTCGCACAAGACTTACCCGCTCACGGTAGAGTATGTCGGCAAGGTCCCGGGCTTCGACTGGTTAACGCAAGTCATCGTCAAGCCGACGGATGACCTCAAGAGCGGCGGCGACATCTGGATCACCATCAACCTGCGCGGCATCCCCAGCAACAAAGGGCTGGTCACCCTCAAACCGTCAAACTAGCGACAGCCCGCGCGAGCGGGCGACGGTATATATTTATCCCACGAATGCAGGCGACAGCATATATTTAGCCCGCGCGAGCGGGCGACAGAATAAAGCCCAGGGCGTCAGCCCTGGGTAACAATCCCAGTTTAAGACGCAAGCCCATGAAATGGGCGACAGCCCGTGGATTCCCTATTACAATTCATTTAGGGCTGTCGCCCGCATTCGCGGGCTTGATGATTAAATGCCTGTCTTGTCCCAGGGCTTGCACCCTGGGCTTTATGCTATCGCCCGCTGGCGCGGGCTAAATATGCCGTCGCCCATTTCATGGGCTTTTTTTTCTTGCTGGTCGTAACCCAGGGACGGACGCCCTGGGCTTTAGACGGTCGCCGTCTAAAGACGGCTGAGAAGGAACGATGATGGAGGAGAATTTATAAGTTCAGGAAGTTTTCCAGGATGTTTCTGCCCAGCGGGTGTTCTTCGTCGAAGAGTTCCGGGTGGAACTGGACGCTGAACAGGGGGCGCGTGGTGTGCTGCATGGCCTGGATGCGGCAGGTCTCGTTCGAGGCCGTGAGTCGGAAGTTTTCAGGCAGCTCTCTCACCTCCTCGTAGTGCGAGTGCCAGACAGAGAGTCTCCGCGGCAATTGGGCGAAGATGGCTTCGCCATTGGTTTCGACATCGAAAAAGCCGCGCTCTTTGACAGCGCCCTCGTAGCCTTCGCCCGGCGCGATTCGCTTCATGATTCCCAGGGTCGAGCCGTAGGCGAGCGCGATCTGCTGATGCCCGCCGCAGATTCCGAGGATGGGCTGCTCAGCCTCCCGGATCACTTCAAAAACTCCAGCCAGTGCCTCCGGCGTGTAGAGCGTCCACGGGTGGCTCTGCCCGCTCAGGATAATGTGCGTCGGCAAAAGCTCTCGGACGCGCCCGAGCGACACGTCCCTGTAATGCTCCATGACCAGAGGCGCACCGGGGCGCATGCGTTCGAGCGCATCCTTTATCTCACGCGGGCTGACACCCTCGCCGTCAATCGTGTTATCAACGAGATAGATCATAAGAATAGTGGTCAGTGGTCAGTGGTCGGTGGTCAGTAAGTATTAGCTGAATGAGGCAGGGGTTATCAGTCAAACATTCAGCTCATCAACTCTTAGCGCACTGACCACTGACCACTGACCACTGACCACTGCTTTCGACCACTGACCACTATTCACTGCCTTCCGCGCCGAGAGCGTTGAGCGTGTTGCTGGTGCCGATGTAAATGCGCCCCTGCATGATGGCGGGCGTGGCGTTGATGTTGTCGCCGAGCTTCAGTTCCTGTATGAGCTTTCCGTCCTCGGCCGAGAGCACGTAGAACCATCCGGACTTGTCGCCGAAGACGACTCGCCCGTCAACCACTGGCGCTGTGCCCCAGACGGCGGCGTGCGTTTTGTAACGCCAGACCAGCTGCCCCTTGTCTGCCGTCAGGCAGTACATGTTCTGATCGCTTGAGCCGATATAGACCCGCCCGTCTTTGACCACCGGGCTAGACCAGATGCCCGCGCCCGTCTTAAAGGTCCAGACGCGCTCGCCCGTCTCCTGTTTGTAGGCCGTGACGTTGCCGTCTTCAGCCGCCGTGTAAACGAGACCTCCGACCACCGCGGGCGTCGAATCGGAATCAGCGCCGATGCGCGCTTTCCAGATGGTCGCGCCGTTCGCCATGTTCAGGCTGTAGAGATCGCCCTGTTCGGTGCCGACGTAGATGCGCCCGTCAATCACTGTGCAGCTGCCTTCCATCGAGCCGAGTTTCTCGGTTTTATAGACGAGCGAGCCGTCTTCCAGATTGAGGCAGTAGAAAAAATGGTCCTCGCCGCCGAAGTAGAGGCGGCCGTCAATGGCCGCGACCGAGCCGTCAACTTCAAAGCCGGTCTTGTATTTCCAGACGAGCGAGCCGTCTTCCGCCCTGAGGCAGTAGATGTAATGATCCAGGCCGTTGGCGATGATTTTGTCGCCGACAATAGTCGGCGTCGCCTTCAGGCTGTCCGACGCTTTGAACTTCCAGACGACGCTCCCGTCCCGCGTGTTCAGGCAATAGACGTAGCCGTCAGCCGAGCCGAAATAGACGCGCTCCCCATTGGTCGAGGGCTGTCCGGGCCAGGCGGAGCCTCCCCAGGCGTCTTTGTGAAGCGGTCCGGCCATCGCCCCCGTCTTGACGCTCCAGAGAACTTCGAGCGGTTGAGAGGGCCACGGACCAGAGCCGTAGAACGTGCGCGATGGGTTGCCGAGCCACGTCGAGACGATAATGGGCCGAACGCGGATTGTCTCGGCCGGACGCACGTCGCTCTCTACGGTCTTGGTCTCAGCCTTCCCGCCGCCACAGCCGCTTAACAAAGCCGCGAGCACCACGAGCAATGCGAGACCAGTTGCTTTTCTTATTTCAATGGAATTCTTCATGGGGCAAACTTTCTAAACGATGAACGATGAATGATGAATGATGAACTGAAAAGCTTTGGCCTTTAATTCATCGTTCATCGTTCCGCGTTCATCCTTATTTCTCCTAACCATTCGCCGCCGTAAACCACGTCGGCGCGACCCGTCATCACGATCTCGTCGTCCTCCTCGCGCCACAGGACCTCGATTAACCCGCCCTCCGTGTGGACATTGACTCTCCGGTCCGTCCTCTCGTTGATGACGCTGGCGACCGCCGCGGCGCAGGAGCAGGTGCCGGAGGAAAAGGTCTCGCCGACGCCACGCTCCCAGAGGCGTATCTCTATGTTGCTGCGGTCGCGGACGCGCACGAAGACGACGTTGGTTCTTTCGGGGAATTGCTCATGATTTTCGAGCGCCCGCCCCACGCGCCGCCAGTCCAAATCGTCGAAGCCGTCAACGAAGATGATGCAGTTCGGGTTCCCCACCGAGAGCGCCGTGACCCGCAAGCGTTCGCCTTCGACCACGAGCGGGTAATCAGTGATGCGCTCGCGCGGCTCGTCCGTCAGCATCGGAACCGAAGCGCTGTCGAATCCGGGCCGGCCCAGTTCCGCCTCGAACCAGTAATGACCTGCGCTCACCTGCTCCCGAAGGCGATAACGCTTGACGCCGGAGCGCGTGGCTAACCTTAGCTCGTCTTTCGACCAGAGGCCGCGGTAATAAAGATAAGCGACAGTGCAGCGCGTCCCGTTGCCTGAGAGCCCCGCCTCGCTCCCGTCTGCGTTAAAGATACGGACCGTAAAATCCGCTTCGCCCTCTTCCGCGCGACGGACGACCGTGATGCCGTCCGCGCCAGCGCCGTAATGACGATCACAGATGCGGCGCGCAAAATCGTTCAGAGACTCGACGCCACGGAGTTCATCTGCCTCAAAGACCAAATAATCGTTGCCGAAGCCGTGAAATTTGATGAACCGCATTCCGAGAATCAAGTCGCTTGCTGGAATTTCCGAGACGGATGGTCAACCACTGCGGCTGGTCACACTTCCTCGCGGGCCTGTGGATTGTGCCACATCAGGTCTGGATTAACAACGCCGGGGCGACCCCCTTTTTATGATCGCCCGGCGAAAGACGCGAGCAGGACCGCGATGTTATCTATGAACACACGGCGTGCGGTTGATTCCTCCGGGTAGTTGTTCACGATAATTGAAAAGACAAGGCGTTCGCCCCCTGCGGTCGTGACGTAGCCCGAGAGCGAGGCGACCCCGTTGATCGTGCCCGTCTTGGCCCGCAGGTTTCCGGCGGCGGAAGTCGTGCGCATGCGAGTCCTCAGGGTGCCGTCCACGCCCGCTATGGGCAGCGCGTCGCGAAATGTGTTGGCATAGCGGTGCGTGCTCATGTAGGTGAGCAATTGCAGCGTGCCGTTGGCCGTGATGTAGTTGTGGCGCGAGAGGCCGGAGCCGTCGGCCATGACGAACTGGCCGCGTGGCTCGACACCTGCCTGGCGCAGGAAAGTTTTGACAGCTTCGATGCCGTCATCCGCCGTGTTGCGTTCGGGAGTCGAGCCGTTGGGCGAAACCGATTTGGCGAGCGTGCGCAGGAGCAGCTCCGTGTAGAGATTCTGGCTGGGCTTTAAGGTCTGCGCGGCGATGAAGCTCAGGGGCGGCGACTCGACGCTGGCGATCTCGACGAGCGAATTTATCTGAAGAGGCTGTGCGATGCGGCCGCGCGCGTCAATGGTCTGTGATTGACCCGTGAGGGTGACGCCTTTCGAGGCCAGAGACGAGCGCAGCATGTAGATGAACAGAAGCGCCGGGTTGGTGATGGCGACGCTTCCGATATTACCCTTGTCCGCGGGGTCCAGGCCGAGCGGCACGCTTCCAGAAACTTCGATGGTGTTTGTGCCGAGCGGGCGCACGACCGTGATGCTTCTTTTGGTCCCGCGCGGTGCGGTCGTCGTGCGATTGACAATCGTGACGAGCGGCGTAATGGGACCTGTCGTCACGATGCCCGGCGCGCCCACGTCCTGTCCCGGCTTGACGAACAGGTCCAGCGAGTTGTCGTCAACCGTCAGCGCGCTGATTTCCGCGCCGTAGTACCATTGCAGATCGTCCCATTCCCAGCCGTACCCGAGGCGACCGCCCGTAAAATAGCTTTCATCGCCGATGATGTTGCCCTCGATGCGCTTGACGCCTGAGGCCGCGATGCGCGCCGCGAAATCGTCAATCGCTTTGTAGTAGTCGCCGTTATTGAAGCTCGCCGCAAACGACGGGTCGCCGCGCCCGTAGATTACAAGATCGCCGCGTATCGTCCCCGAAGAATCAGGCATGGAGGGCACGTAGGCGGAAGTCTTGAAACGAAAGTCGGGCCCGAGACGGTCGAGCGCGGCGGCGACCGTATAAATCTTCATGTTCGAGGCAGGGTGCAGCAGCTTCGCCGCGTTCTCTTCAAAAAGGGTGCGCCCCGAATCGAGCGAAACGATCTTGACGGCCATCTGCGCTGCGTTGAGTTCAGGGCTGCGCAGCACCTCCGTGATCCGCGCACGCAATTCTTCAAGCGTCTTCGGCCCTGGTGTTTGAATGACGACGGTAGACAACACCGGATCCGGCGTCGGCACCGGCGTCGGTTTCGGGGTCGGTGTGACGGTGGGGGTCGGCGTATTGACTCTGCGCTCGCGCTGCGGCTGCGGCCCTTGCGCGTTGACGCCTGCGAGTGTGCCGAAGAAGAGCGCGATGAGCAGAAGAAGATTAACCGGGGATGGTATTCGATTCTTTTTAATCATCATGTCAGTCGAGTACGCGAGTTCTGGATTAAGGAGAGAGCAGAGTATGGCTCAGATACGCCCAACAATGCCAGCCGCAAGGCGGCGCTCTTCTTTGGTCTTGACACGGGCACTTCAAGAGCATATTTTCGCTGCCCAAAGTTCAGTAGAGCAGTTTCGCTTTTTGAGCATAACACGCGCGGCGCACCCGTCCATCCAAAATAAGAGATTCCTCAAGCGGGCGGAGCGTCAAACCCTGCGCGCCCCTAAAGGAGAGTCAGATGAGAAAATTAGCGCTCTTAATCCCCTTCATCTTCCTGAGCGTCAACGCGCAGGCAATCCCGCTCAAAGTCGTCAATGTCAGCGCGCCGCCCATCAACTGTGTCTTTGATGCTTCCTGCACAGTCGTCGTCGAAGATACGACCGCGCCGATAATTCTGGCGGGGGCACGCTCCTCTGGCTTTCTCCAATCGCGCACCTTTCGCGGGCTGCCAGGCTCTCCGGCGGCGGGGCTTTACGCCTACCTCTATCGCGTTGACATGCGAAACGCCTTCGGCACAGTGGACATCGGCTGCGTCAATTCCGTGACGCTCAACTTCGGTCCGGTCGTGAGCACGCTTGATTTCAATGGAGACGGGTCAAGAGACGACCAGGTCTTTGTCGTCACCAGCGGCGGAATCGGCAGCATCGGCATCGCTTCAGCTGAAAAGGACGGCAACAACATCACCTTTACCTTCAGTTCTCCGGTCTGCGCCGGAGCCACGAGTGGGGCGGGGCAAAGCTCATTCTTCTGGGGATTGGTCTCCGTCTTGCAGCCGCGCTTTGTCAGTGCGAGCGTCACCCAATCGAGCGGCCCCTTGCTCCGTGTGTTTGCACGCGCCCCAAGAGCTTTAGGCTCTGGCGGGATTACCGGGCGCAGGCGGCGCGGTGGTAGTCCGATGTTCTAAGCCACAGTTTCCCGAAGGCGATGAGTATTCAGATTGAGGTGTGTTAGATGGAGCGCGCGTACCAGTTCCAGATGAGGCCGACCCAGGTCGCGTAGCCTTCCACTGTGGGATGCGCTCCGTCTTTGCGGCGCGGCACTCTGAGATCGTTCGAATTGTAGAAGCGGCCTGGAATAAAGTTCTCTTGGATGACGCGCACAATCCCGCGGTCCGGTTTCCAGCTCGGCGGCCCGATCCAGTAGGCGGGTCGGTCGCCTATCTCTGACGTGATCGCTCTGACTGCTTTGGCGCGCGCCTCCAGGTCAGTCGTGAAAATCTCGTTCGAGCCGAGCGCGATGAAAACGATGTCCGGCTGATGTTGCTCGACGTAAGCCTTCATGCGGCCTTCGGCCTGCCACCCGATGGTGGAGGAGCTGTACCAGGGAATGACTATCAGTCGCCCGCCCGCCGCTTCGACTTTCCCCTTCATCTCCCAACCGAGCCCTTCCGACATCGAATCGCCCGTGAGGAGAATTGTTTTGCCCGCCAGCGAAATCGGGTAGGTGCCCGCCCCTTCGGACCAGGCTGTGAAAACGATTCTGCCGCCCTCGGGCGTCTGAATTGTGCCGCCGACGATGGGGCCTCTGGCGCTCGTCAGTTCGAGACGCACGCCCTTGTGATCGAAGGACCAGGGAAGGGATTTGTCCGGCGCTGGCGCTTCAATCGTCAGATCATTGCAGTTGCCGTTGTCGCCGAAGTTTAAGTGAAAACTGAGGCCGCGCTCCCCGTTGAGGCTGAGGCTCAAACCTTGAGGCACGCAACGCACACCGTCTGCCGAGATTTGCGGCAGGACGCCGGCCGGCAAGTCCTTCAACACTTCGACCGTGACAGAAGATTCAAAGCCCTCCCAATGCACCTGGACCGTCACGCGTCCCGGCTTCAGAGCCCTGATCACCCCGTCTTCGTTGATGACGGCGACGCTCGGGTCCGAGACGCTCCATTTCGGCATGATGGAAGCGCGCGAAATTTCATGCTCCGAGGCCGCACTCGCCGCGTTCAGCTTCACGTCCTGATACTCTTCAAACGCGACGAGGCGTGAAGTTTGCCCGACGGCCATGTGAGTCGTGTTTCGAGGGATGCTGATTCTTAAAACGTCGCGTGTGGTCTGTTCCTGGCAGACAAAGAGCAGGAACGCGGCGGCAGCCGCGAGGGCGAGGGCTAAGGCGAGATAGGGGCGTCTCCTCATCGGAAAACCAGATTTTTCAGACTACCTTCAGTTGCGTGTCAGTCCCGCCTGCGGTACTGACTTCACTCGGACGACCGTTCGGGCTGGCCTTTGCGCAGGAGATAAACATAGGAGCAAAGACCTGCACTCTTTCTGCGAGGAAGATGCTTGCTGAAGACCAGGAGTCCAGGTTCTGTTGACATTTGGTTTGTCAATTGCCACTAGCTTTAGCTAGTGGATAGGTTTCATGGTCGGGCCAGAGGCTTGAGCCGAACTCTATTTTTCAACTCTCCTTTTGGCTTCAGCCCAAGTTAGGCTGAAGCCGAAAGGAAAGAGTTTCTCCTTAAATTCGGCTCAAGCCGCCTTCTCTTGTGCGCTCCACCCCACTAGCTAAAGCTAGTGGCAATTGAAACGAAAAACGAAATGTCAACGGAACCTAGACCGTGCGCGCATACCAGTTCCAGACCAGCGCGGTCCAACGCTCGTAGCCTTGCGCCGTCGGATGCTTACCGTCGGGCGCGCGCGGGACTTGCAGGTCGTTCGAATTGTAGAAGTGGCCCGGCTGGAAATTCTCTTCGATGACGCGCACGAGCCCCTTGTCGGGTTTCCAGCTCGGGGGGCCGATCCAGAAAGACGGGCGCGCGCCGATCTCTTCGACCATCAGCTTGATTAAGGGGGCGCGCACTTCCGGGTTCTCCATAAAAATTTCGTTCGAGCCGAGCGCGATGAAGACTACGTCCGGTTGGTATTGCGCGAGCAGCTCGCGCAGTTTCCCGGAGCCCTGCCACCAGACGATTGTAGAGCTGCGCTCGTGCCCGTCTATGAAACGCCCGCTCACCGCTTCGACCTTCTTCTTCAACCAGGGGCCGACGCCTTCGGCCATCGAATCGCCTATCAGCAATACTTTCTTGTTCGCGAGCGACAAAGGAAACACGCCATCGCCTTCGGCCCAGGCCGTGAATTTAACTTCGCCCCCGGCGCTCAGGCGCACCCTTCCGCTCACGACAGGGCCTTGCGCGCTCATCAGCTCAAGAGTGCCTCCGTTGAAGGGAAACTCCCAGGGCAGAGATTTGTCCGGCGCGCTCGCTTCCAGGGCGATGTCCGAGCAGTCGCCCTCGAAACTCAGCTCGAAGCGCAGGGCGCGCGTCGAGTCGAGCGTTAACCCGACTCCCTGCGGCGCGCAACGCGTCATTTGCGCCGAAAGCTTCGGCAACGGCCCCACGGGAAGAGATTTGACGACCTCAACCGAAGCGGTCGCCTCCCGCCCGTCCCACGCGCTCTTTAAGGTGACGCGCCCGGGCTTTAAGGCCGTCAGCGTCCCGTCTTCGCCGACTGTAGCGAGTTCCTGGTCCGACACGCTCCACTTCGCAGAGACGCTGGCGCGCAAAAAGTCGCGTGCCGACGCCGCGCTCGCGCTATCCACGTCCGCGCGCTCGCGGTACTCCTCGTATGCAGTCAACTGGGATTTCTGGCCGACGGCGATGTGCGTCAGGTTGCGCGCGATGCCGAGTTTCAAGACTTCGCGCGCGGGCTTCCTGCTGCAGGAGGCGAGGAGCGCGATTGTCGCGAGCACGCACAGGGCGAAGAGTTGGGGGCGATTCTTCATTCTTAAAACCTCTAAAGCGACTTGATTGTCTCAGGATTCCCGTTGGATCGAGTTGACGAGTTCTTCAGCGCTCGCGGTGGCCGTGCCCACTTTGCCGACGACGATGCCGGCGGCGTGATTTGCGAGGATGGCGGCTTCGAGCATGGAAGCCCCGGCACTCAGGGCCGCGCCGAGCGTCGCGATAACAGTATCGCCCGCGCCCGTCACATCGTAAACCTCCCGCGCGACCGTTGCAACATAGACGGGCTCGTGGTAGCTCTCCAGGAGCATCAGCCCGCGCTCGCCGCGCGTAATCAGGACGGACTCGCAATTCAAACGCTCGCGTATCAGGTGCGCCGCGCGCTTTAGGCCTTCGTCGCCGTGGTCCTCCGTGTTCGTCAGGCGCAGGGCCTCGTGATGATTCGGCGTGACGAGCGTCGCCGGGCGGTACGAATCGAAGTTGCGAATCTTCGGGTCCACAAGGACGGGGATGCCGCGCCCGTAAGCTACGGGCAGAATTTCCGAGAGCACGCGCGGCGTCACGGCGCCCTTATCATAATCCGAAACGACGAAAGCGTCAGCCTTTTTAATCGCCCCCGTTAAGACTTCGATCATGCGCTCTTCCGTCTCCTCGCCGGCGGGGTCGCGACGCTCTCGGTCCGCGCGCACGACCAATTGGCTGTGCGCGATGATGCGCGTCTTGGTCGTCGTCGGGCGGCTCTCGTCAACGATCATCAGGTCATCCGCAGCGCCCTTATCTTTCAGCTCAGCGCGCAGGCGCTCGCCCGCGCGGTCATTTCCGGTGACGCCGACGACGCACGCGGGCGTGCCGAAGGCGACGAGGTTCGCCAGCACGTTCGCCGCGCCGCCCAGGTGCACGGACTCGCGCCTGACGTCCACCACGGGCACAGGCCCTTCGGGGCTGATGCGCGTCACGTCGCCCCAGACAAATTCGTCCAGCATCACGTCGCCATAGACGACTATGAAACGCTCGCTCGCGCGGCGCAGCAGCTCGTCGGCACGCTCTTTCGACAATTGATTCATAAATCAGTCGTCAGCACTCTTTTTAATCCTGACCGGCAGGCAAAGTAAGAGTGGAAACCACACCGCCGTTCTGAGGATTTCAACAATTGACGCGGCAGTCACGCCGAACGCGAGCCAGTAGCATTCGGACCGGAGCTTTCTTCCAGGACCCGGTTGATGGCAGCCGTGACGCGCTCTACGGGAACGCGGCGGATACATTCGGGCGCGTCGAATTCGGCGCAAAAGTAGCCTGGGCAGGGCTGGCAGGCCAGCTCTTCGCGGACGACTTCGGCGGGCACGACGGCCCACGGACGCCAGTGCGCGACGTTGGACGAGCCGAAGATGACGACCGAAGGCGTCCGCAGGGCCGCGGCGATGTGCGCGACGCCGCTGTCGTTGCCGACGAAGATTCGCGAGCGCGCGGCGAGCGCAGCCACCTCTGGAAGCGACAGGTCTGTAAATGCGTTGATGCGAACCGAACTATTCTCAGCCAGTGCATCAATCACACGCGCCTCGTCAGGCGCGGCGATGGCGATCACGTCGAAGCCTCGCGACGAGAGGTCTTCGGCGACGCGCGCGAAGTTACGCGCGGCCCACTGCTTCGTCTCGAAAGCGGCGGCGGGGTGAATCAGCGCGAGCGGCTTTGGCCCGTCCAAGCCCGCCTCGCGAAGTCTCTCGCCAACGCTCCTCGCAGCCCCTGCTGTGACCGCGAGTCGAGTCGGCGGGCGATCCGACACGGGCACCCCGGTCCAGCCCAGAAGCGCCAGTTGCTGTTCGACCGAATGGGTCTTCTCCGTTCCCCATAATTCGGAGGACGGCGGCGCGGCGTGGTTGAGCAAGCGGCTGTACTGGTAACTGCTGTAGCCGACGCGTTGGCGTGCGCCCGAAGCGCGCGTCAAAAGCGTCGCGGTCGTCCCGCCGTGCAGGTTGTAAGCGACGTCATAATGTGCGGCCCGGAGGCGGCGAACGGCGCGAGCGCGCGACGCCGTGCTCCCGCGCTCGACCGTGATGATGTTGTCAACGGCGTCGAAGCCTTCGAGCACGGGCGCGACCCAGCTTTCGAGCAGGATATCTATCTGCGCATCCGGGAGAAATCTACGCAGCGCGTCGAGCGATGCCGTTGCCAGGACCGTGTCGCCGATGGAGCGCAGGCGGACGACGAGCACACGCCGGACCTGACACCAGTCCCAGCGCGCGGGCGCGAGCGGCTGCGGCTCCGAGACGCCGCGCGGTTGAGTGGCTGCGAGAGCGCTCGCGGCGCTCGCTAGCGTCTCAGGCTTTTCCAGCAGGCTTTTCATCCTCGACGGTCGCCTCGTCAATCAACATCACCGGAATGTCATCACGGACCGGATAGACTCGCCTGCACTTCACGCATTTAAGAGCGCTCCCGTCCGGCTTCAGCTCGACCTTCGACTTGCACGCCGGACACGCAAGTATCTCCAACAAATCTTGACTGAGTGCCATTCTCCGAAACCTCTTTGCTTCTGAGCCCTTCGAGATTGAGTAGACCTCGAACGGCGCGTTTGACGAAAGAGAGCAAGATTAGCAGAAAACAGTAATAAGTGAAAAAGAGATGGGAAGATGTCTAAGCCTGAGTCGGTGGACTCGAAAAAAACTGGATGGGAGCACACGACCGCCCCAGATAGAGAAGCAGCACTGGATTGCTGCTCATCTATCACGTGGCTTCAGGCATTCCAGTCTAATCCCGGACGCAGCAAGGCACTTGACGGCAGCGCGCTTCTGTTAATCTCAGCCGAGAGAATGGATCAAAGACGCTTCTCGACTGCGCTTCTATTGATCGCTCTTACTGAAACGTATGCTGACAGTTGCCCCGAGCGTGTTGATACGATTGAACTTCGGCGCAGACTCGCCGTTCTTGTAAGTTAGACCGAAACCGAGATTATCTGTAACTTCAAACTCCAGGCCGGACGAGAAGAAGTTCCGCTTCGTCTTGGACTCCAACGGGAGATAGTAAAAAGTGTTATCCATCCAGAGATAGACCTCGTTGAGCTTGAGATGTTCGTTAAGGAAATTGAGCTTGAGTTTCGCTGTGACGCGCGGCGTGAGGCGGAAGATGTTATTTTTAATCTCCTCAGAAGACCCCCTTCTGATGGTCCGACCAGCGCTCATGCCGAGAAACGGGCGCCACCTGAATTGAACGGGACTGGCTGTGTCGAGGGGTGTGCTGACGCCGATAGCCAGGTCGGGGAGTGTCGGCGTAAACAGGGCCTCGAAACTCATTTTCTTGATGTCGAAGTCCTGGTCACCTTCGAATTTGCCGTTCAGTGCCAGGTAAATTAGGTTGTGGGTGCCGGGCTTTAATTGCCGGTCTATGACTGCCCCCGCGCGAAAGCGCCAAGCGTCCTCCGACTCCGACTCGTCGCTGGTGAGTTTACCCTCAACAGAGGTCTGGAAGCCGACGGAGGTTCGAGTAGTTTGCGTAAAGCGGTGCTCATAGATCAGGGCAAAATCCGCTGTATAGACAGAGTTTTTCCCCAACGTGCGCAGGAAAGAGAACTCCGCGCCCTTGCCCGCGTCCGGTCCCTCCACCGCCCTTTGCAGTGAGAAGCCTTTGTCGCTGAAACGCTTGAAGAGCGAGCGGGCGGTGGTAAAGCTGAATGGACCGCCAACATTTCTCTCTTCGGTCAGAGCAGTCGAATCGGGAGTTGGCTTATAGAAAGCGGTTACCCGCCAGTGATACGTCACGCCCTTTTCTAAGACACCCTCCGGGACAGTGTAGAGAGTAGAAAGCGGATGCGGTCGCGGCTGCACCTCAGCCGTGTGAATAATCGAACCCGGACTGAAGCTCTCATCTGAAATCTCAACAACAAACTTTACAATCGTGGGGCGCGGAGGATGATTTTGATCTTCCGTCCACGACAAAGTCGGCTGCACTGATTCGTTCGTGAGATTATCGCCGGGGGTTGCCAGCAGGAACTTAGGCGGCAACTGAGACTGCGAAGTAAAGGGCGCTGGCGACATTCCAGTCTCGGCCATCCAGGCATACAGTTGCACATCCAGTTCACGGATCGCGCTGGCCGTCCTGTCGTAATCGCGTGAGGAGGGGTTAACGGTTTCCAGATACCTGCTCAAAGCAGCCCTTCTCTTGCGGAGGGCGGCGAGCCGGGCGGGCGGGTTATTTAAAGGGGTGGCGGCCTTATCCTCGACGTCCGGCTTGGAAATGCCATCATTAACTGATTCTGCGACGGCCCGTTGCGCTGCAGCATGAGGAGTTAGAAGAATGAGGGTAAACAAGCAGATTGTGATTGAAATTAGGGTTTTCATCATTTTCCCTTTCTATGGACCATGTCAGCTCAAAGCGGATGGGAGGTGACTTGGAGTTATTGGTCTTTGCACTTGAACTCCTTCGACACCGCATTGATGATGTCGCTTACCTTTTTGAATTTCACGAAGTCGTTGGGGGTGAGGACCTGAAGGTTGCAGCCGCTTGGTTTAGGGTCGTCCACTGCACGCTTGACCTCGAAGAAAAGCCCGCGCTTAGCGAATTCGTCAATATCTATCTCTTTGCCGAACCGACTCGCAGGGGTGATATTGCTTTTCTTCAACACGACGCGCAGAGCGGTAACAACCTTTATTTCGATTTCAGTTTTGGTGCAGATACAACTCATGACTGGATACTCCCTTCGGTGAATAGGGTGAATTATTGACCGGACCATCTTCGGAATTCGGTGACGATAGTTTTCGAATGTCCGGGTAAGAAGAGGACGATCAGATAAGGCGTAACCTGAGGCTGGCTACGAAAAATGCAAGCCTTTGGAGTCTTAAATCCTTAACAATGCGGATAAGCTAACACATTGGTTTTGATCAGGGAAGATTTTTATTGGTAGAGAACGACCTGAAGCACCAGGACACCTGACTGTGTTTGTTTATTCCTCCGGGAGAGAGTGAGGATCGTCGGATAAAAGCAAGAAGGCTGGCATCTCATCGCTCATTACTCGTCAACGCTTTCCCACAGTCATCCGCATTCCGTGTTTCGGGCGGAGCGTGATGACGGGCATGGTCTCGACGCGATGGTTGGGGACGAGGCGCATCCGCCAATCGCGCGCGAGCGCGGCGACGAGCAGGACGCCCTCCATCCAGGCGAAGCCTTCGCCGATACAGCGGCGCGTGCCGCCCCCGAAAGGATAGTAGGAGAACTGCGGCCTGGACTCGCGTGCCTCCTGGGTCCAGCGCTTGGGGTCGAAGCGCTCGGCCTGTGGAAAGAAACGCTCGTCGCGGTGAGTCACATAAGGACTGAGTAAGACGAGCGACCTGGCGGGAATGACGTAGCCGCCCACCTCGTAATCCTTGAGCGCGAGGCGACCGATGGCCCAGGCGGGCGGGTAGAGCCTCATTGATTCCGAGAGCACCATCTCCGTGTAACGCAGGCGCGGCACGTCTTCAACCGTGGGCTCTCGCCCTTCGAGCACCGCGGCGAGTTCTTCGTGCAGTTTCGTTTCAACCTCCGGGTGCTGGGAAAGCAAGTACCAGGTCCACGTGAGCGCGTTCGCAGTGGTCTCGTGGCCGGCGAGAAAGAGCGTCATCACTTCGTCGCGCACCTGTAGGTCAGACATCTGGCCGCCGTCACCCTCTTCGTCGCGCGCGGCCAGAAGCATCGAGAGCAGATCGCCGCGGTCCTCAAGACCTGCGCGCCGCTCTTCGATAATGCGGTAGATGGTCTCGTCCAGACGGTCCTTCGCCCGCTGGAAACGGCGCACGTGCGGGAGCGGCAACTTTTCCAGCAATTCGGAGAAGGGCATCAGGAGGTAATCGAACAACTCCATGACGGCGGTCAGCGCCGCCCCGATCTCGTCTGCCTCCGCCTCGACGTCTGCGTCAAACAGCGTCTTGCCGACGATGGCGAGCGTGAGGCGCATCATCTCCTGTGAGATGTCCAGGGTTTCGCCGTCACGCCAGCGCGAGGAGGCGCGCGCGGCGTAAGCGGTCATCACCGCCCCGTAAGAGGCTATCCGCCCGCGGTGAAAGGCTGGCTGGGCGAGACGTCGCTGGCGGCGGTGGAAATCTCCCTCGCTGGTCAGGAGTCCTTCGCCGAGCAGACGTTTGGCGCGCTGAAGCGCACGCCCTTTCATGAAACTCTGGTGGTGCGTGACCAGCACGTCTTTGATGTAGTCCGGGTGATTCAGGAAGAAGACGTCCTGCGGACCGAACCTGAAATAGACTATGTCGCCGTACTTCCGCGACAGCTTCTGCAAGTATGAAGCAGGCTCTCGGCGGAATATGAAAAAATGGGTCCCGGGAAGCTTGCGTTTCGGGCCTGGGGGATAATGATATGCTGATAACATTCCTTTGTGTTACATCGAGAGCTATTTGGCGTTAACTCCTCAAGAGCTAGATGTATTCTTTCATTGACGATAAATATGGTCAAACTTGCTCGTACTGATGGCCCTATCGTTATCAGCTTTTACCCATCAACCTCCTGATGGTCTTCAGCAATAGCGCAAGTTGACTTGCGGCTGGGTGTTGACATCTCTTTCTAATATTAATATCGTTCCCGCGCTTTAAATAGATTGCTTTCTTGCTGATGAGAGCCTTGCCGTGTCAGACTCACAATCTCATAAAGGCGAGGAAGCATTTCATTACCAAATAAGAGTTTAATTAGCCCGTAATCAACTGAATTTCCCTGCATTGCCCTAGCCATGACTTCGAGCAGGAGTTGGAAAAACGTGTTCACCTCACCAAACCGAACTAAAAAAGCCACGCAACCGATATTCTGCTCTGCACAGCGCGCTAGATGGATTTCGGTTGTGGTTCTACTTGTATCCATATCGCCCCCCATCAAAGCGCAGAATAATAAACCGTCTAATTCAAATAAACGAGTCACTAGCACGATTCAAATACCCAATCTTACTCTTTCTCCGCAAGAGAGTGATGTAAACACCTCTCGCATGGAGACAAGACTATCCGATATAGAGGCAAAACCATCTAATATAGACTCCCGGTTATCAGTTCCCAAGCCAACACTGGATGACTCTTTACCTAATTTGCTTCGCTGGTTTCTTTGGAGTATGGGTATAGTTGGAAGTTTAGCTTCTATATCTGCTGTATGGCTCGCAATCTTAATTTATCGTCGCCAAGGTAAAGAGCAAACTGAGCTAACTAATAAGCAAACCGGGCAATTCAAAACACTGACAGATCAGCAAACCGAGCAATTCAAAACACTGACAGATCAGCAAACTGGTCAATTTGAGGCCTTGGCCCGAGAGCTATCTTATGAAGTACATCCAATAAAACCAGATGAAGCTCTTAATCGCGTTCGCCAGTGGTTTGAAGATGAGGATTTAGTTACCTTCGAATTCTTTTCCACTTTTTCTATCGTCCCGCTTTTCTGGAATGAAGAACATAGGGCGGCTAAAGCTACTGAACTGCTCTCTGAGAGGAGATATAGAGATAAAATCAAACTAATAGGACCTTCCACGAAGCAATCAGAGAAAGACTTCAAGGCAGTCGCCACTTTTTTAGTCAATAGTAAGACTGAGAAAAGGCTCAAAACCAGCCGTGTGCTAAATTGGTTGACTGATGCGTTGGTTGAGATGGGGGAACTAGAGTGGAAGGAGTCAACAACACCAAGCTTTGAAAATATCGAAGCGCTCCTCAAAAAAGTTAAAGGGAGCGGTGGATCTGCCAAACTGGTAGAATCTCTTTCCGGGATTATAGCTAAGAATTATCGTCATGAAGAAGAGGAAATTAAGAGATGTGTACATTACAGAGAACAAGCCGCCGCATTAACTGTCAATTACGCTTTGGCTAGATTCAAAAATAAGAGTCCCTCTGAGGCTTTTGAGATGCTTGTATTCTCTGATACTGAGGAGGATCCTTCCAATCTATTTGCAAAGGCGAGAAAACCACGCCCTGAGCGGATGCTGAGTGAGCCTCTCATTTACCGCACCAGAAATCGCTTGCTAATGCGAGCCATCTGTGACCCCGTCAAGACGATCCTCATGAAGGTTAATCAAGAGGAAGTGGAACATCTAACACTATGGAATATTCAGCATAGCGTTGATGAGCCGAGTCAGGGAACTGTGTTGATATTGCCTAATGCTTACGGGATTTTGCCCTATCAAGAGCTTCTAGCCAATGATCTTGCGGAACATGGCTGGGATGTGTACTGGTTAGCTTTTAGTGGACAAGGAATTCCGGGTGAACTCTTTCTCCGTTCTGCTGTGGCCGAGTTGTCTATCGTAATAAGCCGCCTAACTAATGATATGCCAAAATCGCTTGCCATCATTGCTCATGGTGCTGGTGCGTGGGCAATTCTTGAATACCTAAAAAATGAGCCAGCTAAATGCGCAACGCTCTCTACGCTGGTAATCAATGGAATGCTTTTTAATTTAAAGCGTGTGCTTGAAAGTGATATAAACCAAATGAAGGAGCGTAACGTTTGCGCTAAACTCACGGCGGAAGAGATAGAATATAATCCTATCCCAGCATTGAAGGTTATAGACGTTCCTATTCTATTCTGCCATGCGAGGGATCACAGGCACCTCCTCCGTACCAACGAAGAAGAGATGGCAATTGCTGTTGAAACAGCGCCGAGAGCAAAAATTTGCTGGTTTGATAGGGGGTATGATGAAGATTTAGAACAACTACCGCCGTTCGTTGAAACTTATATTTCCTGGCTATCCTCTGCACCAGAGAACGAAAGCGCTAAAGCATGAACATTGTCGCACCGAAGGCGTAAAGTAAACTAGAAAAGGAGTGACGTCGAAATGGAAGTTAGGGAGCAACAGATTGAGCATCTGACACTTCGGAGCGTAGAACCACGCTATGTTCCCGGCGCAAGTCATGAAAGAGTCTTGATACTGGGTAATGCCTACGGCGTCATGCCATACCAATTACCTCTGGCCGTCGCTCTTGCAGAACGAGGTCTGAAACCATACTGGTTCGCCTTCAGCGGTCAAGAGGGCACAGAAGGATCTTTCGCTACCGAATCCGTTCTAAATGACGTTTCAATCGCTATGAATCATCTTGCCGCCGAGCACACGGCTGAGCCAATATCTATGATTGCTCATTGTGTAGGTGCATTAATCGCGCTTGAATATTTGCACGCGCACCAAAAGAAACAGGAGCAGGTTAAAAAGATGATTATCTATGGCTTATTGTTTAATCCTGCACGCAGATGGAAACATGCCTTGCCGAGATTGAAGAAAAGTGGAGTCAATGTCGGATTCACTAAGGAAGACACAAATTACAGCCCTCTATCAGCTTTATCATCGCTGCATGTTCCGCTCCTGTTCTGCCACGCAAAAGATAATCTCAATCTTCGTCGCGCCAGCCAACAAGAAGTAGCAAAGGCTGTAGAGACAGCACCAGAGGCAGAGATTGTCTGGTTTGATAAGGGATACGACCATGATCTCGATTCCCTACCGGAATTTGTGGAATGCTATTACTCTTGGTTAAGAAAACCTGCTAATTCCATGACTGAGGAGGAAGCGCATGCAGAAATGGGTGATTAAACACTTTATCATATCGGGAATTTTAGCAGCGATCACCTTTGCCTTAGCCTTCGCTCTCGGAGCAGGCATTATCTTAGCGACTGGCGTTCCCGCCACGGGTGGGATCGCAAATATATTTGTAGCTGTGCTGGTCCTCGTTATCGGAGTGAAAATCGTACCCAAGTTTGGATTTGCGATATTAACGATTGCCTTGGTTTTTACTTTTGCCATACCTACGATCATTGGTGGCCCGCCCGGCATCTATAAGATTCTGAATGGCCTCCTCATTGGTCTTGTTGTAGATATCATTCTCGTGCTCGGTCGTCGTACCCGCTGGGCCCATATTCTGGCTGGCTCCTTTGGTTCGATGATCAGTATTTTATCCATCTATGTTGCGCTTGTGATCCTACAGCTTCCTGGTGCCAGCAAACTCGCCCCTCTGCTTCTTCCGCTGACAGCTATGCAAGCTGTTCTGGGCGCATTGGCTGCTTGGATAGGATTACAAATCTTTGAGCGTCGGCTCTCGAAGCTTGGCTCCGTACAGCGGCTCATGGCTAGTCCAACTCAGCAGCAGGAAGTGTAATCTGTAGTGGATTCCAAACTGCGCCTCGAAGCCGTTCGTGTAGCATACAGCGACCAGCCAACTTGGATTATTGATGGCCTCAACTTACAAGCACAGGCTGGAAAATGTATTGGGATTGAGGGGCGCAACGGGGGCGGAAAGAGCACTCTGGCCCACGCGATTGTGGGCGTCATTCCTTACATCACACCGGGGCGTGTGCAGGGTCATACCTGGATAAACTCTCAAGACCTCTTCTTAAAGAATCTTCAAACGCGCCTTGGCGCAGTAAGCTATTCCTTTCAAGATACTGAAAGTCAGATTCTCTTTGGAACAGTCGCTGAGATTTTGGGAATGCGAGAAAGCGGAACTGATCGAAAGCTTCTCAAGACAGCCATTGATGATCTTCATATTGAGTACTTGTTAGATAGAACACCCGACGAACTCTCTGGCGGAGAGGCGCAACGTGTAGCGCTGGTGACTGCCCTGCGGCGGAGTCCTGATCTTATTATCTATGATGAGGCCAGCTCAGCTTTAGATCCTCAGGCTCGCTTTGATTTTAAACTATTGGTGGAGCATCTGAAACAGAGCGGGCATATCCTGCTCCTCCTAGGCCAACAATATGACATCCTAAATCCTTACTGTGATGTCGTGCTGGCATTACAGGACGGAAAATTAAGCGAGAACTCTACCCGCAACCTCATCTTGCCGCAGAAGGCCGTAGAATTTTGGCAGACAATGAAATCAATTCTTCCGACCGACGCAGTTCTAGCACCGGAATTAAAGCTGCAAGGAATAGAATTTAAGCGCCGTAGTAACAATTTTATGGTTGGGCCATTGACCCTTTCCTTCAGCCCGGGGGAGACCGTTGCCCTTCTAGGCCCGAACGGCTCTGGTAAAACTACCCTCTTTTTATTATTGCTGGGAGCGCTTAAACCAAATTCTGGTCTCTTTATTCTAGCTGGCCGCAGATATAAGTCGGCCTCATCTTCACCTTGGCTGAGCACCGTGACAATGACCGCCCAAAGTCCCTTAGAGCAGATCATCACTGGAACCATCGGGGAAGAACTCAGTTCAGTAGCGCCAACACAAAATGAGAGTACCGACCCTGCTTTACGAGCGGAGATTCTTAAACATTTCCCTTATCTAGATTTCAATAAAGATCCACTACAACTTTCCCATGGTCAGCAAAGGATGCTAACTATGCTTACATCATTTTTGAGTGAACATTCTATTTTATTAATTGATGAGCCCGAGCAAGGTCTTGATATTTCATCGCTGCAGTATATTAAGGCGTGGATGCAGATAAATAACCGCCAGAAGTCTAAAACTGTTCTCTTCTCTACTCACGACCTTAAATTTGCAGCCGAGGTTGCGAACCGATGCTTACTCATCGTTGATGGAAAAAATGTAGCGGAGATTTCAACGCGGAATCCAGAGGAATTAGAGCAATGGTACTTTGCTCAAATTAAGAGTCAAAAGAATGAACATTGATCCTAGAGTGCGAGTGCTGATGCTTGTCATCCTCTCAGTAGCTCATGCGGTAGCTTCCCTCAGAATGATCCCGCTGCTTCTGTTGTTTACTCTTGTTATCAGTCTACTACACAGGCCAAGCTTAGTTCGTGGTGCCAAAATAATTGCAGTGACGGCTATAGCTTTAGGAATTTTGGCATTAGTTGTGTGGTTTACCAGTAATAATATTTCGTTATCTGAGCTTCTTTTAGGTTATCTTAGATGGATCTCATTAGCCGCCGTTTCAATAGTGCTGTTTCTATCTATAAATGCCCTGGAGATGATCACCAGCTTGGTTTATTTTCGCCTACCACTTGGAATTGCTATGGCGGCTGGAATTGGCTTGCGATTTCTCCCCGTTTTTTTCGAGGAGGCACGGCGCATTAGAATTATGCAGCGACATCGAATACTCTCTAAATCTCGTCTTACCCTAAGATCGGTTGGGTTTATTAACACTCTTAACCGAGTAATTAGCCCATTCTTAATATCTGCCCTACGCCGTGTAGACCTTCTGGTACTCTCTATTGCAGTTCAAGATCTTGAACAGCGAATCTTGAATTACAGGTTCTTAACTTTTAAGATGCGCGATTGGGTTGCAGTTCTGGTGGTAGTACTTCTCCTTGGTATAACATTGGTTCTTTAGAACCTTCCTCACTTGCTCTAAGTTCCCCAGCCAGCGATGAATGTAAGTCATTCATCACCGCGCTTGCCCTTCGCACGCTCGTGTGATAGTGATTGAAGTGACACAGCCGGGCTCTTTCAGTGAAGCAAAGGGATTTAATAGTTTGTCTTTAGAATTCGCAGTCGAGTATCCATGCAGTTTGCGCGCGCGCTATTCGGAGGAGCACCTGCGCGCGTGGGGACGCCTCAGTAATATCCACACCCGCCTGACGACGGGCGAAGAGGCAGCCCCGAGCGAGGACAAGGTGCGCTTTGTCGAGAACGCGCGCGACGAATTGGACCGGACGCAGAGCGAGACGGTCGTGTGCGCGTCGTGCCCCGCATGCCTGCCGCAGGAGATGGCCGGCGAAGGCGAACTGGTCGGATGCCTGGGCCGCGTCACCTATCCTGTCGAAGCGCAGTTCGAGAAGTTCATGGCGGACCGCGTGCAGCTCACGCTCGACACTCTGGACAAGGAGGACCAGCCGCGCCTCCTACGCATCCTCGTTGATGCGGAGTCGCCCTTCGACGGCGAAGGCACGAAAGAGTTGCGGCGGGTGACGACGGCGCAGGGCCTGCGCTTCTTCGAGCTTCGCCTGCCGATTAAGCTCGTGCGCGAGGCCGCCCATCTGACGACGGACAATCTCTTCGACATGCTCGCCGGGTTCCGCTCGGCAGATTCCGAGCAGTCCACCTACACGCGCGAGTTCCCACAGGCGGCGACGGGCGATTACTACGATTTTCTGGACTACATTCTGCGCAATGAAATTTCCGAATCGGAGCGCGCACGCCTGCACTCGCGAAGCCGCAACTACGCGCAGTTCCTGCGTCTCCTGGCCGCTTTCGAACGCGCGGAGGCTCTCAACACGAGACTGTTGATGGATTAATTGGAACCAGACAAATCTTTCTGTTGCTCCGGTTCAAACGTAATTATGATAACGAAAGCCGATCAACTTCTGGCGGCGTGAACCTCAACAGTCCCTGCCGCAGGAGAACATGAGGACGTTCGTGATGAAGAGGTTTAGTTCGTGGAGTCCAGGCAGTCGGATCGGATCGGCTGTCGCAGTGGTTGCGCTGCTCGGGTTGGCGCTTGTCTCCTGCCAGCGCTCCAAACCGGGTGAGCAAACCGGCTCGAAGCCACAGACCAGCATTCCCAATAACCACCCGATGCCGAACCCTGGCGGAGAGGCGGCGACCTTCAGCACACAGGGTTCCGTCAATCTCACGGGCGAGTACTTCCGTGTCCAGGGCAAGAACAACCAGAGTTGCGCGACCTGCCACCTCCCGGAGGAGGCCTGGAGCATCACCGCCGCCACGCTGAAACGACTGTTCGACGAAACGGGCGGCACGCATCCGGTCTTCAACCCGACGGACGCCAACAACCCGGAGGTGGACGTCTCCACGCCGGAGGCGCGACGCGCAGCTTACAGCATGCTCCTGACCCGCGGCGTCTTCCGCAGGGGCGGCCCCCCACGGCCTGACTCCGAGTGGGAATTGATAGCGGTTGAAGACCCGCACGGCTACGCGAATCTCAACAGGCTGGTGCATTGGCGGCGCTCCATGCCGACGATCAACTTCCCCGTCGGCAGCGCTACGGTCAACTGGGACGCCGGCTCCAACGTGGGCAAAGGCCAGCGAGCCGCGCTTGAGAACCTGACCAATCGCCTCTTTCCTAAAGCCATGCAGGCCCCGCCGCCGACGCCCGAAGTGGTCGCCGACATCGTGGATTTCGAAAGCGCGTTATTTACCGCGCAGGTGACGGTGCCGGACGTGGGGCGTCTGGACGCGGACGGCGCGCGGGGCGGCCCGGAAGCGTTGTCAACGATGTCGAAGGTCGAAGGCCGCTTCGACCTCTTCGATGCCTGGGCCGGTGACGCGAACCCGAAGCGGGCGCAGATCGCGCGCGGCCAGGAGGTTTTCAACGGCGGTCATCTCAGTTGCAATGCCTGCCACAATGCTGCGAACAACGGCACCAACATCAACAACACCCTGTTCGACATCAAAACCGCGTCGGTCGAGGCGCGCACCCCGGACCTGCCCCTCTACACCTTCCGCAACAAACAGACGGGCGAGACCATCCAGTTGACGGACGCGGGCATGGGCAACGTCACAGGGAAGTGGGCCGATCTCGGCCGCTTCAAGACGCCGACGCTGCGCGGGCTCGCGGCGCGCGCGCCCTACTTTCATAACGGGATCGCCGCGACGCTCGAAGACGTGGTGCGCCACTACGAGAAACATTTCGGCTTCGATTTTACGGACGAGGAACGGGCCGACCTTGTGGCATTCTTAAATGCGCTCTGAGGGTGAGACGGGACGCCTGACTAAATAAGAGATTGCCGCCGGGGCTATTCCCGCAATATCTCTACAGCCGTTTGCTCGTCAGTATCGGATTATGCCGGCGATGGTGTGGAAGGTGATGACCTCGCCGTCGAGCGAGTTGGCGACCGGCGCGCGGCGCCCCTCGGGTCACCTGACGGCCCACGCACTGAAGCCATATTTTTTCATGTGCCAGTGAGCGGCATTGATGTTCGCCACGGGGTCTTCACGGGGCAGTCCGGCTCTGCCTTCAGGTGTGTTGCCCCAGGTCCTCGGGTCGAACTGGTAGATGCCGACGTACCTCCCGCTCTTGCTGCGGGCCGTCGGCTGAAACTTGGATTCGCGCCAGGCGATTTTGACGACTCTGGTCTCCGGGAGGCCGTACTTGCGTGCCGAAGCCCTGATGAGGGCTTCGATCTCTTTGGGTGTGTGCCGGGCCTGAACGCTCTGTAAAGTGCGCGTAGTGGTCTGCGTTTGAGCCCGGCGGCCTGCGCGTGGGACAGCTCGCGCGACCGGCACTGTGAAGACTCCCCCTGCCAGCGCGACTAAAGGGATAAATTTCAAATAAGCAGTTACTGCCGCGACGCGGCTTTCTCGTCTCTTAAACATAAGCCGGAGAGTTTACAACAAAAGCTTAATATCTTCAAAAGCGCGAGCGCGTCATGTGGAGCTGAGCGCAACGACGACAACACCGGCTAAATCATCCGGCTCTGCGTTGACGCCCCCCACGTGGCTAAACCGGGCCGCCGAGGTCATTCACCGCATTATGTAAACTGCTCGTCGCACTTAATCAGGCGCGCCCGATAATCCTTCTCATGTCGTAAATAACGGCACCCCGGTATAACCTGGATACGGGCTCAGTTTTCTAAAATTACCGCAGCTCTTAAAAGCAGACGAAGGAGATAAAGTATTGTAAAATGGGAAGAACCAGAGGTTTGTGTAAGGAAGGACTTTATGAACAGAGACCCATTTTTCAATTCAGCTATAAATGAACTTATTCGTCAGGAAGAGGAGAGACGGAGAAATTTTTCAGATTACTTATGGACTGAAAAGCTTAACGAAGCCTCTAAGATAAATGATCTAATAAAGCACGTTAATCCTGAGAGACATAATTTCTTGCCTTCAATCTCTCGGATGTTAGAAGAACACTCAAAGTCACTTTTAGGTTTCCGCGATACCCTTAGTAAGTCCCTTTTGCCTGATGTTTCGTCTATTCAGAGTGCGGCACAAAGCGTTGTAGAGTCTTTAAAAGATCAGATGATTATCCATAGTGGTAGTGAGGCACAGAGGTTACTTGAAAGTGTCCAATTTAAAGACCTTTTGAAAGTACCGCAGTTTGATACTACAAAATTATTTGAAGCAGCTTCAGTATCAGCTTTCTTACCGAGTCAAAAAGATTTAATCTCATCTATTGCTGCGCTCCAGCCTAGTTGGCCCAGTTCTAGAATCACTTTAGATTCTATAGAGGGAATGACGGGTTTGATGTCTTTGCGGAATGCAGTTGTTATCAATCCTTTCGGTGATTTAGAGCGGGATGCTCTTCAGAGTCTTCTGGGAACATGGGACATCTCTAAGTTAACGAATGCAAATTTGTTTGAGGCAGAGGCGCGAACAAAGTTCTACCTCGAACAAGGGTTCGATGCACGGCTTACAGCCTTTCCAACCAGTGCTTATAACGATGCACTTTTTCAGTCGGGACTCTTACGACCTGATCTATTTTCACCAGTATTTCCAAGAACCGAGATGGGATATTACCCACTCGAAGAAGAGGAAAGAGAGGTATCAGACGATCCTGAAGTAGAAGAGGAAAGAGAAATTAAGGCAAGACTTCTAAAAGCGTATGACATTATTTCCAATCTAGAAATCCGATTGCGCGAGTTTTTGGTAGATGTAATGGAAAGGGTCTTCGGTCAAAGCTGGACGAAGCAGCGAGTGCCAGGAGAAATATATAAGCAGTGGAAAGAAAAGCGCGATATTGCCAAGAGCAAAGGCGAAAAAGAGCAGCCCATACTTTGGTATGCGGACTTCACTGACTACGAAAGAATCATCACTCGCAAGGACAACTGGAAAGAAACATTTGAGGTGAAATTCATTAACATGATGGACATTCAGGTTTCTTTCCAAAGACTTTACCCAATTAGAAACTGCACTATGCATACTCGACCTCTCACTAAAGAAGATTTCCTGCTTCTAACGGTTGAGGCCCAGCGCATTCTACGTGCAATAGGGGCGCTTGATAGCATTGATGAAGAATAATTGCAGATTGTAGTTATCAGAAATAAGTCAGATGAATTTCAATGGGACATTACAGTTATGATGTCCCGTTCAGTCTTTCACACTTTCGCCATCTTGTTGGTTCTGAGGTTCGGCGGGTAATGCCCCATTCTTTTTCTCGCGGGCAGCGAAAATAGCGTCAATCCTTTGCTCCTTCAGGTGAGGCAGTCAGGCCTTCTCCTCGTCCAGTTGACGCAGGCTGTCGAGGATGAGGTTTGTGTTGCTGGCCGCGTTGATGGTGACGGGGAATTCCTTGACCACTTTCTCAAAATCGAAGGTGCCGGTCGTCACCTCGACGATTTTGCGGAATGCCTCCTCCCCTGTCGTCTCGCCGCTCTCTGCGCCGACGATGCGGCCTTCGTTGAAGAGCACACGGCCTGAGCGCACATTGCTCACAATCGCCAGAACCCCAGTCAGCCGGGAATTCTCGATCACCTGGACCGCGTCGAAGATGCTGATGGCCGAGAGGTCTCCGGAAAGCGTCGTCTGCGGCCTTTCAATGACGCGCCGGGGCTGAGCGGCAGCCTCGTCCTGCCGAAGGTTTGGGCGGCGCGCGCGCCTGATTGCTTCCAGGCCCGGGGCAATCGAGATGCGCGGATCAAGGTTTTTAGCTTCGATCAGCCGGTCGTGCGCCGCCTGAAGCTCCTCGCGCTCGATGTAGAGGCTGGCGAGCAGCAGACACTGGCGCGCGGCCTCCTCAGGATGTTTGCGCGCGGCAATTTCGCGCAGGCGCTCGCGCAACTGTATCGAGCGCGGAAGCTGCTCCAGGGCGTCCTTCAGCCTTTTGATGGCGCGCTCCGGCACTTGATACTTGATGAACAACTCCGCATCGAGCAGTGCCGTCTCGACGTCGTTCTCCTGTTCCTTGGCTGTCAGCGAATCGTTTGCCATCAGGTTTTGATAGTAAAGCTCTCCCAGGCCGGGCCGCAAGTTTATCACAAACGAGTGAGCGCTCATTCAACACGCTTCTATTCCCGCTACCGGAAACACCATATCGTATAGGTGTTGAGCCCTCGCCTGGCGTGCGCGTTTCCCGTGTGCGACAGCTTACAAGGACATTCGCCCGTCAAGAGTTCACGAAAGCTCTCAACCGATTCGGCCCAAGCTAAATTTTAATTATTCTTAGCCGCCGGGGGCTGAAAACTTCAAAACTTTGCCTTTTGTACGCCAGGGCACACAAAGAGATGAATTGTCTTACAAATGAAACGTGGCACGCTGGATGCTCACTCAGTCGGACGAGAAGTCACAGAGGTCAAGGAAAATCACCCGCGTGAGATCTCCCCGGTCACTTTATTTCATCCCCCGATGACTCATTTGTCCGACTCACTTTTGGAGAGGTCAAAGGCATGCACGATGAAATCGCGTTAGAGACTGCTAACGCTGCGACTATCAGGCTGGTGAATGGTAGCTGGGCGAACTACCTGACGCGCTTTTTTCAGCGCCTGAAAACCATAGGCCGCCTGCACAGAACGGACGGGACGGAGGCTTTGATAAAGCGGCTCAAGCGCGCACGCCCCGAAACCTATTACCACAGCGTGCGTGTTTCCAGGCTTTCGCGCTCCATCGGACGCGCCTTCGGGTTTGACGACAACCGCCTCAAACAGCTCTGTTACACGGCCGTGCTGCACGACGTCGGCAAGGTCCTGGTGCCCCAGACGGTCCTCAACCGTCCGCGCAAGCCGACGCCCACCGAGCTTTTCGTACTGCACAAGCACCCTAGCTTCGGCGCGCTCCTGGCCTCTTATTTCAATCTCCCGGCGGAGCTGCGCGTGCGCACGCAGCACCATCACGAGCGTTGGGACGGGAAGGGCTACCCGCACAAACTCGGGGGCGAAGACATCCCTCTGATGGCGCGCATCGTCCAAGTGGCCGACACTTATGATGCGATGGTCTCCGACCGCCCGTACCGCAAGGCGCTCAGCCACGAAGTGGCAGCCGCAGAGCTTCGCAAGGAAGAGGGCAAGCAGTTTGACCCGCGCGTGATCGAAGCATTTTTAGACGCGCACCCCGTGAAAGGTTTTGAGGAGGAGTTATGATTCCCTGGATGAAGCGGCGCATACATCGCTCCCGCGCGCGCTGTCAGAAGACATCAGTGGCAACTAAAGAGAGAATGCGACGCGAGCAATCCGAAAACAGGCCGCAACAAACAGAACGCTTCAACTCCCCACGCAAGTTCTCACCTTCCCGGCCATAAATGATGTGAGTTGGGTCTCAACCGTTAGGAAGTGTGGGTGAAAGATCCACGAAGCGACACGAAACGTCACGAAGGCATCTTCCTTTCGTGACGTTTCGTGTCGCTTCGTGGATCTTTTTCGTCTTCGCTTAAAAATCGAAACGAATTCCAATCCGAATCTGGCGCGGGCGCAGGGTGCGCGTCGGGACAAGGAACGAGTCTAGAAAAGCCTGCCGCTGTTCGGGCGTGGCCGTGGGGCTCAGGCCCGTGAAGTTGATGAACTCAGTGCCGAAGCTGAGGACGGTTTTATTGAGCACGTTGTCAATCTCGACCACCGGACGCAGACGCATGCGGCCTTCCAGTTGAAACTCGCGCGTGATGTTGATGTCGAAGAGAAAAAGTCCGGGACCGATCCCGGCGTTTCGCGGCAGGTTCCCGGTCTGCCCCAGCGTCGGCAGCGTGAACGCCGTGAGCAGCGCAGGGTTGAGCGGCTCGCCCGGCTCTCGGAACCGGAGCAGGTCCAGGTCGCCCGTGAAAATCGGGCGGTCGTTGCTGACATCGTCCAGGTTGCGGTCAATGCCGCCGATGGAGATGTTAAAGGGCGCGCCTGATGCCAGGCGCAGGATCGGGGAGATGCGCAGGCGTCCCAGCCATGGAGGCGTGTCGAACGTTCCCGAAAAGACGAAGCGGTGGCGGCGGTCAAGCAGGCTGCGCGAGCGCTCGGTCCGGAAGTCGCCCGGCGTGAGCGCGTCCGAGGTGTTGACGATGCCGTCGTCAATCAGGCGCGAGAGCGTGTAGGCCGCGCGGAAAGAGAAGCTGAAGCCCGTCTTACTCCGACGGAAGCGGCGGCGCAACTCCAACGTCAGCCCGTGATAAAAGCTATTGCCGATGGAAGCGAGTTGCTGCACATCTGTTCGCGTCGGGTCCGGCCTGAGCCCATTCAGGGCGTCGAGCGCGACGTCGAGTGTGGTCGAGGAGCTGATATTGTTGAGGTTGAAGATGGAGATGGGCACGCCCAGCTCGATGATGCGACCGATGGCGTTCAGGTTCGCGGGGTCTGTCGAAGAGGTCTGGAAGCGCACCAGTTCTCCAGCCGTCGAGACATCATAGAGCGGGCGCGGGCAGGCCGGGCACGGGCGGAAGTTCGGGAAGTCGCGCGAGAGCAAGTAGTCCGTCAGGCTGCTAAAGCCCGCCGGAATCCTCGGCGCGTTGATGTTGAACTCTCGCCAGAGATGTATCCCGCGGTTGTAGGTGTAGTTCGCCTCAAAGACCCAATCGCGCCCTACCTGGCGCTCGAAGCCGACGTTGGCCTGATAGCTTTCTGGAATTCTCAAATCCGGATCGAGGCGGCGCGAAAAGCCTGTGTTGAGCGTGCCGAACTGCCGGACCAGCGGCGAATCCGCGGTGAGAATTTGCGGGAAGGTCAGGTTGGCTGCGATGAATGCGCGGCGCTGCGCGGTGGTTAGAGCTCTGCCCGTCGCCGGGTCAACCAGATCGTTCGTGTCGAAGAAGAGCTGTTGAGCGCCGAGCGTAAAATCGTCAATCGTGCGCAGGAGTGCGCGGTTGTAGAAGAGCCCTGCGCCGAGCCTGATGACGGTCTTGCCCGTTTTGAAGGGGTCGTAGGCGAGGGCGAATCGCGGCCCGAAGTTGTCGTTGTCGCGGATGATTGATTCGCGCTCGTAGCGCAGGCCGAAGCTCGTCGTCAGGTTCGGCTTCAGTCGCCATTCGTCCTGCACGAAGAAACCGAAGTAAGTGTTCTGCTGCGCGGACTCCGCCTGAAAATTCTGACGGAAGCGGCTCGGCGCGTTCGCCAGAAAATCGCCGGCGCTTGAGAAGCTGAACGTGCCGGAGATGTCCGAGAGGTCTATAAAGGTGGAGCGAATGCGCTGGATGTCGCCGCCGAATTTCAGGGAATGCGAGCCGACGACCCAGGACAAAGCGTCCTGTAACTGGAAGCGTGACTCGCGCCTGTCTGTGGAGCCGGAAGTTGACGTGCCCGCGACGAGCGTGCCCGAGCGCGCCTCTAGATCGGTCGAAGGGAGCGGGTCGTTGAGCGTTATCAGGACGACGGGTTTGTTCCCGCCGCTCGCCGTGACGGCCGGGGTCAGGCGCGAGTACTGGGCGCGCACCTGGTTGACGATCTTCGCCGAGAAGACGTAGTTGTCCGAATAAGAGATGGCATCGGTGTTGCGCGTCCTCCCCTGCAGTGCTTCGGCCAGGCGGTTCCCGCCGCCGAACTGCCGCAGGTTATTCTGGCGGCCAAGTTGATAGAGAAACGATCCGTTGTGCAGGTCCGAGAACTTATGATCAACGCGCGCTGTAAACGTGTGATTCCTTGAGGGCGTGCTGACGCCTTCGATGAACGGCGCAATCTCCGCCGCGAGAACTCCGGTGGAGGTGTCTTCCAGCCGCCTTCCGTTGAGCGTGGTCGGGGCTGGGATGGGAAAGAGCGGATTCTGCGAAACGGGGACGAGCGTATCAATGGTCGCCGAGTCGAGAATCGTGTCGTATTCGTAAGCTGTGAAGAAGAAGGTCCGTTTGCGACCGTCATAGAGAGGAAGCCTGACGGGGCCGCCGAACGTGATGCCTGGATCGTGCTCTTCAAACGGCAGGCGCGGCAAGCCGAGAGCTTTATTCCGCGACGTGTTGGCGTTGAAGATGTCGTTGCGGAAAAAGTAGAAGGCTCGACCGCGATAACTGTTCGAACCGCCGCGCGTGCGGATGTTGATGCGCCCGCCGGAGGCCCTGCCGTATTCGGCAGAAAACTGGTTCGTGATGATCTGGACCTCTTCGACCGACTCGATTGAGGGCTGAAAACGCTCGCGTGCGGCGCGGTCGTCGTTGTTGTCGAGCCCGTCAATCGTGATGTTGTTCGAGTAGGCCGGTCCGCCCGAAAGCGCAAAGGTCCCGGCCTCCTCGGGCGTCGTGTTCGGGTTCGTGTTGCGGTCCTCGGCCAGGTCGCGCGTCGAGAGCGGCTCTTCCGTCACGCCCCCGAGCGTGAAGATGAGATCGAGCGGCGAGCGCGAGGCGTTGGGCAGCGCCTCGATCTCCTGCGTGGTGACCGTGCCTCCGACGACCGTCCGCGTTGTGTCAACCGCGGGCGCGTCTGCTTCTTCGACGATGACCTGTTCGGCTGTGACGTCAGCCGGGCGGAGCGCGAAATCGAGCTGTACGTTTTGTCCGGCGACCGTCACGAGGTTCGTCTTCTCCTCGGTCGCGAAACCTGCGAAAACGACGCGCACGGTGTACTCGCCGGGTTCAAGCTCTATGATCCTGTAGCGCCCTTCGTCGTCGGCCGTGACGCTGCGCTCGACACCCGTCTTGATGAGCACCGCCGTCACGGTCGCGCCCGGCACAATCGCGCCGTTCTGGTCCGCGATGCGCCCCGTGATGGTTACATCGTCGAGGTCCTGCGCGCGCGCGACAGACATGGAGAGCGCTGCCGACAATGCAACGAGAGCCGACAGCAGAATTACGAGCCGCGTAGTCGCCCGGAGAAGGCGCGAGGTGAAATGGGTCATATCGCGGGCGAATTTAGCATCCCGCGCAATCGGAGCACAAGGATTAACGGCGCGAAGCCGTGCGGTAGCGTAGAGAAATGCTGCGTTTGACGGGCACGAGCGCGCCTGCTTCGGGCGGAGGCGGCGCGTCCGTAAACTGTGCGAACTCTTCGGCGTGGGTTTGCAAGTAATCGAAGAAACGCTCAAACTCGCGCTGCATCGCGTCCATCTTTTCGCGCATGTTGAGGATGATCTCCACACCCGCGAGATTCACGCCGAGATCGCGCGTTAAGCTGAGGATGACTTCGAGGCGCTCAAGGTCTGCGTCCGTGTAAAGCCGCGTGTTGCCCTCGGAGCGCGAAGGCTTCAACAGCCCTTCCCGCTCGTAAAGGCGCAGCGTCTGCGGATGAATATCGAACTGATCCGCCACAGCGCTGATTGTGTATGTGCCGCTCTTCTTGCGTTTCATAAGCTCAAGATTCACCCTCGCCTGTGAACCGTGAGAGGTCTCTGGCGATACACGGTTGTGGCTCTTTCTTGAAAGCCACGAAAGGAAGCGGATTAATCTTCCGCATACCTTTGACATATTCTTCAAAAGCATCCACGTCGAGCGTAAGGGCTTCGGGTAGATTTGCGCGTGCCCAAGTTAGAGCCTCTTCCTCGTCATATTCGAGCGTCTCTGTGACTCGTACATATGCTGCTTCATGCGCCTTCTTGTCCCCAGTAGCCTCGAAATATTCAACGGTCAGCTTTTTCACGTCAGCTTCAAGAACAGATACGCGCTCTTTAGCTTCCTTCCGAATATCGGAATGAGTTTGCCATCTCTCACTCGCTTCCAGTTCTTTGCGCATAGCAGTAAGCTCGCTGGCGGCGTGAGTCTCTTCGCTTCGCACTTGCCCCAGTTCGCGGATAGCATTATTGATTAGTTCTTGTATCTCTCCGGAGTTCATACCTCAAACAACCATTTACCGCCGCCGTCTCTACGTTTTTATTCCAACCCCATAGTTACACGAGGATTATCAGGATTCATCTGCGCGTAACGTTTCAGGAGTTCCTTGGTCTCTTCCGAAATCACGTTCGGCAGCGTGACGTGCACCTCTACAAATTGGTCGCCACGTAATTGCGGGTTGCGCAAAGAGGGCACGCCGCGCTCGCGCAGGCGAATCTTCATCCCGGACTGAGTGCCCGGCCTGATCTTCAACTGCGTCTTGCCTTCGACGGTCGGCACCTCTATGTTAGCGCCTAAGGCCGCCTCCGGCACAGTAATCGGTACGGTCACGTAGATGTTGTCGCCCTTGCGCGTGAAATACTTGTGACGCCCGACGTTCGTGATGATGTAAAGATCGCCCGGAGGCGCGCCCAGCCGCCCCCCTTCGCCCTTGCCCGCGATGCGGACGCGCGAGCCTGTATCAACGCCCGCAGGGATGCGTACCTTAACGGTCTCTGTTTTGGGCAGGACGCCGCTGCCTTTGCAGAGCGAGCAGGGCGGGCGGCGCTTGCCGGCTCCACCGCAATCAGGGCACTCCTGCGAAAACTTCAGACGACCTCCCGCACGCTGGACCTGGCCCGCGCCTTTGCAGGTCGGACAGGTGATCAAGGACCCGCCAGTGTCGCCGGCCCCGTTGCAGCGCGTGCACTGGTCCGACCGGTTGACCGTAATGTTGGTCGTTAGCCCTGTAATCGCCTCCTCGAAGGAGAGCGCGAGCGGCATCTCTATGTCCGCGCCACGCTTCGGCTGAGGGCGCGGAGGTTCGCGCTGCTCCTGCTTCGATGTTGAGCCGCCGAAGAGGTCCGCGAAGATGTCCCGAAAACTCGACCCGCCTCCGCCGCTACCGGTCGTCGTGCTCGAAGTTCCCCAGTCGAAGCCTTCGAAATCAAAACCGCCCGTAGAGCGTCCGCCACCGCCCGGAGTCGCGCCGCGCGCCGCAGCCTCGGCCAGGTTATCCGAATACTGCCCGAAGCGGTCATAGACTTTGCGTTTCTTTTCATCCGAGAGCACGTCGTGCGCTTCCGTGATGAGTTTGAAACGCTCCTCGGCAGACTTGTCGCCCGGATTCACGTCAGGGTGATATTTTCGCGCCATCCTCCGGTAAGCCTTCTTGATCTCATCCGGCTTCGCATCGCGCTTCACTCCGAGCAGTTGGTAGAAATCTTCTTTTGCCATCTCGAAAAGGGGTCAGGGGTCAGGGGCCAGGGGCCAGTGAAAAAACTACTGACCGACCCCCGACCCCTGACACCCGGCCCCTGCTTTACTTATTGTCGTCCACGTCAACGTATTCAGCATCAATCACGTTGTCGTCGCCGGTCGTGCCCTGCTGCGATTGGCCGGAGGACGCGCCTGCGGCTGATGCTTGTTCGTCCGTGCCGCCGCCGCTGCTGCTCTGCTGCTGATAGAGAGCTTCGGCGACTTTGTGCGAGGCCGTTTGCAGGCGATTGAAAGCGTCGTTCATGCGTTCCACACCGCCTTCGGTCGTCGCCTTCTTCGCGTCCGCCAGAGCCTCTTCGACCTCCGTGGCGGCCGTAGCGTCCAGCTTGTCGCGATTCTCGTTGAAGGTCTTCTCGACCTGATAGGTCAGAGAATCCAGACGATTGCGCGCCTCTATCTCTTCGCGCTTGCGCTGGTCTTCGGCCGAGTGCGATTCGGCGTCGCGCATCATCTTGTCAATCTCGTCCTTCGAGAGACCGGAAGACGCAGTGATCGTAATCTTCTGCTCGCGCCCGGTGCCCATGTCTTTGGCCGAGACGTTGACGATGCCGTTGGCATCAATGTCGAAAGTGACTTCGACCTGCGGCATCCCACGCGGCGCGGGCGGAATGCCCACGAGATGAAACTTACCCAACGTGCGGTTGTCCCCGGCCATCGGGCGCTCGCCCTGGAGCACGTGGACCTCCACGGACGTTTGATTGTCCGAGGCGGTCGAGAAGATCTCAGACTTACGGGTCGGAATCGTCGTGTTGCGCTCAATCAGTTTCGTGAAGACACCGCCCAGGGTCTCGATGCCGAGGCTCAGAGGCGTCACGTCCAGGAGCAGGATGTCCGTCTTCTCGCCGGAGAGCACGCCTGCCTGAACGGCCGCGCCGACGGCGACGACTTCGTCCGGGTTGACAGACTTGTTCGGCTCTTTCCCGAAGATGCCTTTGACGATCTCCTGAACTTTCGGGATGCGCGTGGAACCACCGACGAGTACCACCTCGTCAACACGCTTCGAGTCAATCCCTGCGTCCTTGATCGCCTGCTCGACGGGCCCTTTCAGGCGTTGCAGGATCGGGTCAATCAACTGCTCGAACTTGGCGCGCGTCAGTTTCATCACCAGGTGCTTGGGGCCAGAGGCGTCCGCCGTGATGAAGGGCAGATTGATCTCCGTCTCCATGGCGGTCGAAAGCTCGATCTTGGCCTTCTCGGCGGCCTCCTTGAGGCGCTGCAAAGCCATCTTGTCGTTCGAGAGATCAATGCCCTGGTCCCGCTTGAACTCTTCCGTAATCCACTCCATCAGGCGCTCGTCTATATCGTCGCCGCCAAGATGCGTATCGCCGTTCGTGGATTTGACTTCGACCACGCCCTCGCCGACCTCCAGGATGGAGATGTCGAAGGTCCCGCCGCCGAAGTCGAAGACGGCGATGGTCTCGTCCTTCTTCTTGTCGAGCCCGTAGGCCAGGGCGGCGGCCGTCGGCTCGTTGACGATGCGCATGACTTCCAGGCCGGCGATGCGCCCTGCGTCTTTCGTGGCCTGACGCTGCGCGTCGTTGAAGTAGGCGGGAACGGTGATGACGGCCTTATCAACCTTCTGCCCGAGATAGTCCTCCGCGGACTGTTTCATCTTCTGAAGGATCATCGCGGAGATTTCGGGCGGGCTATACTCACGGCCTCCGGCGCTGATGCGCACATCGCCGTTTCCAGCCTGCTGAACTTTATAGGGCACCTGTTTGATCTCTTCCGTCACCTCGTTGTAACGACGCCCCATGAAACGCTTGATCGAGTAGACGGTATTCTCCGGGTTGGTGACGGCCTGGCGCTTGGCGACCTGCCCGACCAGGCGGTTGCCGTCTTTGGTGAAAGCGACGACGGAGGGCGTGGTCCGCCCGCCTTCCGAGTTGGTGATGACGGTCGGCTCGCCGCCTTCCATCACGGCCACAACGGAGTTGGTCGTGCCCAAATCAATTCCAATAATCTTGCTCATTTCTCTCTTCTCCCAGTATTGATTGGCTGCTCTCCCCTTCGGAAAAGGGCTGAGCCGCCTGAGGACGCACCCGCCGCGCTTCATCTTAAACTTGCCGCCGACCACAAAAGGCCCAGCGGCTCAGGTTCTCATCACGGGTTGAATGCGTCCTTAATATAATACCTGAGTCCCTCTCTGTCAACTTTTAATGTAATGGGGTGTCGTCTCCGGCTCCGGTTCGAAAAGGCCGAAAAATCTATGCTTTATTGGGGAAATGCGGGCTTTTTGAGGGGGCCTAGTCGCCCTGTCGCCGTTCCTCGCTGAGCAGTTTGGAGGCGAAAAAGATGTAATGGATGCCGGAAAGGACTGCGAAGCTGAAGACAGTCGTATAGACTGTCGGCAGATAGCCGCTCCAATCCGGGAAGCTTGCGGCTATGAGGATGGCCGCGATGGCCAGGATTTGAACGGTCGTGTTGAGCTTGCCCAGGAGGGAGGGGCGAAAGCGCCTGAATCCGGTCACGATATTGATGGCCGCGGCCCCCAAAAGGATGAAGATGTCCCGGCTGAAGACGGCCACGGTCACCCAGAAAGGCACAGGGAAATGGCGCGGCACGGGCTGCGGGCTGATTGACGGCAAGGAGAGCACCACGAAAGAGGTCACCAGCAGGAGCTTGTCCGCAATCGGGTCAAGAATGGCGCCGAGCTGCGAGCCCTGATTCAAACGGCGCGCCAGCAGTCCGTCCAGTCCATCCGTGATTCCTGCCAGGATGAAGGTGCCGAGCGCCCATTCGAATTTCCGGTAGAAGAGCAGCGAAACGAAGACAGGGATCAACGCCATGCGGAACAGCGTCAGCAGATTGGGCACCGTGACTATCCGTGAGGACATAGCGTCTCGCGAATCGTGTATTCGTGAATCGTGAATCGTAATTCGTGAATCGTGAATGGACGAAACCCTGGTTCTTTCTATTTACGATTCACGATTTACGATTCACGAACAATATAGTGACGATTCTCCGCAGAGCGCAAGCTCAGTGATAAACCTTTGACGAGACGGTCGCGGAGTTATCGCCACGGTTCGGGTCCGGAGTCGGCGAATCAATCGTCACGGTATTATTGATAATCGTCCCTTCGGCCAGGGACTCGTTCGTTACCGCGACGATTGTGACCGTCGCAGTGGCTTTGTTCGCGAGCGAAGTGAAAGTCACCGTGCGGTTGTTGCCCGTGCCTTCGCAGACGCCGCCCCCGGTCGCCGAACACGAAACGTAGGTGAGCGAGTCGGGCAGACTGTCCGTCAGTTTCACGTTATGAGCCGTGTCCGGTCCGTTGTTGGTGATGGTCACGACGTAAGTCAAGCTCTGGCCGACGGTGACGGGTTCGGGGGTCGCGCCCTGCATCACCTGCAAGTTGCCGGATTGCGTGAGAGGCCAGATGACAGGAACGAGCAGCATCACGATGGCGAAGACGGCTATGGTGAGAATCGAGCCGACCTTGACGAAATCGAAGAAGCGGTAGCGCCCGGGCGTGAAAATCAGGACACAGGCGGGCTCAAGCGGCGTCAGAAATGAACAGGACGCTGCGTAGGTGACCATCACGGCGAAGGTGCGCGGGTTGAGGCCGAGACTGGCTGCGGTCTTCACTGCGATGGGAACGACGACGAGGGCGGCAGCCTGGTTGGACATCGGCTGCGTCAACGCCACCGTCAACACGAAGAAGCCGGCGAGCACAGCGAGGCTGCCGTAGCCGCCGACCCCGCTCACGATCTGGTCGGCCAGATACTTGTCCGCGCCTGTCTTTTCCAGGGCCGTGCCGAAACTGATCATGCCCGCGATCAGCACTATCAAGCGCCATTCGATGAGATCGTAAATCTCCTGTGCGCGGATGGCGCGGCTCACCAGCAGGATCAGAACGCCAAGCAGCACGGCCACGGCGAGCGGCACTTGCGGCGGGTGCGTCACGGAGAAGAAGAGAAAGACGCCGAAGGCCAGCAGCGCCCAGCGACGTTTACTCACGCGGCCGCGCCTCTCGGACACATCTTCTAAAAGCAGCAGCTGACCGTCCATCGCCAATTGCTCGACCTGCTCGCGTTTGCCCTGCACGAGCAGCACGTCGCCAAAGCGCAGGGGCAGCGTGCTGATTTTCGAGAGCAGCGCGACGCCGTGGCGGTTGACGGCGAGCACCGTCAGTTGAAAACGCTGGCGAAACTTTAAGCCTTTGAGCGTGCGCCCGATGAGGTCGGAGCCGCGCAGCACCATCGCCTCGAAAAGCTCTACGTCGCCGGATTCGAGAACCCTGTCGCTCAGCTTGAAATCGGCCCTGATCTCAATGCCCGTCTCGTTCTTGACGCGCAGGATGTCTTCGATTCGTCCCTGCACGAGCAGCAGGTCCTCTGCCTCTATCCTCTCCGTCGGGCTCGGCGCGATACGGCCCTGCTTGCCGCGCAGAATCCCGACCACCACCAGGTCGAGCTCGTCGCTGAGATTCGCCTCCGAAAGAGTCTTTCCGACGAGCGGCGAATCGGGAAGCACGATCACCTCCGACATGTACTCGCGGATGTGGTATTGCTCTGTGAGCGAGTCAGCGCCGCCACGGCGCGGGAGCAGGCGCAGGCCAAGCAGCAGCATGTAGAGAAGGCCAACGACGACAATCGCCACGCCCACGGGCGTCAGCTCGAACATGGAGAACGGCTGCATCCCGTAGCGCTGAATCGCGCCGCTGACCGCCAGGTTCGTAGAAGTCCCTATGAGCGTGCACGTCCCGCCGAGGATCGCGCCGAAGGCCAGAGGCATCATCAGCTTCGAGGGCGGGACACGAGCGCGGGCGCACATTCCGAGCACCACCGGGACGAACATCGCCGTCGTCGTGGTGTTTTTCAGAACCGCCGCCGAGGCCGCGGCGACGAGCATGACGAGCACCGTCAGATTAAACTCGCGGCCCCCGGCGAAGCGGTGCAATCGGCGGCCGATGATGTCAATGACGCCTGTTTTAACCAGCCCGCCCGTTAAAATGAAGAGTCCGGAGATGGTGATGATGATGTCATTGCCAAAGCCTGCGAACGCCTCTCCTGCCGTCAAAACGCCCGTGACGACGAGCGCGATGACGAGCAGGATCGTCACAATGTCAATCGGAATGCGCTCGGTCGCAAAGAGAACGACCGCGACAACCAGCAGGATAATGACAATCGCGACGGGACTCATATACAATTCGGTGGTCGGTGGTCGGTGGTCAGTGGTCAGTTAGTTACTTCTCTTTAACTGACCACTGACCACCGACCACTGACAACTTAAAGGGGGTTCGTGATGGCAGAGCATTGCATTCTTGTGATCGAAGATCAAGAAGATTTGGCCGAGCTTTACGAGACGACGCTGCGCAAGGCGGGATACCTTGTCCGCAACGCTTTCACGGGTGAGGAAGGAATCGCGGAATTTCAGGCCGCGGGCGCAGACGTCGTCCTCCTCGATATGACGCTGCCGGAGATGCACGGCACGCAGGTCCTGCGCGAGATTCGCAACCTGGACGCCAACGTGCCCGTCATCGTCGTCTCGGCCGAGTCGAGCGCGCAACTGCGCGAGCAGTGCGAGCGCCTCGGCGTTCAGGATTACCTGTCGAAGCCCATCAACTACGAGGCGATGCTGGCGGCGATAGAGTTAGCCATCGAAACACCTTCGGAAGAGGCCGAAATCATCACGCTCCGCCTGCCGTCGCGCGTCATCCGACTGCTCAACGAGATGGACACAAACCTTGAGCGCGCAATTACCCAATTAGCCGAAGAGAGAGAGCAGAGAACGGACAAGGCGCTGGCCGCCAACGACCAGAAGTGAGAGCGTTCCAGAGCTCAGCGCGTCAAACATGCTCTACGGTCAACGGAAAAGAGATGCCATTGCCCCGGAACGGACGCGAGCGTGTGCCACCCTCTGTCCTCGAACATGATGCCAGAGCCTGCGACCAGGTCCCTGACCGTGCTCGAAACTAAGACCTCCCTGGCCGCCGCCCTGTTCGCCACCTGGACGCCGATCTCCGCAGCGATGCCGCCGACCTTCCCGTCCACGATGTCACATTCGCCCGTGTGCAGCCCGGCGCGCATCTCTATGCCGAGGCGCGAGGCATATTCGTTAATGGCGCAGGCGCAGCGGATGGCGCGCGCTGGACCGTCGAAGATGGCTAGCGGGCGCTCGCCCACCATGTCTATCTCGCGCCCTCTGAACCACTCGATCTCTTTGCCGATGTGCAGGCGCAGGCGATTGAGAAGCTGCTCCCAGCGGCTCTCCCCGAATTTCGCGGCGTACTCTTTCGAGCCGACGATGTGCGTGAACAGCACCGTGGCGAGCACCCTGTCCGGCTCAAGCGTGTGGCGGACGCCAGTCAAAAACTCCTCAACCTCGTCGAGAATAGAGTCCTGGTCGCCCACGAAAGGAAGGTGATCGTTGCCGGGCATCTCGACGTATTTCGCCCCCGGAATCCTCTCGGCGACGTAACGCCCCTCTTCGACCTTCAGGCATTGGTCTTCGGTCCTGTGAATGACGAGCGTGGGAACGCGTATCGTCGGCAGGACCTGCCGCACGTCTATCTCCGCGTTCATCTGCGTGAGGGCCAGGGCCGCGCCGGGGCTCGCGCCCATGCGCAGGTAGGTCGCCCACCAGTCACGAAACCGCTGGTCCTCGGCCATGCTCGGCGCACGCTCTTCCAGTCCGACGGGTCCGCCCCAGTCCCGGCGCATCTCCTCGAAGAAATGCTGGCGCTCTTCGGAGGTCGGAGCCCAGGGGTACTCTTCATCGCGGATGCGCTTGGCGTAAGTCCCGATCATGACGAGCGCGAGCGTTTTTTCCGGGTAGGTCGCGGCAAAGAGGCTGCACATCGGTCCGCCTTCGGACACCCCGCAGAGCGCCGCGCGTTCTGTGCCCACGGCGTCCATCACGGCGCGCACGTCGTCCATGCGCTGCTCAAGAGTGGGAAGCTCGTTGACGGGCACGCGGTCGGAAAGTCCCGTCCCGCGCTTGTCGAAGAGGATGAGACGCGAGAAGGAGGCCAGGCGCATCAGGAAGCGCGCAAAGTGCGGCTCGCGCCAGAAATATTCCAGATGTGAGACCCAGCCCATCACGAAGACCAGGTCGAGCGGCGCTTCGCCGATGACCTGGTAGGCGATGTTCACGTCGCCGCTCCTCGCATACATCGTTTCGGGCGGACGCTCAAATGGCAGCTCCAGCTCACGCGACGGCTCGTGGACGATGGCGCTCGGCGGAAGATCAATGGTGAGGGGCGCTCTTAAAGGCTGGAAAGTCTGCTCATCTTCGCCATCCTCCTCGACGATGATGCTGGCCCGCGTGCGCTCGCGCAGGATTAAGTCGGGTCCGCCCTCGGAACTCTCTTTGACGTCGGCCGTGAAGCGGTAGCCGCGCTTCGGCACGGTCTCGATGTATTTTCGTTCGCCCGCGTCCAAGACTTTTCTGAGCGTCGAGATGTTTTGCGCCAGGTTGTTCTCTTCGACAAAGCTGTCGGGCCAGACCTTTTTCATCAGCTCTTCTTTGCTCAGCACATGGCCGCTATTTTCGACCAGGGCGAGCAGCGTGTCGAAGACCTTCGGCGTGAGCGTCATGGGCCCCTTCGGGCTGTGCAGGATACGTTCTGTGACATCTATCCGAAAGAGTCCGAAGATGTAGAAACGTTTGGCCGGTCTGTTCATCATCGCTTTTGTGGAGTCTCAGAAAAACTTCAGAGCTTTTTAAAGACGCGCTCCCGCTCGTCGCTGTATCGTTAGCCTCGTCGGTGGAGCATCGGTAATCCGCAGCGGCTCACTTGCAGTACGCATTCTACCCCTAAGGCATCGGGGCGGAAAATAGAGGGGAGGCATCGTGGGCAAAAAAAGAATAGAGATCACCGTCGAGACCGAACGGGTCCTTGTCATCAAATGCCGTGGCAGTAATCCTGTCCTTTGGTGCGAGGGCTGCGCCAAAGAGGTCGCCATGCTGACTGTGGACGAAGCGGCCATCGCGGCGCGCGTCAGCTCGCGCCTCATCTTCCAACTGGCGGAGGCCGGCAGGCTTCATTTCGTAGAGACGCCCGAGGGCAGGCTCTACATCTGTCCAGACTCACTCGCCTGAAAAGAGTAGCAGAAGAGGCGATCCAACCATGAAACCTTTCTCTTAAAGCCACTTTTCTGAGAGTGTGCGGTCCCGCCGACCAACGCTCTGCGCATCCAGAGCGCCGTGGCCGTGGCCCGTCATTAAAGCAGCTTTGGCGGCCCGAGAGGCGCGCCGGGAGCGTAGGTCTTGATTAAAAAGAACGCTCCGTTCGCACTATCGTGGTGCGAACGGAGCGTGAGAGGGAAGGTCCGAGCGCCCATCTTCAGCGGCCTCAGCCCTGGTTGATAGGCGTGATGGTGCCTGCGGTGTTGTTGGTATTGCCGTCAATCATGTTGTTGTTGAACCGCTTGAGCGTACCGCTCACGTTATTCAACCCGTTGGTGTTGCCCGAGATGACGCTGCGCGAGACGCGAGCCGTGCCGCCGTTGGTCTTCACGCCGTCAGGATTGTTCGTGATCATGCAGTTGTCCACATTGACCTCGGCAGAGGCTGTGTCGGCCGAGACGCCGAAGCCACCCGCGTTCATCGTCGCGACCTGGGCGTCGCGGATATGCACGCGGCTGTTGGCACCGGCTCGCAGGCCGTTGCCGCTGTTGGACAGAGACACGCCGTCTATGCTCGCGAGGACGAGGCTGCCGGCGCCGACGGAGCTGAGCTCGATGCAGTCGCTGGCGGCATTGCGGATGGTCACGTTGGTCATGTAGACCTCGTGGACGATGCTGGCTGCGGTGGTGGCGACAACGATGCCGTCGCTCGACTGGTTGTCAATGGTGACGTTCTCGACGTGCAGGGCCTTGCCGGCGATAAATCTGATGCCGTTGAGGCCGGCCGTCGTGCCCGCGCCGTTGATGCTGAGGTTGCGGAGCCTGACAGTGCTCGTGTTAGGCGTCGGCGATTGACTATCGTTGATCACGAAGCCGTTGATGTTGCCGTTATTGAGGGTGCTCCCGAAGCCCTGGCCGTTGGTGCCGTCAACCGTGATTGATTTGCTGATGGTGAGCGTGCCGAAGCCGCCCGGGTCGAGCGCATCAATCTCGCCTCCGGCAAGCGTCTTCGAGATCGCGCCAGCGAAGGTCTTGCAGGGTGCGGTGCGCGAGCAGGGATTGACGTCATCGCCGACACCCGAGACCCACGTGCGCGTCGCCTGCGCCTGTGCAATGGAAGAGAGCGCCATGATGAAGATCGCACATGTCAGAACTTTAAGGGTGGTAGAAAACGTTTTCATTGAGATTCTCCTTACAAATTTGGTTGTTGATTGTGGGGCGACGTTCATGAAACGTCACATGCTTGTTAATCAAGATAGCGAGGCAGTGCTTGAAGATTGCCGAGAAGTGGCTCTACGAGTCAACTCTAATATCGCCCACGGGGCGCTCTACGTCCAGAAAGGAGTAGGCGGAGACTGGGAAGCTCTGGGCGTTGATCTCTTCGCTCCTCGGCATTAAATATCCCTCATCGTCCCTCTGCTCCGCGTCCGTTGCTCTCCAGGTCAGCCCGACGCCCGGGTCTTTTTCCCATTCCGCGTCAGAAGGTGTCCAGTCTCTTTCTATGGGCTGATAAATGCCCCAGGTCAGTTTGTCCGGCTCTCCCGTGTTGTCCCCGTTGTCCTCGACCATGAGCAGCACCCGCTGCCCGATGAGACTGTTGATGCTGGACTCCGTGACGGTTCCGCTCATCACAGCCTGGTTCCGGTTCACCACCATACCGTCAAACTCCGCCCTAATGTAAAAACCTGCGTATCGTTCCTCCTGCTCACCGGTGCCGTCCACGTCCTGAGTAAGGACCGGCGCCTCGTCGCTGAGAAACACCCCGCCGACCGCGCTCCCGTTAGACTGCGCGGTGGCTTCAAACTCGACGTACTTTGTATAGCCGTCTGCTAATGAAAATTGGTAAGTGCCGTGGGCTGATTGAGCTGTCGCCACCTGCGACGTTGCGAAGCTCAGCAGGAACAGCGCCAGAATTGAAGCAAATCGCGTGATTTTCATCAAGGTACTCCTTCTTATCTAAAGTTAAGATTGTGCAGCAGGGCGGATCTTTAAGAGAAAATCTGTCTGGATGTTTCCGCCAGAAGTCTGATTGTCAAATCTGATCCGCTGTACGTTGGTTGCACAATACTGCACCTGTTGGGAGGAATCTTTAGGTCGCTCTGAAATTGTTCTGAAAGACTTCTGAAAGTGACGGGCGGGCTAAAAAAGCCTTTGAAGCCGAGGTGGATAAACGTGTGAGGCGGCGCTAATTACGCCCTGCAATCGAAGGTGACTGATGCGCGAGAATCAATCGAATAAAGACCGCTCGACGGGGAGCGAGGCTTTCCTGGCCGCGCGTTTCTTTGCGGGCTTCGTGGACTGCGAGTCCGGGTGCTCGGCCAGGTGTTCGGCGTTTAATCCCAGCTCGCGCAGGTGCGCCGCGAACTTCGGTGCTCCGTGCATGGTGATGATGCGCTCAGCGCCGGAGGCACGCGCCAGATGGACGAGCTCGTCGAAATCCGCATGGTCCGAGAGCGGGAGAACCAGGTCCACGCCCCTGTACATGTAGGGCGCGCTTTTATGCAGCGCCCAGCCCGTGAGCATGATCACGTAGCGCCGCTCGATGTTGGTGATCATCGCCTGCTTCCGGCATCCGGGCGGCGCAACGAGCACGCGCCCGCGCAGATGTTCGCGATCATATTTTTCATACGGCCCGGAAAATTTCACGCCCAACTCGCGATAAATCTCCGAGACGTTCCACACGGAGCCGTGCAGCGTGACACGATAGTCGCGTCTCAAGAGCAGCTCCAGGGCCTCCTGTCCTTTGCCTAGAGCGTAAGCGAGCACGACCGCCACGCGGTCGTCCGAGAGCGCGCGGTCAACCGCCGCGTAGAGACGCTCGGTTGTGACGACGTCTGGCGGGAAGCGGTAGAGCGGGTCGCCGAAAGTTGATTCCATCACGAGCGTGTCGCACGGGACGATGACGGCGTCCTCGGCCGTGACGTTCGGTCTGAGTTTGATGTCGCCCGTATAGACCAGCCTCTCATTGTCTGCCTCGACGAGCACCTGGGCGGAGCCCAGACAGTGGCCCGCCGGAAAAAACGTGAGCGCGTAGCGGCCATAGTCGCGACGCTCGCCGTAACGGAGCGTTTCCATCAACGCGTGCCCGCGACGATGGCGAAAGATGCGGGCCGTTTCGGGCGTGGCTATGATCGAGCGGTGCTCCGCGATGTGGTCCGAATGGCCGTGTGAGATGACGCAGCGCTCGCGCGCTCCAGCGGCGTCCAGCCACAGATCAAGGTCCGGCAGGTAAAGCCCTTCGCGGTACTCGACTCTTAACAAAACTCTTCCTCCGGCGCGCCGCCTCTCGGAAATGGTCCGCGCGCGAGCTTGCCGCTCATCTTCAAGTTCGTTATCTTCGGGAGACTAAGAATTATAGTACACGCCCAGGGGAACGCGTTAACGAGCGACAGATGAATACAAGCGGCAGCTACGAAAAAGAATCCAGCGTGCCGGTTGAGACGCAACAGATGACCGTCTCGCGGTGGCGAGCCCTGCGGCGGCTGTGGCGCGCGGAGTTGATCTATCTGGGCGCGCTCGCGGCCTTCGCGGTCCTAGCCATCTTCGCGCATCTCAACCCTTACTTCGGCTGGGACCTGCTGATCTCGGAACGTTTCAACTGGAAGAACTTCGCGCCCGCCGGGCTGTTTCCTTTCATGGAGTTCGTCTCGGTTTTCGGCAACCGCTGGATACCGTATCTGCTGGCGGGCGTGACGGCGATAGCTTTCCTGCTGTTGCGCAGGCGCAGCGAGGCCGCCGGTCTGATCTTCAGCACGGCCGGAAGCGCGCTCATCAACTCTTTGTTCAAGCTCCTGATTGCGCGCCCGCGCCCGGCCTCCAACCTGATTCCGATTTACAGAGACCTGGCAACGCAGAGCTTCCCGTCGGGGCACGTCACCTTCTACGTCTCCTACTTCGGCTTCCTCTTCTTCACGGCTTACGCGCTTTTGCCGCGCGGGACGATGGCGCGCAGAGTCGCGCTCGCGCTGACAGGCGCACCCGTCCTGCTCGTCGGACTCTCGCGCGTTTACCTGGGCGCGCACTGGCCTTCGGACACCATCGGCGCATATCTCTGGAGCGGAGTCTGGCTCGCTTTTTCACTCTGGATGTATCGTCGCTGGAAACTGAAGAGGACGTTTCATAAAGGCGAGCTGGCTCCGAGCGGTGGACAATGATGTGTGTGCCCTGAGGGTCAAGTTAAAGCGAGTTCGACATTAGAAGCAGTGTGATTATCCACGAAACGACACGAAACGGCACGAAAGAGGCTTGTTCCTTCGTGCCGTTTCGTGTCGTTTCGTGGATGGTTCGTGCGCTCGTGCTTCCTGGCGGCTGTGAACTAACTCGCATTAAGTTGCAGGACCTGACAGGTCTTTACGCCAGACCAGAGTATATCTCCACAGCAGATGGCGGCGAAGATACGCGCCCGGAAAGTGCTCGTCTCTCATCCGCCGGGCCTCTCGCGCCGTCAAATACGTGTCGTGCTTGCCGTGCTCGACCCACGCCTGCCGAACCTCGCGGCTCGGTCGTAAGCGGCCCGACCGCCAGAATCTTGAGACGACCGACAGGGGAAGTCTGAAGATGTCGAAAGCCTTATCCAGGAGGCCGTCATATCCAATCAGGTCCTGTATGATGAGCACCCCGCCGGGCTTGACGAGCGACTTTAATTTTAAGAGCGCCTCGTCCAAAGGCAGATGATGCAGTGTGGCGATGGTGACGATGCAATCAAACTCTTCCTCCGGCAAATCCGCCTGCAAAAAATCAGTGAGCACGAACTCCAGATTCCGGTAATCGTTGGAGCGCTCGCGCGCGACGCGAATCATCTGTGGCGATAGATCAATGGCCGTCACACGCTCGGCGCGTGCGGCCATCAGCCGCGTGAAGATGCCGAAGCCGCAACCAACTTCCAGAATATGTTCGCAGCGCTGGGGGACGTAGCTCAGCAAGTGATCCAAGTCCGGACCATGGGCCGCTTCCTCATGCTCTGAGAGCACTGCAATCCGGTCGAAGTCTTCACGAACTTGCTGCATCAGGTGTTTGCTCGAATGGGAAGCGAAAGAGCCCCGGCGCTTCCGTCCTTCGCCTACTGCTTTTTCAGTTCCGGCCTGAGATTCATGTTGCGAATCAGACGATGTAGATAGTTCGGGTGGACGCCTAAAAGGCGGGCTGCTTCCGTATAGTTGCCCCCGGCCTGCTCGACGGCTTTGAGGATCAACTGCCTTTTGGCCTCCGTCACGGCCTCGTGATACTTCGCCACGCCGCCCGCCGCGGGCGTCTCGGTTTCGAGCGCGGCTTCCGGCAAGTCTTCCGGCAGGATGATTTCAGTCGTTCCGAGCACCACGGCGCGTTCCATCGCGTTCTCAAGCTCGCGCACGTTGCCGGGCCAGTCGTAATTCTTGAGGCGCGCGCGCGCCTCCGTGGAGATTCCGGTCACGCGGCGATTGCACCTGTCGCTGTACTTCTGTACGAAATAACTTGCCAGGAGCGGGATGTCCTCGCGCCTTTCCCTGAGCGGCGGCATCGTCAAAGAGACCACATTGAGGCGATAGTACAGGTCCTGTCGAAATGAGCCCTGACGGATCGCTTCTTCGAGGTCTTTATTGGTCGCGGCAATCAGCCTTATATCAACCTTGAGGGTACGCGTGCCGCCGACACGCTCGAACTCTCTTTCCTGAAGCACGCGCAAAAGCTTCGCCTGCAGGAGCGCAGGCATCTCGCCGACTTCATCCAGAAAGAGCGTGCCCCCGTCGGCCACCTCGATCTTCCCCTTCTTCTGCGCGATGGCCCCTGTGAAGGCCCCCTTCTCGTGGCCGAACAATTCGCTTTCGAGCAAGGTCTCCGTGAGCGCGGCGCAGTTGACGGCGACGAATGATTTGTTCTTGCGCGGGCTGTTCAGGTGAATCGCGCGCGCGGCCAGTTCTTTGCCGGTCCCGGACTCGCCCCAGATGAGCACGGTCGAGGCGGTCGGCGCGACGCGTGCGATGAACTGATAGACCTCGCGCATCCGCTGGCTCTCTCCAACCATGTTGTGCTCGATCTGTATGTCCTCCTGGAGCCGCAGGTTTTCGCTTTCGAGCCATTCGATGTGCCGCGCGTTTTCGAGCGCGACGGCCGCGATCCCCGAAATGGCTGTGACGAGTTGCAACTGGTCCTTGTCGAAGCGGATCGCCGGGTCGGTCGCATAAAGGTAGATAACGCCGACAGCCTTTTCAAAGAGCATCAGGGGCACGCAGAGCAGTGCCTGAATTCTGGAGGAGATCAGGCTTTCTGCTTCGCTGAAGTTTTCGCTCTCCTGAACGTCGTTGCTGAGGAACGAGATGCCCTCGCGTAGGACGCGGTCGGTGATGGTGCGGCTGACGTGGACCGCGCGGTTCGGTCCCTCCCGGCGGTCCAGGGCGAAGACGGAGGAGAACTCATCGAAGTTGTCCCCTTCGACCAGGAGAATGGCGCCGCGCTCTGCCGGGACGACCTCGAAGATCAGTTCGAGCAGTTGTCGCTGGAGAGCTTCGAGGCCGCGCACGGAGTTGATCGTCGTGCTGATCTTCATGAGCGCGGAGAGGTCGCGCGCCATCAGGTGGAAGGCGTCCGCGATGCGAACCTGAAGGGTGTTGGCGCCAGTGACTATCTTGCTCTCATCCAGAAGCACTGTGCTTGAGCCGGAGGGCGTGTCGCCTTCGTGCAGCAGGAAGGAGAAGGTGTGGTCGCCGATTCTCAGGCGGTCGCCGTGCTCCAGGAATCGCTCTTTGACGGGGACGTCGTTGACGAACGTGCCGTTGAGGCTTTCGAGGTCCGTGATCTTAAAGAGAGTGCCCTCGTGCTTGATGGTGCAGTGGCGGCGCGAGACGGAAGGGTCGCTGAGGCAAACCTGGCTGGCCGATTCGCGCCCGACCGAAGTCTCCTCTTCGGCCAGCGCGAAGATTTTGCCCTTCAAAGGCCCGGCGATGGCTGCGAGTCTGGGGGTCATGTTCTGCTCTCTTTAGCACATTTGGCTCTATGAAGGATAGAACAAACGTCGCGCAAATGGAAAAGGAAGGTGCCAGGGTTCCCGCCCCAATATGGACAGGAGACGTCTGACTATTGACACATCTCCTTCAACGAGAATATCGTTCACACATTCCTACCCTCGCACGTCCTGCTAATCGAGCGCCTTTTCTCATTAGCCTCACGTTCCGTTGAGCGGTAAAAGCCAGCCCTGAGAGGTATTAGACCGCCACTAGCGGTAATTGTGCGCTTTTATGGTATTAGGCCGCCGATGGGGCGGTAAAAGTCGGTCATAGTCGCAAATTACCGCCATCGGCGGTCTAATGCGCGTTAGACGTCGCCAGGAGCCGTCGCATAGAGGAAAGATGTGATAAGAATAGAGTTTGAAGACCCAACAAAAGAGAAGTGCGATTGTTGCGGAGGCGTGACGACAAGGCTGACTCGCTTCGTCTATAAAGATGATGATGCTTTCGCCGTTTACTACGCTATGTTCTCTGACAATCACCCAGATCACGAAATCAAAGCGGCAATCGGAATGGGTGAATGGGGCGAAGGCAGCACACCAGACGAGCGGAAAGCATTTGCTGTGAAGATAAGAGATGGTGGTAGGCTTTGCTAAAAATCTACTCAAAAACTATTCCTGCTAAAAAAGTCTGCGGTCTACTAAAAAAGTTGAATGGAGTCAAACTCACTTTACGTCTGACCGCTTATCACTTTTGAAAAGTTGCGCGCAGCATGTTAAAGCCAGGTCTTTGTTTTGCTTAGAGTTCTTCCTTGATTTCCGAAGGTCATCAAATGTGCTTGCTCAACTTGGTCGCGAGTCAGGATTTTAGCTGGCAGAGGCATCAACTCTGATGTGTATTGCCCTTTTAGAGACTTCACCCAAATTAGGCACTCCACCGTTCTCAAAAGTGATAAGCGGTCAGCACTTTACGTCTATTTACATGAGACCAGTTTTAGAATAGAATCCGACACCTGACACCCCACACCCGTTCGCTGTAAAGGAGAGAATCAATGAAAATCAAACGTCTCTTAATTTTGGCGGTGATGCTTGGTTTGTTATGTTTGCCAGCCAAGGAAACTGCTAAAGCAGATGCTGGAGGTGCTTGCCTAGGGCAGTGGTCTGAATGCCGTATGACTTGCGAAGAGAATTGGGGGGGCGACTACAGATTTAGGGACTATAAGGCAAACTGTGACGCGCGTTGCGATGTACAACGGAACGCGTGCTTGGCGGATTGATTGCTTGGTTATTCGCCTGAAAGGGCATAATACATTATGCCCTTCCTACGGTTAACATGAGCGCTATCGGCGTGACAGTTTTGTTGCGCCTTGTGGGAGAGCGCGAGGCCCAGAGTCTAAGAAAGTCACTTAATCAATCTTGAGAATCTTTTTGATCTGTTTCATCTCTGCGGGCTTCAAGTGAAGTATCTTTTGATTGGCTCTCACGAGTCCCTCCGCCGTCCATCCTTCCTTCGGCTCATCTACTCCCGCCGCCGCTTTGAACACTTCCAAAGGCCATGGTGGTACTCAGTTTGAAGTGATGCTTGTAGATGCTGAGGAATCTCCCTGGCAAGACGCAGAAATCCTTGGGCGAATGCTAGACAGAGCCGAAGCAATAGAAGAAAGAAGATGTGTTTCATATAACTGACCATATGGTAGAAGCTGACCCAGAAATAAAAGCATATTTTCAGGGTCGACAGGAGGCGAACGTCTAACAAGGGCGTCAACCGGAGCCGCGCAAGCGAGTTTCACATCGTTCCACCAGTACCATGTGCGCGGCCCGGTTACGCTCGGCGTTAGGCGCACGAAAGGAGTGGATTCTAAAGTTATGGATGATTTAGAAAAAGAGTTAGAGAGGCTACGGAAGCAATATGAATCCGAACCAGATGACCCTCGCTTAGACAATGTTGGCGCGTTGAGCCGATATTTTATCTGGGCAGATAAAATGCGCCATGATTTCCAAAATCTGGTTATGAACAGAGGCAATTTAGATGAGTTTACTTTCTTGGAGCATAGCCATATCTATATGTCATATTGGTATGGCGCGTTGTATGTTCTTATTGAGGGCTGGCGCGATCTTGGCTTGAAAGACGAAAAAATTGATGGGTTGATTGGTTCTCCATATGTTGATTTGTTGCGACGGTATAGAAATGCTGTCTTCCATTTTCAAAAGAAATTCTCTGATAAGCGGTTTATGGATTTGATGCTTGCAGGGAAAGAGTCTGTTGAATGGGTTAGCGCATTGCATAGAGAATTTGGCAGATTCTTTATGACTTGGTGGAAGGCAAACAAGAAAAGTTCGAGCGCGAAATAAAAGCAGGCGAATTGAAATATATTTTCGGAGGTGTCTGTAATCGAGCGCGTGCGCCTAACAACTCATTCAACCGGAGCGCGAATAGCGCGGCTGTCATCCGCGAGGCTATGTTGTTATCGTGTTTCGTCGCGCCCGGTTAATTCGGGCGTTAGGCCGCAGAATGTGATACAAGCACGCGACGGCGTGAGTACTATTCCTTTGGCATTGACTTTATTTGTCTGCTGAGATAAACCATCTCCGTCACTCTAACCCGATGTTGTTTTACACTCTCCTCGCGTCAAGTGTAAAACGCCAACCACTAACGCCTTCCACTTGTAAGGAGATGTCATGAGCGATCAATCGAACAGTCAAGCTACAAACGCAGACCCGACCGCCGAGCGACAATCAAACGTGCTCACTGAAGACAATTGGATAGTCGAAAGACTCCCCTATACAGAAGATTGCCCTGCAAGGGGCTTTCTTCAGTTATGCGCTGATAGGCGGTTCCACAAATTGATACAACAGGAGTTTAAAAAGGACGCCGAGCTGTCTTCGCGTGAAGATTATTGGATACATGCGGATGCGGGAGGAACACCAAAGATGGTGGGCCAGAGAGTGGCACCGGACTATTGTTATAAAAAGAAGTATGTGCGGTTGATGGGGTGGTCGGCACACGGAGATGGTTGCGGAGGGTTTGGGGAGGAGGTGCCGGATGATGTCATCAAGCAGGCATTGTGTGAAGCAATGCAAAAGAACGTAAGAGAGTACCCACTGGCAAAACACTTTATATATTTCGTGACAGTGCACAAGGAACAAGATAACGAGGAGACTGTAGTGTCTCGCCTGATAGCTGAACCCGGTGACGAGATAGCATGCACACAGGGTTCAGATTAGTTTACGTGAATAGGCGAGGAGCGATGAGGACTGGAAATCCGGCGAATATCGGCGGTTAGCAAGCAGCCGCGCCGAACGCCCGGCATGCAGCCGAACGCCAACAGCCTTACCTTGATGCGCGAGGCTTGGCTGTAATCAAGTCGTCTGCGCGGCGGCTGATGCCGGGCGTTCGGTTGCTTCTTGATCTCAGACATTGCTATTAATACAGGATGTAGGTTTGAAAGCCTATGGGATCTCCATGGGTGACAACAAACGCGTTAGTAAATAAAAAGATTTGATACTTTATCCAGAACTCACGAGAAGACTCCTGCATTTATTATGGTCATTAAAAGCGTTGCCCGCGGCTGCTTGATTTTAGCCGTCATAATCCAGGGATTCGGGCAAGTTAGCTCGATGCCTCTTAAGGTTTCAGACAAACAAGAGAAAAAAGAGAGAGAGTTTAGACAAATTGAGCTGCCTGATACGACGCTTGGCAGAATCATGCGAGAGTGGTTCGCGGTTATAGAAAGCGGTAAGGAAGAAGAGATTAAAAGCTTCGTCAACGGTCGCTTTTCGGCTAACGCATTTCGCTTCCAGCAGAGCGCGGAGCAATACGTCGCCTTCTTTCGTAAGCTGCACGAGCAGAGCGGTGGACTGGAAATCCTACAAGTCACGCCGGAAACCGGCGTCCAGCCCATTTCAATCATTGCCAAAAGCAAACGTGGCGAGCACTTCGCGCTCATACGAGCTGGCCTGGACAACGCCGAGAAAGGGAAACTTGCCGGGCTGGGCGTAGATAAAACTCAGTCTCCCGATGCGCCGAAGTTGAGCGCGATCTCGACGCCGCTTTCCGAGAGGGAGATGATTACGGCAATCAAAAAAGACCTGGACAGGCGCGCCGCGGCGGGCGATCTTTCAGGCGTCGTTTTAATCGCTAAAGACGATAGGATTCTGCTCGAACAAGCATACGGGTTCGCCGATCGTGAGGCGAAGATTCCGAACACAACTGACACTGGATTCCATCTCGCGTCAGTCGGTAAAATGTTTACGGCTGTTGCGGTCGCGCGGTTGGTCAAAGAGGGTAAGCTCTCCTATACCGACACCATCGCTAAAGTCCTTCCCGATTATCCGAATAAAGAGGTGGCAGAGAGAGTTACGATTCATCACCTTCTTACGCATACTGCGGGCTTCGGTACGTTCTTCGAGTCGCCCGGCTTCGTTAAGGGAAAAACTTATCGCAATTCAACCGAAGAGATTGCGGTTTATAAAGACGAGAAACTGTTCTTCGAGCCGGGGACGCGCTGGCGCTACAGCAATGCGGGCTACTCCCTGCTCGGCGCAATCATTGAGCGTATTTCGGGAAAACCTTACCTCCAATACATCCGTGAGAATATCTTTAAGCCGCTTGGAATGGGTCAGACTTATACTGACTCGTTCGGCATAATTGCATCGAAAACTTCTGTCCTTTATAGGCAGTCGCCGCAAGACCCTCTCGGATTAGATCCTTATCTGGCCGATAAAACGCTTAGCAGGTCTCAGGCAACAGGCTTTGGCGGCGGATTCTCAACCGCGCCTGATATGTTCAAGTTTCTTCGCGCTTACCGGACGGGCAAACTGCTCGGCGCAGAGACGATCCAAAAGATGGTGAACGGCAAAGTAAACCAGGACAACAAGGGCGCGCGCCGTTACGCTTACGGAATAACCGAATTCGATTCGAACGGAGAACTCGTGCGCGGTCATAGCGGCGGGAGTCGTACCGATGTGGAAATGCTCTGGAATGGCGGTTACACGGTGATTGTTTTAGTCAATGCTGTTCCGCCTCCTGTCGACGCGATTTCAAACGACATCATAAATTTCGCCACAAAGCAAAAGCGAGAGGACGCAGATTATCCCGTCCGAGCGCCGGATGACTGTAAACCAGGATGTTTCAGATAGGGATTAGGCGATGAGCGCATCCCTCCGAACCAACTGTTGCACCGGATGGCTCGATAGCCTCCGATTCTTCGTAGTCTGTTGACCACTTCTACTTGCTGCGCGCTGCTTAGGAATTACCTAACTTTGTAGATAGCCGCTCTATCCGAAAGGATAGAGTTTGACCCGGCGCGCCGGTGCTCGGCAGCGACCGGCTGAACTCCCGCAACGAAGCTCATCTCATTCTCATTCAAAAGTTTCCGGCAAATCAGAAGTGCGTGAAAGCCTCGACGCTCGCCATTGGCACGCCGTTAGCAATAAGGCCTGGCACGATCCAGGAGAGGTTGAGACGGATCGGAAAGTTTGAAAAGTTGAAGGCCAAAGGCGCGGCGGTCAAGAGATCGCTTCTGAGCCAGAGCCAATTTGAAGAGGTCGCAAATGCCCCGCGACCATTTGCCCGAAACGGGCACGAAGGAGAGAGAGATGAAAAAGCAAGCCCTGAAAGCCGTCACCATGTTGATTTCCATCATTGCCCTCGCATTTATGACGGCCGTTGCCACGAGCGCACAGTCGCGCGGCCACAGCCTCAAAGCCGATATCCCGTTCGACTTCGCCGTCGGCGACAAGATGCTCCCGGCCGGTGAATACACCGTCGGAAAGGCCAGCACTCAGGACGATTCGGTGATTTCGATTCGCAGCAACGAAGGTAGTCAGAGCGCTGTTCGCCTGACGAACAATGTTCAGGCCAACGCCCCGAAGAAACGCGCCCTCCTGATCTTCAATCGCTACGGCAACACCTACTTCCTGGCGCAGATCTGGACCGCCGGCTCGACCGAAGGTCGTGAGATGTTGAAATCGAAGGCCGAGCGCGCGGCCGAGAGCGAACTGGCGAAGATTCACTCAGGCAGCGATCTGGCGAAAAACGTCGAGACGGTGACGGTCGTCGCTGAAATACAGTAGGACCAGGATAGAGCCTGACCCAGGTAAAAACGCACGAGTTCCCTCTAGTAATAGCAGAGAGAGAAAACCGAACCGGCAACCCGAACGTCCCCCGGGTTGCCGGTTCGGCTTTTAAAGAACAGTAGGCTGTTACTTGCCTGATGCTTTCGGTAGTAAATATATACTTGACTGACCGACCCACCTGATAGCGGGACATCATGGGACAGCGCGGGACGCCATGCAAAAACTCTTACATCTTTTGAGAAATGTAGCGGGCGAGTTGGTTTGTATCTTTTGGCGGTCGCTTCGATGGCATGAAGCGATCATACTACACGCCAGATCGGTACGTTCAACTATATTGACTGTTTAACTTTGTAAATGACCCACTACCAAATTGCCTCATCAAAAACCCTCTAAGCAGGTATCGTTGCCTCATTTAAAAACCCACTCCAAATTAGGGACAGTTTACCTTCGATGTTGGCGGGAAACATTGGAGGCAGAGACGAGGCTAAAGATGAAGGCGAGGCAGGAAGTTACGGCAGTGATGGCGGGCCAGTACCGCGGGACGAGCAAGATGGAAAAGCGAGTGCTGCTGGACCAGTTCGTGAGCACCCACGGGCTACAATCGCTGGTACGTCCGGTTCGTGTCGATTAGTCAGTGCTTGTAGGTTTTATAAAGCTGCAAATCAGCCCACTCAGACACTGCCACCAAGCCATAATCCCCTTTCTTGGTTTTACGGTAGATCATGACCGCCGTAGAGAATACCCACGGCACGAACAAGCGATTAAAGTCTACTGCCGGAACGTTGACCTCCACCGTCTCCGAGTCAACGCGAGTAGTCGATTTTTCAAGCACGTTCTTCTGCGAATAAGCTGACTCCAACTTCGCTGCAATTGCTTTCCCGAGCTTAGGATTCCCGGATTTCGCCTCAAGCGAGACTTTAATCGAGAAGTTGGTCTCAAGCACCGTCTTGATTGAAGAGGTGACCGACGTAGACTTCACGGTCTTTTTCGCGGTGCCTGCGGGAATCGGTTCCCAATTTCTGGGATTTGTATTGATTGAATAGACAGCAGCGGAGAAGTACTCCTCCACAAACATGTTTTTGGAATACAGGCTCTGATAGCGGGGATCGGCCAGTCCAGCCCATTGCTTTTTCGGAATCGTCGTCGGCGCCGACCGGCCCAGGATAAACCTCTCCGGAGGATAGAAAGCCTGATTGGGCATGCTATTGATCGGGATGATGGGCCCTTCTTTAATGGTTCGCTCCAGCTCAGGCCAGTTTTCGAGCAGTTCGTGATTCTGTGCCAGTAACAGCTGGTACTGGTTGTAGGAATCTTCGATTTCCTCCAAATCCTTCAGGTCCGGCAAGTCACTATCGACGGCCACTAATTCACCCTCAATCACCGTGATCGTAATAGATCGAACAAAGCTGCTCCCCCCTGATGGCAACCTCTCCCAGCCGTCTTGTTGATACAACCCGTTCACCGCTAAGTCGGAACGATTACTCCCCGAATACGGAACATCGATGTGGAGGGCTATGGTTCCGAAGTTCCCAGGGCCGATTGTTGTATCTCTCCAGGTGCAGGTAAACTGGTAACCTGTCCAAGTGCCCCTTGCTGCCCTTATCCCTAGCGCCTGTATGTTCTTGCCCGCATCCACTGAGACTGGCGTCTGGTTATCACGGTTGTTGCGATACCAGAAACCCCACTTCAGGTCATAATTTCCAGCATCGGTTGTCAATTCTCTGCCACTCTGGTTGTTGATGTTCAGATGAAATGTCCAAGCCATTCTGCGCCTCACAGTTCTCGTTCCACTCGTAGAAGAGCAGCAACCGTCGCCTGATAGCCCGCCGCTATCCTGGAAGGTCTCGCACCCGAGTGGGTCGCCTTTTTGATGTCACGCGGCTTTTCGCTTTTTGTTGGCTTTCTTTCTTTCGTATTCTGCCTGTCGCTTGTCTAGCACGCTGTTAGGAACGGCAATCAAAGCCTTTGCCAATTTCTCAAACCGCATGTACTCGTCACTCTTTTTGTTCGAGGGTGGTTTAGTCTTTTTTACACGTCCTCACCTACGCTAACTGCTCTCGCTTTCGGTGCGCCCTCAAACAGTTCGGCTTGTTTTTCTTTGGGTGCGAGAGAGCCGGAGTCGGGACGATTACCGTCTCGCCGTCCTGTTCCCATGCTTCAATTAATTCCTGAATCCGATCCGGCAATCGCTCAATCGGCTTGCCAGTTTTGGGATCGGTCGGTGGTCGCCCGATTTCGTTTTCCGCGTCCCTGCCGTGGTCTGATTTCAGGCCGCCGAGGAACTTCCGATAAGCTGCTTATACTCTAGCCGCTTACCAGTAATCAAGGAAATTACTGCAAGGAATCGCCGGGCGTCAGTGCCCTTGCGATTGTTGAACCGGAAGGATTGTTCATCAAGATAGCGGAATAGGTGGAAGGGTTCGACACTGACATACGTGCCGCCAAGAGATCGCTTCAAGAGACTCCAAAAGTTTTCGATCCCGTTCGTGTGAATGTGTCCATCAACGTAACGCTCCGCGTGATTGATCACGTTATGGATATATTGTTCCTGAAGTTGGTTGTAGGAACGCAGCGCATCACTATAGACCACTGAGCCAGCTTCGACATGCTTGTTGACTTCACCATGCAGAGAACGACGTTTCGTGTTGAGGACTACCATTACCTTCTTTGGTTTCTGCCCACTGCCTGCTATTTATTGGGCCGGCAGGAGTCGCCAGTTGTTGGTCGGCTCCGCAGGGATCTGCTTGTGGCGCTCGACCCAGTCAATGATTAGCTCGCGGATCTCCTCGCTGGCGCGGGTGACGACAGGTGCGTTTTTGTACATCGTGTAGCCGCCGCCGCCGTTGACGCGGTAGTTGTTGATGGCGAGCCGCAGCTTTTGGGTCGGGCTGAGAGGCTGGCCCCGCAACCGTAAGTTTTGAATGCGCTGGCCGACTGGCTTTGAGATGTCCAGATCGTAGGTGACGCCCTCCGCGATGTCGAAATTAAAGGCCGGGATTTTTTCGTTGATTAAATCGGAAGGCCGCTTGCCCGGCTCGTAGTCGCGAAAATATTTGGCGGAGTGTTCCAGTGCGTCCTTGAACTGCTGCCCCGTGACTTCGAGCACGACGAGAGTATTTTCGTAGATGTAGAGTCCGGCGATGTCGCGCACCGTGACGGGGCCTTTGGAGATGCGCGCCTGTAGATTGAACGGGGCCGCCAGCGAGACATCCGCCTGGCCCGCGTCCAGCTGCACGCGCTGAATCAGGTCCATGATGGCCGTGTCGCGAAAGCGCGAATCCTGCGCGCTCAGGGTCGCGCTCGACTCTCCGATGACGCGGCCCAGCCAGGCCTGCGTCTCGCGGTCGTAAGGTTTCGCCAGTTCCGCGACCTCCTCGTCCGGCGGGACCTCGTTGACGGGGATGGTCCGCGCGGATTTGGCGACCACGCGCCAGCGACCGGCCGTGTCCTTTTCGAGATAAACGTCCACGCGCGCCAGATGACGCCCCCAGTAGTTGGCCTGTGTCAGCAAGACCCCGTTGATAACGACGGCGGGCACTTCGCGGTGCGTGTGTCCCATTAAAATTATGTCCACGCCCGGGACCTGGCGCGCGATTTTGACTGCGGCGTTTTCGTTGACGACGTTGCTCGGATTGATCTCGCCCGTTCTTAAATCTTCTTCCATGCCCATGTGCATGGCGATGACGACCAGGTCAACGCGCTCTTTCTCTCTGAGCACCTTCACCCACTTGCGCGCCTCCGAGAGCCCTTCGCGAAACTCCAGCCCCACGTAGTTCGGCGCGTTCTCCCAGTTCGGCACCCCCGGCGTCGTCAATCCCAGGATTCCGACGCGCACGCCGTTCACTTCCTTGACGAGATAAGGATCATAAGCCGTCTGGTTCGTTCCCTTCCTGTAAGTGTTCGCGGAGAGCCAGGGGAAAGTCGCTTCGCGGCGCGCCTTCTCAAGCACGTTGAGCCCGAAGTTGTATTCGTGATTGCCGACCGCCATCGCGTCGTAATGGAGCGCGCTCATCACGAGCATCATCGGGTCCCGCGGCTGATTGTTCTTGCGGTTGTGATAAAACGCGAGCGGTGTTCCCTGGATCGTATCGCCGGAATCGAGCAGGAGCAGGTTCGGGTTCTCTTTGCGCGCGCGCCGGATGAGCGTCGCGATTTTGGCAAGGCCGCGGTCGTCCGGTTTGTTCGTGTAGTAGTCAACAGGGAGAATGTTGCCGTGCAAGTCCGTGGTCGAGAGGATCGTCACCTGCGCCCGCGTCGGGGGAGGATTGTTTGAGGCAGAGGTCGAGACGATTAAGGCGAGCGCGAGCGCCAGCCCCGCCGGCAGTAAAATAGCGAATGATCTTTTGCGTCTCATGGCAGTTCGACTCTCCTTTAAAGCATGTGAAGGCGTCCAGAGTTTGCGCCGAAGGCGCAACCAGAAGGTAGCCAGACGTGCAACGTCTGGGCTCAAGTTAAATTAATATTCGCGCTCTGAAGGAGCGCCAGACATCGGCCCGCACCTCCGGCGCGGGAATGTTTGCGCAACTCGGTGCCAGACGTTGCACGTCTGGCTACCTTCTTCTAGCCGCTTGCGCGGCCAAGAAGGAACGCTCAACATGCTCTTACCATCGGGCTCCCGTCCATGCGCCTCTGCGGACCCCATCAGGGCGTGACGAAGACTTCGACGGCGGTGACGCCTTCGACAAGACCTTCGTAAACTTTTTTGAATCGCGCGCGCACCTCTTGCATCTTCTCCCGGTTCTCGAAGTAGGTGCGCCCCCGCTGAAGGATGACGTAAGTCGGCGCGGGCGTTTCCGCAAGCTTGAATTTCGGGTCCGAAAGCACGCGCGATTGCAGGTCCGTGCGCCCGAATTTCTCCATGTAATATGTGGTGACCCCGGGCGTCTCGTGCGCAATCGTCGCCCCCTGCGGCGCACTCTTGCAGACGAACTCTATCGCCTCGCGCAACCCGTCATCATAAAACTCATCGTGCGGGAAAAAGTAGCCGACGCGGCCCCCGCCGAGCGCGTTCGTGTACGCGGCGTAATGCGGACTGTTGGCGTAGGCGGTCCACGCGGGCCAGCCTATGAAAAAAAGGAGCGCGAGCGCGCCCGCAAAGCGCAGCGCCTGTTTATTCCTCTCCCCCTTGAAGAATGATGCGACCGCGCGGACGAGCGCGACGATGCCGACCGCCGCGATCATGTAAACGAAGGGCATCAGGCTCAGCGTGTAGCGCAGCCATTTGCCGCCGAACAGCGAGTAAGGGACGATCCACAGCAGGAACATCAGGAGCAGGAAAGCGTGCCCTGGATGCCGCCAGCGTCGAAGGCACGCCACCAGGCCCGCGACGAAGGCTACGAGTACGGGCAGCGGAACCTTGACCAGCAGAAAGAGGGCGTAGAAATAGAGAGGCGTTCCCCCGAACGGGGTGCTTGAAAGCGTGTTCTTGTAGAGCTGATCGCCCATCAGGTAACCGCTGTGCGTCAGCAGTTGCTCGCTGGTGAAGGCGTTCAAATAGGCCCAGGTCTGCGGCAGCAAAATCGCCGGGTTCGCGACCAGAAAGGCGACGCCGACGATCATATAAAAATACCAGGGAGTCCGGCCAGAGGGCGCGTTGGGCTCGTCTTTGCGCACGCGAAAGTAATGGTGATAGAGCATGTTCAGGCCAAAATAGTGCGGAAAATATTTGGAGGCCAACATCAGGCCGAACGATGCGCCGCTCAGGATGTAGTTGCGCCGCTTCGTCTTCATCTCGCGCCAGCTCGTCTGCTTGGCGCGCACATAAAAGTAGAAGGCGAAGAGCATGAAGAAGACTAAGAGCGTGTCTTCCTTAGCAATGCGGTTATAGGTGATGGCGTTGATGCCGAAGGCCCAGAGCGCTGCGGCCAGCAGCCCTGTTCGGCGGTCGAAGAAGGCGGCCGTGAGCAGAAAGAGTGGAACGGCCGTCAGCGCGCCGAAGAGGACGTTCGGGAAACGGAGCGCGGCTTCGTCCGACACGGGGCTGCCCGTGCGCGCGTTCCAACCCTGCTGCGCCTCGATGGAGACGAACATCAAAGCCTTCATCAGCATCGGGTGTTCGGCGTTGGGTGTGATGATACCCCGCTCGTAAGAGCGCACGGCCTTGATCTTGTTGACCTCGTCTTCGGCAAAGCCGACAGAGCTGATGCCTGTGAGGCGCAAGCCGAGGCCGAGGAGGACGAGCGCGGCGAGCGCCAGAATCACCCCACGCTCACGCACCAGCGTCGTCCGGCGCGGCGCGACTGCCGTTGAAGCCAGCGCTTCACTCCCGACCGAATCTATTTCGACAGAGCGCGACAAGGAATCCCTTCGTTTTCTTTTGCGTCCTGGCGTCTTTGCGAGAGATAGTTTCACGCCAAGACGCCAAGACGTAAAGTCGCAAAGATTTTAGCCCTAACTCGACTCACTAATGTGTACCGGCGCGCCCAACTCTTCCGCCACGACTTCCTCAGACTCTTCGATGACCGCCTGCGTTGACAGCCCGCGGCGGACGAGGAAGGCGACACCGAGCGCCGTCCAACAGATGACACGCGCCTTGCGAATAATAGCAAGTATTGTCCCGCTCTCGGGGCCGAACTTTAAGACCTTCGTCACCCAACTCGACCCGGCTTCATCGACGCCCGCGCGGAAGGGGACAAACTTGAAGACCACGTTGATGATCCGGTTAACGGATTCCAGAACATATGCTGCTAGAAATGTGGGCGGCACATCCGAGATGAAAGAGAGCGTGACGTAAACTTCGAGGACGCCCGCCAGATGAAAACCGACTTCGAGCGCCATGATCAGCGCGCATCGCGCGCGGTGGCGCGAGTAGAAATTATAGACCGTGTCCTCGACCGCGCGCGTATTCTCGCGTTGCTTCTCTTTAAGAAAACGCTTTCCGAAGCGATTCTTTCTGAGCCGCTCGAACGTCGCGGTGATAAAATTCCACCGCAGGCGATAGATGATGAACCCGGCCAGCATGATCGCCGAGACGACGCCGAGCGAGATCAGAGTCATGAGGCGCAGGCCCTGCGTCAAAGGAAAACTCAAAAGCAGCGTCACGATGCCCGAGAGGATGAAGAGCGCGACCGAGAGGCTGTAAAAGAGGTTCTGAACGGCCAGGGCCGAGACGGCGACGAGTAGCGGCACGCGGTCACGCACCAGCGCAGCCTTGGTCGGCTCGCTGGCGATCAGCCCAAGCGGCGTCAAGTTGCCCATCGCGTCGCCCACGATATATGCGCGGAAGGCGTCGCGGAAGCGCACGCGTTGTTCGCCCTCGAAGCAGAGCACCCAACCCAGCGTGCGGAAAATGTAACGGAGGCTCGAAATCGCCAGGATGAGCAGGAAGCCCGCGCCGAGTCTCTTAATCCCGTTCGTAATATTTGTGGTCCCGGTGCTCCAGACCAGATAGGTGAAGAGCAGAAGGCCGAGAAGCGCGAAGACGAACGAGACCAGCTTCGCTTTTTTAGACTTTGTTTGTGTCTTCTGATTCATTCAATAAACTGCTCTAAAAATTATTCGTCCGTCGAGGTTAATCGAGAGACGAAGGCAGCAAGATACGGCATCAAAAGGCAAAAGTAAAAAGGCAAAAGGCAAAAGGTAAAAAGTAAACTTATAATTGAGGGCGCTCTTTTTGTCTCTACTTTTACCTTTTGCCTTTTTACTTTTACCTTCTTCAGTTGACCTCGGGCGCGTGCATGAGCGATGCTACAGGGTCAAACCAAATCCAGAATTTCAGGCGAGCCAGGACTGCAATGAGCCAGACAGTAGAGCAATTGACGGCGCATCCGCTGACCGTCCTTTCCGAAGATGAAGAGATGTTCCGCGCCAGCGTGCGCGAGTTCGCCGAGGGCGAGCTCAAGCCCCGCGTCGAGGAGATGGACGAGCACGGGAAACTCGACCCGGCCCTCATCAAACAATGCTTCGAGCTGGGCCTGATGGGCATCGAGACGCCGGAAGAGTACGGCGGGGCGGGGGCAAGCTTCTTTACGGCAATCATCGGCGTCGAGGAGCTCTCGCGCGTTGACCCGTCGGTCGGCGTCCTCGTTGACGTGCAGAACACGCTCGTCAATAACGCCATCATCCGCTGGGGAAACGCCGAGCAGAAGAAAAAATATCTCTCTGAGCTGGCGAGCACGAAGGTCGGAGCTTACGCCTTGAGCGAGGCCGGCTCGGGCTCGGACGCCTTCGCTCTGGCGACGCGCGCCGTCGAGAGCGGCGATCACTACGTTTTAAACGGGCGGAAGCTCTGGATAACGAACGGCAACGAGGCGGAAATCTTCATCGTCTTCGCCAACGCCAACCCTGAAGCCGGATACCGCGGCATCACAGCCTTCATCGTCGAGAAGGGTTTTGAGGGCTTCTCGGTCGGCAAGAAGGAGAACAAACTTGGCATCCGCGCCTCCTCGACGACCGAGTTGATTCTGGAAGACTGCCGCGTGCCGAAAGAGAATGTGCTGGGGGAAGCGGGCAAGGGATATAAGGTTTCAATTGAGACCCTGAACGAAGGGCGAATCGGCATCGGCGCGCAGATGATTGGGCTCGCGCGCGGGGCGCTCGAAGCCGCTCTCTCCTACACGGCGGAGCGCGAGCAGTTCGGCAAAGCCGTCAACGAGTTTCAGGGCGTGCAGTTTCAACTGGCAGAGATGGCGATTGCGCTTGAAGCGGCGCGTCTTCTGGTCTATAACGCTGCCCGGCTGAAGGACGCCCGGCGACCTTTCGTCAAGGAAGCGGCGATGGCGAAACTCTTTTCGTCGCGCGCGGCCGAACGCATCAGCTCTCTGGCCATAGAGCTTTACGGCGGCTACGGGTTCGTCAAAGACTATCCGGTCGAAAAGTTCTGGCGCGATTCCAAGATCGGCGCCATCTACGAAGGCACGTCGAACATGCAGTTGCAGACGATTGCGAAACTCATCATCGGAGGGAAATAGCTCGTGAATCGTAAATCGTAAATCGTGACAAGAGAAAACGTCGGGCACGTCTCTTCACGATTTACGATTTACGATTCACGATTCACGAATAATGTCATCGCGCATCGAGACGTTCAAACAGATGCTGGAGACGGACCCCGAAAACAGTCTGGTGCGTTTCGGGCTGGCGAACGAGTATTTGAAGGCCGAGCGCTACGAAGAGGCCATCGCAGCCTTCAGCGACTATTTGCAGCGGGCGGACGACGAGGGCGCGGCTTTCGGGATGCTCGCCCGCGCTTACGAGCGTGTGGGCCAGCGCGAGCGTGCGCGCGAAACTTACCTGCGCGGAATCGAAGCGGCGAATCTGCACGGGCACCCTTCGATGGCGGAAGATTATCGTCTGACGCTGGAGAGCGATTACGACGATTGAGAATAACGGTGGCCGATATGAAGACCGATACTAAAGTATTGAAACTTGTCAGGAGAACAGAGCCGATGGGAAGCGTGGCGATGGCCGAGACGCGCGAGGGTCTGGACCGCGAGCAGATGGTCGGCATTTACCGGACGATGTACCTGTCGCGGCGGATTGACGACAAAGAGATTCAGCTCAAAGGGCAGAACAAGATATTTTTCCAGATTTCGGGCGCGGGCCACGAGGCCGTGCTCGTCGCGGCGGGGCTGGCCTTTAAGCCCGGCTACGACTGGTTCTACCCTTATTACCGCGACCGCGCCCTCTGTTTGCAGCTCGGCATGACGCCGCTCGAACAGCTTCTTTCGGCGGTCGGGGCCGCCGCCGACCCGAACTCGCATGGTCGCCAGATGCCCTCGCACTGGGGACATAAAAAGCTGAACATCGTCTCGCAATCCTCGCCGACGGGCACACAGTTTCTACAGGCGACGGGTTGCGCCGAGGCGAGCTACCGCGCCTCTTTGCTCGAAGAGATTCAGGACAAGGTAACAGGCTTCAAGGGCGATGAGGTCGTCTATTGCTCTTCGGGCGACGGAACGACGAGCGAGGGCGAATTCTGGGAAGCCCTCAACACGGCCTGCAACCTGAAACTGCCCGTCCTCTTTCTGATAGAAGATAACGGCTATGCCATCAGCGTTCCCGTAGAGGTGCAGACCGCCGGTGGCGACATCTCAAAGCTCGTCGAGGGGTTCCCGAATCTCTACATTCAAAAGTGCGACGGGACCGACCCGATTGAGTCGCTCGAAACCTTACGGCGCGCGGTCGAGCATTGTCGCCAGCGTAAAGGCGCAGCGCTCGTCCACGCGAAAGTCATCCGCCCCTATTCTCATTCGCTCTCGGACGACGAAAAGCTCTACCGCCCGGACGAGGAGAGGGCTTCGGACGCCGAGCGCGATCCCATCAAGCGTTTCGGCGCGCTGCTCATCGAAGAGGGCTTTCTGACGCAGGACGAATTGCAGCAAATTAAAGATGAGGTGGATCGTGAAGTCGCGGAGGCGGCCGACCGCGCTTTAGAGAGCCCGCAGCCAGCGCCCGAGACGGCCACCGAGTTCGTCTTTTCGCCGGACGTGGACCCGACTTCCTCGGAGTTCGACACGGAAGAGGGCGCGGAGTTGAGCGGGAACATGGGAACGATGGTGGACCTCATCAACCGCTGCCTGCACGAAGAGATGGCGCGCGACCCGCGTATCCTGGTCTTCGGCGAAGACGTGGCCGACTGTTCGCGCGAGGAGAACCTGGACAAGGTCAAAGGCAAGGGCGGCGTCTTCAAAGTCACTGCGAATCTGCAAAGAAACTTCGGCGCGGCGCGCGTCTTCAACTCGCCGCTCGCGGAGGCGAACATCGTCGGGCGCGCCATCGGCCTGGCGACGCGCGGGCTGAAGCCTGTCGTCGAGATACAGTTCTTCGACTATATCTGGCCCGCGTATCATCAGATTCGCAACGAGCTGGCGCTGATGCGCTGGCGTTCGGGCAACGAGTTCAAGTGCCCTGTGGTCCTGCGCGTGCCCGTCGGTGGCTATCTGAAAGGCGGCGCGGTCTATCACTCGCAAAGTGGTTCGACCATCTTCACGCACACGCCTGGCCTGCGTGTCGTCTATCCGGCGACGGCGCTCGACGCCAACGGGCTCCTGCGCACCGCCATCCGCTCGGATGACCCGGTCCTTTTTCTAGAGCACAAGCACCTTTATCGTCAGGCTTATAATAAATCGCAGTACCCGCCAGACAACTTTTTGATTCCTTTCGGCAAAGCCAGACGTGTGCGCGAGGGCACGGACCTCTCCATCATCACCTTCGGCGCGCTCGTGCAGCGATCTCTGGTCGCCGCCAGGCAGGCAGAGCAGCAAGGCATCAACGTCGAGGTGATAGACTTGCGCACGCTTGCGCCTTACGACTGGGACGCGATTACGCAAACCGTGAAGAAGACGAACAGGGTGATCGTCGCCCATGAAGACTCGCGCTCATTCGGCTACGGGGCGGAGATTGCCGCGCGCATCTCGGACGAGTTGTTCGAGTACCTGGACGCGCCCGTCCGCCGCGTCTGCGCTCTGGATACCTTCGTCGCTTACGCTCCGCAACTGGAGGACGCAATCCTGCCGCAGGCGGAGGACGTTGGCCGGGCGATCACGGAGCTGTACGGCTATTAGCAGGACATAGAAGCGCGGTTGATTGACATGCCAGTACCGGGCGAATCAACTCTCGAAGAGATCAAGAATCATGTCAGTACCGCCTACCAATTGCGGAATGCGGATTTCGGAATGCGGATTGAAAGAAAGAATATTCTGGTTCTTAAATCCGAAATCCGCAATCCGCAATCGGTACGCCGCAGGCGGTACTGACACGCGGCCCTGGCCGCAGGAGCCGCATTTCGTCTGCGAACGGCACAAAATTCCCAACACCTCCCTCTTCTTAAAACGGCAGGTTGCGATACATCTGTGTATCGGAACGTTTCGCCGCGAGCGCCCGCCGCGTTCGTTTAAATTCAGTCATTTCTCCACTTGAGTCCGTGCGCAAAATGGCATGGTGATTGCCGATTTATTTACGGACAAAAGCCCATTCATCTCACATAACTTGAGTGAAAACTTCGAGTTTTCAGGAGGAGATAACTAATGCGCAAACGTTTGCTTTGTATCTTGGGAGGAATCGTCCTCTCGCTCGCCACAGTCAGCGCGGCTCTCGCGCAGAACACTCCGACAACCACCACGACTCAGACCACAGCCGTTCAAAACCCTGACGGGACCTGGACTGTAATCGAGTACCCGGTTGACAAAGAGGTCACAGTCAACCTGAGCCCGATCACCATTCCTACAGCCACGGGCCGCGCCATCATCCATCGCATGGCTAACGGCACGATGATCAATCTGAACCTGGCAGGTCTGACGAACGACGTCGGCAACCTGAACCTTTACGCGATTGACCCGCTGGGGGCTCCGACGCTGCTCGGGCCTGTGACGGTCACTAACGGCACAGCGACCTTCAGCACGACGACGCCGCTCAACAAATTCATGCTGGTGCTCTCGCCTGAGGCTAACCTGACGACCTTCACGCAGCAGACGCCTGTGATCTTCAGGAGCGCCGTGCCGCAGGGCTTCGCGGTCATTCCGCTGGCAAGCACGGATAAAGACGGCGCGGCCGTCGGCGAGAAGGTCGCGGCCGTCTCGACGGCAGGCGCGACCTCGGGCTACAACGCGCCCATGCTCAACATTCCCGGAATGAAGAGGGGCGAGGACTCTATGATCAAGGTCAATTTCACGGGCGCTCTGACGGGGGCGCGCGCCAACATCAAAGTCGAGCCGCGCAAAGACGGGCCGACCATGATTACAGCGCGTTTCCACGAGCTGAAGGAAGCGCCCGCGGGCCAGGTTTACGTGCTCTGGGCAGTCTCGCCCGACAGCAAGTACGTCAAGCTCGGTCAGATCGTCAACACGGGCGGAAGAAACGAGGCGGAGATTAAGTCCGAAACGGCTCTACAGGATTTCGGCCTCCTCGTCACGCTCGAAGATGAGGTGTCCACGCCGCACGGAGTGGTCGTCGGGACCTTCATTCGGTAATTCCCAATAGGACAGGCATTCTTGCCTGTCAGTGGGACAGACATTCTCGGTCTGTCGAAGCGTGCGCGAGCACGCTAACAGTCAGCTGATTACATCTGTTAGCGTGTTCGCGCCTAAAGGCGCTCATGACAGACAAGAATGTCTGTCCCACTGGCAGACCGAGAATGTCTGTCCTACGAAATTCTTGATTCCTTTCGCTCGCCGATATGTTATATTCGAGTTTGTCGGTGGGACTGGCACCTTCCCGGCAAATCTGAACCAGAGCATCTCTGGCTCTCGTCAAGCGCTTCCCGATAAAGCGTTCAGGAAACTTCGACCGCCACCCGCGTCGAACTCCCCAGACATTGTAAGAGCTTCGGCTCAATAATAAGGCCCCTCCTCGCCGGACAGTATTTTTTGTCCGAAAATGTGAAGGATGTGAGTTATGAAACGCAAGCTCCCCCTCTTGCTGGCGCTCGCCCTCTTGTCGTCGGCTGCCGCTACAGCGGTCGCACAGACTCCAGAGACACTGCCCGAACTGATCCGCCGCGTGAAGCCCGCAGTCGTGGCCGTCATCACCTACGACGCCAAAGGCGAAGTGCAGATGACCGGGAGCGGGTTTTTCATACGCCCCGGTCAGGTCCTGACCAACCTGCACGTCATTGACGGCGCGCACCACGCCGAGATCAGAACTCTGGACGGCAAGGGCAAGACTTACCCTGCCACAGGGCTCGCCGGAGTGGACGACGAAGGCGACCTGGCCGTCCTGAATATCAACCTCCCGTCGGACCGCGCGCGCTCTTTGGAGATAGCCAGCTCCCTGCCCGAAGAGGGCGAAAACATTTTCGTCATCGGCAACCCGCTCAGGCTCGAAGGCTCCGTCTCCAACGGGATAGTCTCGGCGGTCCGGGAGGTCCCGAGCCTCGGAGAGATAATTCAGATTACTGCCCCGATCTCGCACGGCAATTCCGGGAGCCCGCTCTTCAACATGAAAGGGCAGGTCATCGGCGTCATCACGATGAAGGTGACCAACGGGCAGAACATCAACCTGGCCCTGGGGGCTTCGCGGCTGCGGCAACTGCGCGCGGAAAAGTCCCTGACGTTCGACGAGCTGGGACAGAGAAACAAGACTGGTCCGCAGGCTGAGGTGCTGGCCGAATGGTGGTATCGCAACGGGCTGAACTCGCTCTGGCTCGGAAATTACGACAGCGCGCTCGGCTATTTCGAGAACGCCGTCAACAAGAACCCCAATCGCGCAGAGGCCTGGATTCAGGTCGGCTACTGCAAAGTCAAACAGGGAAAGAACTCGGACGCCATCAAGGCGTTTCAGCGCGCCATTCAACTGCGCCCGAACTCGTTTGAGGCCCACAACAAATTGGGCGACGCCTACTACTACGCCGGACGCTTCTACGAAGCCATCGAAGCCTACAAGAAGGCCGCGCGCCTCAGGCCAGAGATGGCCGAAGCCTACTACAACCTCGGCATGACCTACCTGGAAACCGGCGACCGCGCCGCAGCCAACGCACAACTCCGCACGCTTCAGCCCCTGGACGAGAAGCTATACAAGAAGCTCCTCAGCGAGATGCAGCGGTAGTTGATGATAGGCGACGAATAAGATTCAGCCCCGTAGGGGCGGCAGAGTAAAGCCCAGGGCGTAAGCCCTTATCATTACCCACATCTCTGTAAACTTAACAAGTGTGGGAGTTAAAAGGAGCATAGGGGCTCATGATCTTTAGAGGCAGTCTCTCATGCTTTGTTACAAACAAAGGACTTATGCTCAGCAAAACCAACC
>DASVXV010000032.1:0-37335 GCA_036392495.1 Pyrinomonadaceae bacterium | reverse complement strand
CGGCTTGAGCCGAACTATTTGGCTGAAGCCATAGGAAACTATCTGTTATTTATTGTTCGGCTCAAGCCGACTCTTTTTCACTAGCTCTGTTCCACTAGCTGAAGCTAGTGGCAACTGATAACCGGCAACTTGGGTTAATTAGATGTCATTAGACGAAGTCCGCCACCTGACAACTCATTCAACCGGGGCACGGGATAGCACGGCTTTAAACTCGCCCTGAAGTCTATCATCCTGCTTACCGCTTGAGGCGTGGCTGGCGTTTAGGCCGGGAAACGGGGCGCAGCATAGGCAAATCGGTCACGGAGCGATTCTGGGGCAAGTGGCAAGGTCTCAATTGATACTTTGCCGCTATGGCAAAGCGCCAATTGGCGGAATAGCAGTTTTCAGGGTCATTTTGTGTGTAATCGTGTGTGCAGCATCTTTTCCCTGCTCTGCCTGTCTCTGCAATCCTTCGAGGCTTAATGCTTAAGTTCCGCTGCTGATAAAGGTACAATTCCGCTTCAACGTCTGAGGCTGGAGATGATGATCTTACCTTCGATTCAAGGCTTTCTCTCTTCGGAAGGCGACAGGGCCGCAGCGCTCGGCAGGCTGGTCGGCTTTGCCGTAGGGTTCGGGATAATGATGGTTATCGGAATCGTGGTAGCCGTCAAGATAATGAAGAAGAGGAAGAAATGAATCGAACTCTCGATTCATTCAAAGGCTGGCGCTAAAGTGGGCTGGAGGAGAAAAACAGAGGGCGAGCGAGAATTCGCCCCGAAGAGGTTGCGCGCGTTCTGCTGTTAACGCAGCACAGCACGGAGTCCGACAAGTACCAGATAAACGATGGCGAGCACGACGGCCAGCTTGATGAGGCCCACGGCCAGCGAGGTGACGAAGCCGAAGATACTGAGCGTCACTCCGGCGGCGGCTAGCAGGAGTGGCACGCCGACAACCAGAACGAACAGGCAGAGAAGAATGATTCCGACAACTCTTAAAGTGTCTTTCGTAGTTTTCATTTTACACCTCTCACGATTCCCGAACTTTTGAGAGCGCCCGCATCTGATCTCCATGCCCCGCGCTCTTCTCGTCCCCTTATACGAAGAACCTTTACCCTACGTTCCATCCAAGATTTTCCGCCATTCTAACACGTTTCGCCCCCCCCGTTAGCAACAAGTTTGTGTTAAGCTTTTCCCAGCCTGGTTTAATTTTTCCCGCAGGTCTTGAGCTTACGGTCTGCCAGCGGGACGATTGTTTGAGCAAGGGGTGCCCCAGTCATGCCGCGTCGCGCAGCCAGTAACCTTTTCGCAGAAGATGAGCCGGAGGCCGCCCGGCCCGACGCTCTCTTAGCGCCTCTCGCTGAGCGTATGCGCCCGCGCACCCTCGCGGAGTTTGTCGGCCAAAACCATCTGGTCGGCGAGGGCCGCATCTTGCGCCGGTTGATCGAAGGCAACGGCACTCTACCCTCCCTCATCCTCTGGGGAGCTCCCGGCACCGGCAAAACCACCCTGGCGCGCCTGCTCGCCGAACGAAGCGGCGCACATTTCGTAGCCCTCTCGGCGGTCTTCTCCGGCGTCAAGGAAGCCCGCGCGGCCATCTCGGAAGCGCGCGAGGATAAAAAGCGCGGACAACGCACTGTGCTCTTCATAGACGAGATTCATCGCTTCAACAAGGCACAGCAGGACGCCCTGCTCCATGCGGTCGAAAATGGGACCGTGACGCTCATCGGGGCGACGACCGAAAACCCTTCGTTTGAAGTCACGGGCGCGCTCCTCTCACGCTCACGCGTTCTTATTCTCAATCCTTTGACGGACGAAGACGTCGAGACCATTTTGCGACGCGCTCTCGAAGACGCCGAGCGCGGGATGGCCGCGCTCAACGTGGTCGTCCCGGACGAAGCTGTAAGCCGCCTGGCGCATTCGGCTCACGGGGACGCACGCGTGGCGCTCGCAGCGCTTGAGGCCGCCATCGAATCAACCGCGCCGGATGAGAAAGGCGTCCGCCGTGTGACGCTTGAGACGGTCGTCGAAGCCCTGGGGCGCGCGCACTACGCTTATGATAAAGGCGGCGAGGAGCATTACAATCTGGCCTCAGCGCTCATCAAGTCTCTGCGCAACTCGGACGCGGACGCGGCGCTCTACTGGCTGGCGCGCCTGATCGAGGGCGGGGCCGACCCAGTCTTCATCGCGCGCCGCCTCTGTATTCTGGCCTCCGAGGACATTGGCCTGGCAGACCCGCAGGCGATGGTTCAGGCCGCGGCCGCCGCCGACATCACACGCCTCATCGGTCTGCCCGAAGCGCTCTACCCGCTCTCGCAGGCGACCATCTATCTGGCGCGGGCACCGAAATCGAACGCCGTCAAGCGCGCTTACATGGCAGCCGCCGAGGACGCGGGCGCGACGGCGCGCGAGCCCGTGCCGCTTCATTTGAGGAACGCCATCACGCCTTTGATGAAGCGCGTCGGCTACGGAAGCGGCTACCGCTACGTTCACAGCGACCCGCGCGCCAAAGAGGAGATGGAGTGTCTCCCAGAGCCTTTGCGCGGGAAAGTTTATTACGATGAGGAGCAATCAGCGATCAGCGATCAGCAATCAGACGAGTAGCATCGGTAAACCAAGGCCGGAGCAACTTTGTGCTACACCCACGTCATTGCTGAAAGCTGATTGCTGAGCGTTGACAGCTAGGGAGAAATTAAGAGTGACAGTGAACAAATCGGACAAAGAACTGGCTTTTCTTCAGGACCTGTATGTAGCGACCGACTGGGGCGAGAGATTCGCCGAGCTGGTTGATGAGCATGTGGAGCTGCCGAAGCGCGGGAGCATGTTGTACGTCGCTTCGGGTACGGGCGGACACGCACTGGCGATTGCCGAGCGCGCCGGGAACGATGTTACGCTCGCCTGCGTTGACGAGAACGAGGAGTGTCTTGAGCTGGGACGCGCCAAGGCCGTAGCGGTCCGGGCTGACCCGGAATTTTACAGGGCCCAGTTGGAGGCGCTCTCCTTTGAAGACGACAAATTCGACCTGGTCGTCGGCGACGCGTCGCTGGTCGCCGTCGAACGCCTCCCGGAAATGTTCGCAGAGATGGTGCGCGTGGCCCTGCCGGGCGGCACTGTGGCATTGACGCTGCCGACCGCTTCGAGCTTCGGCGAGTTCTTCTCTGTTTACTGGGAGGCGCTTCGCAACTCCGGCATCACCAACCACGACCACGACGTGGAATCATTGATCACAGAACTGCCGACAGTTTCTGAGATCGAAGAGATGGCGGAGCGCGAAGGGCTGGAGAATGTCACGACCTGGACGCAGATCGAAGAGTTTGATTACGAGTCGGGCGAAGAGTTTTTGAATGCGCCCCTGATTACGGACTTTCTATTCCGGAACTGGTTAGAATCTTTACCGGAAGATGCGGACCGCGCCCGCGTCTCGAAAGAGATTGAGCGCATCATTGACGCCGAGCGTCAGGACATGGACTTTGCGCTCTCTGTGAAAGCCACGCTCATCGTCGGGCGAAAGGCAGGCTGAGAAGAGATTTGAAAAGTGTGAGGCCCTCTGCTCCATCTTTGATTTAACCGAGTGGGATTTTCGAAGCTAATCCCTTTCCCGGTCGCTCGACTCGCCGGCACGCGAGCTTGCCGCTCGGCGGCGCGCCTCTTCAAAGAGTTTCTCGTCGTCCACGTCCGCGAGCGATGACTGGTCCGCGGTTGCTTTTGACTGAAGCGCCTTTTCCCGCTTCCCCTTTTCGAGCTGCGCCTCTTTCTCGGCTTCGTCCTGCCCTTCTCTGAAAGCGCGCTTGCTCTGCCCGATGGCTTTCGCAAGCTGCGGCAGGCGGCTGGCTCCGAAAAGAATGACGATTACCAGCAGAATGAGCAGCCACTCTGTCCCCTGGGGCATAATGCCCAACAGCAAAACTTGGTTCATAACTAAACTCCTCAGCCGATTATCCGCAGCGCACCAAAGGGCCGCGTTGAATCGGATTAATTTTCGACGCCGGACTCGTAGAAGAGATACTTGCGCCACGTCTCGTCAGCGCGTCCCAGATAGCGCATGATCTGGCGATTGACGTGCAGGGAAAACCCGCGCGGGCGGCGCAGGAGATGCATCCCTGCTTCTTCCGGCGTCCGGTTGCCCTTGCGGTGATTGCAGCGCTTGCAGCACGCCACCAGATTATCCCACGTCGAATCGCCGCCGCGCGAGCGCGGGTGGACGTGATCGAGCGTCAGTTCCGCGGGCGAATACTGTCGCCCGCAATATTGGCAGGTCGAATGATCGCGCAGCAGAATATTTTTACGCGAGAGCGACTTGCGCTCGAACGGAATGTGTATGTACTCGGTCAGGCGGATGACAGAAGGCGCGTGAATCGTGAGCTTCGCGGAATGAAGCATGTGGCCGTTGTGCTCCTCCATGCGCGCCACCCCTTTGAAAATCATCACCACCGCGCGCCGCTCGGTGCACACGTTAATCGGCTCGAAAGAAGCGTTCAGGACTAGGACACGTCCATTCATACTGCTCACTGATATTACGTGACCGCGCACGTGGGTGTCAAAAACTTTCCAGTCATTAAATCGCGTCGGCAGACGCGATCAAGAGGGTAGCCAGACGTGCAACGTCTGGAACCGTTAATCACCAAGAAGTTCGCGCATTGAAGATGCGCGAAGAACCTACCACAAATATTGCTCATCGTAATCAATGCCGCTCGCTTTTAATAATTCAATATACTCCTCTTGAAAAGTTTTGCGCTGATGATGTTTCTCCTGGCTCAGAACATACCGCTTGACACCTTCAAGGTTCGACGGACTGACTGTAAAAGCTCCGTAGCCCTTTTGCCAGCCAAACACTCTTTTCCCGATCTCTTGATGCACCTATGCGGAAGAATCAGCTTTCAAGTCCCGCAGAAAATAGTCAAGCCGATGCGAAGACTTCAAACCTACGAGCAAGTGAACATGATCTTCTACTCCCCCAATGGCTAGCGGAATACCTTCCAAGCCTTTCACAATCCCGCCCAAATAGGCGTGCAACCTATCGCGCCACTCGGGTGTAATCATTGGCAGACGCTCTTTGGTTGAAAAGACTAGATGAAAATGCAAACTCGTGTGTGCGGACGGCATCTCTTTCTCCGCGCGTCTTCAACGCGCCCTTGTTTCGTTCAACAGTCCCAGACGTTTCACGTCTGGCTACCTTCTACGTGCCGCTTACGCGGCTGAAAAAAATTGCGTTATGTGAGTTTCCAATCATCATGAGGACTTCACGCCAATTCCATGCGGCGAAGCAACGCCGCAAATCGCTCGTCCGAGCGCAGAGAATCAAACATCGGCTCGACTTTGATGAAGGCCAGAAAGCCTGAGCGTTCCTCAACCGCCTGCTCAAGCCAATGGAATGTCTGGTCGCGGTCGCCGAGGCCCAGGTGGATGATTGCGAAGTAGTAGGCAGAGACGTACTTTTCGCCTGCGCTCTCTTCCAGGTCCGCGAGCACCTGCGCGGCCTCCTCGCGCTTTCCTGCGAGCGCGTAGGCGTAGCCCAAGTGCGCCATGTGCGTCAGGCTCCCGCCCGTCAGTAGAACAGCTTGATTCAGGGCGGCGACCGATTCTTCCGCATGGCCCTGCTGGGCTTCTGCCACGCCGATGATCCAGTAGGCGAAATCAAAGCGCGGCTCCATCTCCAGCGCCTTGCGTCCCTGCTCGACCGCCCGGTCAAAGTCTCGCGCGAAGTAGTAGGCCCAGCCCAGGCTCACGACCGTGTAGAGCGATAGCGGGTCCAGTTTCTTAGCCTCTTTACTCTCGCGTATGGATTCCTCGATTCGCCCAGTGGCCTTCAGGAGGAATCCGTAGCCGTCGTGAGCGTTCGCGTAGTTGGGGTTCAGTTTGACCGAGCGCTTGAACTCACGCTCCGCCTCCGCAAAGTTCCAGTCGTACATCAAATGATAAAAGCCGAGCGAGGCGTGAGCTTCGGAGAGCGCCGCATCAAGCTCAAGGGCTTTGAGCGCGGCGGCTTTCGCTTTCGGGTAAGTATCGCGCGGACGGCTCCCGCCCGTCGAAGAGGCCAGGAAGGCGTAGGCGTCCGCCAATCCCGCGTAAGCGAGCGCGTAGTTAGGGTCCGTGTCAATCGCCTGCTGAAAACAGGCGATCCCACGTCTGATCCATTCTTCCGTGCGTTTATTCGTGTAGTAACGGCCCTTGAGATAGAGGTGATAAGCCGCTGTGTTCTCTGTGTAGCGCTTGCCAAGGCGTTTCTTCTCTTCGCCGCTCAGCTTGAACCGGAGCTTGCTGCTAATCTCTTTCGAAATCTCCTCTTCCACCTTGAAGATGTCCGCGAGCTCGCGCCGGTACTGCTCGCCCCAGATTTGCGCGTGCTGCTCGACGTCAATCAGCTCACACTTGACGACGAAGGAATCCCCGACCTGCAAGACCCTGCCAGTCAAAACGGCCCGCACACCAAGCTCGCGCCCGACCTCCTGCGGGTCCGCGTCCCTTCCCTTGTAGCGAAAGACAGTGCTGCGCGGCACGACCCTCAGCTTCGGGAGTTGCGAGAGGCTGTTGATGATGCTCTCCGTGATGCCGTCGCTGAAGTATTCCGTCTCCGCGTCGCCGGTCGCGTTGACGAACGGGAGGACGGCCAGAGAATCAATCGCTTTGCGCGAGGCACGCTTGCGCCCGAGCGGCGCCGTCAGAGACGAAGAGGTAGCGGCGCGACTCCTGACCTCGCTCGAAGGACGGAAGACGGCGGTTTCGGCTTCGCCCGTTTGCGCGCCGGAATTGAAGAGCAGAGTCTGAGGCTCGCCCTCGGCGACGAGCGGCGTGCCGTCAATGCGGCAAAAGTTCAAGGCTTCGTCCGAATACACCTGCCTGCATGTGGGGCAGCGTTTCATAATCCTTCGATACTTTAAGACAAATCCGCGCCGAGGCATTAATACTGATGCTGTAAACTGAAGCGCATGCCTTACTCCGCCGCACTGGCGGCGAGTGAATTTAGCCCGGCCGTGATGGTCTTTGATAAACCAGTCAGGTAATAAAAGCGCAGAAAAAGCTCTCCACGAAATTACACGAACCGGCACGAAACAAAAGCAGCATTCTCTTCGTGTGGTTTCGTGTAACTTCGTGGACCGCCTCGCCGCTGCAATTCAAGAGTTCCCATCTGCAAACGGCCATAATTGAATAACCCGATCACGAGAGGCCGACGCGTTCGAGCAGGCTCGTGAAGCGCGCGTCCGCGCGGACGGCATCGAACATCGGCTCGGCCTTCAGATGAACCATCCAGGCGGAATGGTCCGCATAAGCCTGCTCCAGCAGCGTGAACGCCTCGTCGTGCTCGCCCAGGCCCAGGTGTATGAGCGCCAGGTAGGTCGGGTCCACGTAGCGCCTATTGGATAGTTCCTTCAACTCGCTGAGAATCCCGCGGGCCTTTCCCACCCTGTCGGAGAGCGCGTAGCCACGGCCCAGCCCAGAGGACGCGGGCACGTCGCCGGTCAACTCGGACGCGCGGCGGAAGCCCGCGACGGCCTCGTCAAACCGCCCCTGCTGCTCACGCGTGCGCGCCAGAAAGAGATGCGCCTCGCCGTAGCCTGGCTCCATTTCGAGCGCCTTCCAGAGCTGGTCCGCAGCCTCATCGTACCGGCGCGCGTAATAGTATGCATCGCCGAGGCTCGTCATGTATTCGAGCGAGAGCGGGTCGAGCTCGACAGCGCGCTGCATCTCACGTATGGCTTCATCGTAGCGGCACATGTGTATCAGGTGATAGCCGTAGAGCTTGTGCACGTCTGCGTAGTTCGGGTTGAGCTCGATGGCGCGCCTGTACTCGGCTTCAGTCCCGGGCCAGTCCCATTCGTCAATCATCTTGACGAAGCCGAGGGCTCCGTGCGCCTCAGCGAGCATCTCGTCCATCTGGAGCGCCTTCGACGCGGCGGCACGGGCCTTAGGGTAAGCCTCCCGCTGCGGCATTGCGCCGAAGAGGCCGAGCTTGACGTAGGAGCTGGCGAGGCCGGCGTAAGCGAGCGCGTAAGAGGGGTCGGCCTCAATCGCGCGGTTGAAGTATTCGACGCCCTTGCGCCAGCCCTCGCCCGTCCACTTGCTGTTCTGGTAAATCCCCTTCAGGTAGAGCGTGTAGGCCGCTGCGTCGTCCGTGTAGCGTTTCGCCAGCCGCTTTTTCTGCTCGCCAGAGAGTTTCAGCCTTAACCCCTTGGAAATCTCGCGCGCGATCTCTTCCTGCACCTCGAAGATGTCCGAGGGCGTGCGGTTATACTGCTCGCCCCACATACGCGAGCCGTCCGCCACGTCCACCAGCTCGACCTTGATGATGAGCCGACCGCCCTGAAGCTGAACGCGGCCCGCCAGCACGGCCTGCACGTCCAGCTCGCGCCCCACTTCCTGCGCGTCCGCTTCTCTTCCCTTGTAGCGGAAGACAGTCGAGCGGGCCATGACTTTCAGCCGGGGCAGTTGCGAGAGACTGTCTATGATGCTCTCCGTAATGCCGTCGGAGAGGTAGTCTGCCGACGGGTCCGCCCCGACGTTGACGAGCGGGAGCACGGCGAGCGAGTTGACCGCGCGTCGCGAGCGCCGCTGGCGCAAGACCCGCGTCGCGCCCGTCTCGTCGTCGCGCTTCAGGTTCTTCAAGTCCACCAGCAGGTCTCCGGCCGACTGGTAGCGCCGCCCTCTCTCCTTCTCCAGACACTTGCGTATGATCCGCTCCAGCTCGGCGGGCGCTTCATCGTTGTAATGGGAGATGGCCTTCGGCTGCGAGTTGCTGATGAGGTTAATCATATCGTGCGCGCTCGCGCTTCTGAAGGGCAGACGCCCGGTCGCCATCTGGTACATCACAACTCCCAGGCTCCAGATGTCCGTGCGGCTGTCAACCTCCTTCCCTCGCGCCTGCTCCGGCGACATGTACGGGACAGTGCCCATGACGACGCCCGGGTTCGTCTTCACCTGTGTGGCGATCTCGCTCGACGGATCCCAGGCCTCCTCCACCTTTGCCAGACCGAAGTCGAGCACCTTCACGCGCCCGCGGGGCGTGATGATGATGTTCGACGGCTTGATGTCGCGGTGGACTATCTTTTTAGAGTGGGCTTCGTCAAGCGCGTCGGCCATCTGCGATGCGAAGTCAACGATCTCTGGGGTGCTGAGCGGATGCCCCCCGATCAGGCGGTCGAGCGGCTGGCCCTCGACATACTCCATGGCGATGAAGCTCATGCCCTCCGCCTCGTCAATCTCGTAAATGTGGGCGACGTTCGGGTGCGAGAGGGCGGAGGCGGCCTTTGCCTCCAGGACGAAGCGCCCCATCTGTCGGTTGTCGTGCGCCACCTCCGGCGAGAGGACCTTCAAGGCGACTGTGCGTTCGAGCTTGGTGTCGCGCGCAAGATAGACCTCACCCATGCCCCCGGCGCCCAGGGGGGAGCGAATTTCGTACTGACCCAGACATGTACCGGCGGCAAGGGGCATAGCGGCCTGCAATGGTTGGTGCTCGGTCTCCGGCGTAGAAAGTGGTTTAGCTTGCTTCCCTGAAACGGTCTGTGGCGTCAACGAGCGCGCTGATGTTGCCCGGCTCCATCATCGAGTGTCCCGCATCCGGAGTGATCTGAAGGTCCGCTTCCGGCCACGCGCGGTGCAACTCCCAGGCGCTCTTGATCGGGCAGACGACATCATAACGGCCCTGCACGATGACGGCCGGAATGTGACGAATCTTGCCGACGTTTTCGATCAGGTAGTTCTCCGTCTCGAAAAAGGCGTTGTTCATGAAGTAGTGACACTCGATGCGCGCGAACGCGAGCGCGAACTCCGGGTCGGCGAACTTTTCGATCATGCTGTAATCGAAAAAGAGCTTCGAAGTGCTCCCTTCCCAGATGCTCCAGGCTCGCGCAGCTTCGAGCCTGACCTCATAGTTCTCACTGGTCAGGCGGCGATAGTAGGCGCTCACCATATCGCCGCGCTCAGCTTCGGGGATGACCTTCAGGTACTCTTCCCACACGTCCGGGAAAATCCAACTCGCGCCCTCCTGGTAGAACCAGCGAATCTCCTCCGGGCGGCACAGGAAGATGCCGCGCAGGACGAGTTGGCGCGCTCGCTCCGGGTGCGTCTGTGCATAAGCCAGAGAGAGCGTGCTGCCCCATGAACCGCCGAAGACCTGCCAGCCCTCTATACTTAGATGTTCGCGCAGCTTCTCGATGTCTGAGACCAGGTCCCACGTCGTATTCTCTTCGAGACTCGCGTGCGGCGTGGACTTCCCGGAGCCGCGCTGGTCGAAAAGGACTATGCGGTAGGCGTTCGGGTCGAAGAACCGCCTGTAATCTTCGACGATTCCGCCGCCGGGCCCGCCGTGCAGGAAAACCACCGGCTGCCCCTGCGGATTACCGCACTGCTCGTAATAGATGTTGTGAACGGGCGAGACCTTCAGCATGCCCTGGTCGTAAGGCTCAATCGGATCGTATAGGGTTTTCATGCGTGACATCATACAGATGTCAGACGCCTGATGCTAGAGGTCTGCTCTGCTCTTCACCAGCATCTGGCATCTGACATCTGACATCTATATGGGTCTTGCGAGTGTGAGCACAAGCACCTCCAGCGCTCCAGCTGCCAGGAGCGTGGCCGAACATGAGGAGACGGTTGCGCCCGTCGTGAAAACATCATCAACGAGCAGGATGCGCTCCCTTTCGATGAGGCGCGGGCGGCGGACTTCAAAAGCATCCTCCACGCTTTCGCGCCGCGAGCGCTCGTCCATTCCAGCGCGGTGGCGCTCCGTATGAGTTGAGCGGATGAGACTACGGTCGTCCAGCGGAAGATCCGTCAGACGAGACAGCGCCTCTGCGAGTATCGTCGCCTGATTGAAGCCGCGCTCGCGGAGTCTTTCTGCGTGAAGCGGCACGGGGACGATGCGTGTGGCCCGGTTGAGCGGGGCGCGTTGCTGTGTCTGGAGCAGGAGGCGTGTGAGTCGGCGCGCCACAAAAGGCTCACGCTTGAGAGAGAGCACGCTGGCGCGCAGCGCCCCCTCGTACGCGCCGCACGCTCGCGCCGCCGTGAATGGCTCCCCGTCGCAGCGCCTGCAACGGACCTCATCGCGCCTTTTGACAGGGACATTTACAGGCGCGGGCACTCCGCACTTCCAGCAGATCAGATCTTCCGCCCCGTAAAGGCGCGCCCGCTGCCAGCACGCAGCGCAGGCCACACCGTCGGCGCGCGACTCGACCGCCGCGCCGCAGACCGCGCAGGGCTGCGGATAAAGGAGCGCCAGCGCGGCATCGTAAAGAACATTTGCGCCGGCACTGAGATTCGTGAGCTTTATCTTCATCATCAATAACAGCAGTTGCAGATCAGGGCGGACGAAAGTTCTTATACCAGATTGCACTAGAAAAAGAGGAGCAAGACCGTCCACGAAATCACACGAAATGGCACGAAACAAGACGAGTTTTCGTGTCGTTTCGTGTCATTTCGTGGATCGTCTTCTTCCTCTCTTTTGATTGCTATTCAGTATTAGCTCCGTTAGGAGCTACGCTTGCCTGAAATCTAATTAACGTTGAATCAGGCAAAAGCGAAGAGCCTTCAGGTTTGCAGTTGCTGCAAACCTGAAGGCTCAGGATTATGTCATGAGACTAAGGGTTACATCTATTCCTCGTCTACGTTCAATAGACCGCGCTCCTGCAAGTCCTGGCAGCGCAGGCAATGGCGCGCCCAGGGCACTGCTTCCAGGCGCTTCTCCTGAACGGGCTCGCCGCAGTGAACGCACTCGCCGTATTCGCCGGCCTCGATGCGACCCAACGCTTCGTCTATTAATTCGAGAAGCTTACGGTCATTCGCCGACATGGAAACCAACAGCTCTTTCGTGTACGCGTTGGCAGCCATGTCCGCAGGGTCCTGCGTCGCTTCGGAGTCGCGCTCGCGGCTGTACTGTTCAGCCTCCATGACCTGACCGACGAGGCCCTCGCGCTTGTCCAGCAACCTGTCCCTGTAGCTTCTAATCTTTCTTTTATCCATCGTTTTTGATTAGTCCTCCCGGTTCTACTTCTGATATGGCAATCCATGAATGATCGTGTAAGCCCTGTATAATTGCTCGGCCAAAACGACGCGTGCCATCTCGTGCGTAAATGTTAAGCGCGACAGAGACCAGCGGAGATTGGCGCGCTGGATTACTCCCTCCGAGACTCCGCTGTGGCCGCCGATAACGAAAGCCACCTCCCGCTTCCCTCCCGTCTGCCACTTTTCAATCTCGCCCGCAAGCTCAGTTGAGCTCCACTCTCGGCCTTTAACATCCAGCAGCACCAGATAAGCGTCGGGACGGAGCGCGCCTAAGATGCGCCGGCCCTCGTCTTCGATGCCTTCGGCAGCCCTGCGCGCAGCGCTTTCGCGCAACTCCGCAACTTCACAGCGAACGAAACGCCTGAGCCTCCCCAGGTAATCCTCCACGAGCAGGCGCAAATGCTCGTTCTTCGTCTTCCCGATCCAGACAAGGCGTAAAAGCATAAACAGGGGACAGGGGTCAGGGATCAGGGGTCGGTAAGAGCCTTTAACTGGCCCCCGACCCCCGGCCCCTATCCCCTATCTTGTATCGCGCAAGTTTCTCGTAGAGATTCTTGCGGCTGATGCCGAGCAGGCGCGCGGCCTCCGATTTGTTGCCGCCTGTGGCTTCAAGAGTCTCGCGGATATGATCCGCCTCGACCTCCGCGAGCGTCCGGCGCTTCTGCCCGCGCTCCTGCGAAGTGACCGCAGCGCGCAACGCTTCCGGCAAGTCCGCAGCCCCAATCTTCTGGCCGTCGGCCACGATTACAGCGCGCTCGATTGTGTTTGCCAGCTCGCGCACGTTGCCCGGAAACTCGTAGTCCTTGATAATCTTCAGGGCTTCGGGAGCGATTTCGTTGACGTCGCGTCCGTGCTTGGCCGCGTAAGTTTTCAAAAAGCTGCGAGCGAGTTTTTCAACGTCCTCGCGCCGCTCGCGAAGCGGCGGCACGTGAAGCCGCACAACGTTCAGACGATAAAAGAGGTCCTCACGAAATACCCTTCGCCGGACGGCATCATCCAGATTGACGTTCGTCAGCGCGATCAGCCGCGCCGCAACCTTAATGACGCGCCGCCCGCCGAGCCTCTCGAATTCACGCTCCTCGATGACGCGCAAAAGTTTCGCCTGAGCGTCCACGGAGAGGTGCGCGATTTCATCCAGGACGAGCGTTCCCCTGTGCGCCGCTTCAAGACGCCCCGGGCGCGCTTCGGTCGCGCCGGTAAACGCGCCGCGCTCGTAGCCGAAAAGCTCCGCCTCCAGCAACTCGCCCGGCAGCGCGGCGCAATCAATCTTGACGACCATCTCGCCCGCACGCTTCGACCGCGCATGAATGAAGCTTGCGAGCGCGTCTTTGCCCGCGCCCGATTCTCCTGTGACGAGCACGTTCGCGTCCGTCGCGGCGGCGCGCTCCGCGAGGCTGAGGACCTCACGCATCGCGTCCGACAGCGCCACGAGCTCGATCACGATTCTCTTCTCAAAGAGCCTTCAGCGCCCGTTAAGTCAGGGGGCAAAGAGACGCGCGCCGCGTCACGCCATAACCTTTCGAGGTCGTAGAATTTGCGCGCCTTGTCTTCAAAGACGTGCACGATAAAATCGCCGTAGTCCACCAGCACCCATTCGGCTGTGTTATAGCCTTCGACGCGTGCCGCGCGCGTGCCCTCTTTTTTCAGCCGCTCGACCACTTCGTCAGCGATGGCCTGCACCTGTCGCACATTCGTGCCGCTTGTGATTAAAAAGTAGTCCGTGAAGCTGGCTATCTCGCGCAGGTCCAGTACGACCATCTCCAGGGCTTTCTTATCGCTCGCCGCGCGCAGAGCCGCGCAGATGCGCTCGTCCAGTTCCTCCGCGCAGTTGTCCGCCGCGCTGCCCTGCGCCGCATCATTGCGCGCTTTCGTGGATGCCGCAGCCTTTGCACTCTGCTCCGGGTGTAAGACCTGTTCCTTAATTGAAGAGTTCTCTTTCATGCCTTGCTATAAAGTCCATACTTTCTGATGTAATCGGCGACCGCCGGCGAGACCAGTTTGACCCAATCGTCGCGCCCGTCTCGCCTGAGCGAACGAATCGTGGTCGCCGAAACGTCCATATTCACAGCGTCCGTGAGATAGATTTTCAAGTCTTCGCTCTCCCCGACCGCTCGCCGGGCCTCCGCTTCGCCTGCGCCGCGCAGATCAATAATTCTTTCGCGGATCGCGGGCGTGACATGGTCCGCCCCCCATTCGTATCCGGGGCGCGCCATGACGATGTGATTCGACGACGCGAGCACCCGCTCCCATTCGCGCCACGTCGTAATCTCCGCCCAGGAGTCCGCACCCATCAGGAAGAAGAGTTGCGCTCCGCGCCCGAAAGAGGACTGCAAACGCGACAGCGTCTCATAGGTGTAAGGGCGCTCCGGCGCATCAATCTCAACAGTCGAGACCGCGAGGCGCGTGTCAAACTGTGTGGAGAGCGCGAGCATCGCGTAACGATGCAGCGCGGGCGTCACCCCCGTGTCCCGCTTGTGCGGCGCGACGTAAGCCGGGATGAAAAACACACGGTCGAGCGCGAAAAGCTTTAAAAGAGCGTGGGCCACAGCCGTGTGGCCGATATGAACCGGATCGAACGTCCCGCCGTAGAGACCTATGCGCAAGGTTGCGTCCATCTCGAATCAGGAAGCCGCGCGCATCCCGTCCGCTTCGTGCACGACCGCTTCGTTAATTTCATCAAGCAGGCGCGCGATTGCGTTAACCAGCTCGCGGACGCCCTGCCCGGTCGCGCTAGAGATCGCGTAAAAAGGTCTGCGGTCGGCGGCGGCGCGGCGCTTCAAACTTTCCAACCGCTCCGGCTCATCGAGCGCGTCCACCTTGGTCGCGACCACCACTTGCGGGCGCATCGCGAGCCGCGCATCGTAAGCCCGAAGCTCACGGTTAATAGTCTCGTAATCGCCGACCGCGTCGCGTCCCGAAAGCGATGAAACGTCAACGAGGTGAAGCAGGAGCTTGGTCCTCTCGACGTGGCGCAGGAAACGGTCGCCCAGGCCAGCGCCCTGATGCGCCCCTTCGATCAGGCCGGGGATGTCTGCCACGACGAAGGTCCGAAACTCCCCCATGTCAACCACGCCCAGGTGCGGCTCAAGCGTCGTGAAAGGATAGTCTGCGATCTTCGGCTTGGCCGCCGAGATGGTCGAGATAAGCGTTGACTTCCCTGCGTTGGGGAAACCGACGAGGCCGACGTCGGCCAGCAGTTTCAACTCAAGCTGCAACTCAAGCTCTTCGCCTTCGCTTCCCTCCTGGTGGTAACGCGGCGCGCGATTAGTCGAAGTGGCGAAGTGTGAATTGCCAAAGCCGCCGCGCCCGCCGCGCGCTGCCAGCCAGCGCTCGCCGCTCTCCGTGAAATCTTTGAGCAACTCTCCGCTCTCCGCGTCGAAGACCTGTGTGCCGACAGGGACGCGCACCAAAGTGTCTTCGCCGTCACGTCCGGCGCGATTCGAGCCCTCGCCGTGGCGACCGCGCTCGGCGATGTGCTCCGGGTTGTAACGTAGGTGGAGCAGCGTATTCAAAGACTCGTCGGCTTCGAGCCAGACGTCGCCCCCGCGCCCGCCGTCTCCGCCCGAAGGCCCGCCGCGCGGAACGAACTTTTCACGACGAAAGGCCGTCACGCCGTTTCCGCCGTGCCCTCCCCGGACGCGAATCTTGGTACGATCAATAAACAAAATGCTGAATGATGAACGCTGAACGCTGAATGAAAGCTCTTAATTCATCATTCATCGTTCCGCGTTTATCGTTAAATCAAAAGCGACGCCAGCCGAGTCTGAAGCGTGAAGCACTCGGCGCTGGCGTCGCTTTCGGACTTTGACTTCCGGTCAAATTCTTATGCTGCAGCCGCCGGCGCCCCCTCGGTCGCGGCAGCTTCAGGATAGACGCTGATGAATTTTCCCGAACGGCCTTTGTCTTCGAATTTGACGATGCCGTCGATCATCGCAAACAGCGTGTCATCTTTGCCGCGCCCGACATTTTTGCCAGGCTTCCACTTCGTGCCGCGCTGGCGCGCCAGGATGTTCCCCCCGAGCACGCGCTCGCCGCCAAATTTTTTCAACCCCAATCGCTGCGAGTTCGAGTCCCGACCGTTGCGCGACGAGCCGACCCCTTTTTTGTGTGCCATAAAAACTCCTAACGATGAACGCGGAATGATGAACGATGAACTGTTTTTAATTCATCGTTCCGCGTTCATACTTCATCGTTTATCCGATTGAATCAATCTTCAAAGTCGTGTAGCCCTGACGGTGGCCCTGTTTGCGCTTGTAGTGCTTGCGGCGCTTCTTCTTGAAGACGATGATCTTGTCATCGCGCCCGTGATCCACGACGGTCGCCGCGACGCGTGCGCCCTCAGCGAGCGCCGAGCCGACTTTCGTCCCCTCATCCCCGCCCGCGACCAGCAGAACGTCTAGTTCGACCGCCTCGCCCGCCGCCTTGGCGATTGAAGGCACGCGCACGGTCTTGCCCTCTTCGACGCGGAACTGTTTGCCGCCAGTTTTGATTATTGCGTAAGCCATCTCTTTATATCTCCAGCACTAAGGTGAGCCCCCGCCCACTTCGGAAAAGTCGTTTATTATAAAGACCCGCGAGGGTCGCGTCAACGCGAGACGGCGGGCACTTTGAGCTGATTTTTCGCGCCGTTCGCAGCCATAAACTGCTCCATAAATTTGGTCGAAAAATCGCCCGCACGGAAGTTCGGGTCGTCCATGATCTTCAGTTGCAGCGGGATCGTCGTCTTAATCCCTTCGACCACCATCGCTTCAAGCGCACGCTTCATGCGCGCAATCGCCAGCTCGCGCGTGCCCGCATGGACGATCACCTTCGCGATCATCGAATCGTAAAAAGGGGGCACGGTGTAGCCAGGATAGGCGGCCGTGTCAACGCGCACGCCCGGACCACCCGGCAAATTGAAAGCCGTGATCGTACCGGGCGAAGGCGTGAACGTCTCCGGGTCTTCGGCATTGATGCGGCACTCAATGGCGTGGCCGCGGATGACTATGTCCGCCTGCTTGTAATCCAGGGGCGCGCCTTCCGCGATTCTGATCTGGTTGCGCACGATGTCAGCGAGCGTCACCATCTCTGTGACCGGGTGCTCGACCTGGATGCGCGTGTTCATCTCCATGAAATAGAATTTCTCGTCTTCGTCCAGGAGAAACTCGAAAGTGCCCGCGCTCGAATAGCCTATCTTCTTGCAGGCGGCGACCGCCGCTGCGCCCATCTGCTCGCGCAGCTCCGGGGAGAGCACGGGCGACGGAGCCTCTTCCAAAAGCTTCTGGTGGCGACGCTGAATCGTGCACTCGCGCTCGCCCAGGTGGACGCACTCGCCGTATTCATCCGCGAGCACCTGAATCTCTATGTGGCGCGGGCGCTCTATGTAGCGCTCAATGTAAACGTCGCCATTCTTGAAGGCGGCGGCTGCTTCGGTCGAGGCTGTTTCAAGCGCCGGACCGAGCTCCTCCTCCGAACGGACGATACGCATGCCGCGCCCGCCCCCTCCTGCGGCAGCCTTGACGATCACCGGGTAGCCGATCTCACGCGCCAGTTTCAAAGCCTCTTCTTCGGTTTCGAGGGGTTCGGGGCTGCCGGGCAATATCGGCACTCCGGCCTCCTGCATGGCACGGCGCGCCTGCACTTTGTCGCCCATCATCTGGATGACGTTGGAGCGCGGGCCGATGAACTTGATATTGCAGGCCTCGCAAATTTCCGCGAAGTAGGAGGATTCCGCCAGGAAACCGTAACCGGGATGGATCGCGTCAACGTTGTAAATTTCGGCCGCGCTGATGATCGCAGGGATGTTGAGATAGCTTTGCGCCGAGGGAGACGGTCCGATACAGATGTGCTCGTCCGCAAAGAGCACGTGAAGCGAATCGCGGTCCGCCACCGAGTGGACGGCGACGGTCTTGATGCCCATCTCTTTGCACGTCCAGATAATCCGGCACGCGATCTCGCCGCGATTAGCGATTAAAATTTTACGGAACTGACGCATAAAATAATTATGAATTATGAGTTTTGAGTTATGAATTAAAAGCTTTTGGCCTCAATTCATAATTCAAAACTCATAATTCAAAATTTCATTTCTTTACTCCGAACAGCGGCTGCCCGTATTCGACTGGCTGTCCGTTCTCGACGTAAATCTTGGCTATCTCGCCCATGGTCTCTGCCTGAATCTCGTTCATCAGCTTCATGGCCTCGATGATGCAGACCACTGAGTCCGGGTCCACATGGCTGCCGAGGCGCACGAACGGCTCCGCGGTCGGGGACGGGGAGCGGTAGAAGGTCCCGACAATCGGTGAAGTGATGATGTGCAGGCTCTCATCTTCAGTCGCGGCCGGCTCCGCGGGCGCGGCCGTAGCGGTCGCCGCAGTTCCCTGGCCGGGGGTTACGGCGGGCGGCGCCGTCTGCTCAACCGGAGCCAACGCCTGCGCCGCATGGATTGGCGGCGCGCTGATAATCTGCGGCGTCAGATTGCGCCCCAGATGGACGCGGAAGCTCTCGCGCTCAAGCTCGAATTCTGTCAGGCCGTGCTCGGAAAAGAGCGCGAAGAGATCGCGCAGCTCATCCATCGGAAGTTGAGCTTCGGAGCGGCGCTGGCCGCCGCCGCCGCTGCTCTGCCCGTGGCGGCGACGCCCTCTGTCGCGTTCGCGCGCCCCGCCAGTTCCCCCCGTGCGCTCGGGCTGTCTGGAGGGTTGTTGCTGCTGCGGTCGCTCCTCGCGTGCGGTTTGTGTTGCGCCTTCTTGGTCGGTCATTCTCTTTTCAACTCCAAGCGAGCGCCCCTTTCGACGGGCGCGCCAGCCCTTTTCATGTTGAACAAAGCGAAGAGCCTCAACCGTCCCGTGGGGGCTTTTGCCGACGGTTCAATTGAGGCTCGCGGCCAGCATCCAGCGCGCTTTCAAAACGACCTCGCGCGCTTGCCTTAACACTTCACGCTTTTGCTTACTCTGTATCCTTCTCGGCAGACGTGCTCTCGGTTTTCTTCGCGCGGCGCCCGCCCTTCGGTTTCTGGTCCTCAAGCTCTGGCTCGCCGGCATCCTTCCCGCGTCCGCGCGCCTTTGTGGTCTCTTCCTTCTCGAAAGTTTTGTCCGCCTTACGGCCTCCGCGGCGGCTCTTGGTCTCCTCGACCTCTTTACTCGCTTTGGCGGATTTCTTCTTACCGCCGCTCGCAGACTTGGCGCGCTTGGCGGCGGCCTCGATGGCCTCGCGCTCGCGCTGGTTATCAACCAGCTCGATGATGGCGAGTTCGGCGTTGTCGCCGTCGCGTCGGCCCAGCTTGATAATGCGCGTGTACCCGCCCGGGCGGTCCTTAAAACGCTCGCCCAGCTCGTCGAAGAGCCGGCGCAGAGCGAGCACTCCGGCGGTGCGCGGCGCACGCTCCCCTCCGCGTCTTCCGGTCGAAACCTTCTGCTGGCGGTTGCCGGAGTGGAAGAAGACGGCCGCCTGGCGGCGCAGGTGGACCGAGCGCGCTTCCGTGTTATCGCCTTCGAGATTCGCCGCGTGGCGCGAGAGCGTGATGGCGCGCTCGACGAACGGGCGCAGCTCTTTCGCCTTCGGCAGCGTGGTGATGATGCGCTCGTCCTGAGCGTTAATGAGCGAGGTCGCAAGGTTGCGCAGCATGGACATGCGGTGCGCGCTCGTGCGTCCGAGTTTCCTGTGTGCCTTTAGGTGTCTCATGACTTTAGTGGGGTCGGGGGCCGGGGACCAGGGGCCGGACAGAAGCTTTTACTAGCCCCCGGCCCCTGGTCCCCGGCCCCTGCCTTCTATTCTTCTTCGTCGTTATCCACGTAATCTTCCAAATCGCCGTCGCGCCCGCCCGTGCCCGGGATCGGGTTGCCCTGCTCGTCAAACTCCATGCCGAAATCGAGTCCCATCCCGTTCAGGATGTCTTTGATCTCGTTCAAGGACTTCTTGCCGAAGTTTTTCGTCGCCAGCATCTCGCGCTCACTGCGCTGCACGAGGTCGCGGATGGTGCGAATGTCCGCGTTCTTCAGGCAGTTGTAGGAGCGGACCGAAAGTTCGAGCTCGTCCACCGAGCGATCCAGCTGGTCGTTGCGCGGCAACGGCGGCCGCTCGATATTCGCGTACGCGAAATCGTCCGTGTCCTCTTCGAAGTTGATGAAGATGGACATGTGATCTTTGATCAACTTGGCCGCAAGCCCAATCGCGTCGTCGGGTTTCACAGACCCGTCGGTCCAAACTTCGATGGTCAGCTTGTCGAATTCCGTGTTCTGACCCAAACGGGCGGCTTCGACCGTGTAGTTGACCTTCTTGACAGGCGTGTGGACCGAATCAATCGGGATGTAGCCGAGGCTCAAGTCTTCGTCAAAGTTTCGGTCCGCCGAGACGTAGCCGCGCCCGCGCTTGAGGCGCATCTCGATCCGGAGACTTCCGCCTTCGCCGACCGTCGCAATGTGAACGTTTGGGTCCAGCACCTCGACGTCGGCATCCGCTTCGATGTCCGCGCTCGTGACTTCGCCCGCGCCCTCTTTATTGATGGTGAGCGTCTTGGCCTCGCCGCCGTGGAGCTTGAAAGGCACCTGCTTCAAGTTCAAGATCACGTCCGTCGCGTCCTCGACCACGCCGTTGATGGAAGAGAACTCGTGCTCAACGCCTTCGATCTTGACGGCCGTTATCGCCGAGCCTTCGATGGAAGAGAGCAGAGCGCGCCTGAGTGAATTGCCGACGGTCGTCCCGAAACCACGCTCGAACGGTTGCGCTGAGAAGCGGCCGTAGCGATCCGTCATCGTGTCCGTATCTGCCGCCAGGCGGCGCGGCATCTGAAAACCCGTCCAGAGATTATTTTGATCCATAGCCATAATTTTTTTGAGTCTGGAGTCCGGAGTCTCAGAGTCTGGGGTCCGATGTCAAAAGCGATTTGTTTTGGCCTTTGACTCCAGACTCCAGACTTCAGACTCCAGACTACTTATTTACTATAAAGCTCGACGATCAGTTGCTCGTTGATCGAACGGTCAATGTCGGCGCGCGTCGGCAAAGTGTCAATGCGCGCGCTCATGTCCGCGCCGTCCGCTGGAGCTATCCAGCTCGGACGCCCGCGCCCGGCAGCCGTCTGCCACGCGCCTTCAATGTGCGGGTTCTTACGGCTGGCCTCCTTGACGCTGATGATATCGCCGACCTTGATCTGGAAAGAAGGGATGTCAACTTTGCGCCCGTTGACTTCGATGTGACCGTGATTGACGAGCTGGCGCGCCTGACGACGCGAAGTCGAAAAGCCGGCGCGATAGACCGCATTATCAAGGCGGCGTTCGAGCAAGAAGAGCAGATTCTCGCCAGTAATGCCGCGCTGGCGCGCAGCCTTTTCGAAGTAGTTGCGGAACTGGCCTTCGAGGATGAAATAAATGCGCTTGACTTTCTGCTTCTCGCGCAATTGCTGACCGTAACCGACGAGCGCCTTGCCGCGCCGGGCGTTTAAGCCGTGCTGCCCGGGCGGCTGTGTGCCGCGCTTCTCAATCGGACACGAGGGCTTATAACAACGGTCGCCCTTCAGGAAAAGTTTTGCACCTTCGCGGCGGCACAAACGGCACACCGCATCTCTATACCTAGCCACTCTCTTTTTGCCTCCGGTCTATCTGATAGACGGAAAAGTTTACAGACGCCTGATAGGTCGCCCTTCATCCTTTAGGTTTCAAAAACAGTGACGAGTGACGAGTGACAAGTGACGAGTAAAAGCGTTCTTGCCTGTCACTTGTCACTTGTCACTTGTCACTCTCACTACTACACTCGTCTTCGCTTCGGCGGGCGGCAGCCGTTGTGCGGGATCGGCGTCGTGTCACGAATCGTCGTCACACGAATGCCCGCGTTATTGATGGCGCGGATGGCTGACTCGCGCCCGCCGCCCGGCCCCTTCACGCGCACTTCGCACTGCTGCATCCCGGCCTCTTGCGCCTTTTTCGCAGCCTCCCACGCCGCCTGCTGGGCGGCGAACGGAGTGCCTTTGCGCGAGCCGCGGAAACCGCGCGCGCCTGACGACGACTGCGAAATCAGATTCCCTTCGAGATCGGTAATCGAAATCATCGTGTTATTGAACGACGCAGAGATATACGCGATCCCGTTCGGGATATTCTTCTTCTCTTTCTTTCGAAAGACCTTCTTTTTTCCGCCTGCTGCTTTTGCCATAATTTTAGGTGTCGGGGGTCAGGGGCCGGGGATCAGTCAAAGCCTCTTACCGGCCCCTGACCCCTAGCCCCCGGCCCCTATTTCTTATTTCTTGCCCGGCGCTTTCTTCTTCGCGATGGTCGCGCGGCGCGGGCCTTTGCGTGTGCGCGCGTTGGTGTGCGTGCGTTGCCCGCGCACGGGGAGGCCGCGCCGATGGCGCAATCCCCTGTAGCAGCCGATGTCCATCAAACGCTTGATGTCCATCTGCACGCGTTTGCGCAGGTCTCCCTCGATCTCACCCTGCCCATCAATGATGGCGCGGATGCGACCCAGTTCGTCTTCGCTCAAATCCCGGACGCGCGTATCCACGCTGATCTGCGCCTCGTTCAAGATCGAGGTCGCGCGCGGGCGCCCGATGCCGTAAATGTATGTGAGGCCGATCTGCGCGCGCTTATTAGGCGGGAGATCAACACCAGCTACACGAGCCATTCCTTTAATTCTCCAAAAAAAGTTTATCCCTGACGCTGCTTATGCTTCGGGTTGGTGCAGATCACCCTCACCACCCCTTTGCGGTGGATGATCTTGCAGTTATCGCACATCTTTTTGACTGAAGCTCTGACCTTCATCTCGCCCTCGTCCTTTTAACTGAAAACCCGACGTCTATTTGTAGCGGTAGGTAATCCGGCCACGATTGAGGTCGTACGGCGAAAGTTCCACGAGCACGCGGTCGCCCGGAAGAATCCGTATGAAGTGCTTGCGCATCTTGCCGGAGATGTGAGCCAACACCTGGTGCTGGTTATCCTCCAATTCGACGCGGAACATCGCGTTCGGCAAGGTCTCCAGGACTTTCGCCATCACTTCTATCGCTTCTTCTTTCGCCATATACCTCTATAGGTTAAATTTGCCTCCACTCGCAAACTGCACATATTAGCACAGGCCAATTTTTTTTCCAAGCCGCGCTGGGGGTAAGACTTACACGCCCACGGCTTCCATCTGCTTTCGCTCGGCCCCGATGACCCGTGTAAACACTTCCGGGCCGTTTTCCGTGATGGCAATCGTATGCTCGCAGTGCGCGGAAGGCTTCCCGTCGAGAGTGACGACCGTCCAGCCGTCCTTCAGGACCTTCGTCTCGTAAGTGCCGATGTTAATCATCGGCTCGACGGCAAAAACATACCCTTTTTTGATCTTCGCGCCCTTACCGGGCGTCCCGTAATTGGGGATCTGCGGGTCCTCGTGCATCCGCCGCCCGATGCCGTGGCCGACGTATTCGCGGACGACAGAGTAGCCGTGCGCTTCGGCATGGCTCTGAACGGCCCAGCCGATGTCACCTAAGTGTTTCCCCTCGCGGCACTGCTCGATGGCCCGCTCAAGACACTCTTCCGTGACGCGGATAAGTCGCAATAAATCCTCACCGACACGCCCCACGGGGACGGTCGTCGCCGTATCCCCTACGAAACCTTCGAGCGTCGCGCCGATGTCAATCGAGAAGATATCGCCTTCCCGCAGCTTATAGCCGGAAGGGAAGCCGTGCACGACCTGCTCGTTGACGGAGGCGCAGATGGAGAAAGGGAAACCGTGATAGCCTTTGAAGGTCGGCAGGGCACCGGCGTCGCGGATCATCTTCTCCGCGGCCATGTCAAATTCGAGCGTCGTGATGCCCGGCTCAACCATCCGGCGCAGTTCTTGAAGCACGCGCCCGACCAGTTGCCCGGCGGCGCGCATCTTCTCCAACTCTTTTCTGGATTTCCCGATAATCATTTGTTCGTGAATCGTGAATCGTAAATCGTGAATGGAAGAACCCACGATTTACGATTCACGATTTACCATTTACGATCTTTTCGATGTCCGCGTAAATAGTTTCCGGGTCGAGCGTCCCGTCAACACGATGGAGGCGCCCGGACGACTCGTAATAATCGAGCAGAGGCCGCGTCTGCTGTTCATAGGTCGCGAGCCTGATTTTAGCCTTTTCCGTCGTGTCGTCGGAGCGCTGAATGAGCTGAGCTTCCGGGTGCAGATCACAAACGCTGTCCGACTTGGGCGGCTTGAAATAGATGTTGTAAATCTCGCCGCAGACCGGACACGAACGGCGGCCCACCATCCTTTTCTCTAAAATCTCGAAAGGCACGGCAACCTCTATGGCCAAAATCTTCTTGCCCTGCTCGGCCGCTAAATTTTCGAGCATTGCGGCCTGGACCGTCGTGCGCGGGAAGCCGTCCAGAATATAGCCGTCGTTGCAATCAGCGCGCCCTGTGCGCTCCCTGACGACGCGGATCGTCAGCTCATCCGGAACGAGTCTTCCGGAGTTCATAATCGCGCGCACTTCTTCCCCGAGGGGCGTCTCCGCATCCTTCATGGCGCGAAAGATATCGCCCGTCGAAATCTGTGGGAGGTGGTGACGCTCTTGAAGAAGACGCGCCTGCGTTCCCTTCCCAGCGCCCGGCGCACCCATCAAGACGATGATCTTTGACATAAGTCGGGGGTCGGGGGTCGGGGGTCGGGGGTCAGCGAAAGCCTTTTACCGGCCCCTGACCCCTGTCCCCCGGCCCCCGCTTTTCACGCTCTGCGTCCGCGCATGCGACTCCCGCCGCCGAGGAAGCCCTCGTAGTTGCGCATTACGAGTTGTGACTCGATCTGCGCGACGGTGTCCATCGCCACGCCGACAAGAATCAGCAGACTCGTGCCGCCGAAATAGAACTGATAGCCCATGCCGTTGGGAATCCACGAAAGTCCCGGCGTGGTGGTCACGAAGCTCTCCAGCCACGCGCCGATAAACGGCAAGCGACCGACCTTAAAACCGCTGAGCATCAACTGCGGGACGAAAGCGATGAAGGCCAGATAGACCGCGCCGACGATTGTCAGCCGCGTCAGAATGGTACGCAGATATTCCGCCGTCGCCCTGCCCGGCCTGATGCCCGGCATAAAGCCGCCATGCTTACGCAGATTATCGGCCACCTCTTCCACGTTGAAGACGATGGAAACATAGAAGAAGGTGAAGAAGATGATGAGCGTGATGAAAATCAGCTCGTAGTACGGGTCGCCGCCGTGGAACAACTGGAAGAAGCTGTAGATTTTCCCCCAGGTGGAATTCGGATCGGCCGGCGGGAAAGCGGAGAACAGGCTCTGCGGCATTGACAGCACGGAGGACGCGAAGATGACGGGGATCACGCCGGCCATGTTGACTTTGAGCGGCATGGTCGTTTGTTGTCCGCCGACCATCTGCCGCCCGACGTGCCGTTTCGCGTAGCTCACGGCGATCTTGCGTCGTCCCGATTCGATGAAGACGATAAACGCGATGAGAATGACGAGCGCAAGCACCATCGCGATGACTCCGACCGTCTCCATTGCGTCACCGCGGCCCAAACGCTCGGCGACTTGCTGGACCCCGCGTGGGAGACCGATGACGATGCCCGCGAAGATCAGCAGGGAGATTCCGTTGCCGACGCCGCGCTCCGTAATCTGCTCGCCGAGCCACATGACGAAAATCGTGCCGGTCGTCAGAATGAGGGCGGTCAGGATCAGGAATTTTTTGCCGCCGATGATGTTGGGATTGGTAACGCCGATGGACTGCAACCAGCTCGCCACGAAGAATGTCTGGATGGCAGCCAGGCCGACCGTCAAATACCGCGTCCACTGGTTAAGCTTCTGCCGCCCCATCTCGCCCTCTTCCTGTAGCTTCTTGAGCTGCGGGGAGACGACGGTCATCAACTGTAAGATGATGGAGGCGGTGATGTACGGCGTGACGCCGAGCGCGAAGACGGAGATCGTGCGGAAGTTTCCGCCCGAGAAGAGGTCGAGCACGCCGAGCAGGCCGCCGCCGACCTTCTCCCACTGCTTCGCCAGCAGGTCACTATCAATTCCGGGCGCGGTGATGTGCGAGCCGACGCGATAGATCGCCAGCAACCCCAGCGTAAAGAAGATGCGCTTGCGCAGGTCCTGGACCTGAAAGATGTTGCGAATGGCGGCGAAAAACTTTTCCATACGATTGCCCCCTAAAACGGTGACGAGTGACGAGTGACAGGTGACGAGTTAAAGCGCTCTTGCTGGTCACTCGTCACTTGCAACTCGTCACTGTATTAACGTTGCCGCGCCGCCGGCTTTCTCGATCTTCTCTCGCGCGCTCTTCGTAAAACGGTGCGCCGAGATGCGGAGCGCCTTTGAGACTTCGCCGGTGCCGAGAACGACCACGTCGCGCCTGGCTTTCTTAATCAGCCCGCGCTCGTGCAGCAGCTCCGGGGTTATCTCATCGTTGGCCTCGAAATTCTTATCGAGCGAAGAGAGGCTGACCTCGATCCACTCTTTCTTGAAGATGTTGGTGAATCCGCGCTTCGGGAGTCTGCGATGCAGAGGCATCTGGCCGCCTTCAAATCCGATTTTAGACGAGTAGCCCGAACGAGATTTCTGCCCCTTCTCGCCGCGCCCGGCAGTTTTGCCAAGGCCCGTGCCCGGACCGCGTCCGACACGCTTCTTCTTATGCGTCGAGCCCTTCGGGGCGCGTAGATTATTAAGACCAATTGCCATGATTTACTCCGTAAATCGGGGGTCGGGGGCCGGGGGCCAGGGGCCGGTATTTTGCTTTTACCGGCCCCTGGCCCCTGACACCCGGCCCCAGCTATTCAATGATTCGTATCAGGTGCGGAACTTTAGCGACGAAGCCGCGCGTCGCCGGCGTGTCCGGGCGCTCGACCACCTGGTTTAATTTCGTCAGGCCGAGGCTCTTGACGATCTGCTTATGCGCCTTCGGCGCAGCGATGAAACTGCGATAATACTGGATACGAAGCTTCCCGCCATCCTGAGCCTGCTCTTTTTTCTCGTCAGCCATTTCAAAACCTCGTGAATCGTGAATCGTAAATCGTGAATCGTAAATGGTAAATCGTGAGTGGACGAACGGCCTTTCTTTTCGATTTACGATTCACGATTTACGATTTACGATTTACGGTTTTTACAGTTCTTCCACCTGCTTACCGCGCAGGCGCGCCAATTCCATCGGGTCTTTCATCTTGAGGAGACCGTCGAAGGTCGCGCGCACGACGTTGTGCGGGTTGCTGGAGCCCAGGACCTTCGTGCGGACGTCGTGAACGCCCACGGCCTGCATGACCGCGCGCACCGCGCCGCCGGCGATGACGCCAGTCCCTTCCGAGGCCGGTTTCATCAGAACGCGGCCCGCGCCGAATCTTCCGATTAACTGGTGCGGCAGCGTGTTGTTGATGAGCGGCACGCGGATCAGATTCTTCTTGGCGGCTTCGATGCCCTTCTTGATGGCAAGCGGCACTTCGCGCGCCTTGCCCGTGCCGAAGCCCACGTGGCCGGACTCGTCGCCCACGACGACGAGCGCCGCAAAACTCAGATTCTTGCCGCCCTTGACCACTTTGGTGACGCGGTTGATCGAGATGACCTGGTCTTTCAGGTCGAGTCCCTGCGCCGGAATACGTTGTCTCGGTTGTCTCATTACTGCTCCCCGTTATCCTCGCCGCCCTCAGCCGGAGCAGCCGTTTCATCTTTATTCAATCCGGCCTCGCGCGCGGCATCCGTCAAGGCTTTGACGCGGCCGTGGTAAAGATAGCCGCCGCGGTCGAAGACGACGCTGCTGATGCCTGCCGCCAGAGCGCGCTCGGCGATGGTGCGCCCGACGCGCGCGGCCGCCTCGACGTTCCCGCCCGTCGCGCCCCGCAAATCTTTTTCCGTCGTCGAGGCGGAAACAATTGTCTGCCCGCGCTCGTCGTCAATGACCTGGGCGTAGATGTGATTGATGCTGCGATAGACCGCCAGGCGCGGGCGCTCCGTGGAGCCGCGCACCTTGCGACGAATGCGCCTGTGTACCGCGCTGCGAACTGCCGCTCTATTTCTCTGTGCCATAATTTCTCCAAACGATGAACGATGAACGATGAATTAAATGCTTTTCATTCCGCGTTCATCGTTCATCGCTCATAGTTTACTTCCCTGTCTTCCCTGGTTTCAGCTTGATCGGGACGTCAGCGTAGCGCACGCCTTTGCCCTTGTAGGCGTCGGGCTTGCGCAGCTTGTGCATCTCCGCGGCCACCTGGCCGAGTTTCTGCTTGTCAATGCCAGAGAGCGTCAGCGTCGTCTGGTACTGCTGGATGCTCGTCTTAGTCGCGACGCGCTCGGCCTTCGCTTCAATCCCCTCGGGCAGCGGGAACTCAATCGGATGCGAGTAGCCGAGGGCAAAGACGATCTTCTTGCCCTGCACGTCCGCCTTATAGCCGACGCCGACCACGTCCATCTTCCTGGTGAAGCCCTCGGTGACGCCGACGATGGCATTGTTAGCCAGCGCGCGCGCCAGACCGTGCTGCGCCGCCAGATCATCGGAGGCGCGCTCGGCCACCAACTGATCGCCGTCCTGCTTGAAGTTGATGCCTTCGGGGACGGGCGTGCGCAAGGTGCCCTTCGCGCCCTTTACTTCCAACTCACCGTCGCGGATCGTAACCGTGACGCCCTTCGGAACCGTGATAGCTTTCTTTCCAATGCGAGACATAATTACCTCAACGATGAACGCGGAACGCGGAACGATGAACTGAATGCTTTTACTTCAGCGTTCATCGTTCAGACTTCAGCGTTTAATAAATTTGTGCCAGCACTTCGCCGCCGATGTTCTCGCGGCGGGCGGCCTTGCCGCTCATCAGGCCGCGCGAAGTCGAGACGATGTTGATGCCGTAGCCGCCCAGCACTTTCGGAATCTCAGTCGCCCCCATGTAAACGCGGCGGCCAGGCCGCGACACCCTTTCGAGGTGCGTGATGGAGCTCGTGCCGCGCGCGTCATAGCGCAGGAAGATACGAATCGTGCGCTTCGTCCCGTCGCCCTTGACGACGAAGTTGTTGATGTAGCCCTCTTCCTTCAGAATGCGGGCGATCTCAAGCTTCAATTTCGAGGCCGGAATATCAACGCGCGAGTGCTTTGCAGTTATCGCATTACGAATGCGCGCCAGCATATCGGCTATAGGATCAGTCATTACTCACTCCGTTCGTAGGGGTCGGGGGCTGGGGGTCAGGGGTCAGCAAGAGCAGTTGCTTTTACCGGCCCCCGGCCCCTGTCACCCGGCCCCTATTTTTCTTACCAACTCGATTTCACGACGCCCGGAATCTGCCCCTGGAGCGCCAACTCGCGGAAGCAGATGCGGCACAGGTTGAATTTGCGCAGGTAAGCGCGCGGGCGACCGCAACGCTTGCAGCGCGTATAGGCGCGCGAAGAAAATTTCGGCTTCCGGTTCGACTTCGCAATCAGTGATTTCTTTGCCATAAAACCTCAGGGATCGGGGGCTGGGGGCCGGGGGCCGGAAGAGGTCTTTGCTTTACCGACCCCCGGCCCCTAACCCCTGGCCCCTCTTTTACTGTCTGAACGGCATGCCCAGCGCTTTCAGGAGCGCGCGCGCCTGCTCGTCGTTGCGCGCGGTGGTGACTATCGAGATGTTCATGCCGCGCGTTTTGTCCACTTTGTTAAAATCAATCTCGGGGAAAATCAACTGCTCGCGCACGCCCAAGGTGTAGTTGCCACGCCCGTCGAACGCCTTCGGGCTGACGCCGCGGAAATCTCTGACGCGGGGCAGCGCGACCGACACCAGCCGGTCGAGGAACTCATACATCCGGTCGCCGCGTAAAGTCACCATCACGCCGATGGGCATCCCCTGGCGCAATTTGAACGACGCGATAGACTTCTTCGCTTTCGTGATGACGGGCTTCTGGCCCGTGATGGCGCGCACTTCGTCGGCCGCCGTGTCCAGAATCTTGGAGTTGGCGATGGCCTCACCCATGCCCATGTTGATGACTATCTTCTCCAGGCGCGGCACCGCCATCGGGTTCTCAATCCCGAACTCTTTTGAGATCGCAGGCGCAATCTCTTTCGTGTATCGCTCTTTTAACCTCGCTGCCATTTCTCTTCCCCCGTGGCCTGGGTCTCGCCGCCGACATTTGCGGACCGTGCGTTTCCAGGCGTCTGCGCTTTACTAAAATCCCTATTTCTCTATACTCTGCCCGCTGCGGGCGGCGACGCGCGACTTCGAGCCGTCGCTCTCCACTTCATACCTGACACGCGTGGGCTTCCCCGAATCGGGGTCAACCAGCTGCACGTTCGAGATGTCCAGGTAGGCTTCCTTATCGATGATCCCGCCTCCGCGATTGTTCTGCGGGTTGGCGCGCTGGTGCTTCTTGATCATGCCCGCGCCTTCAACCTTCACTTTGCCGCGGCTTGGCAGGACTTCGAGCACGCGACCACGCTTGCCCTTATCGCGCCCGGCGATCACGATGACCTGATCGTTCTTCTTGATTTTCGCGCGTTTTGTTCCTTGAGCCATTGTTAGATTACCTCCGGCGCGAGCGAAACGATTTTCATGTAGTTCTTATCCCGAAGCTCACGCGCCACCGGCCCGAAGACGCGCGTGCCGATGGGAGTGCCGTCCTCTTTGATTAAGACCGCCGCGTTCTGGTCAAAGCGGATATAGGTTCCGTCCTTGCGGCGGACTTCCTTGCGCGTGCGAACGATGACCGCGTTCTGCACCGTGCCCTTCTTAATTGTCCCGTCCGGCGTGGCCTCTTTGACGGTGACCTTGATGCGGTCACCGAGAGAAGCGATCTTGCCCGTTGACCCGCCAATCGGCATGATCATTTCCACGCGCCGCGCCCCCGAATTGTCGGCCACCTCCAGAGAGGTCTGCATCTGAATCATTGCTTGCTCACTCCGTATCGGGGATCGGGGGCCAGGGGTCAGGGGTCGGTAATAACTTGTTTTCTCACCGGCCCCTGTCCCCTGTCACCCGGCCCCTATTTTTCTGCTTTCTGCACAATCTCGACCACGCGCCAGCGTTTCCTGGCCGAGAGCGGTCGCGTCTCCACGATTCGCACCTTGTCGCCGATGGTCGCGCCCGTCTCGTCATGCGCCATGAACTTCGAGGTCCGGCGCACGTAGCGGCGATACTTCTGGTGCTTGACCAGACGATCAACTCGCACGACGACAGTCTTCTCCATCTTGTCCGAAGCGACGATGCCGATTTTCTGCGCGCGATTGCCGCGCTTTCCGGCTTCCGCCCCCGAAGCGTCGCCGGGCTGCGAATCAACGTTCGGGGCGACCGCGTGCGCCAGCGTCTCGCCGGCCTTCGTCTCCTCAGCTACCGTCGTCGCGTCGTCGGCTGGTTTCACGTCTTCCTGATTATCTTCTGCCATCTCAAATCCTCGTCAATCGTGAATCGTGAATCGTAAATCGTCAGAACAGGTTTTTTCTATTCACGATTTACGATTGACGATTTACTCGTTTTGCGCCTGGCGCTCGCGCATCATGGTCTGAATCCGCGCCAGGGATTTTTTCTCCTGCCGAATGTTCTTGATCGCGTCAACTTCGCCGAGCGCCAGCTTAAAATTCAACCGAAAGAGCGACTCTTTCAGGCGGGCCGCCTCGCTCTGCAAATCTTCATCCGACGTGTCGCGCAGCCGATCTATCTCTTCGCGTCTCTTAACCATTTCTTGTTCGCTCCGCTCACAAAGTTTTGAATTATGAGTTTTGAATTTTGAATTGAAAGCCTTAACTCATAATTCAAAATTCATAATTCAAAACTTAAATAGCGCCTCCTTCTTGGTCTCTGCGCGAGACAAACTTCGTCTTGATCGGGAGTTTCTGCGCGGCCAGGCGCATCGCCTCGCGCGCCGTCGTCTCGTCCACGCCCTCAATCTCGTAAAGGATGCGTCCGGGCTTGACGACCGCGACCCAGTATTCCGGCGCGCCCTTGCCTTTGCCCATGCGTGTTTCCGCGGGCTTCTTGGTGATGGGCTTATCCGGGAACATGCGGATCCAGATTTTGCCGCCGCGTTTGATGTGGCGCGTCATGGCGATACGCGCCGCCTCGATCTGGCGGTCCGTAATCCACGCGGGCTCCAGGCACTTCAACCCGTACTCACCGAAACTGATCGCGCCGCCGCGATTCGCGACACCCGTCATGCGCCCCTTCATCTGCTTCCGGTGCTTTACCTTTTTCGGCATCAACATAATGTTTCGCTCCGCTCAACACGGGGTTTGGGGTCGGGGGTCGGGGGCCGGTATTTTGCTTTTACCGGCCCCTGGCCCCTGACACCTGGCCCCTTTTTATCCTCTGTTCTCTCCCCCGCGTCCGCGGCGATCTCCGCGATCTCCGCGTTCGCCGCGCTCACCATCGCGGCCCTCGCGTTCGCGGCGCGTGCGCGGTCGGCGCTCGCCGCGCCCACCCGGCGCGGCCGGCTCGTTGATCGGGTCTGTGCCCGTCCCGCGCGCCATAGCAGCTTTCGGGTCTAGAATCTCGCCCCTGTAAATCCAGACCTTGACGCCGATGACGCCGAAAGTCGTGTGCGCCTCGGCGAGGCCGTAGTCAACGTCCGCGCGCAAGGTGTGCAGAGGAAGCTGCCCTTGCAGGTGCCACTCGCTGCGCGCAATCTCTGCGCCGTTCAGGCGGCCAGAGACTTTGACCTTGATGCCCTGCGCGCCGAAGCGTAAGGATTCCTCGACGGCCTTGCGCATGGCGCGGCGAAAAGCGATGCGCTTCTCAAGCTGCGCCGCGATCTTTTCCGCCTGGAGCTGCGCGTTCAATTCAGGCTTGTGAATCTCCTGGATCGAGACGAGCACTTCGCGCCCCGTGCGCGCCGAAAGATCGCCCTTGAGCTTGTCAATCTCTGCCCCTTTGCGCCCGATGATGATGCCCGGACGAGAGGTGTAGATGATGATCTTCAGGCGATTGGCCGCGCGCTCCACGTCAACGTGGCTGACGCCCGCTCCCGTGAACTTCTGTTTCAGCTCGCGCTTCAGCTTCAGGTCTTCCAGCAGATATTCGCCAAACTGGCGCTTCGCGTACCAGTGCGAGTGCCAATCCTTGTTGTAGCCGAGGCGGAAGCCGTATGGATGAACTTTCTGACCCACTATAATTCTCCAAATTCTGAATGTTGAATTTTGAGTTTTGAATTAAAGCCGAGAATTCAAAATTCAAAACTCAAAATTCATAACTATTCTTCGGTCTCTTCAGCGCTCTCGCTCTTCTTTGAGGCGCTCTTCTTGGTCGCTTTCTTTTCGCCTTCGTCCTTGGACGATGCGGCGCGCTTGGCACGCGGCGCTGCTGCCGCCCCGCCGCGCTTGCGGCCCTTGCTCTCTTCGAGCTTCGCGGGCTTGGCTTCTTCAGCCTTCCCGCCCTTTTTCTTCGCATCCGCGACGACCGTCTTCTCATCGTTTGAGAGGAGAATCGTCACGTTGCAGAAATGGCGGCGCTCGCGATAGGCTCGGCCCTGCGGTGCGGGGCGAACGCGGCGACGATTCTTCGTCGGTCCGCGATCAACGAACGCAGCCTTGACCCACAGGTCATCCGGATCAATCGAGACATTGGCTTTCTCCGCTGCCTCGCTCGCGTTGGCGATGGCCGAGCGCACGCACTTCTCTATGCCGTCGGCCGCACGCTTATTCGTGAACCGCAAAATCGCCAAAGCCTGGTTGACGTTCTTACCGCGAATCATATCTATGACGAGCCGCGCCTTCTGCGCCGACCCGCGTAGATACTTTGCACTCGCTCTTGCTTCCATGATTTCCTCGTGAATCGTGAATCGTAAATCGTGAATCGTCGAGCGGTTTTCTCTATTTACGATTCACGATTTACGATTTACGTTATTTTTTCGCTACTTTCGCAGTCTTTTCAGCCTTCGTGCCCGAATGGCCCTTGAAGGTCCGCGTCGGCGCAAACTCGCCGAGCTTGTGACCGACCATGTTCTCGGTCACGTAGATCGGCAGGTGTCGCTTGCCGTTGTGAACCCCGAAGGTCAGTCCGACCATGTCGGGCGTGATGGTCGAACGACGCGACCAGGTCTTGATTGCCGGAGGCCGCGCGCTGCCCGCACGAATGCGCTCTACAGCCTTCGCGATGCTCTTATCAACGAACGCACCTTTTTTAACTGAACGTGCCATCTGTTTTGTTCGCTCCGCTCACAAAAATTATGAATTTTTAATGTTGAGTTATGAATTAAGGCCGAAAACTTTTAATTCAAAATTCAAAACTCATAATTATTATTTAACTCTTCTATCCCGCACGATCATCTTCTGCGTGCGTTTGTTGCTGCGCGTCTTGTAGCCGCGCGTCGGCTGTCCCCAGGGGGTGACGGGATTACGTCCGCCGGAGGTTTTACCTTCGCCACCACCGTGCGGGTGATCCACCGGATTCATCGCCACGCCGCGCACGTGGGGACGAATGCCCTTCCAGCGCGAGCGCCCGGCCTTGCCGTAAGAAACATTCTCGTGCTCGACGTTGCCGACCTGGCCCACTGTCGCCATGCATACTACTGGGACGCGCCGGACCTCGCCCGAAGGCATACGCAGTTGCGCGTAGTCGCCCTCTTTCGCCAGCACCTGCGCGAAAGAGCCTGCGCTTCTGGCCATCTGCCCGCCTTTGCCGGGCCTGAGCTCGATGTTGTGAATCTGCGTTCCCAGAGGGATGTTGCGAATCGGCAGGGCATTGCCCGGCAGAATGTCCGCCTCTGGGCCGCTCATCACGGTCTTACCGACTTCCAGCCCGATGGGCGCGATGATGTAGCGCTTCTCGCCATCCAGGTAGGTGATGAGCGCGATGTGCGCCGAACGGTTCGGGTCATACTCTATCTGAGTGACGCGGCCCGGAACGCCCGCTTTGTCGCGCTTGAAGTCAATAATGCGGTAGAAACGCTTGTGGCCGCCGCCACGACGACGCACCGTAATGCGCCCGTCGTTGTTGCGACCCGAGATGCGCTTCTTCGGCTCAAGCAGCGACTTCTCTGGCTCGGCGCCAACCGTTAACTCGTCGCGCGTCAAATAGGTCTGGTAGCGACGCGCCGGTGATGTCGGTGTAAGTTTCTTGATGCCCATATCTTTATTAGGGGCCGGGTGTCAGGGGCCAGGGGTCGGTTAAGAGCTTTTCACTGGCCCCCGGCCCCTGATCCCTGTCCCCTGCTTTCTAGATTGCTTCGCCGTAATCGAGCGGCTTCTCGCCCTGTTTCAAAGTGACGTAGGCTTTCTTCCACGAAGGCTTGCGCCCTTCGTAGCGCCCGCGGCGCTTGATCTTGCCCATGTAGTTGACCGTGCGGACAGCGTCAACCTGGACCTGGAAGATCGTCTCGACCGCGGACTTGATCTCGGGCTTGGTCGCGTGACGGTCAACGCGGAAGGTCAAAAGCTGCCGCGCGTCCTGCGTCTCTTCTTTCGCGACGAGCGCCTTCTCGGTAATCACTGGCGACTTGATGATGTCCCAAACTGTTCTCATCTCTTATGCCGCCTCCTCTGTCGCTTCTTCATCCTGCCCGGCGACCTCCTCGGCCGCGCCTCGGGTCTCTTCCGCACTCTCTTCGCTCTCGGCTTCGTCCTTCTTCGCCCTCGGATCGAGAAGTTCCCCGAGTTCCAGGGCGGCGGCGCGTGAAAGGACCAGCTTGTCGTGATAGAGCAGGTCGTAGATGTTCAGGCCGTAGCTGTTGACGACTTTCGCGCGCCGGACGTTGCGTGACGCGCGGAGCAGGTTCTCGTTATCCAGATTGTCAACGATCAGCGTCTTGCCTTCGAGCCCCAGCTTGCCGAGGAGACCGATGAAATTTTTCGTCTTCGCCTCCTTGAGCGAGAGTTGGTCGAGCACGACGACGTTCCCCTCGCGGACGCGTTCCGAAAGGGCGGAGCGCAAAGCGCCGCGCCGCATCTTCTTCGGCAGGTTGTAAGACCAGTCGCGCGCCTGCGGGCCGTGCGTGTTTCCGCCGCCTTCCCACAGGGGGCTGCGGATCGAGGCGATTCGAGCGCGCCCCGTGCCCTTCTGCTTCCAGAGCTTCTTGCCGGACCCGGAAACATCGCCGCGCGTCTTCGTTCCCACAGTTCCCGCGCGCGCGTTCGCCATGTAATTTCTGACGGCGGCATGGATCAACGCTTCGTTCAACTCCGCGCCGAAGACCACGTCCGACAACTCCAGGTCGCCGACCTCTTCGTTCTTCAGATTGCGCACCTTAACGGTAGGCATATTCAACTCCAGTTACGAGTGACGAGTGACGAGCAAGAACAAGTATTTAACTTGTCACTTGTCACTTTTTACTTGTCACTGCTTTTTTAATAATCACCACGCTGCCGGTTGCGCCCGGAACTGCGCCGCGCACCATCAGCAGATTGTTCTCGATATCCACGCGGGCCACCGTCAGCCCCTTCACGGTCACACGCTCGTCGCCCATGTGGCCCGAAGAGCGCGTCCCCTTGATGACGCGCGACGGGTAGGCGGACGCGCCGATTGAACCGGGCGCGCGCACGTTCATCGAGCCGTGCGACTCTGGACCGCGATTGAAATTGTGACGCTTGATCGTGCCGGCAAAGCCGCGCCCCTTGGAGCGACCGATGACCTCAATGGCGTCTCCGTCCGCGAACTGGTCAACAAGGACTTTGTCGCCGACGTTCGTCGGGTCCGCCGAGTCTTCCAGACGAAACTCTTTCAGAACGCGCGTCGGGGGGACGCCCCCGCCGGTCTTCTCGAAGTGGCCGCGCATCGGCTTGTTCACGTTCTTGAGCTTGATGGGCTTGTCTTCGACCAGCCCGAGCTGCACGGCGTTATAGCCGTCGCGGCCCGCGGCAGACTTTTTCTGCACCACGACGCACGGCCCGGCCTTGATAATGGTCACCGGAGTGACCGTGCCATCCGCAGCGAAAATCTGCGTCATCCCGACTTTCTTACCGATGATTCCGTTAATCATCTCTTACCTCAGGTGTCGGGGGCCAGGGGCCGGGGATCAGTCAAAGCCTCTTACCGGCCCCTGACCCCTAGCCCCCATCCCCTGTTTTATTGTCTGCCAAACGCTTTGATCTCGACGTCCACGCCTGCCGGAAGGTCCAGCTTCATCAGCGCGTCCACCGTCTGCGGCGTCGGGTCCAGAATATCCATCAGGCGCTTGTGCGTCCTGATCTCAAACTGCTCGCGCGATTTCTTATCAACGTGCGGCGAGCGCAGCACCGTCCACTTGTTTTTCAAAGTGGGGAGCGGGATCGGCCCCGCGACGCGCGCGCCCGTGCGCTTTGCCGTCTCGACGATCTCGGAGGTGCTCTGGTCGAGCACGCGATGATCGTAAGCCTTGAGTCTGATTCTGATCTTTTCGTTCAGCATAGTTTCTTCAACTCAACTTCAAAGAGAGCTATTCCACGATTTCGGAGATCGTGCCAGCACCAACAGTGCGTCCACCCTCACGAATGGCAAACCTCAAACCCTTCTCCATGGCAATCGGCGTGATCAACTCAATCTCCATCGCCACATTATCGCCAGGCATCACCATCTCCACT
>DASVXV010000031.1:0-9021 GCA_036392495.1 Pyrinomonadaceae bacterium | reverse complement strand
TAAAAGGAGCATAGGGGCTCATGATCTTTAGAGGCAGTCTCTCATGCTTTGTTACAAACAAAGGACTTATGCTCAGCAAAACCAACCCACAGCCCCATAAATGAAAAATGTGGGTAATGATAAGGGCTAACGCCCTGGGCTAAATTCTGTCGCCCCTCGCGGGGCTTCGCTATCGTTACTTTTCTAAAGCACGAACTAAGGGCGCTTGACGGCTCGTTGTTGCGGAAGCTTCCTGAGAGCTTCCATCGCGACCTGGATCGCTTTCTCAAGTTGCGGGTCGCGTCCAGAGCGCCAGTCGGCGGGCATCCATCCGACTTGAATGTCCGGCGCGACCCCCTGGTTCTCTACGTCGAAAGCGCCCGTTTGTGGATTAAAAAAGGCCCTGTTCGGAGCGGCCACATCGCCGCCGTCCAACAGGTTCGGCACGTTGACGTAGTGACCTATGCCGAACCCGGCGGTTCGCTTACCCACTAAGGGTCCGAGCTTAGCCTGCCTGAAGAGCCAGGGCAGCGAATCGCCGCCCGAGCCAGCGAACTCGCTCGTCAACATGACTCGCGGACCGGGCATGAAGTCAGCCGGGAAAGGAATCGTCTCGCCGTCGCGGAACGCGTAGGCATTGAGCGGCTGCCGCCGCAACACGTCTATGATGTAGTCGGAGCCGTAGCCCCCGGCGTTGAACCTTTCATCAATAATCAGTCCCTGCTTGTCCAACTGCGCGTAGAAGTCGCGGTTAAAAATTTCGTAGCCCTCGCGCTGAACGTTCGGCAGATAGACGTAGGCCAGTCTGCCTCCAGACATTTCACGGACCTTTCGCCGGTTGTTCTCGACCCGCTCAAAATCGCGTAACAGATTATCGCTTGCAATCGGCAGGACCGTGAACGTCTGCGCGCCCGCTCCATCCGGCTGCGCGCCGACCTTCAACTGGGTGGGCTTGCCCGCTTTGCCGCGGAAATATTGATAGAGATTCTCTGATGCCTTTATCTCTTCGCCGTCAACCGCGAGTAGATAATCGCCTTCCTTCACGTTGACGCCCGGCTGCGACAGAGGCCCTCTGAGCGCGTTGCTGGAATTGTCGCCGCGATAGATATGCGTGATGCGGTAGCGGTCCTGTTCGATTTTGTAGTCCGTGCCGAGCACGCCTGTGTTTTCCCGGCGTGACGATTCCACAGGGGCGGGCACGTCGCCTCCGCTGACCGACAGATGGCTGATCGCGACGTGCGAGAGCATCTCGCGGAAAAGGACGTTCAGATCGCTTCGCGTCACGACGTTCGGCAGGTAGGCGGCGTACCTCTTTTTGAGCGCCGCGAGGTCCTGCCCGTGAAGGTCCGTGTAATAGAGATAGTCGCGCTCGATGCGCCAGACTTCGTCGAACATCTGCCGCCACTCGGCACGCGGGTCCAGCTCAAACTCCAGGCCGCCCAGGTCCAGTTTCCCTTCTTCCTCTTTCGGCGGGAGGTCGGCGGAGACCACCAGATATTTTCCGCCCTTCGGATAGAGGAGGCGGCTGCCGTCCGAGGAGACGCGATACTCCCGTATGTCTTCAGCGAACTTCTCGTATTTGCGAGAGGCCAAATCGTATTTGTAGAGCATGCGCGTCGGGGGCGATTCTCCGCCGGAAGTGTCAACCCATTTTCCCAGAATGAAAAGCACACCGGGCCGCCCCGCAGCGAGGTCCGCGAAATTGTGCGACGGGAAGGGGAGCGGCAAAATATGCCGGTCAATGTTCTCGACGTCAATGCCCGAGCGCAGTTCTTTGACCGCGCTCGCCTGACTTTGCGACGCGACGAGCGGCGAAAAGCCATCCTTTTGCAGCACGGCCGCGTAAACCCTGCGCGTCACCTGCGGCGCGAACAGGAGGGCGGCAGACATACTGACGCCGCGTAGCTTTGCAGGGGCGGCGTTGGTGCTTGCGTTGAAGTAGAGGTACTGACCGTTCTTATCGAAAACAGGATTCTCCGCGTCGAGGCTTGTGCCAGTCACTTGATGGCTTCGCCCTGACTCCAGGGAATAGAGGGTGATGGCGGAGAGGCGGTTGGGCATAACCTTGGAGTAGGCCAACCAGCGGCTGTCTGTTGACCATGCGGGCTGGAAGGCGCTCTGGCGCGCGAAAGTCGAAGTGTCCACCTTGTGCGCCGTGCCCGTTTCGAGATCGACAAACCACAGCGCGAGCCGCTTGTCGGAGAAGGCAATCTTCTTCGAGTCGGGTGACCAGACAGGTTCGTTGTAAAAGGATGGCCGCGGCTCGATCTGGATTTTGCGGACGTTGCCATTGCCGTCGGCGCTGCGGAGGTGTAACTGGTACTCGCCAGACTCGTCGGAGAAGTAGGCAATGGTTTTCCCGTCCGGCGACCAGACCGGGGAGCGCTCGGCCACCCCGTGGGACCCGGTGAGGTTGCGAAACGCGCCCTTCTCGCTCTCGAAAGTGAAAATCTCGCCGCGCGCTTCAAAGACCAGCTGCGCGCCAGTCGGGGAGAGGTTGTAATCGTAGAGCCAGCGCTCCAGCTTCTGCTTGCGCGGTTTCACCTCGGGGAAATCCGCTTTGATGCGTATCTCCACGGAGCGCGTCTGGCCCGTCTTCAGATCGTAGAGATGGACCGCGCCCTCGCGCACAAAGACAATCGCGTCGCCGCCAGCGGAAGCGGACCGGATGTCGTACTTTTCGAAGCGCGTCAACTGGCTGATCTTTCTGGTGCGCGTGTCGTAGGCGAAGAGGTTGGCGGTCAACGTGCGGTCCGAGACGAAGTAGATGATGTCGCCGAGCCACATCGGATAATAGTCGTTGGAATTCTGGCGCGGAATCTCTTCCGTGGCGCTGTCGGCGAGCCTGGCAATCCAGATGGGAGTCGTTCTCCCGCCGCGATAGTTGCGCCAGAACTCGCCCAGGTTTCTGTAGGGCGTGTAGGCAATCGCAGCGCCGTCCGGCGAGAATGACAGGGTCGCGCCGGTCGGCAGGGGCAGCTCGGTCTCAAACCCGCCGCTGACGGGGACTGTGTAGAAGCGATAGGTGAAAAGAATCTCTGCCGAAGAGCGCGTCGAGCGAAAGAGCACGTTCTGGCCGTCAGAAGTCCAGCCGGCGGCCAGGTCCAGGTCCGGGTGAAAAGTGAGACGGCGCAACTCGCCGCCCGCGACCGCCGTGACATAAACATCTGTGTTGCCGGCGACAGTCTTGGAGAAGGCGATGAGCGAGCCGTCCGGCGAGAAGAATGGAGAGGATTCATCGCCCGAAGTGGTCGTCAACCGTCTGGCTTCTCCACCGCTCCGCTCCACAATCCAGACGCTCCCGGCGTAAACGAAGGCCAGTTGGCTGCGGCTAACCGTCGGCGACTGAAAGGGCATCGGACCAAGACCCGGCGGCGATTGGGCCAGAGAGATAGAGCAGTGGATACCCATGAGGATGAGCAAGAAAAATAGACGCGGCATGATCCCTAATTCCTTTCGCCAGAGAGTGGGAAATTGAGACAAAACGGCCCCCCTGTCCCCTTAATCTCACGGGCCGGTATCAGGCGCATTGTTGAGCTATTAAGGTCAGTACGGCCTGAGGCATACCGATTTCGGATTGCGGATTGCGGAATGCGGATTGAAAACCAAGAGCCGCTCATCATTCTTTAAATCCGCAATCCGAAATCCGCATTCCGCAATCTAAAGGCGGTACTGGCCCAGGTTTACTCTTCGGGGCTAATGCTCTTGCCGCGCCACGGCGGCGAGGACGCGCTGTCTTTCACCGTCCGAGCCAATCGTTTTCGCAGCGTCCGCGATGGCGGATAAAGCTGCCGCATCGGTTGCGTAAACTCTGACGGCCGCGATGAGCACGTTCGCTTTCTCGCCATCGGAAGAGATTTGTTCGGCGGAGCGAAGAAGGCGCGTCAGATTCTCTCTGGTCAACGTATGTCGCCGGAGCAGCGCGGACAAAACTCTCGCGTGTTCGCCGTCGGAGCCGATGGAATTGATTGTGTCGAAGAGCGACGGAAGAGTAGAAGAGTGATTGAGAAACAACTCGGCGTGCTGGATGAGCAGGAGCGCTTTCTCGCCGTCGGAGGAGATGGCGCGCGCCGATTTGAGCGTCCGCAAGATATCCTCTGTGCCCGGACCCTTCCTCAAGATGGCCGACAGGACGCGCCTGTGTTCGCCGTCCGAATGGATGCTCAAGACTGTTTCAAAGAAATCCGGGGCGACCCGTTCGTTGCCCAGATACAGGTCCGCGCTCTCAATGAGCAGAATCGCCTTCTCGCCATCGGAAGAGAGCTGGCGCGCAGCCTGCCGCGCGGCCTTGCGTAGAGTCGCGACCTCCGGGTTGCCGACTCGCAGCAGTTCCTGAAAGTAGATGCGCTTGGCCCCGTCGCTTCTGATGAGCGAGATTTCGTCGAGCACGCCGTCCGCGCCCTTTTGTCTCAGGATGCGCTGAACTCTGGCGCGCGCGCCGATGGCTGTGTTGCGTATCACGTCGGGCAGGACTTCGGCCAGCCACGCGCGTGCCTCCTGGTCAAACGCGTGCGCCTGCCCTCGGACGTAAAAGTTGCGCTGCGGTTGACTGTTCGCGCCCGCAGACACCTCAAACCGGCGTGACATCGAACCGCGCCGCTCTTCAATCAAGAGATAGCCGTCCCGCGAGATGCTTTTGACGTCCGTATCCGTGTCCGTAAATTCCAGCCTTCCCTTTGCTTTGACCTCCAGACTGTGGTCCCCATCAGAATACCTGACGCTGATGTCGGAGCGGTCCCCGTCTGTTTCATTAATCTCTGTGATCTTCGTCCGTCCCTCTTGCGGCGCCGCGGCTTGCGATTGCCTGACCCCATCGGGCGATACGGAATGCGTCCGCGCATAACGCACAGTCGCGAAGATGGACAGGACGAAAGCCATCATCGCGATCACTGTGAAGCGTTTTGACATAAGCTTGCCGAACTTGAAACTTGACATCTTCGGTCCTCCTAATAATCTGCTCATGATTCCACGGAGAGAATTCTCTCGCCACGCAGCGGCGAGAACTCTTCCAGCGCCGTGCGGCTGCCTGTTGACGAACATCTACCTGCTACCTCTCAAAGGCACACTACTCCTCAGCCACGCCATGCGCGGTCCTTACTTTCTCGTTTTATCCAGATCAATCTCTGTCGCCGTTGTTTCTGGCGAGCGCCGCCCCTGGCGTCTGCGATTCCTGACTGATCCCTCTCTTCTTTGCGATGGCAGAGAGCGCCCGCGCCCGCTCCAATGCGGAATGAATCGAGGAGGCCGTCGCCATGTAGGCGGAAAGCAGGCCATCGTTCGCCGGGCAGATCTCTGTGACACGCACCAGGAACTCCGCCTTCTCGCCATCGGAGGAGATGCGGCGCGCGAATCTCACGGTCTGAATGGCAACTTCGCTCGTCAGGTTGCGCTGGCGTAAAAGAGCTGTTAGAGCACGCCTCTGCTCCGCCGACGAACTGATAGAAGAGACGGCGTCGAGGAAGGCGTCGAGGGGCGAGCTGCCGATTGTGTACAGGCTCGCAGCCTTGACGAGCAGCTCAGCCTTCTCGCCGTCGGAATCAATGGGCGCCGCGGCTTTCAAGGTTCTAATCAGGATTCCCTGATCGTGTCCCTTCAGCGTCAGCAACGCCGAGAGTACGCGCCGCCGCTCGCCCGCCGAATCAATGGAGGAGACGGCGTTGAAATAAGCGTTGAGAACTTCCGTCTCGCCCGTGCACAATCGGGCCGCGCTCACCAGAAACTCCGCTTTCTCGCCATCCGAATCAATACTCTTTGCTGCCACGAGAGACTTGATAAAAGTTTCTCTGCTCAATCCGCGCCGTTTCAGAAGCGCCGAGAGCAGCTCTCTTTGCGATCCCGAATTGCCTAATGCCGCGACCTTCTCAAAAAAGTCAGCGGGCAAGGGGCCTTCGTCGGACGAAAGCGTAGCCGACGAGGTCCTTTGCTCCTGGACCGCAGGCGGATCGCTCATCGAAACCTGTACCAGGTTGCTCGAAATCTCTTGCCGTTGCCCGTCGGCTGGAGAGAAGAGGAAGATGGGTTGAGTCGCCACGGACGAGATGTTTCCGGACGCTTCAACTATCTCAGGCCAGGAATGCGTCTGCGTCGCCCCGCCCTGCGTTGCCGGTAATCCGAGAGAATCATCCGACGCAGAGTTCTCTCGCGCCATAGGAGTCATGGCCGCAGCGCCGCTAAGTAACTGAACTTCGCCTCCGGTTTCTATCCCGCGAGTGAGGTTTCCGGGCCAGATGTTTATTCCGACATCCGGGGGCCTTGATTGCTCAAGATGCGTTGCACCGGCCAATGAAGTTTGCTCCGCCTCAGTCGCCGAAGTTCCGGGAGCCGTCACGGCGATGACAGGGGAGATTCGACCGAGTTGAATGAGCATTACGAACAGCAGGGCGAGCGGGATAAGTAGGCTGAGAACGGCAAGGCGCGGGGCCGAGTTCCGTTTGCTCTTAAGAATCGCTTCGATTCTTCTTGACAAGTGACTCCTGGCAGTTATCGCCCCGTGAGCCAGCAGCGGCGAGCTATGTGATTTCGTCAGCTCGAACAGTTTGGCTAAACACGTTGCGTAAGAGCGATGGCCGCCCGTTCGCGCGACGGCCCATTGATCACAGGCGATCTCGCGCTCCGCATCGAGTTGCCGGCCGAGCCACAAAACTATCGGATGAAAGAAGAGAACGGCTTCGACCAGTCTTTGGAAGAGATTGCTCCAATCATCAAAGCGCCGCACGTGTGCCAGCTCGTGAAGCAAAACTTGATCGAACTCGTCAACAGTTAAATCGTCCCCCAATCTCTCTGGAAAGAGAATGACTTTTTTCCTCAGACCCAGTACCAGCGGCGCACCTATCTTTTGTGAACCGCGCAATTCCACAGCTCTCCTGATTCCGCAGGTCTTCAGCCAGTGGCCCATCCGTCGTTGATATTTTTCGGCGAGCGGTCTGGAAGACTCCTTGAGCCGCACCGTCGAGAGATAGCTCCGAATCAGCCGGACCATCATCAAGGCGATTCCCATCAGCCAGAGAATAAAGAAGAGTTGCGGCCATCGCTCGCCTCTCAACTGAAAGGTGAAACCTTCTTGCGCCAGCCGGGAGGTCGCCGCCATTTCAAGATGACCGTCGTAGCTCACCCCGGACGTATTGACTGAGGACGAAGCAGTGCTCCCGCTCTCCTGCGCGCGGGCGTCTTCCTTTGCGTCGGCGTGTGTCTTGATCGGAGGCTGTAGGGATTCTTCAGGAAGAATCGTCCGTGAGGTGTAAGTTTCAGGCGCGCGATTTACGGATAATGCCACGGCGTTTGTCGCAGGCGTTCTGGATGAAGTGGGCGCGTGTAGAAACGGCAGAGAGATGATTGCCAGCAGGGTGGCTAACCAGACGCTGTATTTCGTCGTCGCTCGGGCGCGCTTGAATAGTCTGAGAAGCAGCCAGACGAGCAGCGCCAGCACGGCGCTTTGCCAGAGGCTGTTCAGGAGCGCCTCAATCGCGCTGCGGGGCACTGAATCGAGCTGCCCAAACAAAATGTTCATGGCATCCTGCTACTCGCTTTCTTCAATCATTCTCTTGAGCCGCTTCAACTCGGCCGTATCAATCTTCTCTTCCTTGAGGACGTTGAGCACTAGAAGCTCCGGGGAATTATCGAAGAAGCGATTGACGACATATTGCAGCACATTGCGTCGCGCCGCGCCGCGATCAATCAACGGATGATAAACAAAGGCGCGCCCTTCTTTCACATGCCGGACGTAACCTTTCTGCTCCAGAATTCTCAACGTCGTTAAGACCGTGCTGTAGGCCAGGGACGACCCTTCGGGCAGCCCCTCGACGACCCCGCTGACGGTGGCCGCGCCCTTCTCCCAAAGCACATCCATCAACCGAAGCTCTGCCTCCGTCAACGTCTTTGATCGCTTTCTCGCCAACTCTTCGCCCCTCCCGAGCAACTATTAAATTCTTAATAGTTGGGGGAGGATAGCGGAGCGCCCGCTTTCTGTCAACTAAAAAATTAATAGTTGGGTCGGTCGAGAGTTAAGGAGCTGCGTGGAGAGTAAGGCGGACCGCAGGCCGCCGGGCGTGCTTCGTTAACGGTGTAGGCCATCGCCATCTTTATTTCGGAGTGACGCTTTCTGGAATCTACGAATTATTGACTTTCTCCTCAAACCGGAGTACATCTTTTCGCCATAATTCATGAGTTAAGGGAATTGCCCCGTAAATCTCCTTAACAAACTCCTGACGGCTAGTATTTGCTCAAACGTTTCGCGGATAGCTGCCTTAGTCGCTAGGGCATAAGGCTACTCGTCTTGAAAGCATCGCGGTTAAGCTCGGGTAAACCCTATACATGAAGAGTATGAAAGCCCTCGTAGTTGATGACAACGATCTGGTTCGCAGCAACGTGGCCGAAGTTTTAACGGGCGACGGGTGGGAGGTCTGCGAAGCGATGTCTGCCGAGCAGGTCTTCCAGATGCTTCAGGAAGAGCGCTGGGAGCTGGTCTTCTGTGACGTCAAACTGAGCGATAAGAATAACGACGAGGGATATGCAGTGCTGCGCCGCTTTACGGAAGAGCAGCCCGAAGCGCAAATCGTCCTGATGACGGGGCACGGCTCGGCGGTCGGGGCGCTCGATGCAGTCTCGTCCGGCGCTTACGACTACTTGATGAAGCCGTTCGACGTCGAAGACGTGCTGAAAATATCGCAGGCGGTTCGGCGCGGGATAGAGAAGCGCGCGCGCCCGGGCACGACGGGCGAGCTGCCGCCCACACCTGTTTACACCTCCGATATTGATCTGGTGGGCGTGAGCGGCGCTTTCGTAGAGGTGATGAAGCTTGTGGGCCGCGTCGCGGCGACCACTCTGCCCGTGCTGATCACAGGAGAATCAGGCACAGGCAAGGAAGTAGTAGCCCGCGCCATCCATCGGCGCAGCCAGCGCTCTCTGAAACCCTTCGTGGCAGTCAACTGCGGAGCCATCCCCTCGGAATTAATCGAAAGTGAGCTGTTCGGACACGTTCGCGGAGCCTTTACAGGAGCGGAGAGAGACCGTCGGGGGTTGTGGGAGGAAGCAGACGGTGGAACG
>DASVXV010000030.1:0-54146 GCA_036392495.1 Pyrinomonadaceae bacterium | reverse complement strand
CCCCGGCGGTCACCTGATGCTCCTGCATCGCTTCCAGCAGCGCGGCCTGTGTTTTCGGTGGAGCGCGGTTGATCTCGTCGGCGAGCACGATGTTGGCGAAGATCGGTCCGGCGATAAAGCGCGCGGCGCGCCGCCCCGTAGTGCGATCTTCCTCGATGACTTCCGTGCCGGTGATGTCCGAAGGCATCAGGTCTGGCGTGAACTGGATGCGGTTGAAGCGGAGGTTCAGGGCCTGCGCGAGCGTTTTGACGAGCAGTGTCTTGGCGAGGCCAGGCACTCCGCGTAAGAGGCAGTGGCCGCCGCACGCCAGCGCAATCATGCTCTGGCGCACGATGCCACGCTGCCCGACGATCACCTTTGCGATTTCCGCCTCAAGCTGGGCGACAGTCTCGGGCAACGCGTCGAGCGTCGCGGCCTTGTCGCTTTCTCCAGTCAACTGCATTCTGATTTACTCGCAAAACCCGGGGCCGTCGGCTGCTTCGGCGCTCGCCAGCAACCCCTCCATGTGCTGCCGCGCTTTCCAGGCCCCTGTGCGCCCGGCGACTTCAACGCCCTCGGTCCAAACCCTTCGGGCTTCCTCTTTTTGCCCGTCATTCAACAGCGCCGTGCCGAGCATCTGGTAAGCGGCAGTATATTCTGCGTTGATCCGGACGACCTGACGGAGCGCGGCAGCGGCATCCTTCCACCTTTCGGCTTTCAAGTACTCGCTGCCCAGCCCGTACCAGATCATCGCGTCATCGGGCTGCTGCTTCGCCATCTCCGCGAAAATCTCTATTCTCGATTGAGCCATCATGAACTTCTCATTTTACGGAGCGCACGCGGCAGCCGTTTTACCGCTCGATCATGTCGAGCATCGAATCACCTTGCGGCTGGTCGGACGCCTGGGCGGCGGGCTCCGCCTCCCCGTCCCAATCGGCCAGGCGCAGGAGCAGGTTGTTCAGGTTCGTGGCGTAAGGCAGGGCGTCCTCTTTCGTCACGATGCCCTGGCGGATCATCGTCTCAAGCACGCCGTCGAAAGTCTGCATGCCTTCCTGGTCGCCCTGCTCCATCGCGTCCATCAGGGATTTCCCCTCGGACTCTCCCTTTTCGATGTAGTCCTTCGTGCGCGCCGTTGATTTAAGAATCTCTATGGCGGCCACGCGCCCGCGCCCGTCGGCGCGCGGGATTAATCGTTGCGAGATGATGTAGCGGAAGGCCTGCGCGATGCGCGTGCGGATGACATGCTCTTCGTTTTTCGGGAAGACGCCGATGATGCGGTCCACGGTCTTGGCGGCGTCAATCGTGTGCAGGGTGGAGAGCACCAGGTGGCCCGTCTCCGCCGCTTCGAGCGCGACTTCTATCGTCTCGCGGTCGCGCATCTCGCCGACCAGGATGACTTTCGGTGCCTGGCGCAGGGCGGCGCGCAGCGCTCGGGCGAAATCCGAAGTATCGGAGTAGAGCTCGCGCTGGTGAATCGTCGAGTTTTTGTGGACGTGCAGAAACTCTATCGGGTCCTCGATGGTGACGACATGGTAATACTTCGTCTCGTTGATCAGATCAATGACGGCGGCCAGAGTAGAACTCTTGCCGGACCCGGTCGGTCCGGTGACGAGCACGATGCCGTTTTTGATCTCGACGATTGATTTGAGCTGTTCCGGCAGATTGAGTTCTTCAAAGCGCGGGGGGCGCGCCGGGATGACGCGCATGACAATGGCGTGTGTGCCGCGCTGCATGAAGATGTTGACGCGAAAGCGCGCCAGCCCGGGAGCGCTGAAAGAGAGATCGGCCGAGCCGTAAGTCTCCAGGTTTTGAGCGGCGGCCAGATGATGTCCGGCCCGCAGGTGGCTACCGATGATCAGCTTCGAGATGCCAGCCGTGTGCGCGGGCGTCAATTTTTCGAGGCCGGGGATGTGGACCGGCTGAAGCTTCCCCAAAAGCTCTATCTGGGGCGGACGTCCGGGCGAAAAGATCAGGTCGCTAACCTTGTCCGAGACCGCCAGCATGCGCTTGAGGACTTCGGCAAAGTCTGGCACAGGTGAGGGGGCGGCAGTCGCACCCGCCGGAGGAGTTGTGGGTTGTTCTGGCGTACTCATAATGTCGTAAATCGTAAATCGTGAATCGTAAATCGCGATTTTTGTCTATTCACGATTTACGATTTACGATTCACGGCCTTTAATGTGTTAGCGCGTAAACGATGATGTTGACGCCGAAGCGTGTGTTGTCCTTGACGGAGAAGCGTTTGTTGGCCCAATCGTAGTTCCACTCGCAACCGTAATCTTTGTTGGAGTAGAGCACGCCGATCCGCCCGTCAATCTCTATCGCCCTGAGGTAGTCGTGCACCATGTCGTCGCCCCAGCCGTTCAGCTCATGAGACGTGGCGGGCGGGCCGTCCTTGAATTCGAAGAAGGCGCGGTAGAGCGGGTGGTTTTTCGGCAATTTGCGGAGAGCCTCTTCGGGGCGGTCGAGAACAGTTTTAATCTCGCTCTCGAAAGTTTTGGCGAACGTGCCATCAATATCATGGTTGCAATCGTCCACGAACATGAAGCCGCCGCCGCGCAGGTAACGGCGCAGGTTCAGGCGCTCCGCCTCCGTAAAGCGGACCATCTTGTTGCCGGTCAGATAGACGAAGGGATAGTTGGCAAGATCAGCGGAGTTGAGGTCCACAATCCGCTCGTTCGGGTCCACTCGTATAGATGTGTACTCGACGAGCGAGTTCAAGAGATTCGAGGGCATCTTGGGGTCGGCGTCCCAGTTTCCAGAGCCGTAGCGCAGGCGTGCGAAAGCGAAGCCTGAAACGGCGCTCAAGGGGCGGCGCGCCGCGCGCCCCGTGTGGGGCTCAAGCGCTTTGCCCGCACTGGCGAGTTTGGTAGAGGCCGTGACGGCCGTGGCGGCAACCAGCGAGTTGCGAACGAATTTTCGGCGATTCATGTGGTTTACCTCTTATCCAGACCTTTCGCGGGTCTGTGGCGTCAAAGTTTCAAACCGCGGGGATTCGTGACAGAAAATAAAAATCTGGCGCGAACAACTGCCATATAATGCGCGTACATCAAAAAGGGTGCAAGTGGGGACGGCCACTTCAAAGGCTTCCCCGAATATTCACGAAAGAGAGGCGCTAGAAAGTCATGGCAACTTACAGAGACCCTGTCAGATGCTTTGCTCCACTGGAAGTGATCGAGCGCCTGCTGGAAATTCGTGCCGAAGCGGGTTTCTCTCCCGTTGTTTATCTCGTCTCGAACGATGATTTGGCGGCGTGTTTAGACGCATACGGTTTTGACGTTTACGCTTTTTCAGACTCGGAAGCCGAGTTCCATTTCGGCGATTATCGTGCGCCGCTCGCGCCGGGCGGCGATCACGCTCACGGATCTCTGACGACGCACTAGAGTAGTTAAAAATTAAGAATTAAAAATGCAAAATGGAAGACGGAGAGCGAGTTTCTCATCCTCCATTTTGCATTTTTAATTTTGAATTTTGCATTCTCACAGTGCTTTGATAATAAAGAACGTCATGTCATCGGTCGCGCCCTGCCCGCCCGTCCAGGTGAGCACGTCCTGCTGAATCGCCGTTATCAGCTCACGCGCGCTCAGCTCCCTGTTAGCGCGCACGGCCTCCGCCAGGCGCTCGCGCCCGTACTCTTCGCCCTCGGGGCTGAGCGCCTCGGTCGCGCCGTCCGTGTAGAGCAACAGAGTCTGGCCCGGCTCTATCGCCTGATAGTACTCGTAATAACGCGTATCCCTGAACATGCCGAGCGGCAGACCGCCCCGCTCCATGAAGCGCGCGTTACCGTCTTTGTCCATCAAAAGCGGCGGATTGTGGCCGGCGTTCGTGTAGGCCAGGGTTTTGTTCGACGCATCGAGCACGCCGTAAAAGGCCGTCACGAACTGGTTGCGCTCGATTGACTCCCAGAGCAGGTAGTTGACCTTCGCCATGGAGATGTGCGGGGCGTAGCCGATGTGGATCGCCGCGCGCAGGCTCGCGCGCAGGAAGGCCATCAAGAGCGCGGCCGGGACCCCTTTGCCCGAGACGTCCGCGATGACCAGTCCTATCTGATCTTCATAGATGCTGACCCAATCGTAGTAATCGCCAGAGACCTCTTCGGTCGAGAAGTTGTAAGCGCAGATGTCGAAGCCTTCGAGCTTCGGATCATCTGCCGGGAGCAGTTCGAGCTGGACCTGGCGGGCGACTTCGAGCTGGCCTTCGAGCCGCTTCTTCTCAATCAACTGGGCGTGGAGCATCACCTTCTCGATGATGATTGCGACTTGCGAGGCCAGCAACAGCAGCACCTGTAGGTCGTCCGAGTCGTAGGCATTGAGTTGATCGCTTTCCAGGTCGAAGACGCCGATGACCTCGTCGTTGGAGATGATCGGCGCGACCATCTCGCTGCGCGTCTCTTCGCGCGCGTTAAAATAACGCGGGTCGCTGCGCACGTCCGGCGAGATTACCGGCTCGCCCGAGAGCGCGACGTGGCCGATAATCCCCTCGCCCATCTTGAGGCGCAACTCCATCAGGTCGTCTATGTCGTAGCCGCGCACGGCTTCCGTATGAAAGGTACACGTCTCGTCAGGCTTCGCGTTGGGATTGACCTTCATGCAGTTCAGGACGTAAATGCCCGCGGCGTCGTAAGGGATCAGCGAACCGAGCGTGTCCATCACCAGGTTGAGCACTTCGCTCAGGTCGAGCGAGCGGCTGATCTTCTTCGTGATATCCAACAGCAGACGCAGCTTGTCCGTCACGGTCAATTCAAGCGTCGGCGCGTATGCTTCTTTTACTTGCTCTGTCATAGCGTTTTAAGTGCGGACGGTCTCTGTCGGCACCCTCAATTCAAGCGCGAGGCCACGGGAGATTATAAATGATGTACTTATAACTATAAACGATTAATATAGCATTAGGGTTCCAGCGCCCCATGTCAAACACGCTCCTGCGCCGCTTCCGTCATCAAAGCGAATTCCAGCGGGGCGGCCGGTTTATGTTGAAAAAAATCGTTGACGTCGAAAGGCAATCTGATCTGGGCCAGGCGAAGCCCGCGCGCCGCGAACATCTCCTGATAGCGCGTCGCAGCACGCTCGCCCGCAGCGTCCCCGTCGAGGGCCGCGACGACGCGAAAGCGCGCGAGCGGCGCCAGCCACTCCTCCTTGAGACCGCCCGCGCCGACCAGACCGACGGCCGTAAAACCGTGTGTCGTGAGCGTCAGAGTGTCCGTGAAGCCCTCGACCAGATAGACCACCTCGCCGCTCGGAAGGTCATTCAAAGCGTCTAAATTATAGAGCGACGGAACGGCTCCGCGCAGGTTGTGCCAGCGCGGCTCGACGCCTGCGGCGGTCGTGCGCGCCTGCAAATAAACAACACGGCCCTCTACAAAAAACGGGAAGAGCAGTCGGTGACGGTAAAAGGTTAAATGAGCGTGAGCGTTAAAAAGCCCGCTCCGCTGCAATTCATCGAGCGCGAACGAGTCTAGCATCTGCCGCATCACGCGGCGGTAGGCGCGGCGCGGGAAATAAGCCAGGCCAGCGCGTCTCATGGTCCTCGCGTCAATTCCGCGCCGCGCTAAATAATTCAAGCCTTCGGTCTGCTCCTCTCGCCGGCAGACTTTCAGAAAGCGCTCGCAGATGGCAGTCAGACGCTCCGCACTGAGCGGCTCCTGCGGCTCCGGCGGTTCGCGGTCAGGGGCTGCACGAAAGGCCAGCGAACGCTGCACGCTTGTGCCGATCCCCAGCTCGCCCGCCAGCTCGCGCACCGCCTGGGAGAACGAAACATTGCGCATCAACTCGTAGAAGCGGATCGCGTCGCCGCCCTCGTCGCGCGAGAAGCAATGAAAGAGGCCGCGCTGTAGATCAATGGAGAGGCTCGGGTGGCCGCGGCCACTGTGCGAATGTGTGGGAATCGGGCAGAGAGCTTGTATCCGCGCGCCGCTCACACGCGCGTCCGGGCAGTAGCGCAGGTAAAAGGAACGATAATCGAGGCGTGACTTAATCTCTTCGCTCAACTGGCGCAGACGCATGGCGAATTAAAAAGGTAAAATTAAAAATGCAAAATTGAAGATGAAAAGCCTACCCTTCGTCTTCAACTTTGCATTTTTAATTTTGAATTTTGCATTCTTCAGTCTACTTTTGAGCTGCCGTTGCCGCCCACTGTTCGCGCAGGCGCATCTCTTCCGGGTGAAGTCTCTTATAGTCTGCCCAGAGGCGCGAGACCTTGATGCGATACTCCACCAGGTCGCGGCTGACGTTGAAGTGCAGCGCGATCTCTTTCGAAGTTTTCCCTTTGAGGACGAAGCGCTTGAGCGGGGCGAAGGGCACGAGCGCGGCTGCGCCGACGGCGTAAGCCGCCTCCTCATCATCTTCGTTGTAGTCGCGCGAGACGGTCTTGCCGTTACGGTCTTCGGCGACGACGTGCAGGCGATTGGCCTTGTGTCCCAGGAAGACGTGGCAGACCTCTTCCATCAGGGTCGCGTTGTTGCGGGCCGCGCCGTGTCTGGGATTGAGGATGACCAGGCGCCAGCCGTTCGGGAGCGGGCGCGAGGCCGTGCCGCCGGACCAGGAGTTCGCGCCCTCGCCCAGCAGATGCTTGCGCGTCTCCTGCGAGAGGCCGCTGATCTCGTCAAAGTTGATGACCATCAACTTCGCGAAATGCGCCAGCGCAAAAGGGTCCAGAGGCTCATCCCCACGCACCCGCGCGAAATCCCGCAGCCCGAGCGCACGCAACTCGTACTGCCGCCCTTTGTAAGTGGGTGGGAAGACCGTCTCGTCCACGGAATGAATTATACCTTGCCTGCGTTATTTGTGCTTAACCGGAATAAGCTGATGCTCTAAAGAGAATCTAGGAAGCCTTCAAAGATATTTTCTATATCTCGTGAGACATGCAATACCCGTAGAATCTCAACGCCACCTTCAAATGGCTGGTAGAAGATGAAATAGTTTTTGACTACGAAGCTTCGTAGATTAACCAGCAACCTGAATTGCTCTCGGCCAATGTTTGGATAGTCGCGTAAGGTAGCAAACTTGCCTGTTATTTCCTTGATAAGCTTATTCGCCGCTTCCGGGCTGTGCTCCGCAACGTACTCCCAAATTTTTATCAAATCTTCTTCGGCAGCAGCAGCGACCTTAACAATAGGCATCACTGTTTCCCCGAAGCATCCAGTCTTTCCTGCCCTTGTCTGATGACCTCGTCGGAGAAGGCTTCAAGTTCAGCATCCGTCCCGTAAGAGGTAAAGCGTCCTTGCTGGATGTCCTCAACCCCGCACATGATCTCCTGGCGCAGGACTTCCATCCCTTTCTCCTGTGCTTTGAGCAGGCGCAGACTCGCCATAATCACTTCATCGGCAGACTTATACTCCCCGCTTTTCACCTTTTCATTTATCAATTCTTCAAGTTCGTCTGTTAGCGTAATAGTCATTGCCTCACCTCACTAATAGCCTGGCTCAGACTGCTCGTACAGCAGAATCTTCTGCTAGTAGGTACTTCGATAAGTCCACCTTCTCATGGCCGCGCCGCCTATGTAAGACCAATTTGGCATCCTCACGGAATATACTTATATGCCAATAAAAACGATCTTCTTTGCTCGTTATATTCATTCCATCAAGCCAAGATTTAAAATCCTGGTACGGAATCATAGGGATTGTTTCTGCGGAGCCACAGCCCAATGCAACGAATGCTTGGCTAGCGGCCTCTAGAAACTCCTTTTGGTGGGGATGAAACGCGAACCAATACGAGGCTTGCCCGCCCCTCCCGTGTTCTTTTGAAACTGCACATATTAACGCGAGTTCGCCATCTGATGAAGAATAAGACGCTTTCGATAGTTTGATTAGTGGCTGTCCAAGATATTTCTCAATTCGATCTACACAAGCTTGGTGAAAAGCAACGGGCGTAAACTTAGGCTTTCTATCTTCTTGAAAATCTTCTTCCTCTTCTTCGTATATTTCCTCTAGCTTTACATCTTCAGCAGTCGAAAAAACCAGATCAATAATGCTATCAACTCTAGTGAATTCTCTTGGAATCAAAATAGCGCAAATCTTTTCTATTATTTTTGGATCTTCTACTTCCTCTTTGAGACTCATTAACCGTAATAGCGCATCAACGCTAATCAGTCGAATGTCCCACGCATGGCGCGAGCCCCTTATCTGTGCTTCCAAATCACCAGTATCTTGACGACCTACAACTACTAAGATGGAAGATTTATCCTCTAAACATTCTGCTTGGCTTATCAAAGCTCTTCTATATTCTGCTATGGAATTTAAATCAACGCGATAAGTATCTGTTGTTTTTACCTCGACGATGACAGTATGCCCGTCAGGAAAACGCCAGAGGCCATCGAACCCAATATGGGCTACCGTACCTCTATAGCGACCATAGGTTACAGAAAAGCCTAATCTCCTACCCACTTGGTTAATTACATCCTGAAGTGCAAAGCCAGACCCCTCAAATGATTCTTTTAAACATTCGTCAGCATAGCGTGATAAGAAAAACGAGGGAACTCTTGCCAGAAACTCCCGAAATTCCGTTGAAGCATCATTTCCATCACGCAACTGCCCTGTTCCAGCTATGGAAATAATTTGTTTGACTAGCTTGTCTGATATTTGTTCGCGCGCTGCAAGCCAAAGGTCGGTGAGGGCCATACTATAGCCTCCTGTAATCAGATATCTGACTATCAAGATAATATAGGCGCTCAACCCACTATGAGTCGAGCGCCTAATTAACTTTTAGAATCTGAAACTTCGCTTCGCTTACTTCCGATTCTTGCGCCCGCGCGGGTCTTCGCCGGGATGGCTGAACTGCGCGTAGGCGACGCGGAAGAGTTCCGACAGTGCTTTGGCGGTCTCGGGCGAGAGATTGCGGTCGGCTCTCAAGTGCGCCTCGACGATCTCGGGCGTGGATTCCTGCGGGAAATAGACGACCGGATGTATCTCGTCAACGCCGTCGGCGCGCGCGCTCATGATGCGCTCCACGGGGACGTTGAGCCAGGCCGTGAGACGCGCGATATTGTCCGCGTCCGGCTTGCCCGTGCCGTTCTCGATTCGCGAGAGCGTCGAAGCAGAGACGCCCGTTTCATCGGCCACGTCCCTCAAACTCAGCCCCGCCTCCTCGCGCTTGCGCCGGATCGCACGCCCCAGTTCCACCGTGTTTACAAGGCTTTTTCCACTAGAATTCGCCATTTTTGGCCTCCTTCCGGCGCGTTTCCCTCCCCTTTGAGGGGACAGGCCGCGCCCATATCACTCCCAGACCATACCACAGGAAAATTTTAGTTGCAAGACTTTGTTTTATACTTGCAACAAACCCGGAACAATGGTACACTGTTTCACGTATGAAACAGCAGGTTTCAACGACTGTAAGAAGTGACAAGGAGCTTGAGACGTGGGAGAGCACATCTGGGAGACATTCGACGGTTTATTCAAGACGGTTTACAGCCAGGGCCGGCGCGTGGAGGAGTTGGAGGCGCGCATCACAGACCTTGAGCGCCGCTTAAACGAGCGGGCCGCCGAGCAGAAGCCGCAGACGCCTCGCGTGGTGGGTGAGATGCCCGCCGAGCGCGCTGCCTAAAAGATTTTCGGAGGTAAGAGAGCGATGTCAAATGCAGCAATAGCGACCGACAAAAAAGCGATCATGCGCGACAAGCGTGCCCAGGGAATAGCCGCGATGGGTTTGGTGACGCGCGAAGGCGACCGTTTTCGCGTGGCGACCCCTTCTCTTCGCGGGCGCACGGCCAAATATGAGGTCTGGCGCGACGAAGCTGGGCGTGTGCGCTGCTCTTGCCTCGAATACGAGGAGCGCGCTACGGAAGATCAGGCTTTTCGCTGCGAGCACATTCTGGCAGTCAAGCATTCGCTTCTGGCTAAAAATTCAGAAGCAGTAACCAGGCAGCAGACGGCTTCGGCAGTCAGCGAGACTATCGAGACGGCTGCCGCGCCCAACAAAGACGCAAACGCATCCGAGGAGCTGGGGACGCCGAAGGCTCAGGCCATCAGCACCCGCTCCGAACGGGAGTTGAGCGAAACAGTCGAGACGAAACGGGCGGAACCCGTCAAGGCCTCGAACGTTCGTTCGCTTGCGAAACACACACACACAGAGGAGCAAGAGATGAATAAGAAACAGGACAAAATTGCTATCGCGAAGGTCGCGGACGACGAAGAGCTGGCGCTCTCGGCTGAGCCGATCGCTCCTGTCGTTCCACTGGCCTTTACAAACACCCTGCGCGCACTGCGCACGCAGGTTGACCCGACCACGATCAAGACCCGCGAGGGTTGGACTGATCGTCAGGGAAACCTGCACATGGTCGAATACGTCGAGTGGCACACGGTCGCAGACATCCTGGACCGCGTCGTTCCCAACTGGTCACACTCCGTGCGCAACGTCGTGCAGATCGGTGACATGGTTGCCGTCACCGCCGCCATCACCATTGACGGCGTGACGCGTGAAGGCGTCGGCACTGGCACGGCCGAGAGCGAGATGGGAATCAAGAAGGCCGAGCACGACGCCTTGAAGCGCGCCGCCGTCAAGTTCGGCATCGCGCGCGAGCTTTACCAGCGTGAGAGTGAGGTCATCGAGAAGGAAGGCGCCGCCGCGCCGCAGGCTTTCCCGCGCGATCCTCTGGCCAAGTCAATGGCCGATCTCGTGACGCCGAAGCAGCTCGGAATGATCCGGGCCCTGGCGCGCGAGGCGGGCGTTGATGTCGAGGAAGAGTGCCAGTCCGTCCTGCGTTGTAAGACGGATGAGCTCTCGAAGCGCGCGGCCAGCAGCTTCATTGATCATCTGAAAGGCTTGCAGCAGGAGGCCGCCGGCGGCATGCGCCGGGCAAGCTAAGAGCAGTTGTCAGAAGTCAGTGGTCAGTGGTCAGTTAAAAACAGATATGCTTTTACTGACCACTGACTACCGACCACTGACCACTGTTTTCGGGAGGTGAACTGAGATGACTACTGAAGAGATGATTGAAGAGCACTCGCGGCCACTCTTGATGGAGCTTGATTACGCGGAAGAGCCGCGGACCAGAAATGTCGAGGAGACGCCGGACGAGGCCACGACGATTGAAGAGCCTCGGTCCAAGAAGGAGCAGATCATTGCGCTCTACAAATCCGGCGTGACGGATGTCGCGCAGATCGTGCGCCACGTTGCGGCGCGCCCCAGCTACGTCGCACAGGTCTTACAGGGCGCGGGGCTGATCACAGGGTACTTCGATCTTTACACGACGACCGCGCGTGAGCAGAACGTTTACACGCGCTTCTTCCGCAACGTGCTCTCTTTCAAGACCACGGAGGCGGCGCGCGAGTCCGTCAAGAAGATTGACCGTCTCTACAACTATTTCGAGCGCCTCGGCGACCGCGCGGGCCAGCACCAGGCCTGCGTCATCGCGCTGACAGGTAAGAACAGGGCGCGCTGGAGCGGTAAAGAGGAAGAGGCAAGAATTTTTAGCGAATGGCTCGCAACGCACTAAGGGCCGAGTGAATATCAGAAGGTAACACATTAGTCCCTCGCCAGAGAACGAGCAAGGGGTGGGTTGAAAGGTGAGTTTTCGAGGGACGAGGCTCACCTTTTATTTTTCGGGAAAGAACCGGACGCTCTTGAAAATGCCAGTTCATCTTTAGACCCACTAACGAAGGAGAAAGCCAAAGATGTTCACACACGTAGATTATGCCATGGTCAACGTCTCGGACATGACGCGCGCCGTAAAGTTTTACAGAGACAAGCTGGGCTTGCCCTTAAAGTTTGAAACGCCCGGCTGGACGGAATTTCAGACCGGCACGACCGTCTTAGCGCTTCACGGTGGAGGCGTCGCGCGGGAGCAGAACGCAGAACCGGGCACACACATCGCAGGAACGTGCTCAATCGGCTTCAATGTTGACGATATCGAGCAGACCTTCACAGACCTCAAAGCAAAAGGCGTCACATTCATCATGCCTCCGACGCGTCGCGAAGAGGATGCAATCACACTGGCTGTCGCTCTGGACCCTGATGGGCTGCCGATCTCGTTCGCACAGCTCCATCAGCAGGCCGCGCAAGCTTAAGCCTTTCAGTTAAGTTTACCCTCGCGTTAGCTGACAACACGCCCTCGCCAAGCAAAGCATCTCGCAACTGCTCCCGAGCGAGATACATCTGCCTCTGCCGGACAATTCGGCAGGGCCCATCCACATTTTTTAGAAGGAGCAAAACCATGAAAAAGTATCTCAGCTTTATCGCCGTTCTCCTCTTGATGGCCGGCGGTCTCTTCTACGCCACGAAGGGCACAACCGCCGAACCCAACCCGCAGGCCATCGCCGCCCAGATCATCGCCCGCGAAAAGGCTTCGTTCGAAGCCTGGCAGAAGAAGGACAAGGCATTCTTCGCAGATTTCCTGGCAGACGATGCGACCTTTTTCAGTTTCGAGAGCCCGTACCTCCAGACCGACCCGAAGATAAACTTTCTGCCCAAATTCGATCAGTACGCGGAGATGTTCAAGATGAACGATTTCCAGATGTATAACCCGCGCGTACAGGTCTACGGCGACACGGCCGTGCTGACCTACAACAGCTCCGTCTCGGCATCCTTCGGAGGTCAGACCATCAACTACACGGCCAAGGTGACGTCCGTGTACGTCAAGCAGGGTAACTCCTGGCGTGTGGTTCACGCGCACGAAACGATGAACCCCGGAGCCAAATAAAAACCACACGCTGAAGACTCCCGACTTCATCGCCTTTCATCTTTCGAACGGAGGAAAGATTAATGCTTACTAAAATCGCTGTTGTCACGATCCTGGTGCGCGATCAGGATGAGGCCCTGCTGTTCTATACGGAAAAACTCGGACTGGAGAAGATGGACGACGTGGATTTCGGAGAGGGAAACCGCTGGCTCACCGTCACCGCACCCAAACAGAGGGACGTTCAAATCTTTCTCCAAAAGGCTGACAGCTTCGGGGCCGATTTGACGGATTCGGTCGGACGCGCCCCGACGTGGGCATTCAACACCGACAACTGCCGCGAGACTTACGAGACCTTAAAGGGGCGCGGGGTGAAATTCCTGAGTGAGCCGAAAGAGCAGCCCTGGGGCATCGAGGCCGTCTTCGAGGACCTGTACGGTAACAAGTTTTCCGTTGTCGAAGAGCCGGGCGAGGCGGTCGCCTGAGAGAGATCAATATCAACATACAAAGGAGAGAAAAGATATGCCTAGAGTTGTGCATTTTGAGATTAGCGCGGACGAGCCCGAACGCGCCGTCAAGTTTTACACAGATGTTTTCGGATGGGATGTCGAGAAGTGGGGCGGGCCGAAAGATTACTGGCTCATTACGACGGGCAGTGAAGATCAGCCGGGGATTAACGGCGGGGTCTTCAAACGCGAAGGTCCTGTGAACTTCGTCAATACGATTGACGTCGCCTCCGTTGATGAGTCGGCCGCAAAGATCACAGAGCACGGGGGCCGCGTCGTCGTGCCCAAGATGGCGATTCCGGGCGTCGGCCACCTGATTTATTGTCAGGACACGGAGAACAACGTTTTCGGGATCATGCAGTGTGATCCATCGGCTCAATAAAAGATTGCCGGCAAGGTCGTCGGTGAACGCTCCCTTCGGACACCCTCCAATTCCCACCAAGGCGTTCACCGGCGGCCCGCATCAGAGAGGACGAGCGTCGTGCACTGGCTCAGATGGACCGTCATAGTTCTGGCGCTGTTTGTGGCGGGTTGGATGACCTTCGATGGCGCGCGAGCATTAATCGCGGGCGATTATGTAACGCCCAAAAGCGGCGAGCACGCGGGGCAGCTCGGCCCCTGGGCGAAGGCCGTCTCGATTGCAGGCATCAAGCCACGCTCGGTTTTGATGAAAACCATTTTCGTAGTTTACGGCGCGGCGTGGCTGTTGATGATTCTCTGCTATGCATTGAATCTGCCCTGGGCGCGCTGGGCGATGCTCCTTGCCGCCGCCGGATCATTGTGGTATCTCTGGGTCGGAACAATCTCGGGCTTAATTCAGATCACGCTGCTGCTGTTTACGTTGACGCGAGGTGCTGCCGACTGAGAGCCCTTAATCCGAGACAAGGGGAACAGAGGGGATGCCAGCCAAGAACGAGGACCTGCACGGCAACGTGCCGGACAAGGCGGAAGTCGCGCTGCTCCTGATTGACGTCATCAACGACCTGGAGTTCGATACAGGCGAGCAGCTTCTCAAGTTCGCCCTGCCGATGGCTGAAAAGATCAGCGAGTTGAAAAGGCGTTGTAAGCAGGCCGGGATTCCCGTCATCTACGTCAACGACAACTTTGGCAAATGGCAATCCGATTTCAATAAAATCCTCAAGCACTGTCTCGAAGATGACGTGCGCGGTCGTCCCCTGGCCGAACTGCTCCGTCCTGAAAAGGACGATTATTTCGTCTTGAAGCCGAAGCATTCGGGCTTCTTCTCCACGACACTGGACACCCTGCTCGATTACCTGAAGGCCAAAACCCTGATTCTCACGGGCGTGACCGCGGACATCTGCGTGCTCTTCACGGCCAACGACGCCTACATGCGCGACTTCAACATCATCATCCCCTCAGACTGCGTCGCCTCAAACGACGCCACGGAGAACGGACATGCCTTGCAGTTGATGGAAAGAGTGCTCAAGGCGGAGACGACCTCTTCGGTCGAGCTTGACCTTGAAGAACTGAGGCGACGGGCGTCGCTCGAACCGGAAGCAGAGAAAGCGCGGCCCGAAATCCCTCAATTCGCCGAGAGAGATTGACACGCGAAGGCGTCTTAGCGTGACCCCCGCCGTAAACTGTTCCCCCTCGTTTTGAATTTTAACTTGGACAAGGAGGGTTCTATGCGTCGCATACTTCGTGAAAACGGCCTCTCGATTGTGATGTTCCTGCTATTCCTGTTCTCTCTGGTTGGCCAGAGCGTCACAGGCTTTCACCACTACAACGAAGAGCAGCAGGAGCACAAACAGCCTCTCATCGGCTTTACGGAGTATCTGGGAAGCGGTCACTTCGTCGAAGCCGTCTTCGAAAATTGGGAGAGCGAGTTTTTGCAGATGGGGATGTACGTGCTGCTGACCGCCTACCTTTTTCAGAAGGGTTCGCCGGAGTCGAAGAAACTGGACGAGAAAGAGGAGGTTGATCGCGACCCGGAGAGGCCCGGCAGAAAAAGGAAAGATGCGCCCTGGCCCGTGCGTCGCGGCGGCATCATTTTGAAACTCTACGAAAACTCGCTCTGCCTGGCCCTGCTCCTGCTCTTTCTGCTCTCAATGTTGCTGCACGCCGCCGGGGGAGCGCGCGAGTACAGCCAGGACCAAATAGAACACGGCGGGCAGCCGGTCTCGATAATGCAATATATGGTCACTTCCCGCTTCTGGTTCGAGTCTTTTCAGAACTGGCAGAGCGAGTTTCTCTCTGTCGGCGCGCTCGTCGTGCTCTCCATTTTCCTGCGGCAGAAGGGCTCGCCCGAATCCAAGCCTGTTGACGCCCCGCACAGCCAGACCGGAGGAGCCTAAAAGCCCGTAAATCGTAAATCGTGAATCGTAAATAGAAGAAGCGAGGTTCTCTCTATTTACGATTCACGATTTACGATTTACGTCTTTGTCCCTATGGTTGGTTCCGCTTGCTCATCGCGGACATCGCAAGCTCGCGTGCCTTCGGCATCACATCAATCGCCTTGGCGACTTGCGGATCATCCGTGACCAGGACTTGATCCGCCGTCACTCTGCCGTAGGCCGCCGTGACGACGTTGAAGCGCAGCTCAAGCTCTATGAAGGAGCGGCTCTTATCGAGCTGCGCCGCGGTGATCTTCCAGCTCGGGTCTTTCGCGACGAAAGCCTTGAAGGCTTTATAGAGGTCGTCCGTGATGCGGAAATCCGACGCCTCAAGCTTGTTGTGCTCGAAGTCAATCCCGCGCTGGACCTTGAATGAATCAAACCCGCTGATGCGGCCGTTGACCAGCTCGCGCGTGAAAGCGAAGATCGGATTGCGCAGGCGCGCCTGTGACGCGTTGATCGTGCGCGCCTTGACGGATTCGTCGGGAGCGATGCCGCCACCGCCATAAACCAGACGCCCCGTATCGGTCTTGCTCTCAGGGCCGCTGGGCTTGACCGCCTCTTCTTTCCGGTCGAGCGCCATCGTGCCGCCTCGCGTGTAATAGTCGTAGAAGCCGCCGTTCGAGTAGTCGCGCTGAATCAGGCGGCCCGAAGGGGTGTAATACTTGGCGGTCGTCAGCGTCAGCCCCGTGCCGTACTCCATCGGGAAGATTCCCTGCACGAGCCCTTTGCCGAAACTGGTCTGGCCGACGATCAGGGCGCGGTCGTGGTCCTGCATCGCGCCGGCGACGATCTCCGAAGCAGAGGCCGTGTTACCGTTAACCAGAATGACCAGGGGCGTCGGGTCTGGGTTACGGTTGGTTGACTCGTAAGACTTGTCGCCGAGCCCGTTGCGCCCTTTCTGCGTCAGGATAGTCTGGCCGCGCTGCAGGAATTTCTCGGAGACGCGAATCGCCTGATCCAGGAAGCCGCCCGGATTGTTCCTCAAGTCCAGCACGAGCGATTGCATGCCCTGGGCGTGCAGGTCATCGAGCGCGGCTTGCAGCTCGTCCGCGGTCGTGTAGTTGAACCCCTGCGTCATGCCGATGTAGCCGACGCCCGGGCGAATCATGTAAGCATCCGGGATCGAAGGCTGCGGAACGGCGTCGCGCGTAATCTCAACGGTCTCCAGCTTGAGTGTGGAGGCGCGCTCCACCGTGATCTTGACGATTGAGCCGCGCGGTCCACGGATTTTATCGCGCACGTCGGAAGAGAATTTCCCGCTCATGTCCTCGCCGTTGACGGCTGTGATCTTGTCGCCGTAGCGCAGGCCTGCGCGCGCGGCGGGCGAGTTCGGGAAGGTCGCCATGATGTAAGTGTCTGTCTTCTCGCCGATGGTCTGGTTCTGAATCGAGGCGCCGATGCCGAAATACTCCGACCGCTGGTCCGTCTTCAATTCGTCAAACTCTTCCCTGTCGTAGTAGTTCGAGTGCGGGTCCAGGGAGCGGAGCATGCCGATGATCGAGGACTTGAAGACGGTGTTGTAATCGAGCTTGTTGCCGTCTATGTAGTTCTCCTGGATGATGGTCAGGGCTTCGGCGAAATCCTGCTCCACGCCCGAAGTCGCCTCGCTCATCACGCGCGGCGGGCGCGCGCTGTTGCCGCGCCGCCCGGAAGTTCCGCTCGGCTGGGTAGTCGTCACCGGGTCACGTCCCTGCGACTGCCGCTGCTGTTGCGCGGAGACGAAGACTGGGACCGTGAGAGCGATAATGAGTAGAGCAACCAGGGCGAGAGTAATTCTGTTCTTCACTGCTTAATGGCCTCTTTTGAAAAATCTGGTAATTTCCCACGCTTCCGAAGAAACGCGACCGCAGGCGATGGTCGGAGCGATTCCGACTTTTTGCATAGTACACGGATGCTGGCGGCGCGGGCAAGGTTGCGCGCCCTTTTTCAGAAAGGAAATGACGAATTATGAATTTTGAGCTTTGAATTAAAAGCCCTAAATTCATAATTCATAATTCAAAACTCATCATTTCCTTTTCTACTGGCGCGGGGCATCGTACAATAGCGCGCCATCGCCCTACTTGAGAGATTCAAAGACCCTGTTTACTTTTCCACCGCATGGCACGTTCTGACGCAATAAGAGGAATCCAGGCCGCGCCTCCAAATTTATGGGAGACGATTAAGCCCGACACCGTCTGGGAGGGGCGCACGGGGCGCGGCGTGCGCATCGCCGTCGTTGACAGCGGGGTTGACGCCGCGCACCCGGCCTTGAAAGGCAAGGTCAAGGCCTCTGTCGAGGCGGCGACCGAAGGGGGCCGCGTCACTTTCCGCCCGTCAAAGACAGGGGACGCGGCCGGCCACGGCACTGCCTGCGCTGGAATCATCACAATGGTTGCGCCAGACGCGGAGCTTTACAGCATCAAGGTTTTGGGGGCGAACGCTTCCGGCTCGGGCGAGATGTTTCTGGCGGGGCTCGATTACGCTATCAGGCAGCGGATGCAGATTATCAATCTCTCGCTGGGAACGACCAAGCCGCAATATCACGGGCCGCTCCACGACCTTCTGGACAGGGCCTATCACGCCGGCTGCGTCGTCGTCGCTGCGGCCAATAATCTGCCGCAACCGAGCTTTCCCTCAATCTTCTCTTCCTCGCTCGTCTCGGTCGTCAAAGACGACAGCACGGACCCCTTTACGTTCAGCTACCGCTACGGCGAGGTCATAGAGATCGTCGCGCCCGGAGTGCAGGTCCGAACCACCTGGCCCGGCGGCCTCTATCGCCAGCTCACCGGCAACAGTTTCGCCTGTCCGCACATTGTCGGCATCATCGCCCTGATCATGGAAGCCTATCCAGATCTCACCCCCTTCCAGATCAAGACAATCCTTTACGCCATCGCGCATGAGAATCGAAAGACGAAAAGAGTTTGAGGCTGAATGGGGTGGTCCGCGAGGCCTGGCGCGTCTGGTATAGTGCCTGGCGGGCTGGAGAGTGCGGGAACGTGGCGAGGAGCCTCTCATAGGAGAGACAGTCATCTCTAGCCCTTACCCTGGAGCGCCTCCTCTTCAGTCTCAAAAATCTCGAAAGCCTTAAAGAGGTTCGTCATCTTCATCAGGCCGCGAATCTGCTGCGGGACGTTCGTCAAACGCAGACTCGCGTCGTGCCGCGTCGCGGTCACCAGACAGGTGACCAGTTCGCCGAGACCGGCGCTGTCCACGCGCCGGCAATCCGCCAGATTGACGAGCAGCAGGCGACGGCCCGCCAGCGCATGTTTTCGCACCTTTTCAAGCAGCAACTCCTGAGAGCTTCCGACCGTCAGCTCGCCAGCGACGTCAATCGCCAGTGCCCCTTCGAGCTCGCGCTCCGTCAGGTCAAGTTTATTTGCAGACATAATTTTTCTCCACGCATTGAAGACCGAGCGAGGGTATAGAACATTTGATTTACGAAAACAAGCTCGGAACGGATGCTTCCCCGGATTTTTAGTCCGACGGACAATTGCTTGACGCGAGCTTTCAGCCCTTTCTAGAATGCTCGCGGATTATATTTCAGTTGTTGGAGTCTCAGATATCTTACGCCGATTATCGTCGCATGAACTTTCAATCCAGAAGGCGCGTAAAGTCATCTCAAAGGAGCTTGAAAGATGGGTAACTCTGAAAACCCCGGATACGGCCCGGAGACGCCGGAGCCGATTGACGACCTGATGATACCCGAAGGCGAAGGCGAGCATCCTCCGAGATCGCGCGCCAGCCATTCAGTGCGCGAGATCGCCTCGCGTATCCCCGAATCTTTGAGCGCCATCGGGCGCGACATCAGCCGCACCATCGAGCGCGCCATCTCTGCAAAGGATGATTACGTGGTCGCCGTCAAAGTCTCGCACGATGCCCAGGAAAGACTGGAACAACTCGTCCAGGCTGGAGTCTTCCGCAACCGCGCCGAAGCCGCTGCCTTCCTGATTGACGAAGGCATCAAATCCCAAACCGCACTTTTCGACCGCGTCGAGCAGAAACTGGCCGAGATCGAGCGCCTCCGGGCGGAGTTGCGCGGGATGATTAACGAAAAGCCTAGTTGAAGTAAAAATGCAGTGAGGCTCGCACGAGCCGTAACATGGAGAAGACACTTAAGGCCATCAATCGAATGGTCGCCGACGGTGTTATCGAGCAATATTCCATCGGCAGAGCGGTTGCCGCCATCTATTACCTTGAGCCGTTCGATACTGCCAACCTTGATATTTTCGTTGTGCTGCGCGCTGCTGACGAAGGCTTAATGCTGTTGACGCCAATCTACGATTATCTCTCCCGACAGGGTTTTTCCACCGAAGGCGAGCTCGTTGACCTTGAAGGCTTGCCGGTCCAGATTCTTCCCGTCTTTAATCCCTTAACGGAGGAGGCGGTCAGGAAGGCTCACCAAATCAAATTCGGGAGAACCGTGACGCGCGTCATGCGCGCCGAGCATCTGTTGGCGATCATGCTTGATACCGGGCGGCCCAAAGATTACGCGCGAATAGCCATGTTTCTCGAACAGAAAGCCGTCAATCGGCGCGCGCTGGCGAGCGTGCTCAAGCGACACGGCCTCGCGCGCAAGTGGGAGGAGAACCAGCACAGGTTTCATCCATGAAGAAATATCCAGACGTAACAGAGTTATTGAAGCGCAAGGCGGCGCATCGTCGCGCGCTGGCGGCCCTCACGTTCGAGGAGAAGATCGAGCTGGTTTTTCGCCTACAGGAGCGGCGGCGGTTCATGAAAAGCGGCGTCCCCGTCAAGCCGAGCGGTAAAACGCGCAAAGCAAAAGTGAATGGCAGAGGCAAAGGATGAGAAGGAAACACTCCCCTATGAATTTGCTTGATAACGAATAAAAAGCCGCCCGACGTGAGGCTCATCACGCCGGGCGGAATCACAGGAGGAATCGAATGTTACCCTAACCGCTTTTCCCCAGGCGGCTCTTCTTCGGGGTAACCTTGCCAAACCCTCTGATGCCTGGCCCGCGAGGCTCGGTTGCTTCCGTCTAAAATCACTGGGAATTAGCGCTCATATCCCAGGACAATTCCGCTTGCCCCAACTGCCCAACCCCTCTTTTTATCCATGAAAAGCGCGTAAAGATTCTGCTTCGTCCTTGTTTCCTGCTGAATCCAGGTCCGCCCCCCGTCGTCCGAGCGCAGGATCACGCCGCCACGGCCCACTATCCACCCGGCTTTTTCGTCCGGGAACTCCACGCTCAGGAATGTCGCGCGAACAGGCGACCCAATCGCCGTCCAGGTCAAGCCGCCGTCCTCCGTACGCAAAATTGTCGCGCGCTCCCCGACTGCCCACCCCAAACGGTTGTTGCGGAAATCCACGTGGTACAGCGTTACCTTCGTGTGCGACAACTGCTCGGACCAGGTCTCGCCGCCGTCCTCCGTGTGCAGGATTGTGCCGCCGACGCCCACAATCCACCCGCGCTTCTCGTCCGCGAAATCAACGTGGATCAGCTCCTGCTTGGTCGGAACTCTCTGCCTCTGCCAGGATTTCCCGCCGTCGTTGGTGTAGATGACCAGGCTGTCAACCACCACGTCGTTGCTGCTGATCGAGCCGACCACCCAGCCCCTCTTACTCCCGGAGAAGCGGATGCTGTAAAGCTCTGCCACCGAGCCGCCGTATTCCGACGCGGAGTAGCGGCGTATCTCCGTCCACGTCTGCCCGCCGTCGTCTGTCCGAAAGATGCTGCTGCCGGCGAGCAGGTAGCCGTTATCTTTATTGCGGAAATAGATGTCGTTAATGGCGTCGGTGGTCGTCACAGCTTGCTTCGTCCAGGTTACTCCGCTGTCCGTCGTGCGGCTGACGAACCCGTCATCGCCGGCGACCCAGCCGCGCTTCTGGTCCGCGAAATAGACCGTGTTCAAATCTTTCTCGGCCACGCTGCCCTGAACAGCAGTCCAGCCCGTTTGCGCCCGGGCGACATGCGCCGAAACAATTAGAAGGAGAGCGACGCTGGCGTGCTTCAACAATGATTTCATGAAGTTCATATGAATCGAGCGCGCCGTGCGGGCGGCGGCGCGAGTTTCATCCGGTCTTTCCTGGTAGAATTTTCTATTCATTTGTACACGAATTCCCCGGCGCAAGACAAGACGAAGCCACGCGCCTCATATTGCGAAGCGCGTGGCTGCTGTGTGGGACGTCAATGTGCGGCTATCTACGGCCTCGGCCTATTTCGTCGCCGCGTTGACGCGATAGACGCGCCCCTCGTAAACAACGACGACACGCTCGCCTAGAGCGAAGTAGTCCGCGAGGCGAGGCGCGCGTTTCAGAAGGGCGAAGTACTCGTCGCTGCCGAACGTCACGACGGTTTCCGGAAGGCGTCCCTCCGCCTTGAACTCGGAATCAGTCCAGACGCCCTCGCGCAGGTAGAAGGTCTTCTGTCCCACGTTGCGAACGACGGACGTCGGGATGATTTGATCGTCGGCGGTAATCGTCACCGTCTCCTGCTGCGCGCGGTCGCGCTTGCTCTGCTGGACCGCCACAGCGCCCGTTTTGGCTTTCGCCGCCTCTTCCCTCGGCATAGACCTTCTTGCCGTAACGGGGAGTTCGGAGATGGTCCGCGTGCTCGGACTATTGGCAAGACCGCCTGTGCCCGCAGCGCTGGTTCCGTCAACGGCGAAGTTATTATCCCTGCCGGCCACCACCTTCTGGTCGCCCTCGACGGCCAGATACGAGGTGTAAGGCGTGACGATGCCGTAGCGCGTGCCGAGGTCAACGATCTCGTCGCGCAACTCCTTCTGCTCGCCGTTGGTGCGAATCTGCTCCATCAGCCAGCCGACACGCCGTGTGGCCCAGAGGCGCGGCAGAAAATCGTTGTCCTCTTCCCTGAGCGGGAAGCGCAGATTGTCGAACGTGTAGGTGCGCGAAGTGCGCCCGGTCTTACCCGTCAACAAAATGGTCGCGCGGCGCAGGTCATCCGCGTTCTGGTAACGCCCGATCAAAGTAACCTGCGTCCCCTTGAACAGGTCCGGCAGGCTGCGCGGATAAACCAAGTCCGTGTCCAACCCGCCCATGTTGAGAACCAGGTCTGTCAGGACCGGGAAATTAATCTTGGCGAAAAAGTTTGAGACCTTGATCTCCAGGTTCTCTTTTGGCTCGACGTAGTCTGCGACGCCGCCATTATCCGAAGCCAGTTTATCCAGCAGCGCAGTGTTCACGTCGTAGCCGACGCCGAAAGTGAAAAGTCGCACGCCCGCGACGCGGGACGAGTGCACGTTCTCGACGATGCGCTGGATGTTCGTCTCGCCGACGGTCGGCAACCCATCCGTCAGAAAGACGAGCATCTTCGGGCGTTCGCTCGAATCAAACTGCTTGAGCGCGGCCTTGAGCGCGTCGTTGATGTTCGTGCCGCCCGTAGCTTTCAGCTTCCCGACAAACTCCTCTCCGCGAGCGCGCCCCTTCTCGTCGGCCGTAATCATTCCAGCCTCCATCAGGCGCTCTTCGCCCGCAAACGAGACGACGTTGAAGCGGTCGCTGGCGCGCAAGCTCTTGACGCCGAAGAGCAGCGCCGAGCGGGCCTTCTCAATCTTTCCTTCGTCGTTCATCGAGCCCGAAGTGTCGAGCACGAAGACGATGTCTTTGGCCGCGTATTCGGTCTCGGACCAATCATCCTTCGGCGAAAGCATCATCAGGAAGTAGCCGTCTTTGCCAGGCTCGCGGTGCGTCAGGAGCGAGAGGCCGAAGTCTTCACGTGAGATCGTGTAAAAGAGTTGGAAATCCTGCGGCTCCCGCCCGGCCTTCGACTCGAAAGAGATGCGTGCGCTGCGCGAGCCGTGATGCGCCAGATCAACGTCGTGGCTCGGGCTATAGATGTTGCGAAGCGGCTCTTTGGCTTCGATGTCAACGCGCCCCGAGACCTCGCCGATTTGCGACAGGTTCCGCCCGGTGCCGAGCGGGTAACGGTAAGAGACCGTGCCCGATTCGGCGCGCAGCACTTGCGTGTAGGTCAGCTCCAGCTTCTTGTCCGAGTGCGCGGGGATTGGAAAGATGCTGGCCTGAAAGAGGTCTTTGCCAGCGTACTCCAGAAGCCCTGGGTCGCGCTGCCGGCGGACTATCTCGTCGTAAATCCGACGCGCCTCCTCGCGCGAGCGGACCTCGCCGACCAGTTTGCGGTCCCCTTCCCAGATGGCGAACTCGACGATTGATGCAGTTTCGGGAATCGGAAAGATGTATGTGCCTTCGAGGATGGCGTCAGTGTCGTTGCGAAAGATCTGCTCGACATGCGTTGTGGCGACCTGCCCTGTAATCTTTGTATCAATTTTTACGGATTTGACGGGCAGGGCGCGTGGGAGTGTGACGGGGCGGGGCGGTGTCGGACAGCGGCGACAGGGGCCCGGCACGATCACCCCCTGTGCAGACGCGACAGCGGCCGCTGCCATGACCGATAGAATAAAGGTCAGGCAGATGGAAATGGTTCTGAGACGCATGACTTCTCTCCTTTGAAGACTCTTGATGCGCTATTTGACGGCGCGTTTGCCTGAAGAACGCCTCTTTTATTCTTTTCTTGCAGATAATAAAGGGATAGCGATAAATGAGGTCACGAGTTCGATATTGGCGGCTTTGCCGCATATCTGTGCGGAAAGGCTCTGCCTTTCCGCTAAATGCTGCCTTTACTTCCCGCAAGGCTGCGCCTTGCGGCTCTGAGGCAGAGCCTCAAAAAGAGAAAGAACATAGGCCGGAAAGCCGAAGGGTTTCCGCACATACAGGCGGCAGAGCCGCGCTCCCACAAATCTCAATGGAGTCCGCGCAAACGCTTGTCCCGCAAGGTCACGATGGCGATGAAGATGGCGATGATGATGCCGCCCGTGGCGAGCGTGTGGGGTGCGCCGAAGCGCTCGGCCGCGGCCCCGGCGATGAAGTTGCCGATGGGCATTGTGCCGATGAACGAGAGGATGAACATGCTCATCACGCGCCCGCGCATCTCGTCCGTGACGAGTTGCTGCAGGAGCGTGTTGACGACCGCCACGCAACTGACAATGGCAAAACCCATCCCGAAGATAAAGGCCAGCGAGATGATTAAGTTCGTCGAGTAGGCGAAGCCTATCAGGCAGAGCGCGAAGCCGAACGCGCCGCTCAGGACGGACCAGCCCTTATATTTGAAGTTGCCCAGGTAGGCGAGTACCAGAGCGCCGATGAACGCGCCCGCCCCGGAGAGCCCCATCAGCAGGGCGTTGACGCTCTCGTCCATGTGGAAGATGTCGCGCGCATAGACCGGAATCATAGAGAGATACGGGGCGCCGAAGAGGCTCGTGATACCTGAAATCATCAACAGCATGAAGACTCGCGGGCGGCGGCGGACGTAGCGCAATCCTTCAACAAGGTCATGCCAGACGGCGCGACTGTCTTTGACGGAATGCGCGGGCGGGACCATCTTCTTTTCGTCAAACCTGACCATCATCAGCGCCACGATGACGGCCACGAATGAAAGCGCGTTGGCGAAGAAACAACCCGCGAGCCCGAAAACTTTCAGAGCGACGCCGGCAAGCGCCGGGCCGACGACGCGCGAGAACTGAAACTGCGTCGAGTTCAGGGCAATGGCGTTGGCTAAATCCTCGCGCTCGACCAGGTCAAGGGTAATCGCCTGGTAGGAAGGTCCGGCAATCGCAAAGCAGCATCCGGTGATGAAGGAGAGCAACAGGATCATCCAGACGTGCACGATGCCCGTCGCGATCAGGATGGCGAGCGTGAGGGCGGCCAGCCCTGCGCCGACCTGCGTGAAGAGCAGCAGGCGTCTGCGGTCAACCAAATCCGCGAAGACGCCTGCGAGGAGCGTGAGCAGCAGCCCGGGCGCAGTGGACATAAAGGCGTCCAGGCCGAGCCAGAACGGCGAACTGGTCAAATGATAGACGAGCAGGCCCTGCGCGACCGCCTGCATCCACGTCCCTGTGTTCGAGAGAAACGCTCCCGCCCAGAAGAGCCTGAAATTGCGATGCGAGAGGGCGCGAAACATCCCGCCCCCACGCCGCGCTTCAGGCCTGGGTCTTTCCACTTGTGTAGCCATGAAGTTCTGCTTAGTTTACCCGATATGCTCTTCTTTTGCAGAGTGGGGCGGAATCGGATGCGGGCTTTTTCAAAGTAATCGAACCTTGATAAATTCCGGCAACTGCTCTTTGTCCAGTTGCTCTTTAATTGCGGCCAGGCGCGCCTCATCAGGAGGCTCGAAATCCCAAAACCCCGGATCACCCGTCAAAGCATCAGAGCGCGCTGTGCCGTCCAGATTAGGAGTCTCGCTTTCCGGCTCCAGCGATAAATGCTGACTCAAGGCTTGCGCCATGGTGGAAGGCAAAGACATCGGCTCCTCTTTGAGCCAGCGGAAGACGTCCTCATAGACCTGTGGAATCATCGGGAGCCCGCCGTGAACCCCCTTGACATAACGCGTCTCGCCGACATTTTCCAGAGACGCGGAGGCGACGGGCACGCGGCCGTCGCCCTGCCGGTGCGGGTCTCCAGCCACAGCGGCAGTCACTTTTTCAGTCTTCTCCCAGAACCCCCAGAAACGCTTCTGATAAGCCAGCCGGAAAAGCGTCTTGTACCCGACGCCTGCGATGATCGCCATGCGATCACGATAGGATTGATCCAGGTTCTGATGCGCCTCGTACATTCGCGTATGAAAGGTATGGGTCTCATCCAGAATTTTTTGTAGCTGAGAGGATTGCGCGGGCGATAAATCCAGTTTCCAATCTTCCGCCCTGTACATATCGAAATTGGCGCAGGGGTGCAGGTAAACGTCATCCCCCTCATTTATTGTCCACGGCGCTTCGTCGTCCGGCCGTGTGCCCGGATAGACGCCCGCAGGCGCGGGCAAAAGGTTGAGCACACCCCAGAGTGAGCGGAACGTCTCCCTGCCAAGATACAGGCCGAGTGCGGCCATCAAATCGAATCCCCACAGGTGATTCTTCAAGTACCCTGCGATTGACGGCGAGCCGTAATGCGGCGTGCCTATAAAAACGATTCTTCCCACCATCGGCCAGAGCGTCTTGCCATAAAGCATCAGGGCCGCACGCACGACGAGTCCTCCCATGCTGTGCGCGACCAGGTGCACCTTCTGATTTCCGTTGGAGTCGTACAGCTGTTGGACCTGATTCCTGAAGGCGTCGGCGCTCGCCGTTACGGGCTTGCGCCAGTCGTAAGGGAAAAGCTCGTGCCCGAAATCGTCGCGCTCCAGTATCGCCGTCAGGAAGGCTTCGTAAGACGTGTCAACGGTGCAAGGAATGATCTGGTGCCTGGGATCAGCATCCGCCTGTCCGTCCGGCGCGAGTTTCAGATCATCTATGTGCTTGCGCGTCCGCACATCAATCCACCAGATTCCGCCCTTCGTTCTGCTCAGGAGCAGACTCCCCATCACGCCCGGGACGAACAGAAGGTTCGTCGGAGAGTTGAGGCCCAGATGACTCTCTCCGAGTTTTCTGACGGCGCGCCGCGCGAGTGCGAGATACTCTTCAAAGGCCGCCTGCCCGAGATACCTTTTCACCTCTTCAGCCGTCTCAGGCTCGAAGACGAGGCGTAATCGGTCCTGAGTCGTCGCCGTCAGAAATTTTTCGAGTCTGTCCTCAGTCATGTATGTCTGATACCCTTACCGCGCCGCAAAGCCTCAAGCTCATCTTCGCGCGCCATGTACAGTTCGTATTGATTGATATAGGTATAAAAGAGGCCGCCGATGTTTCTGTATTGATGCCAGAGGAATTGCCTCGTCTGGTAGACGGCTTCGCCCGCGGCTATCGGCTTCTCGTCCATCTTGCGATAGAAGAACTGGCAGAAGATATAGGCGAAGCGGCTGGCTAACTGGATGGGGACTTTCGTCTCCGTCCCGATGTAAGCGCGGCAGCCTCTGCGGAAAAAGACCTGCTCCAGCTCGTTTGCGACGTATGCGCCAGAGCCCGCGCTCATGCACGCATTGACGAAGACCAGCGGCCGGTCCACTAGTTGACTCTGGCCGATGTCCATCTGCTCGATGATGTCCGTGGGCTTATTTGTGCTGCCGAAGCGAAGCACTGGCGTGCTCCCGTCGCCCACGTCGCAGTGGCAAAAGAGATAAAGGAATCGCATGGGCGTCGGCGCGGGGCTCGCCAGGAGACTCTTCAACTCCTCTTTATATTTCGCAGCCTCGCTCCTGCTCGGAACGAATATCTGGTTAGCCAGCTCCGCCCAGGCAGCCTGCTGCCAACGCGCTTCCTTCACGTCGTCTGCCTCCTGGCGGTCGCCCCAGTAGAGACAGCAGCCCCTGTATGTCTCCTTCAAATCGCCCAGGCTCTTCTTCTCCCCTTTCGCCGGGTGCGACTTATATTCGATACGGTAGCGCAGCCCCCAGAATTCCTCCGCGTCCACAGGCTGCCCCTCCGGGGGCAGCTCCCTTCGATACAGTAATCCCCAGGGAATGTGCGGGACCCAGAAACGGTCGGAATCCAGCCAGGTGATATTCACACGCCATCCGTAATCAATTTTGTCAACTATAGCTCGCAAGTCGGAGCCTTTAGGGAAGAGAGTCTCATACAGGGTGAAGCCGAAATAGGCTAATTTTCGCAACTCACTCGTGAGCGCAATCTTCTCCCACTCGACTTGATGCTCCGGCTTTAAGGAATAATCGGTCAGAAGTTTGTGTTCTGTGGCCGCGAATTCCTTGAGCGTCGTTACCAGATCGTCCCGGTTAATGTTGTTGAGATAATTCTCTGTCGCGGCGCGAAACGCCTCTGCGGCTTTACGAACGTTAGAAATCGGACCCGCGAGACTGGCGGAGTTGCCGTACCAGTCCATGAAGGGGTCGCCGATCTCTTCGTCCCCGCCCCTCATCGTGACGGTTGAGCCGCCCTGGCTCTGATTGACGATGATGTTGAGCTCACCGTCCGGGGTCAGCCATTCGTGTGGCGGCTCCAGACGCATTTGCGCCGCAGGGGCGTAAATCACTTCTTCGATAGTGAGGACGCCCGGCTGCGTCTCATGCTGATTAGGTTCTGGCATGGCTTGGCTCTCCATCCGTTCCCGCCAACACGGATTCTATCTCATCCTCTTCCTGCACAATAAATTTGAGTTCGAGCTGGCGATAAAGCTCACCGTCAACGTAGATGTAAATGTCCAACCCGGTCCGCTCCGCATCCAGGGGAGTGACGCCTAGTAGCACGATTTCGCTCTCGCCCTGTTTCGGGATGTGAAGCGAAAACTTCGCGGTCCAGGCGCTCCTATTATTTATCATTTTAGAAGTCACTGAAAGATTATCCGCCGCGGACGGGAGTTTCCATAGCTGGACGCTTCGTGAAACAACTATCCACTCTGTGTCCAGGCCCTCTTCAGGGATGTCAGTCTCCGGCACTCTCGCTTCAGGGCCACGTAGCAGAGAGGCCGCCACCGTTTGCTGTCCGACCTTGAAATTGAGCGTGTATGATTCATTGAGCCGCAGCGGTCTCTGAGGCTCCTGCTCGCGCTCTGTGATCCAGGCGCTGATCTGCTTGTATTGCGGAGTCTCAGTCTCCATTCCTCCCGCTTCAGGCGGTCTCGCCGCACGGTCAGACCGCTCCGCCATGCCCTTCAGCCAATTCGAAACCCATTCTGATGCGCCGTAGCCCTTCCTGGCTGGTTCGTCACCTACTCTTCTACGCCTTTTAACACTTCCGAACCCGACCAGGCCCAAGCCCAGAACGCCAAACGAGGCGGAGAGAGTTATTGCTTGATTCCTGGACACGGGCGCTGTGGAAACAGTTAAATTCGCTTCCGCCAATTTTCGCCGAACTATTGTCGTCTCGCCCGTCTCACGATTTTTCAGCTTCAGCTCGATCATCACCACGCAGTTAGCCTCGCTCCCGGCGTTCTCTTCGGGCTCGACCGTGGCGAGCCACTCGTGCGCCGAATCATCGAGCGGCTGTTCGCCCGTTCGAGATGAAAGCTCCCTGAGACCACTCTTATCGAATCGGATGTCGGCCGAAGCCGTATAACCCGCGACCAGGTCTCGCGGTCGCCCGCCCCGCGGTGGGATGTAATTCACGCTGATAGTGCCGCGCCAATTCTTCGACAGGTCCGACGGCCAGCTCACCTTGATCGTCCCTGCTGCTCCAGGCTCCAGTACGCTCGCGGGGCCGGGCGTCGCCGTCACGGATGGGGAGATCGCCGGAGTGATGTCCGGCGATGGCGACACTCCCGGCGATGGGGATAGGATCGGCGAGGGGGATATTACCGGTGATGGCGACACCGTCGGACTGATCTTTGGTTCGGGCGTTGGCGGCGGCGGAGGTTTCTTTCCGACTAAGGTGATGGTACTGCGGCTACGCGGATTAACCTCAAGGCTCCCGGAATCTCTACTCGGAGACCCACTATCAAACGGCGAGTTTGGGAGACTGACGTAATATGTCCCGACGGGCAAATTCTTGATAACAAACCAGCCAGCCCCATCTGTAACAGCCTCGTTTAGAGACCCAGTCTTTCTATTTGTAGCTCTGACCGTGATGGCAGGGACGCCCGTCCCGTCAGTATATTCAACTCTGCCTATAAGGTCCCCATAAGTTGGTTCCGGCGGCTGCGGCTTTAGGATTTGCACAGAGCACTGGCGATTGCCCTCCGGGAAGATGTTCCCGCAACGCCGATCAATATTGGTGGCGATGGGGATCGCCGTCAGAGTTTGGCCGCCGAGCCCTGTTGTATCAACCGAGATTGAATTTGTGCCCTGGCCCTTCGTGATCGTTCCAGCGGTAACGCTCCATTTATAACTCAAACCGGCATTCGTAGCCGTGAACGTGATTGACTCTCCTTCGGTGACGCTATTCGGACACCTAAGGAAACTCTTCGGGCATTTTGGAGTCTCCTGGTCAGGAGGCTGCCCCTGATTTTGTCCAGACGTGTTCTGCGAAGGCTGGGCTGTCCCGCCCGGCAATATGGAAACTTCCGAGGGCGGGGGCTTCTCCTTTTCCTCCTTTCCCTGGCCTACAACCTCCATAGGCGCCTTGCCGGTGTTAGTCGAATCTTGAACAGGCGCGTAGGACGTATTTGAAGATTCCGGTTCGATTGGATTCGACGAGGAAAGGACTTGAGCTACAGGTTCGGGGCAAGGATCGTTTGTTTGCTTCTCACGGCATAGACCAATCAAGTTTATATCTTGAGATCTATATTTTTGGAATGGGTAAAAAGTATAGATAAACCCGAGCAGCGAGATGAGTGCCAGAACAATCCCTACATAAATAATCGGCTTCGATCTGGCAGCGCCGCCTTTAGCCGACTGAGCGCCAGCGCTTGCGCCGGGCGCGTCGCTCCGGTCCGCTGGGGGATTGCTCGGATATGAGGACACGGCATAGGTCTCCAGTGCGGTCCAGCACGAGGGTAATAGAGATGACGGACAACCCGCTTCGGAAGTGTGCCTGGCTCGCGACGGAAAAGTATTTTAGCGAGGTTCGCCGGAATAAGCCAGAGTTTTGTCCCCGTAGGAATAGCTTGGCAGATTAAGATCAGAGAGTGTGATTGGTCCTTGTAATCTTAAACCTTTTACCCGGGACGCAGAGCCAGCCCGCGCCAAAGTGTTGTCCCGGAAATCAGCCGACATGATGAGACCGCCCCTCCCTTCTCTTATGACCCCAGGTACGAGTCCGCACGCTCCAACACTCTACGCATTTGTTGCTCGGTCCATGGCTTCGCCAGGAAGAACTGGACGGTACCTTTGCCGATATTCCCCACGACGTTTCCGACATTGACCGTGCCCGACAGGAGCACGCGGCAGCTCGTTGGATATTTATTGGCCACTTCGCGCAGGAACTCTGTGCCTTCAACGTCGGGCATGAGCTGATCGCTGATGACAATGTCGGCCGGGCACTCTGCGAGCAGGGCGCGGGCTTCGGAGACCGTCACGGCCGTGCGCACATCGTACTCGCCGCCGAACAGACCCTGAAACACTTCGAGGCACACGGCTTCGTCGTCCAGATATAAAATTGATCGCTTCATCCGCGCGCCTCCTCGTCCAACAACTCTCTTACTTTGCGGGCCAGGGCCTCGGGCTCGAACGGCTTTTGGATGAAGGGCGTGCCGGCGTCCAAAACCCCGTGATGGACGATTGATTCGTCCGTGTAGCCGGACATGTAGAGCACTTTCATCCCGGGGCGTGACTGCACCAGGCGGTCCGCCAACTCGCGCCCGCTCATCTTCGGCATGACGACGTCGGTGAGGAGGAGATGTATCGGCCCGCCGTGGCGCTCGGCGACTGAGAGCGCCGCCCCGCCGGCCTCCGCCTCCAGCACTCGGTAGCCGTAGCCCTCTAGAACTTCACGCACGAGGTTGCGTACCCGCTCGTCATCTTCGGCCAGCAAGATTATCTCAGTGCCGTCAAGGGGCTCTTTGACTTCATGGCCCGGCTTGTACTCCTGCGCCGCCTCCTCGACGCGCGGTAAATAGATCTTAAAGGCCGTGCCCACGCCCACTTCGCTGTAAACCCAGATGTTGCCGCCCGACTGTTTAACGATCCCGTAGACCGTGGAGAGCCCGAGCCCTGTGCCCTTGCCCACTTCTTTCGTCGTGAAGAAGGGCTCGAAGATGCGCGATTGCGTCTCCTCGTTCATCCCGCAGCCTGTGTCGCTCACGGCCAGCATCACGTAAGCGCCCGGCTTGACCGCGATGTGGCGCGTCGTGTATCCCTCATTGAGGGATACATTCTCGGTCTCGATGATCAGATTGCCCCCGTGCGGCATGGCATCCCGCGCGTTGACCGCGAGATTCAGAAGCACCTGCTCGATCTGCCCGGGGTCTGCCCTGACGCTGCCGAGTTCGGATGACAGCGCCGTCTGCAGCTCTATGTCTTCGCCGATCAGACGCCCTAGCATTTTCTCCATGTCCGAGACGACCGCGTTAAGGTCCAGCACTTTGGGCTGCAAGACCTGCTTGCGGCTAAAGGCGAGAAGCTGGCGCGTCAGAGAGGCCGCGCGGTCGCCCGCCTTCTTGATCTCTTCGACGTTACGGCGCAAGGGGTCTTCGGCTCGCAGCCGCTTTAGGGTGAGGTCACTGTAGCCCGTGATGGCGGTCAGGAGGTTGTTGAAATCGTGTGCGATGCCGCCCGCGAGCCGGCCCACGGCCTCCATTTTCTGCGACTGGCGGAGCTGCTCTTCGAGGTGCTTGCGCTTCGTGACATCACGCGCGATGCCCTGCACGCCCACCGGACGGCCGTTTTCGAGGATAATTCTCGTGTTGACCTCGACCGCGACCCGCCGCCTGTCCTTCGTGACGATGACCAGGTCGTAGGCCGTGACGTTCTCGCCCGCGAGTTTTCTGTCGAGCATCTGTTGCGCTTTCTCCAGGTACTCGGGCGCGACAGTCTGCGAGAGGTTCAGCCTGAGCGCTTCTTCGAGTGTGTAGCCGGTGATCCGCTCGCCCGCCTTATTCATGGAGGTGTAGTTGCCCTCAAGGTCGTGCGAGTAGATGATGTCGTGGGCATTCTCTACCATGTCACGGTAGCGTTCTTCACTCTTGCTCAGCTCTTCTTCTGCGCGTTTGCGCTCGATAAGCCGGGCCACTTTGGTAATAAGGCGCATCGGGTCGTATGGCGCTTCCAGATAGTCGTCCGCCCCGGCCTCTAACCCCTCGACCACGCTTTCGCTGTCTGTGCGGACGGCGCTCAACAGGAGGATAGGAGTCTCACGCAGGCCCGGCTGCTGGCGTATTAAACGGCACATCTCGATGCCATCCATATGCGGCATCGAGACGTCGCTGATGACCAGATCGGGGTGTTCCGCCCGCGCAACTTCAAAGCCTTCTCGCCCATCGGAAGCAGTCAAGACTCGGTAGCCGGATGTACGCAGCAGGCGACTCAGCACCTCCAAGGAGTCGTGCGCGTCATTCACCGCGAGAACCGTGTCTTCAGCTTTTTCCCCCATCGTTAGAGACTTTCCCCCGATTACCGAGTCCGGGCGGATTTTCGCCAGTCCCGGCGGCGAAGAGGAGAGCCCGGCAAGCGCGCCGCGCAGGTAGTCGGTATCTTCAACTTTATAGCCATGCCTAATCATTAATCGCCCCCGAAACGGTCCTTGGGCGCTTCGGCCTCCGTCGAATTGAATCGGTCGAGCAGGCTTTGAATAATCCCCCGCACCTTTTCGAATTCGGTTGATTTATCTAAAAAGAAGTCCGCCCCCGCCTCTATGGAACTTTTCCGATACGGAGGGGAGGCGCTGTTGGTCAGGATGATTACGACCGGGGCCGAACCATTCCGCTTGATCTCCTTCAGCACGTCCAGGCCGCTGCCGCCGTTCATCTGTATGTCCAGTGTCACCACATCAGGTTTACGCTCGCGTATATGGCGGAGGGCTTCCGGTGCGGCCTGCGCCTGGCCGACGATTTCAATTCCTCGCAACTCGGAGAGCAGGCCGATTATTTGTTCGCGCAGCAGCGCCGAGTTATCCGCCACAAATACTTTCATCGCCGCCCTCCTGTCGGGAGCTTTTCAGCAAACATTGATTTGAGGGGTAAGGGAGTGAGCCTGCCCTGACTCCTCCCCACCCCCAAGCGCGACCCGGTGCGAGTAACGCAGCGGCGCCGGTTCGCGCTCGTTGCGGCGCGGCAGTTCACCCTGATCTACCCGCCGCGAAGGGTTCACTACGCGTGTCCCTTTTCAGCTTGAAGGATAGCGGTAACAGACGCGGGCGAACATCGGCATAACTCCGATTATTAGGCTCAATCCGGACTGAAAAAGGCTTCATTTAATCCGAAAGGCGTGTCGGTGTTTGTCCCACAAGGTGGATGCTTTGCAGTGAGGGTAGATGGGCGCGACCGGCTAGATGAGGGTATGAGAGAAGTTTACCGCCGGCGGGCGTCGCCTCATTCGATGAGCTTGTTCTGGATGACGTAATGGGTGATCTCGGCGTTCGTCCGCATTCCCATCTTCTCCAGGATTCTGGTGCGGTACGTGCTGATGGTTTTAACGCTCCGCGACAGCAGTTCGGCTATCTCCGTGACCGTCTTGCCCGACGCTATCAGGCACATGATTTCGAACTCTCGGTCAGAGAGCCCCTCGTGCGGCTCTTTATCCACACCGCTATCAATGCCCATGACCAACATCTCGGCGAGCGTGGGGCTGACGTACTTCCCCCCGCGCGCCACTCTGTTGATGGCCCTGGCGAGTTCGTCCGGCAAGCTGTCCTTGGTGATGTATCCAGCGGCCCCGGCCTTGAAAGCGCGCCGCGCGAACTGCGTTTCCGAATGCATGCTCAGGATCAGGACGGGCAACTTAGGACGGATCGCCTTCAGCTCCTTCATGACCTCTATGCCGCTTCGGTCGCCCAACGTGATGTCCATCACCACCACGTCCCAATCCTGTTCGCGGACGAGTCTGACCGCCTCCTGCGCATTGCTCGCCTCCCCGAAAGTGGCTGTTTCGGGACGCCCCTCGAAAAGCATTTTCAGGCCGTTCCTGACAACGGCGTGGTCATCAACTGTGAGGATTCTAATCATGGCTCCTCCTCGCGCGGGCCGAATCCTAAATTGCAGTGTCACCCTTTATGGGAAGGCGGACGATCAACACCGTCCCTTTCCCTGCGATTCCGTTGATTTCGACCTTGCCGCCTATGGAATGGGCGCGCTCACGCATCCCCAGAAGGCCGAGAGAATGCACCCCTGACCGCTCGCTCTCCGTGATGCCTCTGCCGTTGTCCCTGATTTCGAGAACGAACTCGCCCTCGTCTTCTTCAATAATGATGTTGACTTTTGTCGCCTGCGCGTGGCGCAGCATGTTCGTCATGGCCTCCTGAAAAATACGGAAGACGGTGGTCGCCTGCTCCCGACTCAATTCATCATTTTCTATCAGGGAATCGAAGCGGCAAACGATTCCCGTGCGTTCCTGGAATTGTTGAGCGTGCCACTCGATTGCGGAGATTAAGCCCAAGTCGTCCAGAACACCCGGCCGCAGTTCCGAGGAGATCCGTCTGACCGTGTTGATCGTAGTGTCAACCAGCCCTACCATCTCCTCTACCTTTTCCCGCGCGCTCGGCTGGCTGACGGGATTCCCGTTGCCGGAATAATCCTTATTGAGTCTGAGGAGGCTCCATTTCAGGCTGGTCAAAGCAGCGCCCAGTTCGTCGTGCAGTTCGCGCGCGATGCGTATGCCCTCTTCCTCCTTGGCCCTCCTCAGACTTTCCGAGAGGGCGCGTAATTGCACGCTCGAAGTTTTTAATTGTTCTTCCGCTTGCTTGCGTTCGGTGATGTCCTCCACCATGCCGACGCCGAAAAACTCTCCGGGTTGTTCAGCGGGGATGACGGAAGCGATTAGATTGACCCAACGAACCTGGCCGTCTTTCCTGATGTAGCGTTTTTCCATCTGGTAATGGTCGCGTTTGCCCTCTATCATCTCTTGGTGAAGGGGAAATTCCTTGATGGTGTCATCGGGGTGAGTGAAATCAACAAACCACAGGTGGAGCAATTCTTCTTTTGTATAACCAAGTATCTTCTGAAAAGCCGGGTTAGTCTCGACAGGGCGACCCTCCGGATTCACAATTGCGATGCCGATGGCTGCGTCATTAAAGATCGTCCGCCAGAGATTTTCGCTCTTTCGCAAAGCTTCCTCGGCCAGCTTGCGCTCGGTGATGTCATGTTGGAGAAAGATGACGCAGAGTTCGTTGTTGATGACGATTTGCTCCGCCGACAGGCTGACGTGGCGAATCTCGCCCCGCCTGGTTTTGAAGTCAGCTTCAAACTCGCGGACCGAGCCTTGCTCTTCGAGGAGGCTCCTCAGCTTTTCCCGAACCTCCGGCTCGACCAGCTTCAGTTCCAACGCAGTGTGCCCGACAGCTTCTTCACGAGTGTAGCCGTAAACAGATGTCCAGCGTTCGTTGACTTCGAGTATGATGCCGTCCTGACGGCGATAGATGGAGATGGGTTCCGGGCTGGCGTGGAACGCCTTCGAGAATTTATCTTCTGACAATCTCAGCCCCTCTTCCGCGCGACTACGCCTCGCTCGCTGGGCCAGCAACGCGAAGATCAGCAACGCCTCGACCAGACACAACGAGATGACGCCGATGATTCGCCATCTGTACTGGTCCCAGAATGACAGCACTTTGAACCGGACGACGCTGCCGGGCGGTAAGAGTTCTTCGCTGATTCCCCAGCGCCGAAGCTCGCGCCAGTCGAAGATCGGCACCAGCGGGGCGTTCTCGACCGGAATATCAGAGGGGCGTGCGCCGTTCGCAACCTGCGTGGCAATTTCCCCCGCCCTGGCTCCAGTCGTCTCGGCAAGGTTGATATATCCACCCACGACTCCCAGACCGATATACAGATTGGTCATCCCGTAGATCGGAACCCGCACCGATGGGGCAAACGAAGCGAGAATCTCCCGGGTCTCTAAGACTCGGCCCTGTTCATTCCGTGACTGCTGCCAGACGTAGAGGACAAGTGACCTTTCCGGCAACGCCTTCGTTTTCGCGATCAATTCCTCCGGTTGGAGGTCGGTGAGGTACTCGATCTCTACCCTGCTTTCATAACCCTGAAGCTGCTCCCGGGCCAGTGTTTCGAGTCTCTTGTCATGCTCAAGCGTCCCGCTGACGATAAATATGCGTTTCGTATCCGGGTGTAATCTCAGTGCGAGATCAACGGTCTGTCGGTGAGCAGTCAAGATGATCAGACCGGTCATGCCGGGCCCGGCGGCGAGTTGCTCCGTCGTGGGATGCTGGGTTGCGGTGAAAACAATCGGGGCCTGCGGGAAGAGGTCGGCGCGGTACTTGAGGAGGAAATTCAGCGATGCGTCCGAAGTGGCGACGACCACGTCAATCCGGCGGTCGGCATACTTCTGCCGCAGGTGATCATGGAGTAACCGAGATTGGTGCTCGCCGGGGAACCGATCGGATTCCAAATACTCCGGATAATACTCGAACGGCCCAGCCGGGGCTGATCGCAGAGCGGCCTGAAAGTCCCTGTCGAAGTTAACATTCCAGCTATAGTCTTTGTTGTACCAGTAGAGTACCAGCACCCTTTTAGGCCCTGCATCGGCTTGGGCGCGCGCGCCTAAGGGAAACAGCCAGATTACAACGCAGACGAGCCACGCCGCCCTTCTGATGAGCTTTGCTCGGACTTCCGCCACATTATTGCCAGGCTTCATGTCTCGCCCACCTTTTGTTTCTCTCATCCGCATCTCTCTATGCCGATGCTCGCGGCGCCAGCCGCCAGCCGCAATCCTTGACGTGAACCTGGCGGCAATGAGCGGCATTGATCTTCACAACGGCTCGACTCAGCTTCCTGAGTAAATCCCGACGTTTACCTCGAACTGCTTTTGTTCCGCCTCCAGGCCGAAAGCGGCGCGCCCGTACCACTGCGCCGCTCCGCGACAATCTCCGCGAGGATGCTGAGCGCGACCTCCTGCGGCGAGACCGCGCCGAGGTCCAGGCCAATCGGCGCTCTCACTTCCCTCAGACGCTCTTCATCAACGCCCGCTTCTCTCAACCTCTCCAGCACGATATTCGTCCGGCGCTTGCTCCCGATCAAGCCTATATAATCCGGGCGCGTTGACATCACGGCCCGCAAACACTCTTCGTCCTCATTATGCCCGCGCGTGACGACGGCGACCGATACCCCGCGTCCCGCGCCTATCCCCGCGCGCACGGCGTCCGTCCAATTCCGTGCGGCGAGCAATTCGATCTCCCGGTCCGGGAAACGCTCGCGCGTTAGAAAATCGGCGCGATCATCTATCAAGGTGACGCGGTAGCCTATGAAGCGCGCGAGGTGCGCGAGCGCGGCGCCGACGTGGCCCGCCCCGCAAATGACCATCACGGGCTCCGGCTCGATGCGCTCCAACAGGATGCGCGCCTCGTGCCAGCCCTCCTTTTCGACTGATAACTCTTTGAGCGGAAATGTCCGCGCCTCTGTGCGCGAAGTGAGGAATGTTCCGGCGTATTGAGCGACCCTTTCGTCCAACGCCTGGTCGCCTAAACTGCCCGTGCGCTCGCCGGACTCTTCGACGAGCAGTTTGGCCCCGACATTCAACGGCGCGTGGATGAGCGTGGCGAGAACGGCGAGGGCGCTTTTTTCGAGGACTCGCGCTATCGCCTCGGCAATGAGCTTCGGCGGCGGCTGTGTGCTTTCATCGTGCATCCGAAGAATCTCGCATGAGATCACTTCCGGTGAGCGGCTTTTGAAAGTCCGAACGCCTGGCCGATGCGCCGGAGCAGCCACATCGGTCCGACCAGCAGATACATCGGGTTCTTAAAGAAGGCCGGTTGATTGCCCTCTATCGCGTGCCCGACGAACTGAAAGATCCATCCGACGACAAACAGTGTGAGCGCCCAGTACCAGGGGATGAAGAAGAAGAGCGGCAGACTGATGACGATCATCGGAATGCCTATGCTGTGGCATAGTTTGTTCAAAGGATGTTGATGCTTCTCTTTGTAATTCTCCATGAAAGATGTAGGCATATTCACCTCCTGCCGGCAGCAGCTTCGACCGTGGCCAGCATCTCTTGCAGTTGAGCTTTTGTCAGTAGTTTACCACTTCGGACGACCGCCGCAATCCTCTTTGTGTTGGAGATGTCGGCGAGCGGGTCTGCTTCGAGCAAGACGAGGTCCGCGACCTTTCCCTTCTCAAGGGTCCCGAACGAGTCCAGCCTGTTCAAATACTCCGCAGGGTTGCGCGTCGCACTTTGCAATGCCTCCAGGGGCGTGAGCCCCGCACGGACCAGGAGCGCCAGCTCGTCGTGCAGGCTGAATCCGGGGAAGACGAAAGGGTTCGGCGTGTCCGTCCCGGCCATGACGCGGACACCCGCGCGATGCATTGCGCCGACCAGCTCAAGCTGCCTCCGGAAAAGACGCTTGCCCTCGGCCACATCAGCGGCCGTGCGAATCTTAAAGCCGAAGGCTCTTTTCGGATCCCAGCCGAGCGCCAGGCGTATGAACGGCGGGATGTATTTCAGGCGCGGGTCGTTGAGCGTGGTCGGATCGTCAAAGGTCCAGAAGGCGTTGAGGACCGTGAGCGTCGGCACGTGCCACGTCCCGTTTCTGGCAAAGCGGGCGAAGAGCGTTCGCGCCTTCTTTTCGTCGAAGCTCTTCAGCGCTTCGACCTCGCTCTTGAAAAACGACTCGATCAGCAGAGACCGCCCGTCCGCGAGCGCCCTGAGCGCGGCGGCCCTCAACTCGTCTTCGCGCGCGGAGCTTGCGAGAAGCACGCCCGTCAGGTGCTCTATGCTCTTCTGTCCAGCGTCTGATGCTTCGAGGGCGGAGACGGCCACGGGGACGTGCCCGGCGAACGGTATCCCCTGCTTTTTAGCCTCGTCGGCGATGGCGAAGTACGCGTCGCGCGGCAAAAGTGAATAGACTTTGATGAAATCCGCCCCGCGCTTTTTGAGCGAGAGGACGGCCTCTCGTCCCTGCGCCTCATTGGAAACCGCTATGGAGAGCGGCCAGACGGGTTTCGGACCATCCACGAGCGTCTGAGAGGCGACCAGGCGCGGCCCCAGTATTTTCCCTTCATCAATCTCCCTGCGCCAGTCGTCGAACTTCGCCAGGGGGTTGTACATGTCGCGCACGCCCGTCACGCCGTTGGCGAGGTAGAGCGGGAAGAACATCTCCTTCGTCAACGTGTGGACGTGCATGTCCCACAGGCCGGGAATCAAGAACTTTCCACGGGCGTCAACCACCTCTGAGTTATTCGGGATTTTGAGTTCGCGCTCGCTGCCAATCGCTGCGATTCGGTCGCCGGTGATGACGACCGTCACGTCGCGCCTGACGGGTGCGCCCGTCATGTCAATGACGTTGGCGTGTGTGAAGACTAGAGAGTACGGATCAGCGTTCTGTTTCGTTTGGCAGAGGATTGGTATCGGCAGCAGAGATAATACCAGTAACGCAGATAGTCGAACAGCTTTCATCACCGTAGTTATTTACGATAAACGAGCGCTTATTTTTCCTTTATGCTGTCTTTCAGCAAGGGCCAACGCGAAGAGGCAATTAAAAGCTTGAGCCACCTTCTCCGCCCCACCTGGTTCAAAATAAATCTCACCACATTGTAAGCAGACCCATGCTTTTAGGCCAGACCAGGGTCTATTCATTCTCAGCGGAACAGGGAACTATCCACGAAGCCACACGAAACCTCACGAAATGGCTGTAGTTTGTTTCGTGTCGTTTCGTGTGGCTTCGTGGATAGTTCCCTGCTTCTCTACTTTCCTCTGTCTCGAAAATGAATAGACCCTGTAGGCCAGACAGTTTCACCTTGACTCCTTCTTTCTCAAATTCTTGAGAGATTGTTTTTCTTTTGACTTGCCCTCTACATTCGGAGCACGGCGATTCCATTATTCTTTCTCAGATGATTGCCACACGTCTATAAAAATCTCCATCGTGCCGCCGCAGATCATCCCCTCCTCGCTCGCCTCGTCCGCCGTCAGCGTGAAATGGTGGAGTTCTGAGACACCGCTGCGCAGAGCCTCGCGAGCTTCGGCCCAGACTTCCGCCTCGATGCAGCCCCCGCCGACAGTTCCGGCCACAGCGCCGCTCTCGAAAAAGAGCATTTTGGCGCCGCGGCGCTGCGGCGTAGAGCCGCGCGTCTCCGCAACCGTGGCGACGACGACGCGCTCGCCGCGCGCTCCGGCCTCGCTGATTAAACGATAGACTTCCGCCTGCGCAATCGTACCCATGGTTCTACATGAAAGCGACGCTTTATTTCCAGCGTTAAAGTTTATCACCGAAGCCTGCGGAGTGGGAAAAGCTCTCTACTCAGGCGGTGTGGAAGAATTGGTGTTGCGTTTCGGCTGGGTCGCCGTCGTCTCGTCAGTATCTTCCGTGTCCTCGGTGTTATTGGTCGGCTCTGTTTTGGGCTGCGGCTCCGTCGCCTCTTCGATGCGCCTGCGCAATTTGTCCACTTCGATGTCCGCCGTGACGATGGCGGTTTCCAGGCGCTGGCGACTCGTCGCGAGCAGGTCGAGCTGCGCCTGAATCCTGACCTTCTCGCTCTCCAGCGCCCGCCGGCGCGCGTCGCGCGCCTCCTCTGGCCTGGTCGAGCCGTAAGTCGAGACGCTGCGCTCGATGTTCTCCGGCTTGAGGTCGTATTCCAGTTGCTCCTTGCGCGCCAAAAGGTTTCCTTCCTTCTCCTGCACGTCGCGCAGCTGTGTGCGTAGCACCTCCGCACGTTGCTCGGCGCGCGAGAGCCTCTCCATGTCAACGAGCGTGCGCTGCTGCTGCTCCATCTGTGTGATCTTGTCGGAGAGTTTCGTGACTTGGTGGGTGAGGTCGTTGACAGTGCGCTGCATCTGCTCTTCGTCGCTCAGGTCTGTGGCGCGCGAACGATTCCTGCGGCGCGTGTTGGAGGGGATTTGCCCGCTGACGTCTGTGGCGTTGTTCTGCTCGCTCGCCTGTTGCTGCTGCTGCTCGGCGGTGCTGATGATTTGAGGGTCAGTCGTTTGAGGCGGCGGCGTGACGGGCGCGACCGTGACGGGGTTGGTGGCGCGGCGCGAACGCTTGCTGCGTTTTCGTTGCGCGCTGGCCTCATCAAAACAGAGACCAGTCAACAACAGAGCGATGAGCGCAAAGTTTATCCGGCGAGCAATTTGACTTCGCATCACGAACCTCCAGACAGCTTTTACACCTCAGAGATTATCACTAACGGGGCGCGGGCGCACCTCTTCGGATGATTCCTCACAAAAGCCTTACACGCCGCGCGCACCCTACGGTTCCCGTCTTCTCTCATCTTTTAAGAACCTCAAAACGAGCCTATTGTTGCCTCGCCGTCTCGTAAAGCGACTTGCGGTCCGATGATTGCTCCTCAATCGAGGCTCTTCACCCGGCCTGAATCTTGAAGCTGATGTCCATCGCGCGTGCGGAATGCGTCAGGGCTCCGATGCTGATGAGGTCCACGCCGGCTTCTGCGTAGGCGCGCACATTCTCAAGCGTGATGCCGCCGGAAGATTCGAGCGCGACCTGCGGCGAAAGCTCGCGGCTAATCGCAACCATGCGTGCTGTCTCCGCCGGCGTCAGGTTGTCCAGGAGCAGAATGTCTGCGCCGCTTTTAATCGCTTCACGCAAAGCTTTCTCACTTGAGACTTCGACTTCAACCTTGTGCAGGTGCCCGACCACTTCGCGTGCGCGCTCCACAGCAGCAGAGACGCCCCCCGCGAGCGCGATGTGGTTGTCTTTGATGAGCACCCCGTCGTCCAGGCCGAAGCGGTGGTTGCGCGCGCCCCCGGCGAGCACGGCGTACTTCTCCAGCATACGCAATCCGGGCGTGGTCTTTCGCGTGTCCACGATCTGTGTGGAAGTCCCTTCGACGGCGCGAACATACCGGCGCGTGAGCGTCGCAATCCCCGAAAGTCTTTGCAAGAGATTCAAAGCGACGCGCTCGCCTGCCAGGAGCACGTCCGCGAAGCCGCTCGTGCGTGCGATCACTTTCCCGGCCTCGACCTCGTCGCCGTCCGCCACGAATGCCTCCAACTGCTGCTGCGAGTCGAGCGTGGAGAAGACCGCCTCGGCCGCTTCGAGACCGGCGACGACCATCTGTTCTTTAGCCAGAAAGCGCCCGCGCGCCCGCGTGTTGCGCGCCACGCAAGCCTGCGTCGTGATGTCGCCGCGCCCCAAATCTTCCGAGAGAAACGAGCCGATCTGTGAAAAGAGTGCGCCCTCGTCGAGCCAGTTCATAAGAGAGCCTCCGCCATCTGCTGAAGCGCAATCGTCCGCTGCGAGATGTCCGCCAGACGTTGCTTCACTTCGTTGACTTTCTCCGCGGGCGCGCGCTCGGCGAACTGCGGGTTAGCGAGCTGCGCTTCGAGCTTCGCGGCCTCCTTCTGCAACTTCTCACGCTCGCGCCCCAAACGCTCACGTTCCTGCGCGAAATCAATCAGACCTTCGAGTGGCACGGCGACTTCCGCCCCGCCTGCGAGCACAGCGCGGGCCGAAGCGCGCGGCGCATCCAACCTCTCGCCGATACTGATTGCGTTGGCGCGAGTCAATCGCGCGATCTGCTCCCGATTGGCCTCGAACACCTCTCGCAGATTCCCTTCGCCCGTGCCAACGACGACGCGCACGCGCATCCCCGGTTTGACGTTCAGCTCGGAGCGTATGTTTCGCACGCGCGAGATCAAGTCAATCACAACAGACATCTCGCTTTCGGGCCGCTCGTCAATCAGGCTTTCGTCAGGCTGCGGGTAAGACGTGAGCATGATGGTCGGCTCTGCGCCGCTGTAAGCAGAATGCAGGAGCTTCTCATCAACACCCGGCAGACGCAGCCACAACTCCTCCGTGATGTAGGGCATGAAAGGATGAAGCAGTCTGAGCGCCTGTTCGAGCACTGTCAGGAGACGACTCCGCGCCGCGTCGCGCTCCAGGGAGGCCGCCTCCGCGGCGACGTCCGCTTTCGTCAGCTCTATGTACCAGTCGCAGAAATCATCCCAGAAGAAGTGATAGAGCGTCTGCACTGCTTCGTGGAACTGATAACCGGCGAGCGCCCTGTCCACTTCGAGCGCAGTCCTGTTCAGCCTTGAGAGTATCCAGCGGTCATGCAGCGGGAGCGGCTCGCTCTCAAACGCCTCGGGCCGGACGCTCGCGCCATCGGAGTTCATCAGGCAGAAGCGCGCGGCGTTCCAGATTTTGTTGGCGAAGTTGCGATAGGATTCGACCTGATTGTCGTTCCAGCGCGTGTCCGTGCTCCCGATTGAGGCGAGCACCAGCCGGGTGGCGTCCACGCCGTACTTGTCGAACACGTCCAGCGGATCAATGCCATTCATTTTCGTCTTCGACATGCGCTGCCCGTGCTTGTCGAGCACAGTGCCCGTGACGAAGACATCATGGAACGGAGTGCGGCCCACGAACTTCATCCCCATCATCACCATCCGCGAGACCCAGAGAAAGATGATGTCGCGCGCCGTTATAAGCACGGAGGTCGGGTAGTAGGTCTTGAGGTCTTCCGTTTCATCCGGCCAGCCCAAAGTCGAGAAGGGCCAGAGCGCGGACGAGAACCAGGTGTCGAGCACGTCCTGGTCCTGCGCGAGATCGTCCGTGCCGGCCGCCGCGCGCGCTTCCTCTTCAGAACGCGCGACGAAGACACGGCCGTCTTTCGTGTACCAGGCAGGGATTTGATGCCCCCACCAGAGCTGGCGCGAGATAGTCCAGTCGCGTAGGTTTTCGAGCCAGTCCGTGTAAACTTTCCTGTAAGGCACTTCGGGCGTGAAGACTGGCTTATTCTCTTCCCGCATCAGACCGAGCGCCAGGTCGCGCAGTTCCGCCATGCGGCAGAACCACTGCGTCGAGATCAAAGGCTCAATAACAGTTTTGCACCGCTCGCATCTGGAGATGGAGAACTCGTAGTCAATGACCTTCTCAAGCAATCCCAGCTCTTCGAATCTTTGCACTACGAGGTCGCGCGCCTTGTAGCGGTCGAGGCCGGAGAAAGCGGCCCCGGCGTCCTCGGTCATACGCGCGTGCTGGTCTATGACGACGACCTGCGGCAGATTATGGCGCACGCCCATCTCGTAATCGTTCGGGTCGTGTGCGGGCGTCACCTTCACTGCGCCTGTCCCGAACTCCGCGTCAACGTACTCGTCCGCGATGAGCGGAATCTCACGGTCCGTGAGCGGCAGACGGATGGTCGCGCCGACCAGATCACTGTAACGACTATCTTCGGGGTTGACGGCGACGGCCGTGTCGCCCAACATCGTCTCAGGCCTGGTCGTCGCGACCGTCACACGCCGCTCTTCACCATTCGGGGTCTTGATCGGATACTGCAAGTAATAGAGCTTTCCGGCCTGCGGCGTCTTCTCGACTTCCAGGTCCGACAAAACGGTCTGATCGTTCGGGCACCAGTTGACTATCCGGTCGCCCCTGTAAATCAACCCCTCATCGTAAAGGCGTACGAAGACTTCGCGCACGGCGCGCGACAGCCCCTCGTCCATAGTGAAGCGCTCGCGCGACCAGTCAACACTTGCTCCCTCGCGCCGCATCTGGTTCAGAATCTGCCCGCCGGATTCGTGCTTCCACTTCCAGACCCTCTCTACGAACTTCTCTCTCCCCAGATCGTGGCGCGACAGCCCCTCTTTCTTCAGCTCGCGGTTGACCACCAGTTGCGTCGAGATCCCCGCGTGGTCCATGCCCGGCAGCCATAGCGTCCGGTAGCCGCACATGCGTTTGTGGCGCGAGAGCACATCCATCAGAGTGTGCTGCAAGGCGTGCCCCATGTGGAGCGAGCCCGTCACGTTGGGCGGCGGGATGACTATGGAATAGACCGGAGCTTTCGGGTCACGATTGATCTCCGGGGCGAAGCATCCCTGCTCCTCCCAGCGCGCGTAATGCTGCTGCTCGGCCTGTCTGGGATCGTATGTTTTCGGAATCTCCATAAACAGTGATCAGTAGTCAGTGGTCAGTGGTCAGTTTTTCGTTTTCGGCAATGAGTCATTGTAAAGCAATAGCCGCCAGTTTTCATATCAACGAAAGACTGGCGGCTATTTATCTGTTTTTAACTGACTACTGACTACTGATCACTCTTCTCTTCCAGCCGGCGTTTGATGAGAAGTTCCGCGAGCTGTGGGACGACTTCCCAGGCGATTTGCTCGACGACGCGTTCGGAGAGCTGCTCGACGGCGCGGCGTGCGATGGCGTCAATCACTTCAGGCGATAGCTGCTCAAGAGTAATCAGCCCTGCCTGCGGCGCAGCGCTTTCCGTCGTGCCTGTCTCGGCTGCGGGGGAAACGGCCGCCGTGGCGCTTTCAAACTGAAAGTCCTCAGGCAAACGCTCCGTCGGGGTGGACTGAGTATTAATGAAAGTCTCGTGCCAGCTTCGCGATTCCTGTTCCGCGGGAGGTGCCGCCTCGGCCGCTGCGCCTTCTTCTTCTGCCGCAGCGGTATCTTCGACCACCTGGCCCTCTATGAACTCTTGAGCCTGCGGCGCAGACGCAGCAGTCGCTTCGACGTTAAAAGGCCATGCCCCTTGAGCCGCATCAGACGCCGAGGCTGAAGGCGCGTCAACGTGCGACGGCTCAGCTTCCGCGACCGGTGGCGCGGCTTCCGTGGACGGCTGTGCGCTCGCGCTCGCGGTCTGCGGCACGTCGTCGAGCAGGTCAATCAGAAAATCGTCCGCTTCCGCCATCGCGGGCGTTGGCTCCAGGTCGCCCAGGTCCAGCAGCGCATCATCGGCTGAAGCGACGCCTGAAGGACGCGCGGCTGCTTGGGGCTGGACGGAGGCAGCGGGCGCGGAGTCCACTGCCTGCGCCGAAGCGTAAGCTCCGACCGACTCCGGCGCGCTCTCGGCCGGTTCGGTAATTCCGGCTTCGCGCAAGTCCGCGGCAGAATATTGCGCGGTCGCTTTGCTCTGAACACTTTGTTCCGCGCCGACGTAATCGCCGGCGGGCGAGGTTTCGATCATTTCGTCATCCATACTGAGATCGCTAAAAGAGATTTCGCGCGCCTGTCCTTCACGCGCCGTAGCTTCATGCGCGTCGGTCGGGAGGGGGGCCGTATCGGCCGTTGATCGTTCCAGAAAGTCCGTGTCCGGCCGATTCTCTTTTTCGACTTCGGGCGGCGGGGCCAGCTGGCGCGTCGGCTGTTCGCTTGATTCCGTGCTGCTGCCGCCTCCCGCCAGAAGATTGCGGACTTTGCCGATGAGCGTTCGTATTGATTGAAAAGGTTTCGTCAAATAATCGTCCGCGCCGACACGGCGGGCCTCCTCTTCGTCGAACGGCTCGAAGGAACCGACGAGAAGCATAACAGGGATGTGGCTCAAGCGCTCGGTTCGCTTGATATGCTCGCAGAGTTCGTAGCCGCCCATTCCGGGCATGAAGACATCCGCGAGCACTATGTCGGGCGTAAACTCTTCCAGCTTTTCCAGAGCTTGCTGGCCGTCGCTCGTCGTGACGACTTCCAGACCCTCGTCCGAGAAAGTCAGGTCAACCACCTTCTGGATTGTGACCGAATCGTCCGCGAGCAACAGTTTGCGTCCTGTTACCAAAACCAGACTCCTTCGTTTGAGGTGAGCGCTCGTCTGCGGGGACTACGTGGCATCAAGCGCGGACGGCGCGGGGCATGTGACGAGCAATTTCCGAAGTCTCTCGTTCGGAAGAGACCACTATCGAACGTAACATTCGGAAGGGTAAGCGTCAAGGGAAAATAGAAGGCAGAGTCCAGAAGCAAACATAGGTTATGGAGCCCAATTATTTTCGGGAGAGAGCCTATTCAAATAAGGCTCTTGATTCCAGCTCACTCTAACATCTCAGCGTCGCTCTGAAAGTTTCGGTATATTTAAGGTCTCAATCACGATTTGATTTGCCATTCTATCTCTCACTGCTTTTCTGTGATCAGTTCCGGGCCATTTTTGAAGAACAATGCCATTACGGTCTATCAGAATATGTGAAGGGACTACCATTGTAGGAAGCGCTTCAATCTGCGTTTCCGTCTGAGATAAAAAGGCAGGTACGCCGACGCCAAGTGAGTCTGCGTAGTTATAAAATTTTGACGGGTCCTTTGAGAATGTAAAAGAGACCAGATAATACTTAATCCCTGCGCCCGCCACGCGGTCGCGAATAGCGTACATCTCATCAGTCGCTATTCGACAGGCGCGGCACGCAGGGTCCACAACAGCCAGCATTATTGGAGATTCTTTAACTTCATCGGCAAGTGTCTCCCCATTTTTGCCTATAAGGCTTGACAAGTTGACTCGCTCTCCAAGCTTGGGCCCCGATGCGAGATTTCCTTCAGACCGATAAGGTTCCCAATTAAATCCGTCTAGCGTAGCAGGCTTCTTAATGACCGAGGTCATAACAAATGCTGAAATGAATACCAGCGCGCAGATAACGAGCAGCTTCAAGAGAGATTTTATATTATGAACTATCTCGGAGAGCATCTCGTTAACCTCCTGATTTGGGGGTCACTGTCTTCGGTTTCTTCGTGGAGCGGTGTTTTTCCAGTGAGGTCCGAAGAAGATTTAATCGCACAGCGGCACGTATGGTCGGCGCTTCGATGTTTGCGATAGATTGCCTGACCCCCAGGTAATCAATCTCAAAAAGTTGAACGGGCAGGCTGTATGACTTCAAGAGCAGTTCGTTGTCTAAAATCTTATTCCCGGCGTCTTCATTAACATTGCCGCCTTTAGGATCATAGTGCTTAACGCGATTTATCGCCGCGATAGTTTCACTGAGAACCAGCGGCGCATCTGCCGGAACAAATTTAACGTAGCGGTGAAGGAGGATTATGAGCCAATCAGCTCTGTTTTCTTCAGTAGCATTGGCTAAATCCTTTCGAGCCTGATAAAGAAACTCGATAATGCCATCTCGATTATCTTGTGCGGACAGAGCGTCTAAAACAAAGATCCGCACGAAGGCTCGTAAAGCCAGAGGAGTATTAGCAACAACTCTCGCCATTGATTGCCAATCACCGCGTTTCACATAAGCGGCTGCCGCCATTCCTGCGAAAGTTGCGCGCCAGCTTTCCCAGGTACCGTTCATCGCATTACGCCCCGAGTCGCTAATCTCTTCCAAGATGCTTATGGCCCGATCGTAATCCTTCTGCTCGAATGCCATGTAAGCAGCTTTTGCTAAGTATTCATCTTTTTTCGGCTCCGTCGTTTCCTGTGCTGCTTTCAGGAAATCCTCAATGGTCTTAAGCTGCGACTCGCGCATGGCTTCATTGACTTCCTGCTCCGATCCGGGAAGTGCGTTATCTTGGCAGCGGCGCACTTCAAACTGCACTAGGGCGGCCTGTTGCGGGAGTAAACGATTAAAATGGTCTAATAAATTGCTTGCCATCGTTGCAAGTTTGCAAGGCTCGACTTTTTCCTTTGCCTGCGCCGAGAGGCGTAATAGTCCCTCAGCTACTACAACTAATATTTTTGTCTTGAGTTCATCTGACGGCGCGGGGCCTCTGAAGGCAACCGATATCAGTGCATTGAGCAGATTTAAATCATATGCAGTTCGGGCTACTGCTAAAACCTCGGTAAATAAAGTATTAGCCAGATTGATGTCAATTCGGCGCATTCTCCAAAGCAAGGAGGCAAGTCGGTATGAGGGGCTAATGCGGAGTGAGGCGGAGCCTAGTTCCGCTGCCCGCTTCGGGTCTTCATTAAGTATAGCTAGTGCTGCATCAATCAAAGCAGTGGCGTCTTCTATTTTCCCTCCGTTCGTAGGATAGCTTGATTTCGGGATAAACAGGGAGGTGAGTTTGAGACTCAACTTTTCATCTCGCTTGGCAATAATTGCGAGCAGCGCACGCGCAGTTGTTAATCGTTGATTGCGCTCATGGTCTTCCTCTTGAATTGAAGTGGCCTCGACCCCGTTAATCGCCTTCCGCATCCATTCACGGGCACGTCCTTGATCAATATCCCACCAGATATCTCCAAGCCACCCAAAGAGAAGAGCGCGGTCAAAACGATCAAGTTTGGCCGTATCCCCCACGAGGTCGTCTGTCATAGCTTGCGCCTTCACGAGCCAGGGGTTCGGGAGCTTGGTCGGCTCTTGCGCCGACAGCGATAGATTACCCGTTGCTATCAGAATGCTCAGGCACAGGCTAGGTAAAGGCCACTTCATAACTAACACCTACGCTGCAGTCTCGCGCTTCCGCTACGCTACTGCCAGTCGAGCATTGATTCATCACACATAAGATTTGGAGGGCATGCGGCTGGAGAAGGAGTAGGGGTCGGTCCCGTGTATACATAGTCGCATATATATGGTCCATAAGTACCATCTATTCCTTTCATCAGCACACAGCCCCTGCTTGTGCATTTCGCGGAACCAACCTGAATCTCCGGATTTGGACACTGCCATGACTCGGCCTGAGTCGGATTTTCGTATTTGCCAGCTAAGATACCCAGCAATAGTGAGACCAATATTGCCAGATAAGAGATGCGTCGAGTTGTTTTCTTAGACATGCCATCTCCTTATCTATAAAGGGAAAGCCCGTATCCTCCATCATAGAATCATGCTTGTGATTGGATGATGAGTGATAAAAGACCGTGAGAGTGAGAACCCTAAGGATAATGGAACGAGCACATGCTAATACTTTTTTTGGAAATTTCAAGCATAATTTTACTTGAAATTTAGAGAAGCAGTGACGGCTCTCTCAAAGGCAAAATTCCATACTCTAAGTGCGCATCGAATTAAATATCTGTTCACTTCGGATTCTGACTTCGGGCTCCTGAATTTTGCCTGACCACGTCGTCATCCGTGTTCTCTTTGCCGTCCGGTCCGGCCGAGCGGAGCGTGTAGGCATCTCTGGTGCCTTCGTAGAGGTAAGGTTTGTTCCAGGGGTCAACGCGGATGATGCGCGAGAGGTAACGCGGGTTGAGCTGGTCTTCGAGGACGCCTTCGGTCTTCGCGACGACGTAAAAGCCGCGCTCGCGCCTGAAGGATTCGAGCGCCGTCGCCAAAGTCTCAAGCTCCGCCTGCGCGCGAGCTTTCTTCTCGCAGTTGACGGCTTCGACAAGAACCTCGATCTTCTCCCAGCGATTGTCGCCGGTCCTGATCTCGTCCACACGCCACTTGCCGTCGTCGCCCTTGACGAAGCGAAAGGCCGTCTCGACCTGAGCCAGAACGGTCGCGGACGAGCCGAGCGCGGAAATCTCTTTGACGCGTACAGCGTCCGAAGGCAGCTTGATTCCAGCCATGTTCGCGATCAGTTTACGCGCCTCTTTCGGAGAGAGGTCGCCCGCGGCCCGCCCGTAGGCGAGAGCTATCAGGAGACAGATGGCTGTTAGTCCGAAAGCTGAAAGCAGTCGTCGGAGTCGTCTGTTCATGGCTTCATCCTTTAGCGCAGGTCGAGTTTCTATGACCCGCCTTTGGCGATCAGCATGCGCAGCATGATCTGGAGCTGCGCGGTGGTGAAAGGTTTCGGGAGAAAGACGACGGCCCCGGCGGAGAAGCTGTCGGAGGAGAGCTTCGGGTTCTGCTCCGCCGTCATCATCATCACAGGAATCTTCATCAGCCGCTTCTCCGTCTTCATATAGCGGACAAGCTCCGGCCCCTGGATGTTCGGCATGACGACGTCGAAGATGCCCGCGACGAAATCCGCGTCCGCTTGCAAAATCTTGTAAGCCTCGCGACCATCGCGCGCGGGCACGACCGTGTAGCCCTCTTTTTCGACGATGGCAGTTACAAGGCGCAGGATGGCCGGGTCGTCGTCGGCCACGAGGATGCGGCGGGAGGGTTGAGGATTCTGGGTCTGCGGTTTCACGACTTCCTCTCTGTCTTAAGCCTCTACGGCTCTCGTTGATTCGTCTGCGCGGGACGATAACTCCGCGGCCAGGGTTATCGCGGCCAGCATACTCGAATGTTCGGCGAGCCCTTTGCCCGCGATGTCGAAGGCCGTGCCGTGATCTACGGACGTGCGGATGAACGGCAGGCCCAGTGTGACGTTGACCGCCTCGCCAAAGGAGAGACATTTGACGGGGATCATCGCCTGATCATGATAACACGCAACGACCGCGTCGAACTCACCACGTGAAGCGCGCAGGAAGATTGTGTCGGCTGAGTAGGGCCCACTCACGTCCATCCCGTCCCGGCCCTGACAGTCTTCGACGGCCGGGACGATCTCCGAAGCCTCCTCGACCCCGAAGAGTCCGCCCTCCGCCCCGTGCGGGTTCAGGGCGGCCACGGCGATGCGCGGCTTCTCAATCCCCCAGCGCTTCAGCTCGCGATGCGTGAGACTGACCGTGCGAACGATCCGGTCGCGCTCGACCAGTCGAATGGCTTCGGCCAGGGGGACGTGTGTCGAGATCAGCACGACTCTCAAGTTAGCCGCGACGAAAGCCATCGCGTACTCTTCCGTGCTGGTCAGCTGCGCTAAGAATTCCGTGTGGCCAGGGAAACTGTAGCCCCCCAGGAAGAGGGCGCGCTTGTTGATCGGCGCGGTCGCTATCGCGTCCACAGCCCCGGCGGCGCAGAGATGGACGGCGGCCTCGATGTAGCCCGCGGCGGCCTTGCCGGCCGTCCCCGACTCGATCCCCGGCTCGATATATCCGCCGATGTTGTCCAGGTGAAAGATGACCGGCTCGCTGATCCGTTCGGGGAAGCGCTCGTCGTAGCGCACGATGTCGTAGCCGCATTGCAGGTCGAGCGTGCGCGCCGTATGAGCCAGGAGTTGCGCGTCGCCGATGATGACGGGCACGCAGGCGCGCCGGACCTCTTCTTCGGCGACGGCCTTGAGGACGACCTCCGGGCCGATACCGGCCGGGTCGCCCATCGTGATGCCGATGCGCGGCAACCTGGACCTCTGTCGCGGCGCGGCGGCGTGGGATGAATTATGCAACGTCTCCGTCATAGCCGGACGCGACGTGTGAGGAGGAACTGAGCCGTTAGTTCGGACCATTTCGCCTGCGCGTGAATCCGAACGCGCATCAAGCGCTCATTGGGCCTCACGCTCGTCGGCCTTGTACATGTACTTGATGTTGTGTTTCAGCAAGAGCAGGTTCGGCGCGGACTTGCGGTTGACTTTCAGCGCACCCCTATCGTACCACTCGATAGTCCCCTCGACCTCTTCACCATCCAATAAGACGATGACCATTAGCGTATGCGCGTCAATCTGCTTTTTGTAGTAGAAGATTTCCGCGTTGGTTTCCGACGGGGGCGGGATGCGCTTGCGCACCTGAACGGCAGGCGCGGAAGCCTGCGCCGGGCGCTGCTGAGCGCCGCCGCCGCTGCCGCCATCGCTCTGGCGCGCCGCGCCGCCGTTGTTGACGCGCTCCTTCTGCTGCGGCAGCTCACGACCCTTATTTTTTATCTCCGCCAACGTCGTTCGTATGAGTTTGCGATTCACTGTGGCTTTCTAACCTCCAACATTCTTAGAGAGGATGACGCATGACCCGCCGCGCCACGCACCTGCCGTAACACGTTCAGGGTGCATCTGGACTGGCGCGACTAATCAATTACAACTCTCGCAGGCTGCGGCCCCACTCGAGGAGAGATGTAAATTTACCCGAAGAGAATTTCCTTTAAGGAATTGCTCGACATGCTACACGACGAGAGTCCAAAGTTCAAGGCTCAAAAGAAGGCAGAAAGCAGAAGGCAGTTAGCGACGTTCTCGCTGCCTTCTGCTTTCTGCCTTCTGCTTTCTGCTTTTTAATCCGCTTTCTTGCGAATGAATGTCGGCACGTCCAGATCATCCGTGCGGCCCGGATTGACGGTCGGACGCTGGAGATCGTCGCCGGGCGTGCGCGTGTAGCGCGGAGGAGTGTTTGCCATTGCGGCACCGGCTGCCGCAGAGCCCGTGTCTGCTATCTCCTTGTCAAAGCCCGTGGCGATGACTGTGATCTTCATCTCGTCGCGCATCGTCTCGTCAATGACCGCGCCGAAGATGATGTTGGCGTCGTCGTCCGCAGACTCCCTGATGATCGAAGAGGCTTCGTTGACTTCGTAGAGCGTCAAATCGGGTCCGCCCGTGATGTTGATGAGGACACCCTTCGCGCCCTCAATGGTCGCTTCTTCGAGGAGCGGGGAAGAAATAGCCTGCTGCGTCGCCTCCATCGCGCGGTGCTCGCCGCTTGCACGGCCAGCGCCCATCAAAGCCAAACCCATCCCGGCCATGATCGCCTTGACGTCCGCGAAATCCAGGTTGATGAGTCCGGGCACGGTGATCAAATCCGAGATGCCCTGCACGGCCTGGCGCAGGACGTCGTCCGCGACCTTGAAAGAGTCCGCGAGCGAGACGCCACGCTCCACTGTATGCAGCAACCTCTCATTCGGAATTGTGATCACGGTGTCAACGCATTCGCGAAGCTCCCTCAATCCCTGGTCTGCCTGCTGCATTCGGCGACGACCCTCGAAATGGAAAGGCTTCGTCACCACGGCGACCGTCAGCGCGTTTAATTCGGTCGCGAGGCTGGCGATAATCGGGGCCGCGCCCGT
>DASVXV010000029.1:0-10805 GCA_036392495.1 Pyrinomonadaceae bacterium | reverse complement strand
CGACGAGGCCGAGCGTGTAGGCCGCGAGCGTCAGCAGCGCCAGCGCGTAAGTGCCTCCGCCGCCTGCGCTCAATCCTTCGGTCAGGGCAACGGCGACTGCGCCGGGCGGCGTCCAGCGCAGCCCCTTAAACTCTCCGCCACGCCGCACCATGTAAGAAGCGAACTCTCCGAAGAAAGCTCCGCCGAGACCGACCACCACGCCGATTAACGCCAGCGCCGTCTCGCCGCGCGTGCGCCTCTTTTGCATGAGCGCGCTCAGAGAGGTCGCAAGCCACTTGGCGATACTGATGCCGCAGGCGATGGCGAAGAGTGCGACCGGGAGCGCGAGGGGCACGTTGTCGAGCGCCGCCCCGGCCCCGATGGCGGTTGCCAGAATAATCGGGATGGCGAAGATCGAGGCGATGCTCGTAAACTCGCTCAGGAAATCAATCGCGAAGAGTTTTCGCAGGCTGACGGGATACAGCAGCAGGCGTCCAGGCGTGAACTGACTGCCGCCGCCCAGACTCAAAGGGACAGTCGCCCACATCAGATAGAGTAGGGCCAGCGTGATGAAGAGCAGCAGGAAGCCGGACTGTAGGATGTTTCTGGCCTCGACCGCCAGAGGATGATCCGGGGGCACCTCTGCCAGCATGCGCGCACTAAAATCGGGCGAGAGCACTTTATAGATCGTGGCGCCCAGTACGACGGCGATGAGCAGGGCGACAGCGAGCGCGGCCAGCGTGCCTAGAAGAGACGCGATGCGGCTCAACATGGCTTTGCGCGACCGCATCGCATTGCGAAACAGCGTCCACTTCAACCAGATCAGCGCGCCGAACTGTTCCATTGAGTCTGGAGTCTAGAGAGTCTGGAGTCTGGAGTCAAAACCGATATATTGTAAACTTGGCGATAAGAGGCGCGCATTAATGACTCCAGACTCCAGACCCCAGACTCCAGACTCCCTCGCCTACGTCTCGCTCGGGTCTAACCTGGGCGACCGCGCCGGGAATCTCCTGCTGGCGGTGCGCGGGATGATGGAGGCCGGACTCTCTGTGACGCGCCTTTCGGCGGTTTATGAGACGGAGCCTGTGGACGTGCGCGAGCAGCCGATGTTTCTCAACATGGTCGCGGAACTGCGCGCACACCTTTTTTCACCGGAGCAGACGCTCGCGCGCCTGCTCCGGATTGAATATGCCCTGGGCCGCAGGCGGGAAATCGCGCGGGGGCCGCGCACCATTGACCTGGACCTACTGCTTTACGGCGCGGAGAGACGCGCGACGGAGTTTCTCCACCTCCCGCACCCGCGCCTGCACGAGCGCCGTTTCGTCCTCACCCCGCTCGCCGAGCTTGCGCCCGAGCTTGTGCATCCGACCCTTCAACGTACCATCAGCCAACTTCTCGCGGAAACGACGGACAATGCGGAGGTCAGACGCTGGGGAAATAACCCGTAAGGGGAGAGCTTATCCTACATTCATAAGGTCTATTCAGACTCAGATTCCAGGGCAAAATTCTCAACACGAGCTAAGAAACCGCCCACGAAACCACACTAAATGACACGAAACAGGTCGAACTACTTCGTGTGAGTTCGTGTGGCTTCGTGGATCGTTCTCTTTCTGTCGAGAACGAATTGACCCTGCCACATTCAACTTCTGCCTTGCTTTTCAGCCGTGCTGGCCTATAATTACGCCCTTGCGCTCCCTTTAAATGAAGACGTAAAGCGACAACGAGCGGCGACCTACAGGACACGTGGGTCGCCGCCTATCTGTTTGGAGAAAAGAGCATGGCTTATCTCAAACCGCAGCGTCCTGAGAAAGTTACCGCGCCCTCTTTGCGCGCCAGCAAGGAGCGGGGCGAGCGCCTCGTCTGCCTGACCGCTTACGATTACACCTTTGCAAGGATAATTGACGAAGCTGGGATAGACATCGTCCTCGTCGGCGACAGCATCGGCAACACCGTTATGGGCTACGGCAACACCGTGCCCGTGACGCTCGACGAGATAGTGATGCACACGCGTGCGGTCCGCCGCGGGGTCCAGCGTGCGCTGCTCGTCGCGGACATGCCCTACGGCTCCTTCCATACTGGAGCAGACGACGCTGTGCGCAACGCCCTGCGCTTGATCAAGGATGGCGCTGCCGAGGCCGTAAAACTCGAAGGCGGGCGCAAGCGTGCCCCGCTCGTCAAGCGCCTCGTTGACGAAGAGATTCCGGTGATGGGCCACATCGGGCTGACGCCGCAATCGGTCAACATGCTCGGCGGCTATCGCGTGCAGGGCAAGACTGCCGAAACGGCGCGGGCGCTTCTTGATGACGCAAAGGCGCTCGAAGACGCAGGAGCTTTCGCCATCGTGCTCGAAGTCGTGCCGCGCGAGATCGCCAGGCTCATCACAGAGAGCGTTCGCATTCCGACCATAGGCATCGGCGCCGGGCCACACTGCGACATACAGGTGCTCGTCATACACGATCTTCTGGGCCTAGCATTCGGCAAGATGGCGCGCTTCGTGCGCCAGTACGCGAACGTGAAGGAGACGATGACGGACGCCATCAGCCGCTTCGCAGAGGACGTCCGCACTGGGGCGTATCCTTCAGAGGCAGAGTCCTACGGCTTACCCGCCGAGGCCGCTGCCGAACTTAAAATCCACGAAACAGATAAGAGCACCGAGGTGGAAAAGCCCTGAAAATCAGTGGTCAGTGGCCGGTGGTCAGTGGTCAGTTGAAAAACTGTTCCGAACTGACCACTGACCACTGACCACTGACCACTACCTTATGGAAATCATCAACCGCCGTCAACGCATGTCTTCCGTCTCGCGCAAAGTGCGCCGCGAGCAGGATCAGACGATTGGTCTTGTCCCGACGATGGGCGCGCTGCATGACGGCCATTTGAGCCTGATCCGTGAGGCGCGACGGATGTGCGACGTGGTGGTCGTCTCCGTCTTCGTCAACCCGACGCAGTTCGCGCTCGGCGAAGATTTCGAGCACTACCCGCGCGACCTGACGAAAGACGCGGCGGTCCTGACGGACTACAACGTCGATTACATCTTCGCCCCGACGATTGAAGAGATTTACCCGAAGGATTTTTCGACCTACGTCTCGGTCGGCGGACTCTCCGAAACGATGGAAGGCGCTTCGCGTCCAGGCCATTTCCGCGGTGTGGCGACCGTTGTGACGGTCCTGCTCAATATCGTGCGCCCGGACTTCGCCTTCTTCGGGCAGAAGGACGCGCAGCAAACACTAGTCGTCAAGCGACTGGTGCGCGACCTCGCGTTCGAGACCGAAATCGTGGCGCTGCCGACCATCAGGGAGGAATCCGGCCTCGCGCTCTCGTCCCGCAACCTCTATCTGACCGAAGAGGAGCGGCGCGCCGCGACGGTCCTTTATCGCGCCCTCTCGCGCGCCAAAGAGATGTATAAAGCGGGCGAGCGCAGCGGGGCGCGCCTGGCCGAAACCGTGCGCGCAACAATCGCCCAGGAGCCTCTGGCGCGCCTCGACTACGTCAACGTGACGGACGCAGACACACTCCAACAACTGGAGAAGCTGGAGGACCACGCGGTCCTGATAGCGCTTGCGGTCCACCTGGGCAAAACGCGCCTGATAGACAACCTCGTCCTCAACCGCAAGAAGAACGGCGGCTAGATGTCTAAGTCGTAAATCGTAAATCGTAAATCGTGAATCGTAAATAGACGAGCGCCCTGGTTCTTTCTATTCACGATTTACGATTTACGATTTACGACTTTTCGATTTACGACTTTTCGATTTACTATTTACGACGTTATGTCTGGAAAGCAAAAAGCTCATATTGAACTCACCTTGAACGGCGAAGCGACGGAGGTCGCCTTTGCGCCGCACAAGACTCTGCTCGAAGTCCTGCGCGAGGACCTCGGACTGATGGGGACGAAACACGGCTGCGAGTTGGGCGAGTGCGGGACGTGCGCGGTGCTGGTTGACGGGCGCTCGGTCCTCTCCTGCCTCATGCTCGGCCTCGACGCCGAAGGGCGCGAGGTTGAAACCATCGAAGGCATGGCGACGGCTGAGGGGCTGCACCCTCTGCAAGAGACCTTCGCGGACCTCGGCGCGGCTCAGTGCGGCTATTGCACGCCCGGTTTTCTGCTCGTCTCCAAAGAATTGTTGAAGACGAATCCGGAGCCGAGCCGCGAGGAGATTAAAGAGGCCCTGTCCGGCAATCTCTGCCGTTGCACCGGCTACTTGAAAATTTATGAGGCGGTGGAGCTGGCGGCTGCGAGGATGAGAGGCGAAGAAGCCGAAGCCGTTAAAGAGACCATCTATGGCTACGAATAATAACGGGAAGAACGGGCGAGGCGGAAACGGCGGGCCGTTGAAAGTTGTCGGCAAGCCGTTTCGTAAAGTTGACGCGCGCTCGAAATGCACAGGGCAGACGAAGTTCGCAGACGACATCACGCTGCCGCGCATGCTCTACTGCAAAATTCTGCGCTCCACGGAGCCCCACGCAATTATCAAAAGCATTGACACGTCGAAAGCCCTCGCGCTTCCGGGCGTTTCGGCCATCATCACTGGCAAAGATTTGCCGATCACTTACGGCATTCTGCCCGTCAGCCAGGACGAACACCCGCTCTGCGTGGACCGCGTGCGCTTCATCGGCGACCCCGTCGCAGCTGTCGCCGCCGTGGATGAAGATACGGCCTTCGACGCGATGAACCTGATCGAAGTCGAGTACGAACGGCTTCAAACCATCACGAACATCGAAGAGGCCGTGATGGTGAACGAACCGCGCATCCACGAATACGGCGACGGCGGCAACGTGCATAAAAAAGTCTCGCTCGAATTCGGCGACCTGGACGAAGGCTTCGCGGAAGCGGACCTCGTGCGCGAAGACATCCTCTTTTTCGAGGGCAATACGCATCTGCCTATGGAGCAGCACGCCGCGGTCGCGCACTTTGACGCGGACCGGAAGCTCACGCTCTGGAGCGCGACGCAGACGCCGCACTACGTTCACCGCGCGCTCGCCAAGACCCTGGAGCTTCCGGCCAGTCATATCCGCGTTATCGCCACGCCGAACGGCGGCGGCTTCGGCGGCAAATCCGATCCGTTCAACCACGAGATAGTGGTCTCGAAGCTCTCGATGATGACGAATCGTCCCGTCAAAGTGACCCTGACGCGTGAGGAAGTCTTCTACTGCCACCGCGGGCGCCATCCGGTCCTGATGAAGATCAAGACCGGCGTCAAACGAGACGGCGCGATTACGGCGATGGACTTTCAGTCCTTTCTGGACGGCGGCGCATACGGCTCTTACGGCGTGGCCTCAACCTTCTACACGGGCGCGCTTCAGACTGTGACCTACAACGTCCCGCGCTACAAGTTTCGCGGCCTGCGCGCCTTCACGAACAAACCCCCGTGCGGGCCCAAACGCGGGCACGGGACGCCGCAGCCGCGATTCGCGCTCGAAGTTCAACTGGACAAGATCGCCGAGCAGCTCAAGCTGGACCCGGCAGAGATTCGGCGCAAACATCTGGTCCCGCCCTTCTCCGTGACGGCCAACTACCTGCGCGTCGGCTCGATGGGACTCGGGCCTTGTATTGATAAGGTCGTCACGGGCTCCGATTGGAAGAACAAGTTTTCAGGCTGGGACAGGGCCAACAGAAAACTTCCCGAAGGCAAGGGCATAGGCATCGCGTGCAGCTCTTACATCTGCGGCGCGGGGCTGCCGATCTACTGGAATAGCATGCCGCACTCGGGCGTGCAGTTGCGCCTGGACCGGCAGGGCGGCGTCTGCGTTCAGTGCGGCTCGACGGACATCGGGCAGGGGTCGGATTCCATCCTCGCTTACATCGTGGCGGAAGTCCTCGGCATTGACCCCTTCGACATTCGCGTCATCACGGCGGACACGGATTTGACTCCGGTGGACCTCGGCAGCTATTCGAGCCGCGTCACTCTGATGACTGGCAACGCCGCGCTGCAGGCTGCGGAGCGTGCGCGCGAGCTTTTGACCGTGGCCGTGGCCGAAAAGCTCTCGGTCCCGATTGAGAATCTGTCGTTCGCGGAGCGGCGCGTCTTTGACGTCGAGAATCCGGACACGGGCGTGACGTTCGCAGAGGCTGTCGTCCTGGCCGAATCGAAGTTCGGCACCATCGGCACGGTCGGCTCCTATACGCCCCCGCGCTCCCCAGGGAAATACAAGGGCGCTGGCGTCGGACCATCGCCGGCCTACAGCTACTCCGCTGCGGTCGCGGAAGTAGATGTTGACGCGGCAACGGGGATAGTTACGGTCGAGCGCGTCTATATCGGCCACGACATCGGGAAGAGCATTAACCCGGCGCTCGTCATGGGACAGGTCGAAGGCTCCGTCTACATGGGACTCGGCGAAGCCCTGATGGAAGAGATGACTTATCGCGCGAACCGTAACGTCGTGCACAAATTCCCGAGCCTTCTCGAATACAAGAGCCCGACGACGCTTGAGATGTGCGATGTCGTGACTTACTTGATTGAAGACGCGGACCCGAACGGACCTTTCGGGGCGAAGGAGGTCGGGCAGGGGCCGCTTTTGCCCATCATGCCCGCAGTCGCCAACGCAGTTTACGACGCCGTCGGCGTCCGCATAGACGAAGTGCCGATTACGCCCGAAAAAGTCTTGACGGCGCTCCGCGACAAGGCCAAAGGACGAGAGGGCCGCTACGGTCCGAAGAGTGTGCCCGACGTCGAATGGCCTCAGCCGTTGAAAGTTCAGACGCCCGCGGAAGGCGGAGACGGGCGCGAGATGCCGCGCGTGGCGGTGCATTCGTGAGATGAGGCTTGGATGTGAAATTACCTAATGCTGAGCGCGCACTAATTGATATTGAGAAACTGCGCGATTACAGCTTAAATCCGAATCATCCTAAGGGGAAACACAAAGCGCGCGTCTTCTTGGCAGCGCTGGGTCTCAAGGCGGATGACGCTGAAACGTTGCGCGAAAAAGTAATGGAGGCGATCTTGATTTCAGAAGCAAGAGAGCAACAGCCTACACCTTACGGGCGAAGGTTTATTGTAGATTTTTACCTCACAGGGTTTGAGAAGTTTGTAGCGACGACAGTGACGGTGCGCTCGGCCTGGATGATTAGAAACGGTGAAGATTTTCCACGCCTGACGAGTTGCTACATCCTGTAAAGGAGATTTAGAAGATGAACGAAATCAATTTGCTTGATGTAGTGGCATTAACGGAGAATTTACAATCAGAGGGATTACGACGCGGTGAGGTTGGAACAGTCGTGGAGAAATGGGACGATGACGTCTTTGAAGTCGAGTTCAGCGATGATACAGGGAAGGCTTATGCCTTTGCCGCAGTGCCCGCCGAAAAGTTAATGAAACTGTATTTCCGCAAAGATGAGGCCGCCTGATCGCGTGGCGGGGCGTGAGATGCCGCGAGTGGCTGTGCACATGTGAACTAAAGTCACGATCAAAAAGAGGACTTTATGAGAAAGAAGAGAGATGAAAACTCGGACGAGATGAGACCGGAATATGATCTCAGCAAGCTTAAGTTCGTCGGTCGTGGGATTTATGCCGAGCGCTATCGTTCTGGGACGAACCTTGTGTTGCTCGACAGCGATGTCAGGAAAGCATTTCCCGATGATGAGGCGGTTAATGAGGCTTTGCGCGTTATCGCTAAGGCAGCAAGGCAACAAGCCGTGCGAGTACAAAACCGAGTCGAGCGAAGCCGAAAACGAACGTCCAAGTCGCGTCGCGCAGTATCAACGCGATGAGCGAACAAGAACCATCAACTCATAGATCTTTCACCTTCACGGTGATCGAAGACGACGGCGTGAACGTAATTATCGAGGTCTCGGGGGAAGACTACCAAGCCGATCTGGCTGCCGGAATTGATGAAGAGGCGACGATGAAACCCGGTCGCTACAAATTCAAGCGCGGCGGCTTCCTTGCGCGTCACCCCGAATTGAAGGTCAAAGATAAAAGGACGGCTTAATAGGGAATGTTTAGAACGTTATGATGAGACTTCCGAAATTCACTTACCACGTGCCGCGCTCGGTCGCGGACGCGGTGAAGATGATGGGGGATGCCGGACCGTCAGCGCAGTTTGTGGCCGGGGGCACGGATCTCTACCCGAACATGAAGCGACGGCAGCAGACGCCGAGGACCGTCATCTCCGTGACGCGCCTCAAAGAGTTGAACCAGATTACGGGTGACGGCCGGAGCGGCCTGGCGATAGGGGCGAGCGTTTCCTTGACGGACATCTGCGAGCATCAGGTCATCAATCGGGATTACCCGTTTGTAGCGGCGGCGGCGCGAACCATCTCCACGCCCATCCTGCGCAACATGGGGACGATTGGCGGGAATCTTCTCCTGGACACGCGCTGCAATTACTACGACCAGAACTACGAGTGGCGCAAAGGCATCAACTTCTGCATGAAGAAGGACGGCGAGATTTGCTGGGTCGCGCCCGGAAGCAAGAAATGCTGGGCTGTCCAGTCGTCAGACCTGGTGCCGTTGATGGTGGCTGTGGGAGCGAAACTAAAACTGGTCTCGACGCTCGGCGAGCGTGTGGTTGACGCCGCTGGGCTTTACAACGACGACGGAATTGATTACCTGCACAAGAGGCCGGACGAGCTTTTGACGGAGATTCACCTGCCGCCCAGAAACGGCTGGCGGGCGACATATAAAAAACTGCGTCGCCGCGGCGCGTTCGACTTCCCTGTCCTCGGCGTCGCCGCACGCCTGGACCTGGCGGACGACGGGACGATTAAGGATGCCAGATTAATCCTGGGCGGCATCGCGCCCGCGCCCATCGAAGTGAAAGAGGCCGGGGCGGCGCTCGTCGGCGGCCCTCTCGACGAGGAGCGTATGCAGCGGGCAGCGGAAGCCTGTTATATGAAAGCGCGCCCGCTCGACAACACGGACTTCGTGATGAACTGGCGCAAGCAGATGGCAAGACCCTACGTCCTGCGCGCCCTTCAGGAACTGCGAGGGTAGTTGGCAGCAGGCAGCGGGCAGTTAGCAGTGGGTAAGGGTTGACGAGTCGGATGCCTGATTGCTAACCCCTGCCTCGTCCGGCTAAAGCTTACTGCCAACTGCCCGCTGCCCACTGCCAACTCTTTATGACTGCCGCTATTCTCCTTGCCGCCGGACGCTCCCGCCGCATGGGGGCGTTTAAGCCGCTGCTTCCCTTCGGTGATAAATCGGTCGTCGAATCCTGCGTTGATAATCTGTGTGAAGGCGGTGTCGAGGAGATAGTCGTCGTCATCGGCCACCGCGCAGAGGAGATGCGCGAGCGGCTTTCTCACCTGCCGGTCTCTTTCGCGGTCAATTCCGACGCGGAGAGCGAGATGGGAGTGTCCATCGCGTGCGGCGTCGAGCGGCTTTCAGCGGGGGCGTTGGCCGTCCTGATAGCCCTCGTGGATCAACCGGCCATCCCGCCCGAGTTGATCCGATCTTTAATCGCGGAGCGCGGGCGCACACATGCGCGCCTCATCCTGCCCGAATATCAAGGGCGCGGCGGGCATCCAGTTCTAATTGACCTGGATTTTCGTGAGGAGCTGTTAAATCTTGACCCGCGGCGCGGCCTGCGCGGTCTTTTTGAGAATCACCGTGAGGAGGTCCTGCGCGTTCGCGTGGCTTCACCTTTTATTGCGCGCGACATGGATACGTGGGATGATTACCGCGCGCTTCACCGGGAGGTCTTTGGGACTGAGCCAGAGAACAGTAGGCAGTAGGCAGTAAGCAGTAGGCAGTGAGTTCAGGGTAGATGAGTTGAATGCTTTGCCGATAACCCCTGCCTCGTCCGGCTAAAGCTTACTGCCAACTGCCTTCTGCTTTCCGCCTGCTGCCAACTATCCGCGGGGAAAGCTCATCTAAGTGGCCGGTATGAGTCGCCTCTCGAAAATCAGAAAGCGCGCTCGAATCGGCAGGCTGGCCGTTCGTAGAAGGCGCGCCGCCGGGGGCGAAAAGGAGAACAGAATGTTCGTCAAAAGTCGCAAGGCTATGGCCGCTGCGACGCTTTCTATGATTCTTCCGCTATCGTCGGCGGCCTCGACGGTCGGGCGGCGCAGAACGAATTCAGCGCCGCAGACGGTGGAGTTTTCCCTGCGCTCAATTGACGGCCAGACGGTCTCGTCCGAGAGCCTGCGAGGCGAAACCGTCGTCCTGGCTTTCGGCGCGTCCTGGCTTCCACTGTCGCGGACACAGCTTCAGGGCATACGCAAGCTGGCGGATAAGTATAGCGAGCGCGGCGTCGTGGTTTACTGGGTCAGTACGGACTCGGAATCGCCCAGATCGAAGAACTACGCGACGGACGAGCAGTTGCGCGCCTTCTCGAAAAAGTACGGGTTGAACGTGACTGTGCTGCGCGACCCGGAAGGGAAAGTCTCCCGCCAATTCAACGTTGATCAGCTTCCGGCGATTGTGATCGTGGACAAACATGGCAAAGCCTCGCAGCCGATTGGCGGGCTGAACCCTGAAGGCGACCTCGCCAAGCAACTCTCTGTGCCGCTGGATGCCGTCCTTAACAGCCCCTAAACGGAAATCGCCACACTCTTATTGACGAAGAATCGGAGAGGCAGCTTTTGAATTAAAAGCTGCCTCTTCTGCTAGTATCTTAACGTGAGTTCGAAGTAAACAGGGACGAGGTAGGATTCATCAGCCCCCCGTAGGGGCGGAAGATTTTAGCCAGGGGCGTCGGTCCCCTGGAACATGCAACGTATTATCTATTGAGCCCCGGCAGGGGCGACCGTCTAAAGCCCAGGGCGCAAGCCCTTATCATTACCCACATCTCTGTAAACTTAACAAGTGTGGGAGTTAAAAGGAGCATAGGGGCTCATGATCTTTAGAGGCAGTCTCTCATGCTTTGTTACAAACAAAGGACTTATGCTCAGC
>DASVXV010000028.1:0-27789 GCA_036392495.1 Pyrinomonadaceae bacterium | reverse complement strand
ATCATGCGCCGCAGGCTTGACAGCGACTTAAGGGGAGGCGTTTCAATTGGCCCGACCTTCCTTTTATATACTGGAACTGAAGGCGACGGCATGGATGTTGAGCTTTCCAGCTTTCTGGATTGTGCAAAGGGCTTCCGTGGTATCCGTGAAACGATCATATTTGCTTTCTACCTTGCACGGCTCTTGAGCCATAGCGATGAGAGGAAAGAGGCAGAGGATTAAGGCTATCGTGAGTCTGCTAGGTTTCATAATGACCTCCGAGCAGAGATGCTATCACAGGAGAGCTATCAAAGTGAGGTTTCCGGCTACAGGGAGACAGACCGCAGCAAATCATCTGTTAGTGCTTCTGGGCTAATGCCGAGATCATTACAGATGATAGATTCCAACTCTTCATCTGTCAGAGTGTCAACAGGCATGGCCGCTCGCTGCCGTCGCTGCTCTGCCCACTCTTCCAGGTTCTCTACCTTGCTTCGTATGCTCATCACTACTCCTTTGCTTAGGCGGCAATCCCTCTGGCCTCTACCCTCCTGCGCCACTCATCCTCAGTCTTCGGATACGCGCAAGTGCAGCCGGGTACGCGACACAGATAGATAGTCCGGGGCGCGCGTCGTGCGCTGGTTTCGGCCAGCTCGCCATGAAAGATATTTTGCGCCTCTCTATATTGATCGTAATGCTCGCCGTATTTCTCGCGCGCTATTCGGTCAAAGGCTGCCGTCAATTCATCCCACAGGCTTCTGTTTTCAGGCAGGCAGAGCGTTCCGGCAGGGTAAACGGAGCGCATTCGTTCATACAGCACGCGCTCACTCAAATTAAAATCGCAGAGGTCAACCGTCACGGGTCGCAGACACCACGCGCAAAAGGTTTGAAACGGTACTGGCGACACTTGCGGCTCTATAATTCCGAGTCGAGATTTTAACTCAAGAGTGCGGGCCTCACTTCTGCTTATAACCTCGCACACTTCGCACGGCTCGTTGATGCCCGTCGCCTGCTCTAGCTTATTGACTCGTGATTGTAAATTCATAGCCTCACCCTTTCCAGCGCTGCCGATAGTTCCGGCGTTATCAACTGAGCCGCGGGCGTGCCCCTCTCGTTGGCTTCTTCGTAGCAAGCTATCAGCGCCTCTAGCTCTGCGTCGGTCAATAGCGTTAAGTCCCAAACATCGGACGGTTCAACCGCACCCTCCAGCTTGCGGACTCTCGTTTGTAAACTCATGCCGCTTCTGCCCCTCTCCCATTTTCCACGTACACCACTTTGATAATTCGCCTCTTGCCGCCACAGATCGTGCAATCGTCGGCGGGGCGCGTATCGGCATCGGCGTCCTCTGTGGAGCTGTCAGTAAGATACATCCTGACATCAATCGCGTTCGGATATACGCACTCGCACAGCCCGTCGTTATTTATGCCGTTTTCAGTCTCTAACTTTTTCACCCTGCGTTGTAGAGTCATGGTCGCTTGCCTTTCGTCTTCATCATCTGTTCAAGGGCTTCGATTCGCTCAAGAGTGTCTAACTGTTCTACGCCCTTGATGCTCTGCTCAATGATCGTCTTCGCTGCTGAGACGCGGGCGCTCGCTGGAGCTTTCTTGTTTTGTGCAATCTCAAGTAAGACTTTCGCCGCCTTCGTTCCGTCCGATTGCAACTGCGAAAGCGCGCCCTCAACTAACTGCCTGCGCGCGGCTCTGTATTGCTTCTGGAAAGCAGGCTCTTGAAGCCAGCGCCATAAAGTAGCCTCGCCAAGTTTTGACTCTTTCGCGGCCCTTTTTACTTCACCGCACGCCAGGAGAGCCAGCAATGCCTTCTCCTGTTTAGCGCTCAAATTTTCGCCTGCGTCTATCATTGACTATCATTAACCCTCATTGGCTCTTCTTTAGGCGTGCGACTTTCTACTCCCGCCTCTTCATCCGATAGCAACTCTTCCAACAAAGGTAAGAGCACCCGGCGAACAGTAAGAAGCCGCTCTTGACGGAACTGCTCACCTCTCAGAGTTGATGCTGGAATGAGAGAATGACGCCGACCATCCGGCCTCTGCCGGTCAGGTTCTCTAAAGCCATTCGCGCATCTGTGCAGTTCACTAATTGCATTGCGTAGCTGTGTCAGTTTGCTGTGGCCTTCAATGCGCTTTAAGAGTTCTTCAGCCGTCATCACATCTCCAGGTCCGGGGCTTCGATCACTCGCCCATGAATTACAGCACTCCCGGCCACCTCGCCACACATAGCCGCCGCCTCGACAACTGCGCGCAGGCCCGCGTCCCTCTCTTCAATCACAGAAGAGAGCGCGGCTTTACTCAGCACGTCATTCATCGCAGATAGGCCCGCAACCATCTTTCGCGTACTCTCAAATGCCTCTGCGAAAGCAGCCAGCGCCGTAGCAGGAGCGAACGCGCACAAGTTCACAGAAGGGAGCAGAGCGGCAATATCAAGACCGATGAACGCCCCGAACATTGGCCGCAAGTGCTCTACAACTCTTTGCCTGCACGCCTCGCGCAGATCATCTGAGCCGTTCGACAACCCGTCTATCAGTAAATCATCCCGCACAGGATTGCCAGCGCGGACGTATGCCGCGCGCTCTGTGTCGTTCATCGCTTGCCATTCTTCATTTTTCATTTTACGCACCTCGTCTATATTCCTTTCGGCCCGTCATGCACAACTTGATTTCGGATAGGATGTTTGTTCTCGTATTCAAATCCCCACGCATCTGCTATCTCACGGCTCGCGCCAGGTGCGCCCGCTCTAACAATATCGGTAGAACTCACAGAGTAGAGACGGTCTGCCGCTGCCCTCATCTGTGCGGCTGCAACGAGAAAGTCTTTAGCTGCCGTTTCAAGATGTTCGGCCCCTGGAGTTGTCCGCCGATTTACTTCAATCGTGCTAGGCTGCGTTGACGCCGTAGTAGTTCGCGCGGGCTGTGTGCTTTGTTGCAGGGCTGCGCCTGCCGACGACGAGTTTCCCATTACCGCGCGGCCTAACAACATTGAGCCACCCGCAATCGAAAACCATGCGGCGGCTGCCGCGCCGTGCAAAGCAAAGCCGCGCAAGTCCCATGACGCAAGCGCGCCCAAAGCAAGGGCGGTTTGCTTGATACCCTGAATGGCCGCTTCTTTAGCGATTGAAGAAAGGGTTTCAGCTAATCCCCTCCGCAGCACTTGACCTATCGTGGCAGACGAGAAGATAAACGCATCAACGCTATCAAGCACGGCCTGCTTCATGTTTATATAAGCAGTCGTCACAGCGTTGGCCGCAGCCGCAGCAGGCGTCAGGTCGGGGATATTATTAAGGTCTTCTTTTATACCCCCCAACAGACCGCCGCCTTCATCCCCGGTTGTAGCCTCCCTAGTCTCTTCATCGGCTTGCCTGTTAATGCGATTCTGCTCATCTATGTGGCGCTGGTTTTCCTGCTCACGAAGGCCGTTATAAGTTTTCTCTATTGCAAGTTTCTCGGCGTTGGTGATCGCTGTCCTTTTTAGGTCTGCTTCGTCTGCTCTAAGCCGTGCCATTTCTTGAGCGTAGCGCGCGCTTTCTTCTTCCTGAGCCATAGCAGCGCGCTCGTGAATCAACAGCGCACGGTGCTGGCGTGTCAGTATCAAATGACGTTGCGCGAACTCTGCGAAGTCGTCTAATTGGCGGCGGTGCGAGTCGCGGGCTTGCTGCTCATACTGAAGCTCGGTGTTGTAAAGAACGTCATTGATTTTAAGAAGGCTATCAATGTCCTTCTGTCTCGCCGCCTCAATTCTGCGCTCTGCCTCTTCCTGAAATGCAAGCTGTTCCTCTGTGACTCTCTTTATTTCATCATTCACCCTTCGGAACATCTCGGCGTTATCTGCATAACGCTTTTCCTCTTCCGCCAGGATTTCAAAGCGGCGATTAAAGACTTTCGTTTGAATCTCTAATATCTTTTGCTCTGCCTCTTCAAACGTAATCCCTCTGGCATCTGCCGCCTCATGCAGACTCTCAGCGGAGCGCTGCGCGTAATCATCGGCAAGGCTTAACAACTTCTCCTGATGCTCTCGTAGCGAATCAAGCTGCTTCTGTGCGGATTCATCCTGAATCTTTTGGATATTATCGGCGCGCGTTCTTGTAGCGTCTTCTATCTCACGGTCATATTTCGCACGCTCCGAAGACCCTGGCTTAGTTAAAGCGCGCTGCTTATCAAGCTCACGCTTAGTCTTCTTATACCTTTCCTCTTCGGCAGCTATTGACTCGCGGGTGAATTCTTCAAGGCTAATAAGTTGGAGCTTGTATTCACGCTGGAGAGCGGCGGTCTGACTCTTGTACGCCTGCTCTATGCCCTTTAACTTCTCTTCCAGTGTCCGCAGTTCCTCACGGCGCGCTTTCTCTGCCGCCCGTCCACTTGCTTTCGGCGGAAAGAAAACATCCTCAACTACTTTCTGCGTAGCCTCATCGCCCCTTTTTTCTTTTACGTCCGCGCCAATGGTAGGGTCTTTAAGAGACTCGCGCGCCATACTTCGCGCAGTTTGAATGTTGCCCCTAGCGATGGCAACGATGGCAGCAATGCGCGCTTCGATGCGGGTGTCCCGGTGAGACGCAAGGTCTGCGAGGGCTTTTTTTGCTCTCGCGGCCTCTGTGGTTACATCGGCAAGCGCACCGATCTGCCGCCTGAGCGCCAAAGTCGCGGCATCAGTCTGAGGTATAAGAGCGCCTTGCGCGTTTGTGGTCAGGCCGAGCGCGTGAGTAAGGTCTGTATAGAGGTTGGCGGATTTCCCTGTAGAATCGGAATGTCTTGCCTGAGCAAAAGCGTGGGCAAAAAGCTGCTCTTTACTTTTACCCGTAGCCTCTGAGTAAATATCAACTGCTTCCGCCGCTTTTTGTGTCTTCTCCTGAGCTTCAGAGAGCGCCTTATTCTTTGCGCTAATAATATTCTTATGCAGTACGTCTCCTGCCGCCTGCAAAACCACATTCGCTCTGCTGGTTTCTTCGACTCTAATCAGGCTCTGTTGGGCCTTCTCTTGATTCTTAATCGCAACGACAAGCGAATTGACGAGAGCAATCTCCTGCGCCTTCTGTAGCTGCAAGCCAGTCTCTAGTTCTTTACGCTTGGCTGCAATTAACTCCTCACGTTTTCTTTTCTCTTCATCTGTAGCAGCATTCAGCTTTTCAACTATTGCGAGTTCCTGACGAGCAACTTCCACACGATGCTGCGTAGTTGTAATCTGCTCTTTAGTGACAATTATTACTTCTTCTTGCGCCGCTAATAATTTATAGAGTCCCACAGCGGCAGCCGTGACAGCCAAGACGATAAGACCTATTGCATCGGCGCTAAGCCCTATCTTCGCGCCCATCTCAGCACTAGACGCTGCCACGCCACTCTGAGCAGACGCCAAATTACTAAGCGACGTAAGAGCCTTCCCTGAGGCGAGATTTTCAATACCCTGCCCTAATGAAACGACAGTGCGCGTTGCTTTGGCGAATGCTGAGTTAGTCGCATTGATCTCTTCACGGACTTTGCCAGCCGGGGTCGCTATCGCAGCGGCTGAAGTGGTCGCCGCGTTCTTTACTTCAGCCACTTCTTTGGTGACAAGTTCACGCAGATTTTTTACTTCGCCGCTCGCTTGAGACGAATCGGCCTTAATACGGAAAAGCAGTGAGAGGGCGTCAGCGGCCATTACATACCTACTTTCTATACCACATCAGGATCGTTCTTATTTATAATCCTCGGCGTTCCCCTTGTTTCATATCCGTATTGGCTCATAGCCGGAGCCGTGGCCGTGCGCTTAATAAAATCCGCTTCTGACATCTTCATGCGCTCGCCACCGCCTCTGTATTCACCGTCAACGTAAATCGCTGGTCCGTCATCACCGTATGACACATCGCTGCTCTGTGATGAATCGTCGCCACCGTCGCCAGCGAAGGCGCTCAGCACCCTTGTTGAAACTCCCGCTATAAGCGCGTTCAATTTCATTTCCTCTTTCTTATCCCGGTAATGTTCAACGCAAACCATTCCAGCTTGATCTATGTCAATGGCAATTAACTCATCACGAATCCCCAACCGCTGAGACAGCCTCTCTCCCGCCTCCTCTGCCGCCAGAGCTAACCCCAGAAGGTTCGCCGCTTTGTTCGTCAGAAGGAAAGCTCTCCAGCGTGGCTACGCTGACTTGACCCCCTGTTTCAAGTTCTACAGGGAAGGCAGGCACAAGCCTCATAACCCATGCGTGGATGTAGGCTCGGTCAGCGGGCGGGATGTCTTTGTATTCGATTTCGAGCGGGTCAGGCGGGTCTGAATACTTTTCAGTAACTCGCGGCTCTAGGAGTGCGGCTGTTACATTCGCGCGCCTGATGTCTTCGTTGTCGAGCAGGTGTTGATCTGTGAGGTCGCCCTCTTCAATCTTGCCGAGCCTTTCCAGGGTTTTCGCCGTGAAATTGTTAGGCAGCACCCCCGTCTTTATCACGTCCCCAATGTCGGGCATCCTCACCCTGTATGAGTTGCCCGTTTCAGGATTAGTGATTAGCGGCCTCGACTTCTCGCGCAACTCAATGCCTGACACAGCCTTGATAGCTTTCTTCTTTTTCATTTTTCCCTTAATTCCTCTTCCTGCGCGTGCTCGCGCTTTAATCGTTCGTACTGTGCCAGGGCCAACTTTGACGGCGGCGACATCGAATCAAAGGCCCGGCGATTCGTGCGGCGCATCTCGATTAGCCGCTCATAAAATGCGTTCGGTTCAAAATGAACGGGCGCTTTAATTTCTATACCCATACAAAACGAAAGCGCCGCCACAAGTGAGCGTGTCTTTGCTCATCAAGTGACGGCGCGGTTACTGGCATCAAAGCCAACAGGCTTTATGAGTCCGTGACCATCTGACTATTTATCAATCTCAGCGTCTGCCGTTGAGATTATCTGAGGCGCTATCCTCGCCGCCTCTTCGGGATGGCGCTGTAACCTCTGCGCCAGCCGCTTAACATTGTACCAAGATTGGCGCACAGGGTCTTTCTTTTCTTGCGTCGCTGTCTCGTGCTGTTTGTTCATAGCCCTAATTCACATACTCGCCCTGAAGGGTCTTAGACTGTCGGCGCAGATAAGCGCTCTTGAGCCGTAAGGCTTCCTGTTCGCGCTCTCTGTCGGTTGCGGCCATCACTTCAGAAAGCGTCTCGGCAAACATCCTGTTGGCCCATCCTGGCCGCTCTGTGGCCTTGATGGTCTTAAAGGCTTCCGTCATTTCCTGTCTGGTTATTGCTCTCGGCATTGTTTTAACCTTTCTCTATGCTCACCGGCTTCTCGTTTTGTCCTGCGGTATTTACCAGTAAGAGGGATATACTCGCAGGACAAAAGCGACTGTGCGAAAATTGTGCAAGACCATTCAAGTCCATTTAGGAAAGGGGCGGCGAGGGCCTGCCCGGACCCGCCCCTTTCCAGCCAATCGCAACCCATTCATCTCGCGCCGTTAATGATGCAAAAAAGGGGCTTTTGGATGTTGAGGTGATTCCTTAGCTCATACACTCTATTGCACTGAAAAAAAAGATGGCCACAATATATTGACATCACCAAAATAAAGGAGTATATTCCGCTCCGCTTGGGATGAGGCAAGCAAAAAGGGAGCGACGTAGGAGCCCAAAACTTCGCTCTTTTCGGGATTTTATTGCCTCGAATTAGGCCAACCGCAGTATCCGAATTACAGTCTTATTATATAAGCGGCACGCCAGCGGTTCTCGTGCCGAATCTTTTTTAACCATGAGCCTCGCGCCATCTGGAGTGGCGCGGGAAAGGCAGAGCAGATGAGTACAGTCCTTGACCCGAACACCCCTAATCAAAATTTAGCTACGGCGGCGGCTCGCTCAAAACGACGGCAGAGCCAGCCCCTCGGTTTGAATGCCCGGCGCGTCGTCAGTAAACGATATTCTTTGAAGGACGCGCAGGGACAGCCCATCGAGGAATGGGATGATATCGTGAGACGGGTCGTCGGTCATGTGTCTGTTGCGGAGACTGATGCCAAGCAGCGCGATGAATTCTACTCTGCCATGACGCGGACAATGCTCGACCGCGAGTTCATTCCCAATACCCCCTGCCTGGTCAACGCGGGCAAATCGAACGGGCAGCTCGCCGCGTGCTTCGTCCTGAAAGTGCCGGACTCTATTTCTGGAATCATGGAGCATGCGAAGGCCGCTGCGACGATTCACCAGACAGGTGGCGGTACAGGCATGACCTATGAATTTCTGCGGCCGTCCGGCGCGATGGTCAGCTCCACTCGCGGCGTGGCTTCGGGGCCTGTCTCTTTCATGAACATCGTCAATCAGGTGACGGACGTCGTGAAGCAGGGTGGGGTCCGCCGCGGCGCGAATATGGGTATGCTCAGGGTTAATCACCCAGACCTGCTGCGTTTTATCCACGCCAAGAACGATCAGCACTCATTGACTAACTTCAATATCTCCGTCAACGTCACGGACAAGTTTCTTGAGGCCGTCGAGAATAAAGAATGGTTCCAACTTGAGTTTGATGGTGAGCCCTGGAACGAGCACATCTATGATCCTGTGATGGATGGTGATTACGCTATCTATCGTCAACCTTCCGGTAAGACTGTGACCTTTTGCGACAAGGCCGCATTCCAGATTGCAGACCTCTCAGACTGCGTCAGAGAGGACCCGCCGCGTCCCGGTATGGTCTATGCCCCTGATATCTGGAATCGCATCGTCGCATCGGCGCATAAGTATGCGGAGCCCGGCGTCGCCTTCATAGATGAAGTGAACCGGCACAACCACATGATGAAGTCAATGGGGCCGATCTATTCATGCAACCCTTGTGTGACGGGAGATACGTTGATCTACACCGGGGCTGGCTTAATTGCGGCCCACGATTTGTGCAAACGTCAGAAGACATTTCAAGCGGTCATAGATGGGCGGTTCGGGCGTGAAGATAAGTTAAGCGAAGTAGCCCCGGTTTTTTACACAGGATATAAAGAAGTCTTTCGTTTACGCACGCGCGAAGGCTACACGCTCAGAGCAACGGCGAATCACCGCATCATGACGCCGCGCGGCTGGGTTGAACTAGGTGATCTTCAGGCAGGTGACCGCATACATATTCTTAACTGCAAGGGTGGCTTTGGTCTGACCGGCTCGTTGGAATTAGGACGCACGCTGGGGTGGCTGGTCGGCGACGGAACGCTGACAAGCGGTAAAGCCGTGCTCTCCTTTTTCGGTGACGAGCAAAGCCTCGCCCCACAGTTTGCCGATTACGTTGACAAATTGGTGTCGCCCTTGACGGTCGGAGATCGCGGTGTTTATCCGGTTGGCGCCAATGTGATTGCGGGGCGTGCGGAAACCCGCATCCAGTCAACACGTCTCTTTACTCTCGCTAAAGAACTCGGACTTGAAAAGGGCGATGAGAAGCTATGCGCGCCCGCTGCTGTCTTTGCCGGCAGCGAATCCATGCAGCGCGGATTTTTGCAGGCGCTTCTTTCGGCGGACGGGACGGTTCATGCCGATCCGCTCAAAGGAAATCACGTGCGCTTGACTTCGGTTTCTCCGAAACTGCTCGAAGAAGTGCAACAGCTCTTGCTTAACTTCGGGATCGCCTGTCGTATCTACCTCAACCGTCGCTCGGCAGAGGCGCGACCGCTGCCGAATGGGAAGGGCGGACGCTCTTTTTACAATTGCCGTCCTTGCCACGAGTTGCATATCTCAAAATCCAACATCGAAACTTTTGCTGATGAGATCGGGTTCATTGTCCCGTCCAAGCAAGCGAAGCTGAATCAAATCGTTGCCAGCCGAAAGCGCCGCCCAAACATAGAGCCTTTTACAGCAACTGTCGAAAGCATCGAATCGGAAGGTTACGAGGACGTTTACGATTTAACCGAGCCTTTGACGCACTCGTTCATTGCCAACGGTATCGTGGTGCATAATTGCGGCGAGCAGTTCCTGCATTTCTCAAACTCCTGCAATCTGGGCTCGATTGATTTGGCGAAGTTCTACGACCCCGTCAATCGTGTTGACTGGGACCGCCTGCGCGAAGTCACTCACCTCAGCACCAGATTTTTAGATAACGTGATTGATACCTGTACCTGGCCGCTGCCAGAGATTGACGACACGGTCAAGCGCACGCGCCCTGTGGGCTTGGGCATCATGGGCTTTGCGGACCTGTGTCTCCACCTCAAGATTACTTACGGCTCACCGCAATCCATTGATCTGATGGATGAGGTGATGGGATTCGTTCGGCGCGAGGCCTGGACCGAATCCTTAAGGCTCGGAGCAGAGCGCGGCGTCTTTCCCGAACTCGAACCCAACAGGGAAGCTTACGCGGACTTCATTTATAACCAGATCGGCATCTCGCGCGATGTCCCGCTCACCCCGCGAAACTACGAGGTGACGACCATTGCGCCGACCGGGACGATCTCGCTCGTGGCTGAAACTTCTAGCGGTGTTGAGCCGAACTTTTCTTGGGCCTACGTTCGCCAGGACACCCTGGGGACGCGCACGTATGTTCACACTCTCGCCGCACAGGCGCTCGGTATGGAAGTTGATCAGACAGATCAGGAATCAATCAACAGGGCTGCGGCCCATGTCGTCGAGCATGAGTCGGAGCTTCCGCCTTACTTCATCTCCGCGATGGCGATCAGCGCGCAGCAGCACGTCCACGTGCTTGCAGCCGCGCAGCGCAACGTTGATAATTCCGTCTCGAAAACCTGCAACGGCGCGGTCAACGACACGGTCGAATCCGTGGACGAGCTTTATCGTCTGGCGCGCCAGCTCGGGTGCAAAGCCGTCAGCTACTATCGCGACGGCTCCCGTGAAAATCAGGTTCTGACTTCGATGAAGCAAGAGGAGAAGGGCGAGCTTGCCTGCAACCCGGAGGCGATGGCGGAAGTCCTCGACGAGCCGCCTGCGAGCCATGCGGATGCGGCGCACGTCGCCACGATAACGAACGTGAAAGAGGTGACGCCTATCCGCTACGAGCGCCCGCGCGAGCTTCGCGGGGCGACGTGGCAGATACCCTTTGATGGTCAGAATCTGTACGTGACGGTCAATCACGACGGGCGGATGATTCAGGAAGTGTTTGCGACGGGGCCGATCTCCGGCGGAGTGGGATTGCTCGCCTCCAAGATGTTGCGCGGCGGCTTCGACGCCGCTGAGGTCGCGCACAGTTTGAATAAAGTTACGGGCACGCACTCGGTCTGGTTCAACGAGCGTCTTTTGACTTCGCCGGAGCAGGCGGTCGCGGAATGCATCATGCTCACCAACCGCCGCATTCAGGGGCTACCCGATTCGGCGCGGGCCGCGGGCAAAGCTCCAGGCAATCTGACACTTGGCTCGACCGGAACGGTGATGTCGAACATGATTGGCGTTTGCCCGGAATGCCACGGCCAGTTGGAACACGCCTCGGGCTGCGATTCCTGCAGGGATTGCGGTTACTCCAAGTGTAAATAGTTGATTGCTCCTAACAATGTCGGGCGTGGCCGGGGTGTTCAATCTCCAGCCACGCCTTTTTTATTCCGACAGCCTGCCGGGAAATGTTTGGGAGAATCATTCACGCATTGGCTCACTCAGTCATGCAAGGTTTGAGTTCGGCCCGATAAAGCTGTAACTTAATGGGCGATGTCATCTCCCGAGCGGTCTCCTACAGCCTCAGAAAAGATAGCTACAAAGGATCGGCGCTCATCATTCACCGCACTGAAGCATCGCGATTTCCGCCTCATGTGGTTGGGGCAGATAGTCTCCGTCACGGGGTCGCAGATGCAGCTGGTGGCGATTAACTGGCACGTCTACCTGCTGACGAAATCGCCGCTGGCGCTGGGCGTGGTCGGGCTCGTGCGGGTTGTCCCGATAATCTTGTGCTCGCTCCTGGGAGGCGTCGTGGCCGACGCCTTTGACAGGAAACGCTTAATCCTGATCACACAGGTGGTGATGTTATTGAGCGCCGCCGCGCTCGCCCTGGTGACGGCGTCAGGGATGCAGAGCGTGTGGCCCATCTACGCGCTGACAGCAATCTCTTCGGCGGCAATCGCGTTCGACAATCCGGCCAGAAACGCTCTCATGCCTCTGCTCGTGCCGGCGGAGGTCTTCACCAACGCCGTCAGTCTGGGATTGATGGCCCTGCACGTGAGTATGATCGTCGGACCCGCGCTGGCCGGACTTCTTTTGAGCGATCTCGGCCCGGCCCTGGTTTATGCTCTCAACGCGATTTCGTTTCTGGCCGTCATCGTGGCCGTCATGCTGATACGTGCGAGCGGTCGCATTGAAGCGGGAGAGAATGAGACCAGGCGTGTGAGCTTGGGAGCCTTGCGCGAAGGTTTGAGCTTCGTCTGGCGAACGCCGATTATTGTCCAGACGATGACGCTGGACTTCGTCGCAACTTTCTTCGCTTCGGCGACGGCGTTGCTGCCCATCTTCGCCGCAGAGATTCTGCACGTAGGGGCAGGCGGCCTCGGAATGCTCGCCGCTGCCCCGGCCGTAGGCTCTGTGCTGGCGGCGTTCGGGATGGCGCGCCTGGGCGCAGTCCGCAGGCAGGGCGCGACCGTCCTCGCCTCGATAGCTGTTTACGGGGCGGCGACCATTGTGTTCGGTCTTTCAAAGATTTTCTGGCTTTCGCTCGTAATGCTGGCGCTCCTGGGCGCGGCAGATACCGTCAGCACCGTGCTCAGGCAAACGATTCGCCAGCTGGTAACCCCGAATCACCTGCGCGGTCGGATGACGTCTGTCAACATGATCTTCTTCATGGGCGGTCCGCAGTTGGGAGAGTTTGAGGCGGGCGTCATGGCAAGGTTCCTCGGCGCTCCGCTCTCCGTGGTCACAGGCGGCATCGGGTGCCTGTTGGCCGTCGTCGCGGCGGCGAAAACGGCCACGAACCTCCTGAACTACGGGGCGGATTCCGAAAAGCAATAGCGGAAATATATATAACCCGCGGTGCAATTGGGGTTGCTATGTGAAGGATTCATGGGCGCAACGGCCCTACCAATTTACTTCTTGCGCGCGGTGGCCCATGAGTGTACTATGCGCGCGCACCTGCTCTGGAAACGCTTGCTTCTCACGAGAGACGTTTCAATGCTTGTAGAATGCGTGCCACGCCCGGAACTAAAAGCGCCCGTACTCGGTCTGATACGAAAGATAGCGGATGACCACGAGAAGGGCGAGTTCGAGATTTCGATGGCCGAGATGTTCGCGGCTTTCGGTCTCTCTCTGGGCGAACAGGAATGGGGCAAATTGCGTGACCGCGGAGAGGTTCGTTTCCTTCCGCGAGGACCCTCACACGGAGAGTTTTCCAACGGGGGGCGGCAGCAGGAGCTGGCGACCCATGAGGGATTAACTTTAGTTGTCCCTGAATCGCTGCGAGGCGCTTACGTCACCACACCCTCATCCCTGACTCTGAAATTTGCCGAAGGCTCCGCACTGCGGGGCTGCAAGCGTGTGTTCGTACTCATCTGCCAGGACATCATTAAGATTGATGCCGACGAGCATAAGTTATACATAGATTTGCCCGGCGAAAAGTACGATCTCTGTTTCATTTTCTGAAGTCCCGGAGACTTCTCCTTCTTTCCTGCCATGGTGTGGCTATGGCAAATAGGCGTCAGCACGAGCGCACTTCATTGCCACTCGAAGTGCGCCTGGAAAGCCTTTCCGGGAGATATGTCGCGCGCCTGAGCGACGTCAGTCCCGGCGGGTGCTTTGTCGAGACACTCGCGCAGGTAAGCGTTGGCGAACGAATTCGGTTCGAGATCAAGCTGCCGACAGGGCGCTGGCTGCCTTTGTGCGGTGAGGTGGTCTATTTTCAAGCCACTCTGGGATTCGGCGTTCGCTTTACGGACCTGACTGAGTTGGATCATCAGATGCTGGCGATTCTCATAGAGTACGGCCGGGAAAGCTAGGTTCTGTTGACATATCGTTTTTCGTTTCAATTGCCACTAGCTTGAGCTAGTGGGGTGGAGCGCATAAGAAAAGGCGGCTTGAGCCGAATTTAAGGAGAAACTCCTTCCTTTCGGCTTCAGCCCAAGTTAGGCTGAAGCCGAAAGGAAAGTTGAAACAATAGAGTTCGGCTCAAGCCTCTGGCCCGACCATGAAACCTATCCACTAGCTAAAGCTAGTGGCAATTGACAAACCAAATGTCAACACGACCTAGCAACTGGAACAATCTTATTCGGGACTTTGTAAAGAGATGACATCCGAGTGGTCGCCCTTGGAGACCGGAAAACATCAGGACCACGTCATCGCGCATGTTCTTGGTGCGACCGTGCTGGGATATTTCGAGTTCGACCAGGCAGCATATCTCTCGCTCGACATGGGTTTCATCTGGACGATCTTCCTTGACGGCGAGATGGGTCTGCTCCCGCAGTCGGTCGCCGTCGGCGAGCTTGAGCTTGAAAAGGAGGCGAAGGCCGAATTGCTTGCAGACTTAAAGCTGCTGGCCGAGGAGGGCGCGAATGCTTTGGGGCTGGCGCGGATGACGGCAGCGCCAGTTGATTGCCTGATAAAAGAGGTTCGCTTGCTGGCCCTGGAGGGGCAGCGGCGCATTCTGATTACGGGCGAGCGAGAGAGTCTCGCCATTGAAACCTCGTTGCAAACAGGCGAGATTAATTTCGAGCCAGTATTCGAGGAGAACATGCCCGCCTGATTTTGTGCTCGCCCGCGTCACCGGGCATGACAACTGGGAAGAAGAAAGTTTCAACAGGAGGCACATCGGTAACTTATCTTTCATGATGAACCTAAAAAGCGATCAGAAGCAGGCGGGTGGGTATTCCCCCGGCTTCAAGTTGGATCAAACTAACCGCGACGCAGCTTTCAAACAATTCGACGCGGAATCAGGTGGGGGCGCAGACCCGGAGGACCGGGACGCCCCGCTCGATGATGCCGCGCGAAGCGAGCGAGAGTACGTGCGCCAGCGTTTACGCGAAGAGTTAAAGCGCGAGCCGACCGAACAGGAGCTTGACGAGTGGCTACGCCAGCACACCGAAGGCTACTGAGAGCAGGCAACAAAAGGGATCAAGAAAACGGTTTGCGCCACGACTATTTCCGTCCCCCTTCAAAGGAGAGAAGCGATGGCAAAAAGAGAACCGTCCGAATACAGAGCTAGATTGACAGATGACGCGGGCATCATTCGCGGCAGAATTCCGTCACCGCTGGTGAGAGAGCTTGGCGGACGACCGGGCGACTATATTGTCTTCCGCACAGACAGCTCGGGTAAGGTCACGGCCAGCTTGTCGCGCGCCAGAGGCGGGACAAAAAAAAGTTCCAAAGGCAGAAGATAGCCTGGCAGGCGACTCACAGCCAAAACTTTACGAAAACGAGAGATGCCGGACCGGCAAAAGCGTTTCGCCCGCGGGCCTGCGTTAGCCAGCTTTAATCCTTCAATCGCACGCTCTGTGGGGACTCAGCAGTAATCGTCTGCCGATTGAAAGAAGTCGCCGGAAAAGTCGAACGCGCCGCGATCTTTCGACCGGGCGCGTTGCGACTCCACATATTTTCTGAAGGCTACTAGCCGCCAGACACGATGATCTGGTTATCAATGTCCCTCACGCCTCGGATGACCTTGACCAACCTCTCAATTCGATCCTTGAGAGCCTGCGTGTCCACTGTGCCGATCAGCGTCACTTTCCCTTCCGTTACCGTGGCCGTGACGGCGACAGTCGAGAGCGTGGCGTCTTCGGCCATCTTCTTGTCTATTTGTGATCGGATGGCTGTATCATCCGACCCGCTGGAACTGCTAACAGCGGGCTCAGGGACTGCCGGTGCGGGTTGTTGAATGATGATCGGAGGTTGCTCTGCTATCGGAGCCGGTTGCTGAATAATGATTGGCGCCTGCTGCGGTGTCGGCTGTTGGATGACGACGGGCTGCTGCGGCTGCGCTGCTGCCGATGTCGTCGTAGTCCGCGTGCTGGAAGTAGTGGCGCTATCGTCATCCCGCCTGTTCAAGATGAACAGAAAGAGGATCGTGACGAGAGCGACCGAGCCGATGACGAGCGCCGCGACAATGCCTGGGGCGATGCCCCTGCGTTCGGGCACATGCGCCGCCACGGTCTGCACAACCTCGCGACGCCCAGCCGGAGTTTCAATCACAACACGGCTTCTCTTATGCTGTTCTTCTTCGTATGCCATACCAAATTCTCCAATTCGGAATCAGTCTTAGCTAAGTTGATGGCGAGGTTTTGACCGACGCGCTTTAATTGGCACGGCGTCGGTAATGACGGCTCTTTTTGGTGTAGATATAAGAACCACCTGCGCCTGCTATCGCACCGATGACGGCGCCTTTCTTCCGACCGATAGCCCCGCCTATGCCCGCGCCGGCGAGCGTTCCTCCGGCGACAGTTGCTATGCGCCTGTTGCTTCTCTTGAAATGGCGGCGCGCGGCTTTTCTATTCATAGCGTAAATGGTGCTCCCGCCAGCGCCGATGGCCGCGCCCTTTTTCCCACCAATCAGCGCACCGATGGCCGTGCCGCCGCCGATGATAGCGACCGTCCGAGCCTTACGCCCGAAACGCGAACGCTTGCGCCGGTCCTGTGCTTCGACAGGCAGAAACGTCGTTGCCAGCAATATGAGGCAGATCAACAATCCGGTTACTCTCTTCATGCTTACTTCTCCTTCAAGAGCGAACTCATACAAGATTACTGGAAGAGAATTTTATCATTCCGGTCAAATGCTTCAGCAAATAGTATTCCGCTAATAATAATCCATGAAGTGAAAGCAAAGGCATGTAAAAACCTCTGGTTTCTAATCATTCCGTCAAATTGAACTGAAGGCACGGCGCATCATCTCTACTGTCGAGCGTATGCAATGAAAACAGGAGCCAGGAGTCAGAAGTCAGGAGTCAGGAGAAAAGAAAAACAAAAGCGGTTCTCCGCCTGATCCATTCTGACTTCTGACTTCTGACTCCTGGCTCCTGCTTTTTGTTTGACCTTCTCGTACGCGTCCTCGCATAATCCGGCGTATGACGACGGCAATTGTGCATCACACGATTTACCAGGAGCATGAGACGGGCGAAGGGCATCCCGAAAGGCCGGAGCGTTACGCTGTGGTGATGGATGCTCTCAGAAGCGACGGTGAGCTATGGCCGAAAGTCCTGGAGTTGAAGCCTGAGGCCGCGCCTCGCGGGCTGGTGCAATCCTGCCACACGCCGCAGCATTTCAAGGCCGTCGAGCGGGCTGTGAGCGAGGGGCTTGGCTATCTGGACGCGGACACGGTCGTCTCGATGCGCTCGCTGGATGCGGCCCTTTATGGTGCCGGTGGGGTGTGCCGTGCTGTTGATGCTGTGATGCAGGGTGAGGCTGATAATGCTTTCCTGCCGGTGCGCCCGCCCGGGCACCACGCCACAGCCGAACGCGCCATGGGGTTCTGTCTTTTCAACAATGTCGCCATCGGTGCGCGCTACGCGCAGTCGAAGTACCCGGAGGTCGAGCGAGTCGCCATCGTTGATTGGGACGTACATCACGGCAACGGCACACAAGGAATTTTCTATGACGATCCTTCAGTCTTCTTCTTCTCGATGCACCAGTATCCTTGGTATCCGGGCACAGGAGCGCGCGGCGAGACGGGCATGGGCCGGGGGCGAGGATACACTCTGAACGTGCCGGTCCGCGCCTCGACTCGCGCCGAGGAGCAGCGCGTGATGTTCGACGCCGCGCTCGAAGAGATCGGATCGAAATTCAAACCCGATCTGATAATGATTTCCGCGGGCTTTGACGCGCATGAAACGGACCCGCTCGGGCAGTTGTTATTAACGGATGAGGATTTCACGAGAATGACGAGCGTCGTGAAGGAGTGGGCCGCAAGTACGTGCCAGGGCCGCATCGTCTCCTCGCTCGAAGGTGGGTACAACCTCGGAACACTCGGAAACACGATACGCGCTCACGTCCGCGAGTTGATGAAGGAATAGAAAGGAATGCAATCGTGGCGGCGCGTGTGATGAATTGTCAGTCGCCGGGATTCACGGTTATCAAACCACGCCAGATGAATTTCTCCACCTGCCTCCGGTGGCGCAGGATATGGACGATGGCGTGCTCCAGCAAGCTTTCGACGTTATATACCACTCCCCAACGGCTCCTGATAACCGTAGCTGAAATCTCTTTGTCGCTCATCTCCCACCTGCCCTCCAAAGTCTCCGCAGTGTAGCGAAGCGCGGCGTCAAGTTGCTCCGGAGATTCCTGCTGGGAGAGTAGCCTGGGTTGAGGGCGATTGGACGGGATAGAGAATTGCTCTCTGATGTAATCCGCATAACCGTAGGCGGACCTGACCACGTGCGACATAATGGTCTGCGCCGAACGACAATCTTCGTCCTTCGTCTGTGAGTCAACAACCCGCACGAAATCATCTACGGGGATGCGCTCGATTAGCCGTCGGAGTTCCGACGCTGCCCGCTCATACTCATCCATCAACGCCCCAATAGCGCCGCTTCGGTAGGTCTTCTCCATATCTCGCATTTCTATCTCCAGTGATTGATTATACAGCAGGGCGTAGCCTGACAGGCTTTTAAAGAGTGCTCAACTCCGATTCGCGGTATAACGCCGCCCTCGGTGTAGGGAACTGAACTTGCCAAAATCGTTTGAGGGAGGGCAGAACTTTGTGAGGAGGCTTCACGGATTCGCCCCTTTAACTCTGTACACGAGCCGCGCCCCTGCGGTAAACTCACTGTTGCTCAAAAAGTTTCCGAGGCGCCGGGTATCGCGCCTCTGGAAGCCTTTGCGAGCCGGAAATTGCTTGACCGTCCGCGCTCGATGACGTTCAGCTTTAAGACAGGTTAAGAACGAGCGCCAGGCCCTTCGACGAAAGGGAAAGCCCTTTGAATCCTCGCGCGGGCTTTCCGAGGGAGAAAAAAAGATGCCAGACGTAGAGATCACTTGTGCCGAGTGCGGCACGGCGTTCCCGTTTACGGAGCGCGAGCAGGAATACTACACGGAAAGAAACTTGAGTCAGCCGAAGCGTTGCAAAGCTTGCCGCGACGCCCGCCGTGCGAACTTCGGCGGAGGCGGCAGGGGCGCTGGCGGGGAGCGCCAGCGTTTCGAGATCACCTGCGACCAGTGCGGCAAAACCGATTCAGTGCCTTTCAAGCCTTCCAGCGGGAGACCTGTGCTGTGCGGCGAATGCTTTTCCGCCGGTCGCGCTCAATCGTGAAGCGCTCTATTTTTAAGGGCGAACAAATTAGCCACCGCTGCCGTATAGCAAATTTGTTAAATTAACCGGTGATTCGTTCGAATCATTTGCCTGCAACTTTAATCAGCAAATGACCCGAAGGAATCGTTGATCCGTTTTTTATGAGTTATGAAACCGTCCAACTAGAGGTCCGCGACGACGAGGTCGCCGTCGTCACGCTCAACCGTGCTGACGCGCTCAACGCCCTGACCCCTGCGATGGGGCAGGAGTTTCGCGCCGCGATGAATGAAGCACGGGAGCGCGGCGCGCGCGCCATCGTCCTGACGGGCGCTGGCCGTGCCTTCTGCGCGGGCGGCGATTTACGCGAAATGCGTCGGATTGCAGAGAAGGAGGGCCGCCTCGGGGCTTTCTTTGATGAACCGCTCAACGTCATACACGGTTGCATACGGGTCATCAGAGAAACGCCCCTGCCCGTTATCGCAGCCGTCAACGGCATCGCCGTCGGAGGCGGTTGCAACCTCGCTCTCGCTTGCGATCTGGTCCTGGCAGCGGAGAGCGCGCAGTTCGGGCAAGCGTTTATCAAGATCGGACTGACGCCGGATTGCGGAGGCACCTTCATCCTGCCAAGACTCGTCGGATTAAAGCTCGCGACAGAGCTTTTAATGACAGGCGATACCGTCAGCGCCGTTCGAGCCGCCGAGATGGGGATGATTAACCGCGTGGTCGCAGACCAGGAGTTGATGACCGAGGCGCTCAATCTCGCTGTACGTTTAGCCAGCGCCCCGACCGCTGCTCTCGCTCGAATAAAGCAACTTCTGGATGAAAGCGCCACGAACGATTACAACGCGCAGCTCGATCTTGAGCACAAGACGCAGATTCAGTCAGGACAGACAAAAGATTTCATGGAAGGCGTCGCAGCCTTTTTAGAGAAACGGCCACCGAAGTTTACAGGCGGGTGAACCGTTTTAGAAGATAAGGTAAGGCTGCGAGCCGCTCGGACAAAATCCGGCGGCTCGAATTATTTTAACCGGAGGTGGTTATGACTTCAGTAACCTACGCGCAATTACTCCGCGGCAACCGCTCGTTCAGGCGCTTGCTTTCGGGACAGGTCGTTTCCGAGCTCGGCAACTGGTTCAACTTCATTGCCGGGTTGGGACTGGTGCGCGCCGTCTCTCAGTCCGCGCCTGAAGCGACGGGGGCAATGTTGATTCTTCGGTTAGCTCCATTCGCGCTGTTCGCGCCGCTTGCAGGGGCTTTCGTGGACCGCTGGTCGCGGCGCACGGTGATGATCGTGTCGGATGCCGCGCGCGCCATCTTCGCGCTCGGCTTCCTGCTGGTGGACGGTCCAGAGGATTTGTGGATCGCCTACAGCTGCACGGTCGCCGCGACGCTTCTGGCGGCCTTCTTCGAGGCCGCGAAGAATGCAGCGATGCCGAACATCACGGGCGGGGAAGGACTCCTGGCCGGAAACGCTTTGCTGTTCTCCTCGCGCTTCCTGCTGATGTCTCTGGGCGCGGCGCTCGGCGGCTGGGCTTCGGCGCACTTCGGCTACAAGGTCGCGTTCATCATCAACGCGGTCTCCTTCCTCGTCTCGGCATATTCCATCTGGCTGATCCCGGAGGAACAGATGAGAGCGGATGACCGTACTGAAGATGAGAACGGGCGCTCCGGCCGGAAGCCTGAATCGAAGAGAGGTCTGCGCTTCTGGAGTGATCTGCAGGAGGGCTGGAAGTACATCGCGCGCTACCCTCTGGTGGCGGCGATAATCGGCCTCAATGTGCTGTGGGCGACGGGCGGCGGCGCCTGCAACCTGATCTACGACCGCCTGGGCAGCGAAGGCTTCAGTGGGCAGGGCGGGCTCAACGGCGACGCGGGCGTTGCGGCGCTCTACGCCACTGTGGGCGCGGGCGTCTTCTTCGGAATGTTGTTCGCACGCCGCGTCGGCGCGCACGTCGAGCTGCATGGCGTGACGGCCAGGTTCATCGGCTGGATGATGTTCGCGCATGGGGTGGTCTTCGCTATCGGCGGATTGATGCCGACGTTCTGGCTCACAGGATTAATGTTCTTCCTGTCGCGCTTCATCATCGGATTGGAGTTCGCCGTGCAGGAGACACTGATGTTGCGCATCCTGCCGGACAACCTGCGGGGACGTGTTGTGACTACGGACCGCGCGGCGGAAATTCTCGTCCTGACTATCTCGACGGTTTTCGCCGCCTGGTCGCTGCACGCGATAACGCCTCGCACATTGACCGTCATCGCGGGCCTGATGTCGGCCAGCCCCGGACTCATCTGGCTCGCCCTCTTTGCTTCTGGTAGGCTACGAATGCCGGCCGAACTTGAGGCAGAGGGCGAAACTGAGGATGAAAAGGAGGGCCTCCTGGCCTCCGCCGGATAAGAAGCAGGAGTTCGTGAATCGTGAATCGTTTATTCGTAAATCGTGAATCGTAAATCGTAAATAGACGCGTCCGTCCTTCTCTATTTACGATTCACGATTTACGATTTACGAATAAACGATTTACGAACAAAAAATGGTCGAGCCAAAACAGATTGAGGGGAAGGGCGGCGGCTTGCGGCGCACGCAGGCGAGCGTGGGGCGCGTGTTGCGCCTTGTGATGCCTCCCGTCGGGGCGGCTGCGGGCGTCCTTTTCGTCGTCTGGATTTTTGTCAACGATACTCGGGCTTACAGGGAAACCTACATCGGTCCCTTGCTCGGCATCCTCACCTTCATAGCAATCTGCCTGACCCTGATCTATTACGGTTACAGGGCGCTGCGCTGGGTCAAGCGAAAGCTGCTCTGGCGTGTGCGCCGGAGGCTGGTGATTACATACCTCTTTGTCGGACTGACACCGATAATCCTGCTGTCGCTGCTCGGGCTGCTGTCGGCTTTCGGCGGGTCCGCGCAAGGGATCGCACGCATCATCAGCTCGCAGGTCAACGCGACGGAAAAAGAGACGCAGGCGAGCGCGCGAAAACTGGCGGACGGATTGACGCGTCTTCCAACGAACTCCGATGATCGAGGCATTAAGGCCTGGCTCGAAGAGCAGGTCGCATTGTTGAGGGCGACGTTGCCCGGCGCGCGCGTCGCGTTGTGGCGTGGGGGGACAGGCGAGAACGAAAGGACTGTCGGTCAGCAAGCTGCCGCGCAATTCTTTACGGACGACACGGAGGATTTGAACGCGCGAAGCATTGGGAGCGACCCCTCGCCGCTGGAAACTAAACTGCCGGATTGGGTGAGCGGGCGCGCCGAGTGGAGCGGCCTGACTTTCACGCTACCTGCGAATTCCGATGCGAAATTCGGCGTGCCGTCAATGCGCGCAGTCGTCCGTGGCCAGTTCGGGAATCGCCCGTTCACGCTGCTTCTGGTCGTCCCCATCAGCCGCGCGCTGATTCAACGCTATAGTGAGACGACCGGAATCAATATCCGTCCGTTTTTCGTCGGATCATCGCTCATTCGGCTCGACATCGGGAGAACGCGCGGAACGCGGCGCGCAGAGTTTCGTGATACGGGCCCGTACGAGCGGATACCCGAAGAGATGTTTGATCAGGATCAGTTCGGCGAGCCCATCGAGAAGGAGGGGCTCACCTACCCGGTCGTCCTCAACGCCACGAACTGGACGAGCGGCGAAAGCTCCCCGCACCTCGGATTCCTCTTTAACTGGTCGTTCACGCTTGCCCGAAAACAGTTTTTCGGGAGCGGGGAAGCAGGGGAAATCTGGCGTCAGGCCCTGTGGATTGTCGCCGCGGCTTTTCTGGTGCTGGAGCTTCTGGCCCTGGTCGCCGCCATCTGGATGACGCGCGCCGTGACCGGCACGGTCCACAAACTACACAGCGCCGTCGGGTACATTAAGCGCGGGGATTTCTCGCACCGCGTCAAGGTCCGTTCCCAGGACCAGCTCGGCGAATTGGCCTCGGCCTTCAACGATATGTCCGGGAACATCGAAGCTCTGTTGGAGGAGCGCGTGGAGCGCGAGCGGCTGGAACGCGAGGTCGAGATCGCGGCGGAGGTGCAGGCGCAGCTCTTCCCGCGTCGCGTGCCCGAGCTGACGACGGCAGAGATTTCCGCTGAATGTCGCGCGGCGCGCGGCGTCGCCGGCGATTATTACGATTACATAGAGATCGCGCCCGGCCTTGTGGCTCTGGCCCTCGGCGACGTCTCGGGTAAAGGCGTCTCCGCGTCGCTCGTGATGTCGAACCTGCAAGCTTCGTTGCGAGCGCAAACTACCATCACGACCGAGCGCTTGAGTATCGCGGAGCGGGCGACGGCGGCGTCCGTAGAGACGGGCAGCAGCAGCGGGGGCGGCGGCGGCAAACTCCTCGCATACGTCGTCGCGGATGCGGAGATTGATGGCGCGGTTTCGCGCAACATGACGAACATCAACAGGCAACTCTGCCAGAGCACGGAAGCTAATCGCTTCGCCACACTTTTCCTGGCTATCTATGAAGACCGCATGCGCCGCCTGCATTACACCAACGCGGGACACAATGCGCCGATACTCGTCCGCGTGGACGGGACGGTTGAGCGTCTGACGACGGGCGGCATGATGGTCGGCGCCTTCGATTGGGCGGTCTACGAAGAGGCATCTGTGGAGCTTCAGCCTGGCGAGCTGCTGCTTATCTTCTCCGATGGCATCAACGAAGCCGAAAGCGATGCGGGCGTTGAGTATGGTGAGGAGCGGCTTCTGCGGTTCGCCGTCGAGCACCGCACACTGCGGGCGGATGAGCTGCGCAACGCCATCTTTGAGGAGATTGATGCCTGGTCCGGGCCGCGCGAGAGAGGTGACGATCAAACGCTCGTTATATTAAAGTCTGGAGTCTAGAGTCTGAAGTCTGGAGTCCGAGGATAAGAAACCTTTGACTCCAGACTCCAGACTCCAGACTCCAGACTTTTAAGCTGTGATAATCGTGGCGCGCAGGCCGGTCAGTTCCGAGAAGTCTTTGGAATAAATGGTCTCGACTTTGCGGACGCGATTGACTGTCTCGACCAGGTCGCTGGCAGGGATGAAGCCGTCCTCTACGTGCGCTATCGCCCACGACCCGATATGCAGGCCGACACGAAGCAGGTCTTCGACCATGTGCAGGTACTGCTGTTTGGTTACGATGCAGGCCCCCAGACGCCCCGCACGCTTGCTCTCCACCTCGCCCCAGAAATCATCTCCGCCGCGCACCCATTCTTCTCGCCAGGCCGAGATGGAAGACTCGCTCTGCTCGTTCATGCTTCTCGGGCGCGGGAGGCGTAGGAAGAGCAGATTCGTGTGCTGCTCGGCGAGAAATTCGCGCGCCTCACGATTGCCGCTCGTGTTGTGCTCGGAGTTGTTGACGGGAGGAGCCTGTGCTTTCCAGATGCGCCGGAAGACCTCAGAGAGCGGCTGACGAAACTCTCGCGACTCTTCATTAAAAGAGAGCGCATAATCGCCAACCATCATGCCGAAACTGAGCGCCAGGGCATGTGACACGCGAGAGTCGAGCTTCTCCACATTCCCGCGCACGTTGTCGAACCACCAGGCGTCAGTCTCGTTGAACCATTTACGAAGCGACGGGTTTTGAAGCTTGTACCGGGGCACGTAAGCATCTTCGAGGACCAGCGCGACATCTTCTTCCGTCAACTCCGTCTCATTATTCTCGATGAAGGCTTTGGCCTTGATCGCGGCCCACCGGGCGAGATCGTTCGCCTCGACACGCGCCCCCCAGCGTTTGAGATACACGCCCAGCTCCGGCTCGCCCGAAAAAGGTATCGAGACTGACTTAAACTTAAGGCGCCGCAGCACGCCCAACTCGAAGGCGAGCCACCCGTTCGGAGTCGTACCGTTTGTTTTATCCATATCGGTCTCGGGTCAGAGGTTTAAAGCTCAGAGTTTAAAGCCAGAGAGCCTTTTTCGTCCTTCGCCCCCAGGCTCAAGGCTCCAGCCCCCAAACTCTTTTTCGCATACGAGTTGAGCTCGGGGAGACTGCTCAATTGGAGAAAAGCTCCCACGACATTCGGGTCAAATTCCAGACCTGCCCACTCCGTCAAGTGTTTTCGAGCCTCCTCTTCGGTGTGCGCGGGACGGTAAGGGCGTGCGTCGGTCAGAGAGGCGTAAGCGTCCGCGACGCGCAGAATGCGTGCCGGGAGCGGAATCTGTTCGCGCCGCAGGGCATCCGGGTAACCCGCGCCGTTCCACCACTCCTGGTGCCAGCGCACCAGAAGCTGTACGCCGCGACCCGCGCCAGCCCGCGCGACTTCCTGCTCGCCTATGACAGGGTGACGCGCCAGGTCTATTCGCTCTTCCGCCGTCAGCGCGCCGGCGTGCTTGATATAGTCGCGCTCCATCGCGACTTCTCCGAGGTCATGCGCGAGCGCGGCCAGGCGTAACGCCGAGCGGTCCTGTTGCGCCAGGCGAAACGACTTCGCCAGAGCATCCGCCAGCTTCGCAATTCGAGCGGCGTGGGGGTTGGCGTAGACTTCGAAATCATCTGCCGTCGAAGCCAGGCGCATGAAAGCTTCACCGACGGCTCGCTCGTTTTCCGGGAAATCAACGTGAATGGGCATAAGTGACTGCGGAATCCAGAAGCCAGGAGTCAGAAGCCAGAATGAAGAAAGCAGCGATTCGCTTTCGGTGTCTCCCTTTTCTTCCGGCTGCTGACCCCTGACTCCTGACTCCTGCTTTTCATCCTCTCAATTTTAGAAACAGGCGTCGAGCCGCCTCGTTCTGCGGGTCAATGGAGAGCGCGCGGGCGATCTCACCCTGGGCTCTGCGCACCATCCCGAGTTCGCTGTAAAGCTCCGCGAGCATCACGCGGTAAGTGGCGTTCTTTGCGTCAAGCGATATGGCCGCTTTGAGCTCTGCTTCCGCGTTGCGGCGCAAACGCTCATCGCCCGCCAGGGCCTGACCGTAATGGGCACGATACCGCGGCTGTGTCGGGACCAGCCTCGCAGCTTCGCTTAAGCAGGCGATAGCGGATGCGCCGTTTCCACTCTGCAAGGCGGCCAAACCCTCCTTGAACTTTTCCTCGGCCTGAGATGTCGCTCGCGCAGCTTGAGTTTGCGATGCGGCGGGATTGGCGCGCGCGAAGTTCTCCCTGCTCGTATTATTTGCGTTATTGCTCCGATTCATCGTCCAGTCCGCGGGGACTGTGCGGGCAGACTCTTCCTTTTTGAACAGGGTCGAATCATAGGTGGCCCTGGAAGTTTTATCTTTAAGTATTTCATACGCCTGCGCGATCTGCGCGAAGGCTGATTCGATGCGATTATGAAGCGCGTCGTCCACGGTTTTACGAAAGCGGTCCGGGTGAAAACGCCTGGCGAGCCCGTGGTAAGCGCGCTTAATATCGGCGTCGTTTGCGGGACGGACGACGCCTAATATCTGATAATAGTTGGCCGCGCGGTCGAGCCGCTTAAACAGATCGTCGAGTTCTTCCTTCTCATCACGCTCTGCCACTGGAGCGCTCTCGGACCCTTTTGCAGTCGCTCTCTCTTGAGCCTTCAGGACGGGAGCCGCTGGCGTTGGCGTTGCCGCTTTGACGGCGCGGGCCCTGGCTATCTCATCCTCCGTGAACGCCCGGGGCCACTTCTCTCTAACGAGCGCGCCGCCGAGCGCGAGCGTGTAAACTATCCGCAAGGTTTCAGGCTCGGGCAGCCCAGCGATAGCCAATAGCTCATCAAGGCTCATGGGCGCTTCGATTCGTGACAGCACGAAGGCCTCGGAGGGAAGCAGGTTGAGCCCGTCAACCGCACCAGCTTCCGGGGAGAGTTTTTCACCTCCGTCTGAGAACCTTGCGGCAACAAATTCTGCCGGGAGTCGGCGGGCAGTCTCCGTCAGAAGTTCAAGCGACTTGATTCTGGAACGAGTCTCATCACTCAAACGCACGCGCGGGTCAAACTCCCATTCCCCCTCGGTCCAAAGCAGAACGTGGCAGAGCAATTCGGAGACTTGGTGCGCCACCAAATCTGCCAGGAGGTCCCGGCTCAATTGCCCTGTCTCAACCAATGCCGCGCCGAACTCCTGGTCGGACGCTTTCCCCTGGGCGCGTGCGAGCTGCTGTTCGGTGAGGGTGCCCCAGCGTCGGATGCATTCCGGCAGGCGATAGGCGCGCAGGTTCGACGCCGCGTAGATGATTTCGCCCGAGTCGAAATAGATGACCCCTTTGGCGCGCTCACGAGAAAGGCGCAGCGCGCCAGACAGACCTTCGGCAGTGATTTCGCGTATGAGTTCCGCGAGCGGATGCTCGTTTAGCTGACCATTCATGCTCTACAGTTTCAGAATCTTGGGCCGTGATGCCTTCCCACACACCTAACTGCATCATAACGCACACGCGCGGGGAAGAACAGTGGGTAGTTGGCAGCAGGCAGTAGGCAGTGGGCTGTAAATGACCAGCCCCGTTAGGGGCGACAGAGTTTAGCCAGGGGCGTAAGCCCTGGGTCACAGATGGAAAAGATGTTGAAGCCCATGAAGCGGGCGACAGCATCAATTTAGCCCACGAATGCAGGCGTCCAGCATATTTAGCCCGCGCCAGCGGGCGACAGTTTAAAGCACAGGGCGTAAGCCCTGGGTCACAGCGCCGAGTTGAAATGCAAGCCCATGAAATGGGCAACAGCCCTTGAATTGCATGCGGTCGTGCACGGGCTGACGCCCATTCGCATGGGCTTCGATATTTCTTCCTGCTGGTGACCCAGGGCTGACGCCATTAGTATCTACACAAGTCAGAAACCTCCATTTTTCTTAGGATTTCTGACTACTTGGGAAAGTGACCAGAGCGCAGCAAAGATCAGACCTGAATTTGTTCGATCCGTTTTTCCTAAGA
>DASVXV010000027.1:0-20187 GCA_036392495.1 Pyrinomonadaceae bacterium | reverse complement strand
GATGGAGAATCTGAATTTCTTCTTGGCAGAGCTGGGGATGTCCAGCAGATCGTGGTCATTCGTCACTACATACTCGACTTTGCCGGCGATAGCAGTGGCAAGCACCAAGTTATCATCGGGGTCGCGACTCTCCGTAGGCCGGGCCCCGAGCTTTGTGTGACTTACGGTCTGTCGGCGCCGGATTCTTTCTTTTAGCCTCGTGATGCGCACGTCGGGCACTCCAAGCCTTTGAAGAACCCCTAGGTACTCGGCGATTACTTCCTCACTCACAACGAGCTGGAGCCGGCGACGGGTGCGCCATAATTGAAAGATTTTGCTGCTGGCGGAATCTTTCTTCTTGCTGAGGTAGTAGGCTACAAGGACGTTCGTGTCGAGAACGACCGCAGTCCGGTCTTTACGAGGAGACACGCTCTCTTCTCTTTTCCTGCCTGTACTGGCGCACGATCTCTACAGCGTCACTTTCCTTGTATCCACTCTTTTGCACGTCCTGGCTGATCTCTTCGTCGAGCGCCTCGTCCTCCCAGACCTCCAGGCATTCGTTCATGTACTTGGTGACGAGATCGACCGGGTCCGCGCCCTGCCTGCGCGCTCCCTCTTCGAACTGCTTCCACACCGGTGATTCCTGGATTGTGTTTGTTGCCATGACTTTATTTTACCTTACATTGAATGCATCAGAAACCTGATTTTATGTTTTCGGGCGTTCGAGTTCATGGACTGCCACCAATTCATTAGATATCTGAGCCAGCTGGCCGGGCTTTTTGCCCCTTTGTTTGCTTACTTACCTCATCTAAGAAAATCGCTTCGTCCAGTCCGGCTAATCCCGCAGCTTCGCCCGAAGGCAGCCACCCTCCTTTGAACAGACTCGCAACGAGCTTTAATTTCTCATCAGGCTTCAATCCTGCTACCAGCGGCTCGAATGCTGTGAGCAATTCCTGCGGGGTGGCAGAGCTTAGGTAGTTGAGCGGGACACCTTGTTCAGATTTCTCATCCTTCGCGCCATCGAGCAGGGCCATGAATTCCTCAACATCAAGAGTTTGCTCATCTTGTCTCTAAATTTTATTGCTCCGATAAAAGGAAATCCAACGTCCCGCATACAGCGGAAACCGCGAAGCGTGTTTCGTCCGATTTCTTTAAGTGCCTCGCGCAGCTCCGCTGATGCGGGGCGTCAGACCTTTGTGCCGATAAAGACTACGTGCTCTTCCGGGTGTTGGTCGCGCTCCATGAGAATGCACTTGCACCCGTGCCCTTTCATGATCTCCAGATAATCCGTTTCCGCCAGCGAGCTGTAGTAGAAATCCAGGCCGCACATCTGTCCTGTAATCTCACCATCCACGCCGCCCGCTGTGAACAGAATAACGCCGCCGTCTGCTAGAGCCTCACACAGTTTCCCTGTAACAGGGCGTTGTTCGAGGTGAGGTAAGTGAAAGCTACTGTCCCAGGCTATGATGAGATCATACCGCTCCAGTGGTTTCCATTGGCAGATGTCGCCGAGTATAAAGTCGGAATCCGGATGGCGCTTTCTGGCGAACTCAAGCATCGCTTCGGAGACATCAATTCCTGTGACCTTGAATCCAGCATCTCTCAGCGCCGTGACGATCCTTCCGCCACTACCACAGCCGACGTCCAGAGCATTGTCTTTATTGATAGTGAGCCTGATGGCTCTCTGGACAAAATTAATGCCGGCAGTTGAGCTGTCCTGCTGGTCGTTCCACCAGGAGGAGATTTTGTCGTATAACTTGCCCGTCTCCGTTGGCTTCATAATTCATCGGCGGCGCTGCCACGGTAAAGACCTCAATATTAACGTAAGAATGAGAATCCCTTTCATAAATTCACAACCTCTCGGTTAGCGAAACCACCTAGCGCTCGAACTATTCGGACGCGGGCGAGCAGCAAACAGCAGTATCGGAGGAGACATTGATGAAAGAGGTGCTTTCCCGCGCATCGGTTGAATGAGTCGTCGGGCGGCGTAGTGCGTGTGAGGTCTTACACAAAAACAAAATGTGCCGCTCCGGAAACAAGCAAAGCGACGCCTAGCGGGGCGCTCAGCCTTCGCCCCCAGGGAGCGTTCTTTTCGACCCCCATTACTACCGCCAGGATCATCATCCATATGAGGCTGCCGACACCCACGATAAACATGAGGAGCATGAGTGCCCAGCAGCAACCGACGCAGAAGACGCCGTGATCAACCCCAAGCCGGAAGGCTTGCCATCGGTCGTGACGCCCCTGCCAATGACCAATGACGAAACTTAAAGGAGACCGGCATTTGTCGAGGCAACGATATTTGAGAGGTGTAAACTGAAATAAGCCTGCCAGGAGCAGAAGTATCGGGGCGACGGCCCAGGAGTGTTCCATCAGCCACGGGCTGCTGCTCGCGAGCCACTGTAACATCATATTCCCGAAATAAACGGCGATTCCGAACAGCGTCCAGACAAATAGATAGCCGGCGATGACGAGCGCCACAAGCAGCGAGCGGTCGGCCCTCCGACCGGCAATGGTGTGGAAGGCAGTAAGCACCGGAAGGGTCGTGGGCAGCATCATCGCCACCGTCATCAAAGCCCAGCCCAAGACGAACAGCAGCCCCGCCAGTTCTGACGTTGCGGACTGCCCGCCCAGGTGATGGTGAGTGTGTTGAGGAAGAGCTTGTGAGGGGCTATGCAAAAGCCATAGCGCCAGCCATGCGCCCGCGGCAATCAGGAGGATGCTAACCGCCAACGCCGTGCGACCGGCTGCCTGCGGCGAAAGGCTTCTGAAAGCTGACATCTTTTCACCTGGTTCTGCCGCCATCCCGTTCCCAGGTCGCAAGAACGTTCATCAGGACGGCGGCCAGCGCTATCTTGTTTGTCAGGCTACAAACCGGAAGGAGCCAGAGACCGCGTTGTGGTCTCGGAGATCAATCTTAAAGTCCGGCTCATTCACACGGTAATGAGTGGCCTTACCGACATAGGCCGGAGAGCCGGGAATTGTAGTGAATATAGTGTCGTGAATTGCTGTGTCCTTGCCTGTCGCGCCCTGAAACGGTTTCAGGCCAGCGTCTATCGCCTTACCGACCTTGAGTGTCCCGTCAACTCCTTTGACCTCAAAAGTGATGGGCACCTGCTCCACGGTAATCACTTCGCCGACCAGCTTCGCCAGGTCAGCCACGGGCCCGCCGAGTTTTCCGGTCCACACATTGAGCATCGCTTCCTTCTGCTCGGGCGTGGCCTCGTCGTCAACGTAGACGCGCACACGCCAGTTGCCTTGCAGGATATTTCCCGGAATGTGGGCGAGAATGACGAGGGTGCGTCCGGAGACATTCGTCCCATTAACCGTCCCCTCGTCAACATGCCAGGCGAGCACGCCGTCGCAGGTTCCATTGTCCGGGTCTTCACCTACCCAGCAAGGGCAGAGAACGTTGCATGTACAAACTTCCAGAAGGCGTCCTTCTAGTTGATACGCCATTATGCACCTCCTTCATTTGGTAATCGGCAATATCCGATTACCGCCAAACATCTTGGATTTTGCGAGGCGGCATGATTCTAATACTGACTATTTATTTGTCAATAGCTAACCCCACGGTCGCTGCCAAAAGCCCGAATTAACCGGGCGCGGGCGAACAGCACACAACATTAGCGGAGGAGTCAATGATAAAAGAGGTGCTATCCAGCGCTCCGATTGAATGAGTTGTTGGGCGGCACGATTTATTTATTCAAGCCGCGTTCGATAATCTGCCGGAGCATCAAGTCTGTGCCCATCAAACAGGAATCCGCCCTTTGGGTTTAGTATCACTTCAGCCAGAGCAACTACCTTTTCAGGTTGACCGCCAACGAACAACTCTTCAAAAGCTGTGCAGTAATGCAGACATAAATCTGCATCCGCCTGCTTCAGAATTCCAGGGATAGATTTGCCTTTCGCTGACCAAAGATTATTCGTGCGAAAATAATAATCTGCCAGCGCCTCATACAACTCCGTTCCGGATGCGACAAGTTCAGCCTTAGAACGGGATTGCCGAATATCATCAACCAGATTCGTTATGTTATAGCGTAACTTGCGAATCTCTTCTTCACTCAACTTTGGGGGACGCAACTCCATCACGGAAGTTGCAAGGCCCTTCAATGATTTGGAAAGTTCATTGGGTTTTGGAATTTCCACGCCCTCTAAAATCATCTGCGCCAATGATGGAATGCCTGATGGACGATCAACCTCATAGAGGAAATAATTTAGCGTCTCCGGATCATGAACGAACGCTTCGACAGGAAAGCCTTGAAAATAGAAAGACTCACGATAAGCAGCAGGTAATTTATCGAAGATGACGACTAAATCTAAATCAGAGAAAGGTGTGCCTTCGCCTCTGACAATCGAGCCTGCCAGGAAAATCACACTAGCATCTGGATATTTGTTACTAAGAAGCTCTTTCGTGACTTTGATTAACTGATTCAGCAATCCTGCTAATTCCTCACATTCAAGTAAGACGCCCAACGCCCGAATCAACCCACCGCCCGACGATAATATTCAACTACGTCGCAGGCGACAAGGTTGATCACAGGCACGCTCGGTGCGCTCCGGTTGAATGAGTTGTTAGGCCGGTTCAAGGGTATCTTCTATACTATGAGGACGCTGACACCCTAAATTGAAACTGCAACAAGGATCACAGAGCAGTCAAAAAAGGCTTATTTATATATGAAGAAACCTAGATAATAAAGCGCGTAGATAAATATTGCGAGTAGGGTCAAACTTCCTAACGGGCATAGGATGGGACGAAGATTAAATAGTGCACCTGTCTTGCCGAGGAGCTTAGCTGTCTCATAATACCCCTGCCATTCCATTAGACACCGGGTCATCAACGCAAAGTCTTTTGGGTGAACTCGGCGAGCTTTATCAAACTTGAGATCGTGGGCAATTTGGCTCTTATGTTGTTCATAGAATGGGTATAACTTTTCTTCTATCACTTGCTCAGATACATGGAGGCCACAATGTAACTGTATCAATCTCAGTTTCAAATCTTTTCTAAGATGCTCAATAAAAATCTCTCGCCACCTTAAAATGATAGAATCAATGCCAGAAATAGGTACTCGTAAGCGTCTGACAAGCGTAAACCATGATAAGATTTTTGATGGTAGATAACCGGCTAGAAGAAGCAGGGCATATTTAGTTTCCGGTTTAACTGAGTCTAGAGGCAGAGAAGTAGCACCAAAGCTATTCACGATTATGAACAGAGAAGCGGTTATCACTACATAGCCCAATAGGCAAACTGTCAATATGTGGATCTGTTTAAATAAAATTAAAATATGTTCGCAGAAATCTAGCTTGCCCCAGTCTTCGCGCTTTAGCATACTCAGCGCTGTTTGAACAAAACCAATTGCAGCTCCTAGAGCAAGTATTTTTAAAGGTTCAAAATACATTAACACCTCGAAAGCCTAAAGTTTATTTAGGTCAGAATTTGTGCAAGCTCTCCACAATTGGTTTCCAATAACTTTTCCTCTTGCTCGAACCGTTCGGAGACCATTCTATTAACCTCTTCTAAAGAGATTCTTCTGGCATCGTGCGTCACCTGCACAGGTGTCTGTTGCTCTTGAATACCGAGCCGTTTTGCTTCCTCTTTCATAACAGTAATAAGATTCCTTGCTTCTAGAAAATGCAAAGCAGCCCTGATTACGTCATACTTCAGCCCAGTCTCTCTTTTTATATCACTTAAACATACAATGCTCTGTTCTTGAGCTACCGCGAAAACCATCTCTACTATTTCTGGCTCTAGTAACTCTGGTCGGCTCAAAGTGATTGGGTATTCGTGTGGAGGCATGACCTTATTTATCCCCTTCCTGAATCAATGTGGGGGTCAAAATTTACTCGGGGGAGGTCGCAAGTGTAGCAAAGTGCTGGCTAAAAATGTACCATTAATTATTACTCAATTCAACTCTTTACATAAGACGCTCATCCTATCAGCTTGTCAGCAAGGCCTAACGCCCGAATTAACCGGGCGCGCACGCAATGCCAATAAAGCCAAGCCTCGCGAATGAAAGCGATACTATTCGCGCTCCGGTTGAATGAGTTGTTAGGCGGCGACCTATCATGATCTCTCAGCTTATGACAGGAATCAGCCACCATCTTTGGGCACGAGTATCGCTCTCTACCATCTGTGAAACATAGTTTCCATTATATGAAAGATATTGAGCGCTGTGCTTACATCTTAGCTTGTAAGAACCGTCCTTCTGAGGAATTAGAGTCCACTTCTGATTATCACCCCCATGGTACTCCCACTGATGAACCTTCACGCCTTCAGCAGTCCCGTGGCCCTCTACGCCCAAACACTGACCAGTATCTACAGACCTGATTACAAAATAGCCTCTTCGAACTTGATGTAAGGACCATAGCTGGGGATCGTCACCAGTATAGCCAACAACTTCAACGGGTCCACCAGAGGCAGAATCTCTTCCAGTAGCTTGAAGAAAACCGCCACTCTTTACGTTACTCAAGAGGAATTCACCAACTTGCATTTGTGGCGGTAAGGATCGAATCTTGGTATCCGTGGGAGCTGACACTAAGTCTTGCGTTAGCTCTCGCTTTAACTCTAGCGCTAACTTATGGCTAAAATCAGATTGTGATTTGTGAAAGAACTCAACCATCCCCCCGAACTCTCTTGCAGCGCTCCTGATTTCTGCGGACAAAGGTTCGATGACATATTTATTAATTTGATCTGGAGAAGCCTCGACAATAGTTCTATTGCTTTTTTCCATTTCGCTGCGCAATTTTTCCAATTCAATCGCCAACTTCTCGTGCTCAAGATTCAGTTTCTTATAGTCTAAGTGATAGCGCCTAAGGTCTTGTAGGTATCTGAATACAAGAATGAGTAATATTATCGAATTGACTACTACAATGTATTTATTAATGAACTCCAATACAGACATAACTTTTGTCTTTATCTTAAGGAACGCTACCTCAACTACAGCTTCCGACGCCTAACTACAGTTAGGCGTACTATTTTCCGCCTGTAAATGCGCCCGTTTGGGCGTCTAATCTACACTACCCTTTAAAATTCCTAAGGTATTTCAACCCTTCAGGGAGTTATACGCCCAAATGCCTTGATGGATTATACGCCTCTAAGTCGAGAGGTCTGGATGCCGTCCGGGCAGTCGGTTTCACTAAGGCTGGATTCGCAAAGTGAAGCTGCAAATCTCTATCTTGTTGTCGGGCGCGACCTGTGTGCGCTGTTCGCGTGGAATCTCCTGACCGTTGAGGAGCGTCGGGTTTCTTCCTTTTGGCGTGAACCAGTACTGTCCATTCTGGTCGCGCTCGATTGTGGCGTGAATGCGGCTGACTTCAGCGTCGCCTTTAATCGGCAGGTCAACGCTAACGGAGCGGGAGCCGCGGCCGATGGTGATTTCGGGCTTTGAGATGGGGACGACGGCCTGACGCACACCCCCGCGCCAGACTTCTATATTGTAGAGAACTGTGACGCGCGGGCGGACAACAGTCGAATCGTCCTCCGCCGGCTCAAGGTCCAGGACGGCCTCGCTCGTCACAGCGCCCGGCATGGCGGTCTTCATCATCTGCTCGCTCGGGCGCGCCGTGACCATCGTGTGGCCGCTCTCCGTCTCGTCCCAGACGGGCTGCACGCGAAACTCGCCTTTGTTGAGCGTGCCGTCAACGCGCAGCTCGACGGCAAAGGATTTCGTGGCGAGCTGCGTTATCCCGCTCAGCTCGCGCGCGCGCTCCGAGAGGACGTGGAAAAGTCCCTGTTCGAGTCCCCGTCGCTTCTCGCCCTGCCACTCGCGGTCGTCGTCGCTGCTTAAATAGACTATGTACTCGCGCGGGATGAAGGTCGGACCACCGGGCGGCGTGAACATCTCGCGCTGCATGACCGCCTCGACCTCGCGCGCGACCTTGACCAGAAACTCTTCCCAGACGCGGCGCGGGCGGGCGTGCTCATCAGCTTCCAGCAAAGGGTCCTCTGCGCCCTCGCCGTCAATCCACCTTCGAATGGATTCAATTAGCCCCACTGTTAGTTTGCTCCTCTCGAAGAAGACTAATCCAGGTCTATCGTGCTTTGCCCCATCCAGCCGCGCGTGACCTGTTCCTGGTTGCCGTCATCCACAGCCTCTAGAACGTCCACTTCGTACCATAAACGATTATCGCTGACGCTCACAACCCGCACCCTGGATCCTTTCGGTAAAGTCCGACGCGTGGCGCCGCTCATGCTCGGCTCGGCCCTCAGCCTCGCATCCATTTTAACCACTCCTTCGCGCCCGACTGCCGGGTCCGAGGTGTTTCCTGTCGGCGCGATGCCGCTCAGCGCCCTCTGCCTGCTCACATAAAAGTGCGTCGCCAGCAGAACTCCGGCGAAAGCCAGGATAATCAGAAAGGCCTTGAGCACGCGAAAGCCCCGGCCGGCGGGTTTATACTCGGGCGTTTGGACGAATCCGTCAACCGGCCGAGGGGGCAGCGCGGGCGTCGGCCGATGCTGCTGCGCCGGACGGTAGTTCACAGGCGCGCTCGGGACCATCACAGGGACGACGATTCGCGGGCGCTTCCCGTTGCCTTGCATTTGATATTGCTTGATGACATCGCGCGAGTCGAAGCGCGGGCGCGGCGGCGCTTCAGCCACGGCTTCAACTTTGGGCAGCTTCGAAGACGGCCGCTGCCGAATTTCGCCACCAGCCTGTGGCCTGAGAGGCTGTGTCGGCGGCAAGGATGCGTCCGCCAGCTCCTGCCAGAACTCCTGCACCGTTTGATAGCGAGCCTCCGGCTTCTCTTCGGTCGCCTTGCGAAGGACGCGCAGGACATCCTTCGCCCAGGTCTTCTGCCAGATTGATTCGGGCAACTCCGTAATCTGGCGGTGCGAAAAGCGGCGCGGGGCTTCGCCTGCGAGGAGCGTATAGGTCGTCTTGGCAAGTGAGTAGATGTCCGCGGCGGGCGTCAATTGCTTCAGCGAGCCCTCCACGGAATCGGAATCAAGCCGGCCCGTTTGAACCAGAGGGTTATGCTCGGGGGCGGCGTAAACGTTCGTCCCGACACGGGTGATGGCCCCTTCCGTCGCTTCGATCTTGGCGACGCCGAAGTCGGCGATCTTGACAGTCTGCCCGTCCGCGGTCAGGAGCAGGTTCTGCGGCTTAACGTCGCGATGGATGACCCCGCAACTGTGCGCGTGGGCCAGGCCGGAACAGACCTGTTCGAGATAAAAGAGCGCGCGGTCGAGCGAAAAAGGCTGCAGGCGGCAGCGCGCGCCGAGCTCGCCGCCCGCCATGTATTCGAGGACCAGATAATGAAACGTCGCTCCGGCCAGATCAATGGCCGTACCATGGCCCAGGCGGCTGATGATATTCGGGTGGCGCACACGGTCCAGGGCGACGGCTTCGTTCTGAAAGTTCTCAATCAGCGTGCGCTCAAGGTCTGCGTCGAGCACGCCTTGCAGGAGCACGTTCAATGCCTTGATGACGATTGTCTGAGGGACGCCCTCGGCGGGACTCAAATCTCGTGCGACGTATATCTCAGCGTAGCTGCCGCGCCCCAGGCAGTCCAATATCTCGTAGCGACCGTCAAGCAAGGACTGCTGGAGTTTGAGTTCCGTCACGTCGTCTGCGCGCTCCCCTAAAAGCTATCGGAAACCTTTCGTCCCCGGCTTTAGATGCTGCCCGCTAGTGGATTGTTGCGAAACGAAGGTGTGACGACGGTTCTGCGAACAATTTTACGCGGGGCAAGCATGTGAGTCTCCTAAAACCTGCAAAGTTAAATCATTCCTCCGGGGAAGGCGACGGGGACGGACTCGCGGGTTTGACTTTCAACTCTTCGATGGCGCTGACGGCTCTTCTCTCAGAATCGGTCAGCGGCAAGCGTTGTTTGAGAACCATCGAGGCAAACGCCAGACGCGACTCGGTCTTCAGCTTTTCGTAAAGCGCAGCTTTTTTATCTGAGGGATTGGCCCGAGCAAGCTCGGTGGCATAAATGCTGGCGTGCTCAAAGGCAATCGCGGCATCCGGATAATAACCCGTCAACATCATAGCGCGACCGTAAAGATAAAGAAGCTCAGGATTCTTTGACTCCAAAGCTCCGGCCACCTGTTCTTCCTTTACTGCTTCTGCATTCAAGGCTTCCTTCTCCAGGCCGGGACGCTTGTCAACCAAGTGTCGTCGGTTCTCAAACTTTGTTATCTCCTCTATTCCTTCGAGCGAATCGTCTGGCGTCGGCTGAGGCGTGGGCGTCGGGCTTGCCTGCGCCGTGTCCACAGTGCGCTTGCTCTGGAAATACATCCCCCCGAAAAAGGCTGCCGCGCCGATTCCGACTATCAGCAGCAGCACCAGAAAGCCGCGCCCTGCGCCGCCGCCGTGCCGCGCTCTGGCCTGCTCTTCAAGCGCCAGCACAGGGTTTCTGGGGAGGGCGTTGGCCTCGCCGACGGGGGGCGGGGGAAGCGTGCTTGGCGCGGCGGGAATATTAATTCTGGACTGCTCGGGCTGCGCCTGCGGGGCTTGTGCCGGAGCGACGTTGAGTCCGCTATCCACGGTCCGGGCCAGGGCGCGTTCGGCCTGGGCGGCGCGCGCATCGGCCACCGTCAGCGAGTCAATTGCGAGGCGCTCGCCGACGCGCACGATTACTGCCGTCAAATTGTCTTCCGCCCCGCGTTCATAGCAGCGCCGCTTCATCTCCGCGCACGCCTCTTCAAGATCGGGCATCGTGATGAGCAACTCGCGCAGCTCGGCGTCGGGGAGGTGGCGCGTGATGCCATCCGAGCAGAGCATGAAAGTCGTGCCGTCTTCGACCTCAATCGTCTTCATATCCACTTCGACGCCCGTCTCAGCGCCGAGTGCCCGGCTAATAACGTTGCGGCTCGGATGATGCGCGGCCTGTTCGGGCGTCATGCGCCCGGCGCGGACCTCCTCCTCGACGATGGAGTGGTCGGCGGTCTCGCGGTGTAGCTGGCCGTCCGGACTGAGGCGGTAAAGGCGCGAGTCGCCGACGTGGCCGATGGTCGCGATATGCCCGTCCAGATGGAGCGCGACGACCGTCGTCGCCATGGCTGAGAGCTTCGGGTGTTCCAGCGCCATCTGGTGGATGGAAGCGTTGGCGCGTTGAATCGCCACCTCCATCAGATCTTCTATGTCCGTGCCGTCCATCTGATGTCGGAAAGCTTCATCTAGAACTTCCATCGCCGTCTTCGAGGCGACCTCGCCAGCCTGCGCTCCGCCCACACCGTCGGCGACCGCGAAGATGCGCCGCGCGGGGTCTGAAAGAAAGGAATCTTCGTTGAGGGGGCGCTTTTCGCTGAGGCCACGGTCGGTGACGCTTGCCGCTTCAATTTTCACTCCGTTTGATTGCTCTTTCATCCTGAAACCTCACTAGATACAGGCGCGGAGGCTCCAGCTTTTAAGCAGGAGAGGAGCGCCCATATCCGAAGCGAATAATGTTTCCATATTCGAGAGCCTATGCCATACTGCTTCGCGTGAAGCTGATTGTTAATCTCAAGTTGCAACCGACTAAAGAACAGGCGTTCGCACTCCGTAGCACACTCATCGTGGCGAATCAAGCGTGCAATTGGATTAGCCAGCGAGCTTGGGAGACGCAGTCCTTCAGGCAGTATCACCTCCACAAACTCAGCTATCGCATGGCGCGGGCCACCTTCGACTTGTCGGCACAAATGGTCGTGCGTTGTATTGCGAAAGTGACGGACGCCTACAAGCTGGACAAGAAACGAGCGCGCACGTTTCGCAAATACGGCGCGATTTCCTACGACGAACGGATTATCAGTTTCAAGGCAGATTCCGTCTCGCTCTGGACGGCTGGAGGCAGGTGCGCCATCCCATTTGTGTGCGGCGAGTATCAGCGCAAATTGCTGCCTAACCGCCGAGGCGAAGTGGATTTGATTTACCGCAAGGGAGAGTTCTACCTGAACGCTGTGTGCGAACTGGACGAGCCAGAGGTACATCCTGCGCCCGACATTCTGGGCGTGGACTTTGGCGTTATCAACATCGTCACTGACTCCGACGGGCAGACCTTTTCCGGCGCAGAACTGGAGCGCACGCGGCAGAAATACTCCGTTCGTCGCCAGACCTTGCAACGCAAGGCGTCGGCACAACGAAGAGGCGGCAAGCGCCCGCGCTCTGTCCGTCGCCTTTGCAAACGTCTCTCTGGCAGAGAGGCTAACTTTAAGCGCCACGAAAACCACTGCATCTCGAAACAGCTTGTTGGTAAAGCGCAAGACAGCACACGCGGATTGGCGATTGAAGATTTGACGCACATCCGCAAGCGCACTCGGTTTCGTCGCCCCCAACGGTCTAGGATGAGTAGTTGGAGTTTCGCGCAGTTGAGGCAATTCCTGACTTACAAGGCAAGACTGGCGGGGGTGCCCCTCACGCTCGTTGATCCGCGCGACACGAGCCGAACGTGTAGCGCGTGCGGTCACTGTGCGAAAGAGAATCGCAAGTCTCAATCTGAGTTCGTCTGCGTAAGTTGCGGTCATAGCCTCAACGCTGATTTCAACGCCGCGATTAACATTCGCGGCAGAGCAGTCGTAAACCTGCTTCAAGTTTCGGAACAGCGGCAAGCCGCTTAGTACAGGAACAAAGCCCCTCGCTTTAGCGAGCAGGCTGTTTACTGAACAGCCTCCGGGATAGAAGGATCATGAGCGCGCCTTTTCTGCCGCACGGCCGAGCGTGCGTCTCGCGCATTGCGGTGCGAGAAGGCCATCAGCATTCCGAGCATGGCAAAACTGGTTATCAAGCTGAAACCGCCGTGGCTGACGAAGGGCAGCGTGATGCCCGTCATCGGCAGAGCGCGTGTCACGCCGCCGATGTTGACGAGCGCCTGGAAGCCTATGAAGGCCGTCAGCCCCGCGGAACATAGTTTCGTAAACATATCACGCGCATCAATCGCCGTGCGAACCCCTGCCCAGACGAAAATAATCAGCGCTAGAATAATTATTGCCCCGCCAGCCAGGCCCATCTCTTCGCCTATGGCAGCATAGATGTAGTCTGAATCCGCGATGGGGACGACCTCGGCAAAGCCCAGTCCCAGCCCCCTGCCGGTGGTTCTCCCTGCCGCCAGGCCGAATGTCGCCTGCGCGGGCTGAAGCGCGACGCTGTCGAACCAGACATCCACGTTGACAGCTCGCTTCGCAGTCTCAGACATCGTCGCCATCTCCTGGCGCTTGGAAGGCCTGCCCTCAATCCTGGCCTGGGCCTCGTCATTATCCAGGGCCTCTTCGTAATCCTTCTTCCACCAGCGGACCTCCGGGTCGGGCGGGTTGAAGCCGTCAATCCAGAGATGGAATCGCTGCTGGATACGGTCCGGCAGGGCTGCTTTGACGGGGCGCGCCAGCGTCGGGAGCAGCGGAACTTTTTCCTGCACTTCGACGGGCAGGGCGCCGACCACCAGGACTCCTGCAACGAGCACCACGGAGCCTACGAAAAGCAGTAACTGGGGCCAGCGGCGAACGGCGACCAGATAGAGTGTCGCGTAAGCGCCGCCGAAGACGAGCATCTGCCCGAAATCTTTGAGCACGAAGAAGGGGATGAACGGCAGGATCGCCATCACAATCAGCGGCACGATATCGCGCGCGCGCGGGATTCCCCAGTAGGTGCGCGCCAGGTCCCTGTAGCGCGCCGTCAGAATACCAGCGAAGCCTATCAGGAAAGGAATCTTCGAAGGCTCCCAGGGAGTCATGTTGCCGAGCGCCTTGCCGAAGCGCGAGGTGGCGACAGCTATAGCCAGGGGGACAAGCGTCAGGACCACGATGATAAAGCTATAGCGCTGTAGCAGGAGCAGAAAACTGTCCCGGACGCATAAGCCCAGGGCGAGTGCAAACGAGGCAAAGGCGAGAATCGGAATCCAGGTCGAGCCGGAGAGAAGGGCGTTGTTGATGGTGTAGGAGGTCTTGACCGTGGGCGCCTCCTCCAGCTCTAAGGGTTTGGCCGGAGTCGCTTCGAGACCCATGATCTCTTTCTTCTCGGCGTCATAGTTCTCGTTGATGTAACGAATTCTGAGCTTCTCTGTCTTCTGCTCACGCGCCGCGGCCTTTTCGCTGAGCCTGTTTTTGTTGAATTCCGGGTCGCTGTAGAGCCTGTATTGCACGAGCATCCCGATGGAGAAGAGTAGAATGGCGGTCGTGAAAAGCGTCCAGTTGCCAGCGAACTTCAGGGCGCGTGTCAGCAGGAAAACCAGGAAGATAATGGGCACGAACATCAAAAGATCGCGGATAGCCATGATCCAGGATGTCTCGTAACCACGTATCAGTGCGGCGCGATGCACTGCGTAATAGCCGACGATCTCGAAACCGATTATTAGCAGCAGCGCGAGCAGATGTGACGATGCGCGATTTTTCATAAGTCAGCGGTCGGTGGCCTGTGATCGGACGAATCAGCTTTCGAGCTGGCCGCTTTTTACCTTCTTGCAGCCGGTTGCCTGGCTCCCTGTCTCGGTTTATTCGGCGGTGGGGCGGCAGGTTTCTTCGGCTCCCCGCCGAGGAGCCCTAAAGCTTTCGCTTTTAAAACCAACCTGGCGGCAATCGGGGCAGCCGTTGTTCCGCCATAACCTCCGCCTTCAACGAGCACTGCCATCGCAATCTGGGGTCGCTCCAAGGGGGCGATGCAGAGAAACCAGCTGTCAATCCGCGGGTGATCAATATCCAGAACGGTCTCCGTGCGCTGGCCTATAACGTTCCCCTTAGGGTCCCTGTCATAAACGACGCGCGTCACGACGTTGCCGTTCCTGTCCAGGAGCGGGAGTATCTTCTGCGCCGTGCCGGTCTTGCCGCCGGTGTTGATGCCCGCGGCTTTCACTTCAAGAAATCTGCTGCGGGCCGTCCCCTCCGGCCCGCCCGTGACCAATCCCATGATCTCGCGCAGGCGTTGGGCCACCTGAGGCGACAACACCGGACTATAGACTTCGTCGGGACGCCCCATCTCAATCCGCGGCTTCATCAAATTGCCATCCATGTTGCCGATGGCCGCGACAAGTAGCGCCATCTGAAAAGGCGTCATCTGTCCGGCGTAACCCTGGCCGTAGCCTTCGAGCGCCAGATCGAACTTCGTAAAATTCTGGTCGAGCTTGCCCGCAACCATTGTGGCTTCGGTCGGCGCGAGCGCTTTTTTGACCGCATCGGAACTCGCGTTCCAGATGTCGGGCAGCCTGCGGCCACGCGTCGTGTCCGCGGGGTTTTCGTAAGCTCCGATGCCGAGCAGCTTCGCCGTCTCACGAATCCTTTCGGGGCCGAGTTTGACCGCCATTTGTGCGAAATACTGGTTGCACGAGACCTCGTACGCGCGATCAATTCCGATTACCCCGTGGACCTCTTTCGCTCCGCCGTCGTCGAAGATGGGCTTGGCGCCGGGCATCGCCAGGTAGCCAGTGCCGCTGCAAACAAACTCCGTATCCTGTATGCCGGCGCGGTGCGCGGCGATCATCATGAAAGTTTTGAAGGTCGAGCCAGGGATATAGAATTGGTGTAAGGTGCGATTGAGCAGCGGCTTGTTCTTATCCTCATTGAGCTGATTCCAGCGCGTTCGATTCTGTGCCTCCTTGATGCTGAAGGTCGGATTACTGTACATCCCCACGACTTCGCCGGTTTGGGGATTAAGAATGACGACAGCGGCGGGAGGGGTGGGCTTCATTACTTTGCCCGTCCTATCCTTAATACTATTCAGCTCATCCACGATGGCCTGCTGCATTTCATGGTGAATGGTGAGCTGGATATCCTTTGTCGCTTTCTGCTGAATGGTCTGGCCCATTACTACCTGTAAAGCTTCTGGAACTTCACCGCTCTGGAGACCGAAGAGTGAGCGCTCAAGTCCTGCGTCGCCCAGGTCCGTGCCGAAGAGATGTGCGAATTGTGTGTCCATCGGGTAATCGCGCACGATTTTCCCGTTCTCCACGCGGAAACGGGCGAGCGCATTTTTAAGCTCGCCCGTCCGGTCGAGTATCCAGCCGCGCAGGACCGAATCCGTCAGGCGGCGGTTGCGCGCATCCCTGCGTTGAAGGGCATATTGGAAAGGCTCGTTAGTCTGAGCGGCGAAACGTGCCCAGTAAACGTGGAACCCGAAGACTGTGAGCGCCAGCACGATGAAGAGCAGGCGCAGCACGCGCAGGCCGCGATTGGTCGAAGTCGTGCCCAGGCGTTCGCGGACCTCTTCCGGCAGGTCCGCAGGGGCGACCGCAGCGAGGGCGGAGCGCTGGCGGCGAAAACGTATCAGCGCGACGATCAGCCAGAGGATTAACAGGGTGAGACCGCCCATGTAGACGAGGCTCAACAGAGCGGGTCGCTTTTCCAGCGCGGCGCTGGTCGAGGGGTTGTTCGCCGTGTCGGCGGCGGCCTGTAAAAGTAGAGTCAAAGACATTTCGCAATTAATCCCTGCGGAAACGAACCTCTATGTCCCCGAAGCCGACGACGTCGCCTTCCTCGATTTGCCGCGCCTCGCCGTAAGCGATACGGCGGCCATTGATAAATGTTCCGTTGGTCGAGCCGGTGTCGGCGACCATCAGCGTCCCCTCGCGATTCATCAAAAGGGCCGCGTGAATCTTCGAGACGCTCCGGTCGTTCAGGAACAGATCGTTGTCCGTCCCGCGGCCGACGCCGAAACGCCGCCCTCCGGGTCTAAAGACCAGAGGCACTTCACGCGTTCCGTCGGGTGTGGTGATGCGCGCCGTAATGTGAACGTCATGGATAAAAGGTTTCGGAATCAGGGGCGAGCCCAGCTCTTCCGCGCGGCGCTTCTCTTCATCCTGTTCTTTTAACTGCTGCTCAAACTCGCCGAAAGTCGGATCAACCGAGATGCCTGAGGTGAAGATGTCAATCTCACTCTCGATGCGGATGGGTGCCATTGTGCTGTAGCGGTTGTCGTTGATATGGTCAATCGCCGCGACGAGCACCTCGTGCTCCAGCTCTTTGATGATTTCGGGCGGGGCCTCCGAGTGTGTGCCCCATTCAACCTTGAGTTTCAGGAGGTGCGGGGCGACGCGAACTCCACGCCCTTCGTTGCGCACACGCTCGTCAATCAAATGCTTCATACGCTCGATGAGCGCCGAAGTGGTCAGGCCCCCCTGCGCCGTGGTGGCGCGCCCCAGTCCGCGGTCCACAGCCGCGCCCATCCCTTCGAGCACGCGGCGCAGCAGGCGCTCCGGCAAAGCCTCTTCACGTTTATGACCCGGCTTCTGCTTGGAATCTTTCTTCATAACGGACGACAAATTATAGACGACACAAAAAGCCCAAAGTTGCCCTGCGGCGCAAAAGTTCACCGCCGGACGCCAAATCAAACTCTTAATTGGGGAGGGAAACGAAACTTATTCATTAATGCCACACCATTCTACAGAAATGCGCCGCCTGAGAGAAGAGAAGACAGAAGGCAGAAGGCAGTAGGCAGTAGGCAGTAATCAGTCAGCCCCGTTAGGGGCGACAGTCTAAAGCCCAGGGCGTGAGCCCTGGGTCACAGCGCCGATTTGAAATGCAAGCCCGCGTGAGCGGGCGACAGCCCTTGAATTGCATACGGGCGTGCACGGGCTGTCGCCCATTCGCATGGGCTTTTCTTTTTCTTCCTGCTGGTGACCCAGGGCTAGCGCCCTGGGCTTTATGCTATCGCCCATTTCATGGGCTTTTGTTTTTCTTCCTGGCCGTAACCCAGGGACGGACGCCCTGGGCTATACTCTGCCGCCCCTAACGGGGCTGGTCGTTTACTGCCTACTGCCTGCTGCCTACTGCCTACTGCTTTCTGCCCTTTGTCGTGCCGCTTCGTAGAGGATGACTCCGGCGGCAACTGCGACGTTCAGGCTTTCGACGGGGGGGCGCATGTATATTCTCAGGGATTCATCGGCGGCGGCGACTTCGCTCGCCGTCAGCCCAGATGCTTCCGCCCCGAGGATGAGAGCACACGGGATTGTCCAGTTAATCTCCGTGTGCGCCCGCGTCGCGTGCAGGTCAGCGCAGACGGTTCGAATGCCATGTTCCCTGCAAAAAGAGATCGCTTCGAAAAACGTCGAGCCAGCCCACAGAGGAAGACGGAAACTTGACCCCATAGCGCCTCGGAGCGCCTTCGGTGAAAAGAGGTCTGCGGTCCCGGTGGTCGAAATAATCGCGGTCGCGCCCGCGCCTTCTGCCGTGCGCGCGATGGCCCCGACGTTCAAAGGGTTATTAATCCGGTGCAGGATGACTATGAGAGGCGTTTCCACGCCTTTGTTGACGAGCGCGCTTTTGTCCGCCTTCGGTCTCTTAGCCAGAAACACGATGCCCTGAGGGGTTTTTGTGTCCGAAAGAGTGGCGAAAACGGATTCGCTCACACTGGTGAGCTGTCCTCCTTCCTGCTTTAACTTTTCCAAAAGGCTTGAGCCGCGTGCATCCTGCCGGATGCGCTCAGAGTAAAGGACGTCCTGAATCTCCTCCGGTGCGAGCGCCTCTGCGGCTTCTTCCGCGAGGCGCAAACCTTCTATAAAAATCTGCTCATGAATCTTCCCGTCACGGATGGCGCGGGCTCGTTTGACGAGCGCATTATCTTTACTTGTAATCAAAGGCTCGCTCCTGCGCTTCTTCAAGTTTGATCGTTTAAATCAATCTCCGCCCAGACGGGCCAATGATCCGAGACGCTCAGGCGGCGAGCGACGCCGAAGCGTTTCACACTTGCGCCGCGCACAAAGACCCAATCCGTGTGGAGACGAATAGGTCCAGAGCGCCATGTGGCCGTACCTGTCGGGAAAGGCGTGTGGAATCCCCTCGATTCCAGAAATTCGCGCACGACAAGGCACGAGCGCTTTGAGAGTGTGTTGAAGTCTCCGAGAAGAATGACCGGGCCCGCCAGCTCTCGGGCGCGCGCCAGCACAGCTTCGTGCTGTTCAAGCTGGCCCGCTGTATCCGCGTGCGGGTCAATATGTGAGTTGAAGAGATGAACATCACGCCCTGCAATTTGGAATGTCGCGGCAAGGGCCAATCTCGGTCGCCAGGCGCATTCCGCAAAGGGAAGCTCAACTCGCTCGACCATGGCGAAGGGAAGGCGACTGAGAATCGCAACGCCAGTCTTCCCATTCTCCGTAGCGGAAATGTGCTCCTCGAAATCCAGATACCACTCGTTCTCTTTGGGCTCTGCGCCGGGAGGCGTTTCCGACGCGGCGTAGGCGTAATGCATGCGTAGCTTGCGCGCAAGCTCGTGCGCGATATGGTGCGCGCCCGCGCGCGTAGTCTCTTTGTCCGCTTCCTGCAACGCTAAAATCATAGGCGGCGGAAGGCGCTCCCCGTCAGAGAGCGCTGTCGCGGCTTTCTCCAGATGCCTGCTGACGAGATCGGGGCGGCGTCCGGGGCGCTTGAGCCCTATGCGGCGGCAGAGGCTTCCGGATATTAAATGAGAGCCGACGCAGTAGCGTATGTTATAAGAGGCGACGACGAGAGTCCGGAACTCCGACACGTCCGTATTCGAAGGGGCAAAGCTCCCCATCTCGATTTCGCTTGCCGCGTCGCCAAGTGTTTTCGCTCTCTCTCGCTCAATGGTCGCCATGAAGCGCCTATCTTTACGCGAATCGGAGCGTCAATGCAAAGGTTAAGGAAGAGGAAAGATTCAAATGGGTGAATACGTTCTGGCAGCCCTGGGCGATCTGTTCTTTGCCGCAAAGATTCGTGCCACGGCAACGCATCTCGGAATTGAGGTCCGATTCGTGAAGAGCCTTAATGCTGCAATCGAAACGGCGCACTCTGAGCCGCCCACGCTTGTCATCATGGACCTGCATTCGCAAAAGCTAGACCCGTTCGAACTCGCAGGGAGATTGAAGAGCGACGAGCAATTGAACAAAGTCCCTTTACTCGGCTTCTATTCGCACGTTCAGACGGCCCTGCAACGGAAAGCCGTGCAGGCGGGTTTTGATCGCGTGATACCGCGCTCGGCGTTCAGTAAAAACCTGGCAGAGATATTGGAAGAAAGCAAAAAGCAATAAAATCGCGGTTTCCATTCAGGCGCCACCTGATGAAAGTCCGTCGAGGCAGAGACAATCACCAAGCCCGCTTCGTTTCTGTGGTTTGTTTTCAGCCCCGTCAGGGGCGACAGAATTTAGCCCAGGACGTAAGCCCTGGGTTACGGCCAGGAAGAAAAACAAAAGCCCATGAAATGGGCGACGGTATAAAGCCCAGGGCGTCAGCCATTAGTATCTACACAAGTCAGAAACCTCCATTTTTCTTAGGATTTCTGACTACTTGGGAAAGTGACCAGAGCGCAGCAAAGATCAGACCTGAATTTGTTCGATCCGTTTTTCCTAAGA
>DASVXV010000026.1:0-19886 GCA_036392495.1 Pyrinomonadaceae bacterium | reverse complement strand
GTCTATTCATTCTCGACGGAAAGAGAACGATCCACGAAGCCACACGAAACGACACGAAATTGCTGTGGTTTGTTTCGTGTGGTTTCGTGGACAGTGCTGTTTCTCTACTTTCCTCAGTCTCGAAAATGAAGAGACCCTGCGCCTCTTATCCTGCCCCGCCTTAAACGGCCCCCTGTCTGTTAGGCATTGTGGGCACAATGTTGATTTTTGTGCTGTACGCGTTGAACAATGGTTGCTATAATCCCTCAGCCTTGCAAGAGAGCAGGTCGGGCGGTCGCTGCCTCGCCTTTCGGGCGGGGGAGAGGAAAGTCCGAACACTACAGGGCAGCGAGCCAGCTAACGGCTGGGCATCGGGCTTGATAGCATCTGGCATTAAGTTGCCGGGGTTTTCGGTCTGATGACGACAAGTGCAACAGAGAAGAGACCAGCCAGCGGGCCGTCCGCGTGCTTCTTTCGGGGAGCATAGGCGGTTGCGGGTGATGGGTGAAACGGTGCGGCCCTTCAGTGGGCTTAAAGTAAGAGCGCACCGGCGCGTGTGGTAACAGACGCGGCCAGGCAAACTCCTCGCAGTGCAAGACCAAATAGGGAGGCGTCAACAAGGGCTGCCCGCCCGAAGCGCGTCCGTTAAGGACGTGCTACGACCTCCGGGTAGGTCGCTCGATCCAACCGGCGACGGTTGGGCTAGATGAATGATCGCCGCCCCGGTCCACGGCCGGGGAACAGAATTCGGCTTACAGACCTGCTCTCAAATTGCACGGCACACCACGGCGGGGCTTGACTCACACTTTAAAGCAAGCTGAGATATTCCACCCCAGATCTTAACGGAAAGGCGAACCGTGATGGCGAACCGCAAAGGGGTTTTCATCGGCGCGTACGTGCCAAATCAACTCAAGGAAGCTTTGCAGCAGCGCGCGAAGTCGGAACACAGAACACTCTCGCAAGAGATCACGCGCATTCTGGAGGAAGCGATTAAAGGGAAGCGCCTGCCGCCGGGGACAATTGACCGGCGCGCGGAAGGCTCCGGACCGCGACGGCGCGCCACGGACCCGCAGCCCCGTCGCCGTGAGGGCGACGTGCCCCACATCTCTTCGGAGCGCAACTCCGGCGACGATTAAAGGGAGGCCCTATCAACGTCTGACACGCGGCGCGCGCCCTCTTTCAAGTCGAGCGGCGCGCGTCGCCTTTTATATCCCGATTTGCTACACTTTCGTCACGGTAAAAGAATAACGAGAGACACACTGGAGCCAGTTTGGGCAAATATATTGTTCTAGGCATCATCGCCTTCATCTTCCTGTTGATTTACCTGCGTCTGCGCCCGTTCATACGGATGGCGCGTCAGATGTTCGGCGTCGCGCGCGAGGCCCAAAGAGTCGTCCGTAACGAACCGGCAACTTCAAGGGGCGCGGGCGACAAACTGGTGCGCTGCGCGGCCTGCGGCACCTGGACCCCGACTTCAAGCGCGGTCAAGTTGCGCTCCTCCAATCTCTCGTACTGCTCACACACCTGTCTGGAGAGCGCCGCCCAAGGCAGCAAGCGGAAAGCCGCGAGCTGACAGGAGAGCGCCAAATACTGCCTACTGCCTACTGCCTACTGCCTTCTGTTCTTCCACCTCTTCCGGTAATACGTTTCCGGCTTCGTGAACAGCGCGGTCCGTGTCCGTGAAGAAGAGAATCACCATCCCCGCGATGAAGAAGACGATCAGCGACAGAATCGCCTGCCTGTAAGAGTTCGTCGCCCCGGCGACGATGCCGAAGATGAGCGGACCGATCCATGATGTGCCGCGCTCGGAGATTTCATAAATGCCGAAGAATGATGCTTCGTGCCCTTTGGGTATCATGCGCGAAAAGAGTGAGCGGGAGAGCGCCTGCGACCCTCCGAGCACGATGGCAATCGCCGCTCCCATGACCCAGGCCTGCGCGACGGTTTCGAGGAAGGCGTAAGCGTAGATGACTATCCCGGACCAGAGCACGAGCGAGAGAAGTATGGCCCTTTTGGTCCCCAAAACTTTTGCTATCTGGGCAAACAGCAGCGCCCCGCCGAACGCTGCGAACTGAACCATCAGGATAATCCCGAGTAGAAATGAGCGATCAGGCTCAAGCCCGCGCAGGATGAACAGCTCCTGTTCCAGAAAAACTCCGGCCATGACGATGATGGTCTGGATGCCGTCATTGAAAAGCAGGTAGCCGATCAGATATTTGAGGGTGTGGCGCAGGCGACCGAGTTTGCGAAAAGTCGCCATCGTTTCGGAGAAACCAACGCGCAGGTAACTCTTGCCTGCGGGAATCTGCCTCGCCGCCCCGCGATTCCGCAACCGCTTGAACGTCAGCAGGGCAAAGCCGCCCCACCACAATCCGGCAGAGAGCAGCGAGATGCGGACGGCGAGACCGACGGTGTCCCGACCGCCTTTACTTTGCGCCCAGACTACTAATCCCAGATTCAATGCCAGCAGCAACCCGCCTCCGAGATAACCCATTGCGAAACCGCGGCTGGAAACCCTGTCGCGTTGGTCTTCGGTCGTGATGTCGGGAAGGAAAGCGTTGTAAAAGACCAGGGCCGCGCCGAAACAGAGATTGGCGATGATAAAAAGTAGCCCGCCGACCATGTACAGGCCGTCCGTGATGAAGAAAAGCAGGCTGGTGGCGACGACTGCGGCGTAGCAGAAGATGATCATCAAACGCTTCTTCAAGTGGGAGTAGTCCGCGATGGCGCCGAGCACCGGCAGTAAAAAGACTTGCAGAAAGACTGAGATCGTGACGCAGAAGGGGAAGAACGATTTGGCCGTGACGCTTCCGAGCGGCCCGAAGCTCATCACAACACCGTTCTGATCGCCCAGAACGTTTTGCGCAAGAGAAGTCAGATAAGGACCGAGCAACGTGGTTGCAACCGTCGCGCTGAAGGCAGAGTTAGCCCAGTCGTACATCACCCAGCCGAAAATCTCGCGCCTGTCGTTGACGTCGCGCAGCCCTGCACGATTGCGTTTCGGGGCCTGCACCGAAGCTTCGGCTCGATTGGAAGTAGATGATTTGCTCATTAATTTTCGGCAGCTTCTTCTGTCAGGACTTCGACCACGGCGGGCGTGATGTCCGCCAGATTCTGAATTCGACCAGCCAGGCGCTCACGATGCACGCCCCAGACTAGTGTGGGAACAGGATTGAGCGTGTGGTTGCGCGTTGACAAATCCTCGATGTTGCCGTGGTCGCTCGTCAGTAAAAGAGTTGTGCGCGTGAGGTCCAGTTGGACGAGCAACTGGCGCACGAAGCGCGCGAGGTTGATCAGAACCGCACGCGCACCCTCCATGTCCTGCGCGTGTCCCATCTTGTCCGTGATGAAATATTCGTAAAGTGTGAAGCGGTGCTCGCCCGCAATCTCGGCGAGAATGTCGGCCGCCTGCTCCGGCGTGCGTGGCTCGACGTCTAGCCCGCGCTCGATCAGCATCGCGTTCGTGTAGTCCTGAAAGACAGCGCGCCCCGCGCGTAGATCATCCAGGTCGCGGAAACGCATACCGGCCGCTTCGACCGCCGCCGTTGTCGCAGAGACCCAGCGCGGGCGGCTCTCAAAGAATCTTGAGGTGTACGCGTTGGCGAAGGTGTTGGGAGACACGCCTGCCCGCTTGAGCTGTAGAAAGATCGAGTGCTCGCGGATAATCTCGCGCAGCGCCTCGTTCGGAAAACCCTGTTTGTGATACCCGAGCGCCGCGGGGGCGTTGACGCCCGTCAGGATCGTCGTCTGGCCCGAAGCGCTCTGCGGCCTGCCTTCGACCCCCAGGCAAGGGTCCGTTCTCGCTAGCCTCCCGTCAAACATGACCTGCGGCTCGTCATCCTGAAACACGGCGAGCGGCGCGGCCCCCTCCAGAGCGTCGAGCGGGTTATGCGTCCCGCGTCTGCCGATGCCGAGGCCATCTATGAAGAAAAGAATAACGGACATGCGCCGGGATGAATAACACTAAAAAGTGACAAGTGACAAGTGACGAGTGACGAGCCAGAACAAGTTTTCATCTCGTCACTCGTCACTTGTCACTCGTCACTGTTTTCAATCTGATGTGAAATGTGGTCCCCTGGCCGGGCTGGCTGTCGAAGGTGATCTGGCCGTCGTGTAGTTGGACGGCGCGGAAGGCTTGCGCGAGGCCGATGCCGTTGCCGCCGGGCTTGGTCGTGTAATAAAGGTGAAAGACGCGCTCGCGCGAATCCGCCTCGATGCCTCCACCGTGATCTTTGATGGAGACAAGCACGGTCTCCGGGCCTTCCTTGACGGTCGAGACGATGAGTCGCCCGCCGTGTTCCATCGCCTGAAAACCGTTGATGATGATGTTCAGGAATGCCTGCTTCAATAGATCCGCGTCGCCCGCGATCTTCGGCAGGTTCGGGTCGAACGAGCGCCAGACGGTCGAGCCGTGCGATTCGGCTTCGGGGGCGGCCAGCGCAATCGTCTCTTCGAGAATCTGGTTCACGTCGAGCGGGCGCAGATTGATGCGCGGCGGTCGTGTGAAATCCAGAAAGGTCTGGACGACGCGGTCCAGGCGCTGAAGCTCCGAGGTCAAGATGTCCAACTGCGGGCGCGCGTCCTCGGCAGCGGGTGAGATTCTCTGGAGCTTTGAGCGCAGGAGTTCGAGGTGAATCACCATCGCGTTCAAGGGGTTCTTGACTTCGTGCGCGATGCCCGAAGTGATGCGCGCGAAATCGGCCAGCCGCTCGGAATAGTCCAGCCTTGATTCGAGTTTCGCCACGCTCTCTTTGTCGTGCAGCGAGATGAGCGCCCCGACCGTCTCTCCGCGGTCCCTGATGGGTTGGACCGAAGCGACGATGGGTTGGGCCGAGGGGTTGCCATTGATGGCGGGGAGCGTGACGCGAGACGAAGTCTCACGCGAGTCCAGAGCCTTTTGAGTGAGCGCGGCGAGCGGATGGCTCGGCCCGACGATCTCCGCGAAAGAGCGGCCCTCCATCTGCTCAGCGGAACCGAGCATCGTTTCCGCCCCAGGGCTCGCGAGCATGACGCGCCCGTCCCGGCTGACGAGCAACAGCCTCTCCTGCAGGTTCTGTAGAATCTGTTGCAGCCCGCCACGCGCCTCGCGTAGCTGCGAGCGGTCGCCAGCGATCTGCCTGCTGATCTGCTCAATCCTGTCGGCGACCGCCTCAATATCCGCGCTCTCGTCCTTCGCTGCGTCCGAAGCCCCGCCCCGCCCTTCTTCCAGTTGAGCGATGGAGGTCGTGATGACGCGCAAGGGTGCGGTGATGAGACGCGCGGAGCTGATCGCTATGAACGTGGCGGCGGCTATGGCGGCTAAAGCGAGGAGCAGATTAGTGAGCAGGCTCTGCCAGACGTCTCTGCGGATGGCTTCGAGCGAGATGGTCAGGCGCACGCGCCCGAACTCCTGCCCGCGATAAACGATGACGCGCGTGTATTCATAGCTCTGGTCGCCGAAAAGAATCTGGTTGATACGGGAGAAGACCGATGCGTTCGTCAGGCTCTCAATCGAGGGCAAGTTCTGTGGGACAGCGTTCTGCGGAACTTGCAGCAGCGGGGCTCCCGCCCGGTCCTCTATGGCGAGGGACGTGATCGGCGCGCCGCGGCGAACGACGGCCTCTGCGAATTCACGCGCCGCTTGTGATTCGCGTATGGCGGTCTGCGGCAGGTCGTTCGGGGAAGAAACCACAGCGCCTTCCGCGGCCGTGGCGGCTTGAAGCGAGACCCTTTCGGCCTGGTCCCGCGTGTTTGAGACGAGCGAGCGGGTCAGTTGAGACAGATTGGCGGCGATGAGGATGAGAGAGACCGTGGCGACCAGCAAGGTGATGAGCACGATCTGACGACGCAGGAGCGCGCTGCCGCCCTTCATAGCTGCTCACCGGTCCTTCGCTGAAACTCTGGCTCGGGGGAATGAAGCTGCCCGCTGTCGGGCATCTGTCCGCGCTCGCGGTAGAGCCGCAGCTTGTTGTGAAGTGTTTTGAGGCTGATGCCCAGAAGCTCCGCGGCGCGCGTCTTGTTGTTGGCGGTCTTCTTGAGGGTGCGCATAATCATCTGCCGCTCGACCTCTTCGATGGGTGTGCCGACGGGCAGGGACAAAGTATCCTCGCTGCGGACGCGTGCGCGCTGGTCAACAGGGTACGGCGCAAGGTGATGGCGCTCGATCTCCTCGCCGGAGCAGATGATGACTGCGCGCTCAATCGCGTTGCGAAGCTCGCGCACATTTCCGGGCCAGGTGTGGGATTGCAGGACCTGTAACGCCGGCTGCGACAGAAAGCGTGCCGGGCGGTTATGCTTTTCAGCGAGCTGCGTCACCAGGTGCTGCGCCAGCAGCGGCAAGTCTTCCCTGCGCTCCCTGAGCGGCGGCAGCTCAATCGCGATGACGTTGAGGCGGTAAAGCAGGTCTTCACGCAGCGCGCCGCCTGCGACAGCCTCCTGCGGGTTCTTATTCGTCGCCGCCAGGAGACGCACGTCAACCGGAATCTCCTGCGTGCTTCCCAGGCGGCGCAGGACGCGCTCTTCGAGCACGCGCAGGAGCTTCGCCTGAAGCAGCGTCGGCATCTCAGCGATCTCGTCCAGGAGGAGTGTGCCGCCGTTCGCCAGCTCGAAGCATCCCTGGCGGCGTGAAGCCGCGCCTGTAAAAGCACCCTTCTCGTGGCCGAACAGCTCTGACTCCATCAACGTTTCCGGTATCGCGGAGCAGTTGATGGCGACAAACTGCCCCTTCTTGCGTGGGCTTAAGCTGTGAATCGTGCGCGAGACCAGTTCCTTGCCAGTGCCCGATTCGCCAGTGATGAGGACCGAAGCTGTTGAGGGGGCGACCTGTTCGATGAGGTGATAAATCTGGCGCATCGCATCTGATTTCCCGACCAGCTCTCCGTAAGCGCCGCGGTCGCGCAGTTGACGGCGCAGAGACTCGTTCTCGCGCCGGGCTTCAGCGTATTCGACCGCGCGCTCGACGACGATGCGCAGTTTCTTCATGTCAATCGGTTTCTCGAAATAGTGGTACGCGCCCTCTTCCTGGATGGCGCGCAGTGCCATCTCGACGGACCCCTGCCCGGTCAGCAGGATGACTGCCGTTTCCGGGTAACGAGAGCGAATCTCGCGCAAGAGACCGAAGCCGTCCATGCGCGGCATCAACACGTCCGTGATGACGACCGCAGGCGAAAACTCTTCGACGCGTTTGAGCCCCGCGACTCCGTCTATCTCGGAAACGGTTTCGTAGCCTTCAGCCGCCAGCAGGTCTCGCAAGCCTTCGCCCGCGGCCTTTTCATCGTCAACAATGAGTACGCGCCCCTTCGCCATGAAGGGGAGTTTAGCACATGGAAGGTTATTTCAAGTTTGAGGGGAGAACGAGAAAGAGTTGCCGGTGTGTTTGACCAGGTGAAGGTTCAATTGCATGTAGCCTACGGGTCAGTACCGCCTGCGGTAGCGGGCGGGCGTGCCGATTGCGGATTGTAGAATGCGGATTGCGGATTGAAAGGCTCTTGCTCTTTTCTTAAATCCGCAATCCGCAATCCGAAATCCGCAATTCCATCTCCCGCCCGCTACCGCAGGCGGTACTGACATGAGTGCTCTGTTACGGGCTACATCCAATCGCAAGTCGCTATAGTGATTTAGCACAAGCTCCGCAAGGGGCGAAAGATTCTAGCCGGGGACCTAAGCCTCTGGCTAAAATCTTTCGCCCCGCGCTGGGCTTCATGAACTGCTGACGTGAATAAGACTTTCGCTAGGGCTTCGGAAAGATGTCTGTGGGGACTGCCGGGTACAATTTCTTGATGGCCCGGATTCTCTTTCCGTACAGGCTGTGATCGTCGCCAAAGATTCTCTCCCCGGGGGGGACTTCTTCGAGTCCGAATGGCGACTCTTTAACTTTCCATTTGCCTTTCTCTTTGCGCAGCAGTGTGTCCCAACGGTCGCCTGTCCCTTCAGCGCGTTTTTCAGTGACGTCCACCCATGCCCAACCGTTACGCACCTTCAGGTAATTGACCTCAAAGGTTACGTCGGCGGCCAGATTCCCTAGATTGGCTCTCAACTGCTCGCGCAAAGCATCCATAATAGCCTGCCGTTCGGCGCTGCCGGGCGCGGGCGTGTAGGTTTTATCCAGCTGGCGGCTCTCGGCAACGCCTGCTGAAAGATGCGCTGGTTGCTCTTTCAATGACGCACTCAGGGAGCGCACGGCGAACAGTGGGGCCAGAATCAACGGGAGAACGAAAAGAGTTGAGCGGACGCGATGGAAAGATGTTCTCATGTCAAACCTCCGAGGTGATGGACGAGCACGCGCGCTGGAATTGCGCTTTGAAAGCAGGAAACGCCGGACAAGCGCGCGTACATTATTCCAGCCCTTCGCGGATGTCAATTATTTTAAGGGGCGGGGAAGCGGATACTATTCTTTCCTATAGTAATCCACGATAGCGCGTATCAGCGCGGGAATCGTGTATTCGTTCGGGAGAATATCCGTGCCGAGTCCGTACTCTTTGGCCGTGCCTGCCGTGATGTCGCCGATGCAGGCGACCGTGACGCCTGCGAGCAGTTGACTCAAGTCTGTCGTGTCGAAGAGCTGAGCGAAATTGACGACGGTAGAGGAACTTGTAAAGGTGATGCAATCAACCGCGCCCCCTGCCAGCAGCGCTTCGACTCGACCGCGCTCGGAAGTCTGTGGGCGGACCGTGCGGTACGCCGGAACCACATCCACACGAGCGCCAGCGTCTTCGAGCGCGTCCGGAAGATAGTCGCGCGCTACTGCGGCGCGTGGGATGAGAAAGGCCAGCCTGTTCAAGCCTTCGCGCCCGCCCAGATAACTCTCGATTGCGGCGTAAGCGCCCTCAGCCTTGAACTGCTCTGGAATCACGTCCACATGAATCAGAGCTTCACGCAGCCGCAGGGCGGTCGCCTCGCCGATAGCGCAGACGCGCAATTCGTCCAGCTCGCTCACCTCGATTCCGCGCGCGTCCAGGCGGCGCAAAAAATGGTCTACGCCGTTGACGCTCGTGAAGATCAGCCAGTCGTAGCCGTAGAGGTTCTCGATGGCTTCGTCGAGCAAGGCGTAGCTTTCCGGCTCGACGATCTCTATCGTCGGGCAGCTAATAACACGCGCCCCCAGACGCTCAAGCTCCGCGGCAAACTCCGCGGCCTGCGCCCGCGCGCGCGTGATCACGATGGTCCGGCCCGAGAGAGGTTTTTCGTTACCCATTATAGGAATGTTTGTAGGGGCAGGGACAAGTCCTCTGCCCGCCGCTCGATTGCGGAATGCGGAATGCGGATTGAGAAAAACAGAAGGCAGAAAGCAGAAGGCAGTAAAAACCAGGAGCGTTTTGCCTTGACTGCCTTCTGCCTTGTGCCTTCTGCCTTCTGTTCTTTCATTCCGCATTCCGAAATCCGAAATCCACAATCGAATAGGTCCTGCCCCTACAGTTTAAATTCAGCCAATAAAGTCTCCGCCCCGCCTTCGCGCAAACGGTCCGCAAGCTCGCCGCCTAATTTCTCCGCGTCCGGCGTCGCACCTTCCAGTGAATCGCGTATGATCGTTTCGCCAGAAGGGACGGCGACAAGGCCGTCAAGTCTCAGGCGTTCGTCGCGCACGACGGCGTGCGCCGCTATGGGCAACTGGCAGCCGCCGCCGAGCGCGCGCAGGAAAGCGCGTTCGGCCGTACACGCTGCGCGCGTCCGCCCGTGATCGAGCGGGTCCAGAAGTCTCAAAACATCTTCGTCCCCCTCGCGAGCCTCAATTGCGACCGCGCCCTGGCCGACGGCTGGCAACATCTCTTCAATCTCGACGGGCACGCTGATGCGCTCGGCCAGCCCCAGACGGCGCAGCCCGGCCGCCGCCAGGATCAGAACGTCATATTGGCCCGAATCTAATTTCCGGAGCCTGGTATCCACATTGCCGCGCAGGTCCTTGACGACCATATCGGGACGGACAAACTTCAACTGTGAAAGACGGCGCTGGCTGGACGTGCCGACGACGAAGCCTTCGGGAAGGTTTCTGATTGAGAGCTGTTCGACCGTCAGATCGGCCCGCAGCACGAGTGCGTCTCGCGCGTCTTCACGCTCGGTGATGGCTGCAATCGAAAGAGCCTCTGGCAGGATGGTTGGTAAATCTTTCAAAGAGTGAACGGCCAGGTCAATTCTGCCGTCAAGCAAAGCCTCTTCGAGTTCCTTCGTGAAAACACCCTTGCCCCCGATCACAGACAGTGGCGCGTTCTTCAGAACGTCGCCCGAGGTCTTGATGATTTCGATGGAAACCGGAAGTTGTGGGTGAAGAAGTTTGAGCTGCCCCTTTATCCACTCGGATTGCCAGAGCGCAAGCTTCGAGCCTCGCGAGCCGATTATGAGATGGTCCTTCATCTTGAAAGGGGCCGGGGGTCAGGGGCCGGGGGTCGGTTAGAAAAAGCGTTTACTTTTCCGGCCCCCGTCCCCTGACCCCCGGCCCCTAACCATCCTCCTCTTCCAGGCCGAAAACGTCGCGCCACGCCTGCACGTCCTCGGTCTCGCCCGCGTCGTACGAGCTTTTGAGGCGGTAAATGATCGGGTGGGAAATCTTGTTGACCGTGGACATCAGAAGACTCTCGACGGCGCGTTCCTGCTCGGGCGTCAATTCGCCCAGGCGCTGCCGCTGCCGTTCCAGTTCCCTGAGCGCAATCTCCCGCAACTTCTGGCGCAGCGCTCCCAGGGTTGGTCCGATGTCCAGGTTCCGCAGGGCCTGCTGAAACTGCATCACTTCAGATTCGACGATCAGTTCGGCCCGTTCCGCCTCGCGCTCGCGCTCCCTGATGTTCGAGGCGATGACGGATTCGAGGTCGTCTATGTCGAAGACGAAGAGGTTCGGTATCTCGCCGACGGCCGGATCAATGTTGCGCGGGACAGAGATGTCTATGAAGAAGGCCGGGCGGTTACGCCGCAGCTCAAGGGCTTCGCGCGCGATGATTGGGGTGATCAAGTATTCGCTCGCGCTCGTCGAGCAGATGACGATGTCCGCCTCGGCCAGATGGGCCGAGAGCTTCGAGAAATCTACGGCCTCGCCTTTGAACTGACTGGCGAGCTCGCGCGCCGACCCAATGGTCCGGTTGGTGACGAGGACGCGAGAGACCCCTGCGCTCATAAGATGCTTCGCGGAGAGTTCGGCCATCTCGCCCGCGCCGACAATCAGGACCGTGCGCCCCTCCAGATTGCCGAAAATTTTGCGCCCGAGCTCCACGGCCATGTAGCTGATGGAGACGGCGTTGGCGGCGATGCCTGTCTCCGTGCGGACGCGCTTGGCGACACGGAAAGTCTGGTGCACCAGACGGTTCAGGACGCGCCCGGCTGTGCCTGCTTCGAGCGCCAGGGAATATGCACGCCGGACCTGTCCCAGGACCTGCGGCTCGCCCACGACCATCGAGTCGAGCGAGGAGGCGACGCGGAAGATGTGGCGAACGGCCGCGTCGTCCAGATGGCTGTAAAGATGATTGCTGAAATCCTCGTGGGCGACACAGCGCGAGTGGCTCAGGAAATCCGTGATCCGTTCTTTGCCCTTAGACCAGTGCTCGCCCGCAATCGAAGTCACCACTTCGACGCGGTTGCAGGTCGAAACGATCAGCCCCTCGCTCACGATTTCGCCGTCAACGAGCGCGCGCAGACCTTCGGCACAGGCTTCGTCTGTGAAAGCCAAACGCTCGCGCACGGAAACGGGCGCGGTTTTATGATTGAGGCCGACGAGAACGATGGACATTTGTGAGCTATCAGCAGTCAGCAGTCAGCTTCTTCCTGGCTGCGCGAAATTACGAATGTAGTAACAGTCCTGGATTCGCTAACGAAAATACCCATGAAATAATCGCCGCGCGTGCTCCGGCTGTCGGCTGATAGCTGACAGCTTTTAGCTTACCCGAAAACGTGGAAGCCGCCTAGCAAGCGCGCCCCGAAAAATGTGCAGAGCACGAGCGCGAAGCCCAGGACTCCCATCCACGCGGCGCGGCGCCCGCGCCATCCGGCCGTCGCCCTGTAGAGCACGAGCGCAAGATAAAGCAGCCAGGTCAGTGCGGCGAAAATCTCCTTCGGATCGTTATGCCAGAGGCGATTGTCCCGCGTAGAGGACCAGACCATTCCGGTCAGTATCCCTAACGTGAGCAGCGTCCACCCGACGCCGGCCGTGGTCGTGGCGATGTCGTTGACGGTCGTCAGAGACGGCAGACGGTGAAAGATGGCGCTGAAGGTCTTCAGTTTCAACTCACGCTCCTGCAAAAGATACATGATGCTCGCGATGAAGACGACGAAGAAAGCCGCGTAAGCGAAGATCAGCAGCGTCGTGTGAATCGGGAAGAGCCAGGCCGAGTTAACATTCGTCACAGCCTCGGTCGCGGCGGCCTCCGTGGTGTCGCGCGTCACGCTGGCGATAAAGGTCAGAATCGCGACGAGCGGGAGCGTGAAAGTTCCGAGGGCCTGCGTCCGGTAACGATAAATGACCAGCCCGTAAACCACGACCAGCGTCCACGCCAGAAACGAGAGCGTCTCTCGCAGACCGAAAAGCGGGTAGCGGCCGTCCCCGGTCCAATCCGTCACGAGCGAGATCGTGTGCAGAACGAAGCCGAAGGCGAGCGACCCCAGTGTAATGCGCTCCAGCGTCCTTCGTTTATTTACGAACGCCAGAATTGAATGAATAGCGGCGACCACATAGGCCGCCAGAACTGTTAGCAGCAGAGGCTTCATTGCACGGGCAAGGGCACGATTGAAAGCGCATTGTAAATGAGAAGGGAAACGGGCGGCAAGAACGGAAATGATGAACGATGAATGATGAATGATGAATGAAAAGCCGCTTGACTTTCAATTCATCATTCATCATTCATCGTTCATCATTTCTAATTCACATTTCCCATCAGTTTCTTAATCTTCGGCGTCAAAAGCGCCAGAATCCCCGCCGAGATGAGAAGCCCGATGGCGATGCCCCCGTAAAGCGTCATCAGGGTGTTGGAGTTCTTGGCATCGAAGAAACCTCCCAGGAAGCCAGCGAGCTTGCTGCCGAGCGCCGCGGCGAGAAACCAGACGCCCATCATGATTCCCAGGAGTTTCGCCGGGGCGAGTTTCGTCACAGTGCTCAGACCCACGGGACTGAGGCACATCTCGCCGACGACCTCAAGGAAGTAGAGCCCGACGAGCCAGAACGGGCTGATCTTGCCGTAGGCCGTGAGCATAGAAGCCGGGACCATCAGCACGTAACCGAGCCCTATGAAGATCAGCCCGAAAGTGAACTTAATCGGGCTCGAAGGCTGCCGCTTGCCCATTCTGATCCAGAGCAGGGCGAAGAGCGGAGCCAGCAGGAGGACAAAGAAGGCCGTCAGCGATTGCATCCAGCTCGCGGGATATTCCCAGCCGTTGATCTCTCTCTGAACTAAATCCTTGGCGAAGAGGTTGAGGCTCACCCCTTTCTGCTCGTATGCGGCCCAGAAGAGAATCGTGAAGAGGAAGAAGATGACGATTGCGCCGACGCGACGCCAATCGCCGCGGGTCAGAGGTTTGTCCGGCACGGCGTCGGGCGCGTCCTTGCGCTTTAGGGTGATGCGCCCGGCCCGCGCCAGCCTGTGACGCTGAGCTAGAAAGACGATCAGTCCCAGCGTCATCCCGACGCCGGCCGCGCCGAAGCCCCAGTGCCAGCTCCCGTTGGGGTTGAAGCCCCAGTACGCTAGAAAGTTCTTGAAATAGACATGCTCGGCCAGGAAGCCGCAGACAAGCGGGGCGAGGACCGCACCCATATTGATGCCCATGTAAAAGATCGAAAAGCCGCTTTCGCGCCGTGGGTCGTTCTCGCCGTAGATGGTCCCGACCAGAGCGCTGATGTTGGGCTTGAGAAAGCCAGTGCCGAGCGCGATCAGAACGAGCCCTCCGTAAAAGAAGGGAAGCGATTGAAAGACCATAGAGAAATGGCCGCAGGCGATGATGATGCCGCCGATGAGCACCGCGAGCCACGACCCCAGGAAGCGGTCCGCAATCAACCCGCCCGGGAGCGCCGTGAAATAGACGGACATCGTGTAGGTCCCGTAGATGGACGCGGCCTGCACCGTGTCGAACCCGAGCCCGCCTTTTTCCACAGGCGCAACCATGTAGAGCGTCAGGATGGCGCGCATGCCGTAGTAGCTGAAGCGTTCCCAGAGTTCCGTGAAGAAGAGCGTCGTCAATCCTCTGGGGTGTCCCCGAAAACCGGAAGTATCCAGTGGAGTCTCGTTGGGGACAGGCTCAGGCGTAGCCAGTTCTTTCATAGCTCGTTTGAGAAACTAACTTTCGAGGATTATTAAAAGCGCTGCAATCTTAATCCATAACTGCTCCAATTCATACCCTCTTTTTCACACTTGTACGGCACCCTGTCTCGTGATAGTTTCGCAGGCAAAGAAAAGAGGAGGAAGAGTTTGAATTTCGAACTGACAGAAGAGCAGCGGATGGTGCAGTCCTCTGTGCGCGAGTTCGTGGCGGGCGAGATCGCGCCGCGCGCCCACGAGTACGACGAGCAGGCGCGTTTCCCGCGCGAGCAGTTGAAGGGTTTGGCGGAACTCGGACTGTTGGGGATGATCATCCCGGAAGAGTGGGGCGGCGCGGGCTTCGATACGGTCGCCTATGCCCTCGCTCTTGAAGAGATCGCACGCGCGGACTCTTCCGTCTGCGTCATCGTCGGCGTGACCAACTCCGTGGTCTGTTACCCGATCCTGAGCTTCGGGACCGACGAGCAGAAACAGAAATATCTGGTCCCGCTGGCGCGCGGGGAAAAGCTGGGGGCATTCTGTCTCTCGGAGCCGCAGGCCGGCTCGGACGCGACGAACTTGCGAACGCGCGCCGTGCGCGACGGCGACCACTTCGTCATCAACGGCACGAAGTCCTGGGTCTCCACAGGGGGCGAGGCACAGGTCTATATAGTGATGGCCGTAACTGGGCGCGAGAACAACAAGAATCAGATTACGACCTTCATCGTTGACGGAGACACGCCGGGACTGACGGTCTCAGCCATCGAGCACAAGATGGGGCAGCGCGCCTCGCAAACGGCGGAGATGAGCTTTGCGGACGTGCGGGTCCCGGCCGAGAACATTTTGGGGGGCGAAGGCAACGGGATGCGCGTGGCCTTCAACAGCCTCGACAACGGGCGCATCGGAATCGGCGCGCTCGCGACGGGAATCGCCCAGGGGGCTTTGGACGAAGCGACGAAGTACGCTAAGGAGCGTCACGCGTTCGGGCAACCGATTGCGGAGTTTCAGGCGATCCAGTTCAAGCTCGCCAACATGGCGACGGAAACAGACGCGGCGCGCCTGCTGACCCTGCGCGCGGCGGCCATGAAAGATGCCGGGCACAAGCAGACGGGCTTCTACGCGGCGATGGCTAAACTCTTCGCTTCGGAGACCGCGAACCGCGTCTGCGCCGACGCCGTCCAGATTCACGGCGGCAACGGCTTTTCGCGTGACTACCCGGTGGAGCGCATGTACCGCGACGCCCGCGTCACAACTATCTATGAGGGGACAAGCGAGATTCAACGCATCGTCATCTCGCGGGAAATCTTAAAGCAGTGACGAGTGACAAGTGACGAGTGACAAGTTAAATGCTTGTTCTTGCTCGTTACTTGTCACTCGTCACTTGTCACTGCCTTTATGCCTGACAGACGAGACGCCTGGGAGTTGCTTTGCGAGTACACGAAGGGCGACAGCCTGCGTAAGCACGCGTTGGCTGTCGAGGCGGCGATGCGCGCGTGCGCTCCGCATTATGGTGGACCCGACGCGGACGTGGACGAGTGGGGGCTGGTCGGCCTCCTGCATGATTTCGATTACGAGATGTTCCCGACCGCGGACGAGCACCCTTTCAAAGGGGCGACGATCATGTGCGGGCGGGGCTACCCTGACCGCATCATTCGCGCGATTATGGGGCACGCGACCTACACTGGCGTGCCGCGCGACACACAGATGGCCCGCGCTCTTTTCGCGACCGACGAGCTTTGCGGCTTTCTGGTCGCCTGCGCCCTGGTGCGGCCCTCACGCAGCCTGGACGACATGGAAGTCTCTTCCGTGAAGAAGAAGCTGAAGGACAAGGCGTTTGCGCGGACCGTGAATCGCGACGACATCCGGCAGGGCGTCGCGGAACTCGGCGTGGACCTGGACGAGCACATCCGCTTCGTGATTGACGCCCTGCGCCCAGTCCAAAAAGAGATCGGATTGAACACTCTCGGCGGGTGACAGCGCTTGCGCCCCCGATGGCCTTTCATTTATCCTGACATTTGCCACTTCAAATAAAATGAATTTGTAAGGGATCAAACGAAAGGGAAGAGTGTGCCGAGGTGATTTCGGATTTCGGATTTCGGATTTCGGATTGAGAAAAGCATAAGCCAATCTTTTTCAATCCGCATTCCGCAATCCGCATTCCGCAATCGCGCTGCCACCTGTCACTCAAGGAATGGTCACCAGAAACGCGCTGCTCTATTTATCACGCCGCGAGGGGCTGAAGGATTTCGCAACGCGTTTCCGCTTCTTTAAGAAAATGACGACCCGCTTCGTCGCGGGCGAAGACATCGAAGAAGCAATCGCCGCCATCCGTGAAATTAACGCCAAGGGCTGCACGGCCTCTTTCGACCATCTCAACGAATCCGTCGGCAGCGCGGCCGAAACGGAGGATGAGGTCCGCGAGTACCTGCAAATCCTCTCCCGCATTGACGACACTGGAATCAAATCCAACGTCTCCATCAAGCTGACGCAGTTCGGCCTTGAGATTGATCCGGAGCTCGCCTATAAGAACGCGCGCCGCGTCGTCGAGGACGCAGCGCGCCGCGGCAACTTCGTCCGCATTGACATGGAAGCGTCCGGCGTCACACAGGTGACCCTGGACATCTTCAAGCGGCTGCGGTCCGAATTCGGCCTCAATGACGTCGGCATCGTGCTGCAATCATACTTGCGCCGGACCTATGACGACGTCGAGGAGATGTTGAAAATCCCCGCGCGGATACGCATCTGCAAGGGCGCTTACAACGAGCCGCCGGAAGTCGCTTTCCCGGACAAGAAGGACGTGGACGACAACTATGTGCGCATCATGAAGCGGCTGCTCTCCTCCGGGGTCTATCACGGCATCGCGACGCATGACCCGAAGATGATTGACGCGACCCTGGAGTATGTCCAGCGCGAGGGCATCAGCAAGGAGGCTTTCGAGTTTCAGATGCTCTACGGGGTGAGGCGCGACCTACAGGCTCAGCTCGCACGCGACGGCTACAACATGCGCGTCTATGTACCCTACGGCAAACACTGGTATCCTTACTTCATGCGGCGGCTGGCCGAGCGGCCCGCCAATATCTGGTTCGTCCTGAAAAATATGTTCAAAGGATGAGGGAGAATTGCGGAATGAAAAGAACAGAAGGCAGAAGGCACAAGGCAGAAGGCAGTCAAGGCAAAACGCTCCTGGTTTTTACTGCCTACTGCTTTCTGATTTCTGCCTTCTGTTCTTCTCAATCCGCAATCCGAAATCCGCATTCCGAAATCAAAACCTGATGGATGCTTCGTGGGCATGGATTTTGTGGACCGTGCTGGGCGTGATTCTGATAGTGGCAGAAGTCTTCACGCCCGGCTTCGTCCTGCTCTGGTTCGGCATCGGGGCGCTGGCGGCGGCGCTCGCCGGGCTCGTCGGCATCTCCAGCCTGACCCTGCAATTCCTGATCTTCGCGCTGGTCTCGACCGCACTCACGGCCGCCTCCCGGACCATCTTCGTGAACTACTTCTCGCGGGAGCGGACCGGTGATGACCTCAAGACAGGGGTTGACGCGCTGCCGGGCAAGGTCGGCACAGTCGTCAACGCCAGCCAGGGCGCGCTCAACGAAGGGGCCGTGAAGGTTTTCGGCTCGACCTGGACCGCTTACCCCGCGGAGGGCGAAGAACCGCTTGAAGAAGGTGAGCGCGTGACGGTCGAGCGGGTCCAGGGCGCCAGCATCTACGTCCGCCGCGTCGGGCCCGAGCCCGGCTGGCGGCAGATCGAAGAAGGCAAAAGGTAAAAGAAGGCAAAAGTAAAAAGGTAAAAGGCAAAAGGGAGGATGAAGAGCAAGCTTCTCGTCCTTCCTTTTGCCTTTTTACTTTTACCTTTTGCCTTCCTTACGGCGTTGCCGTCATGGTAAAGCGTGCGGCGGGGACGACCGTCTGGAGGTCGTAGTTGCTGATGGTCAGGTCCGCCAGATTCTGGCCGCGCAGGCGCGTCACGATGCGGAAGGGCAGCGTCATGCAGCTCACCTTGCGGTAATCCGAGCGCTCCTCTTCGATCATCACCTGGCTGTTGTAGCGCGTGACGACCTTGTCAATCAGGAACGTGCTCTTGTTGATCCAGTAGCGGACCGTGTCAGCCGAAGTGAACTTGACTTCGACGACGTAGTTGTTGCCCTCGTCCTTCTGACGCGCCGTCTGGAGTTGACCTTCGATGGCGCGGTTGAGCGTGCCGAAGCCCATCATCGCCCACTGGCGCGAGGCCGCGATCTCAGTCACGCGGATGGGATTACCCAAAAACATACCGCCGCCCTCGGTCCCTGTGTAAACCAGGAACGTCGGACCACCGCCTCCGCCGAGCGCCGCCAGCGAGCCGCCGAGCGGGCTGACGTCTAAACGACGACGCATCTCACGGTCCTGATAGTCCGCGAGTCCGACTTTGACTTGAACAACGCCCGCCAGAGATGTCGCGCCGGGCGCAATAAAGGCGCCCGCGTTGACGAAACCTTCGGCCCGCGCCGTCACATACTGGAGCCCGGCGTATTCAGCGCCGCCGTGCGCCACGCGCGTGACGCTCAGCAACTCGCGGCCCGTCAGATCGTCGGCTTTGCTGGTGCGCGTGGTGACGGGGATCGTGAGCAGCGTCACGGCCAGGCAGCAGGCCGCCAGGAAAGCTGTCTTTTTTTTCAGTAAACGTCCAAGCATGGTGTGCAATTTCTCCTCGTAGTCTTTCGGCGCAGGGCGAGCGGGAAAGAACGGCTCACTCACGCGCGCGGTAGGTGTTTGCGGGTTGACGCGCAACCCGACAGGTTTTGCGATAGAGCAGTCAGCTGTTTAAGAAATCTAGGAGTGCCAGAGAGAGACTGACTCGATTCGGACATTTCAGTTTTCAGAAGACGCGCGGGATGTTACAGACGGCGGCCCGCTCTTGTCAATTATTTCTCTCTCTCGTTCCTGGAAAGCTCTTAAGGGATCGGGTCTGTCGGGGGTTCCGTGTCGTTGAGGTCGTTGAGGGTCGAATCTTCTTCCATCGGCGGCAGCTCGATGGTGATTCTTTCGGAGGTGGCCGCTTCGAGGTCTTCGCCCGTGAACCGCGCGAGGATGACGGTGATGTTGTCCTCGCCGCCGCGCTCGTTGGCCTCTTCGACCAGGGCGTTGCAGGCGGCCGCCAGATCGCCTTTCGCCTTTTCGATAATCTGGTGCATATCCTCGCCGCGCAGCTTGCCCGAGAGCCCATCGCTACAGAGCAGTAGAACATCGTCGCGCCGGATGCGTAAGCGCCCCGTCACAGGGGTCAGCTCGCTCTGCGCCCCGAGCGCCTGAAGAATCACATTGCGAAACATGTGAGTTTCGGCTTCCGCCTCGCTGATCTGCCCGACATCAACGAGTTGCTGCACGAGCGACTGATCTTTCGTGGCGAGCTTGATCTGCGCCCCGCGAAGGACGTAGGCGCGGCTGTCGCCGACCTGAACCAGGTCGAGCAGGTCATCTTTGATGGCCGCGCCCGTGAAGGTCGCGCCCATCCCGGCGCAGCGCGTGTCCTCTTGGCTGCGGTGGTGTATCGCCAGATTCGCGTAGACGGTCGCGTGGCGCAGGTAATCAACCAGGTCCTTTTCCTCGTTGCCCGCCCCGTCGTCCTCTTCGCTGCCGACCAGCATCTCGCGGACGGTTTCGACGGCCATGCGGCTCGCCACATCGCCAGCGAGCGCGCCGCCCATCCCGTCGGAGACGACCAGTACCAGACCCTTTCCC
>DASVXV010000025.1:0-39688 GCA_036392495.1 Pyrinomonadaceae bacterium | reverse complement strand
TCTTAGGAAAAACGGATCGAACAAATTCAGGTCTGATCTTTGCTGCGCTCTGGTCACTTTCCCAAGTAGTCAGAAATCCTAAGAAAAATGGAGGTTTCTGACTTGTGTAGATACTAATGGCTGACGCCCTGGGCTTTATACTGTCGCCCGCTGACGCGGGCTGGGTTCTTATTTCTGCAATCGCTCCTGCTTTCTGCAATCAATCCCGTTCACGCAATCAATCTCATTCTTTCTCTATCTTCTCTTGCAGCTCTTTCAACTGCTTCCGCAGCTCTTTAAGCTCTGCGCGCATCTGCGGCAGGCGATTCATGTGTGCGTTGAGCCGTTTGTACTGGTCGAGCGGCTGGACGGGGATGCCCCACCAGACGCCCGCGCGCACGATTTTGCCTGGCAGCACTCCCGCCTTCGAACCGATGATCGCCCCGCGCTCGACGCGCGCGTGATCGCCCATTCCGACCTGCCCGCCGATCACGGCGTCGTCTTCGATGACGGTGCTGCCGGAGATTCCAGTCTGCGCGGCGATGACGACGCGCTCGCCTATCTCCACGTTGTGGGCGATCTGCACCAGATTGTCTATCTTCGTGGCGCGGCCGATACGTGTCCGCCCCAATGCGGCGCGGTCAATACAGGTGCAGGCCCCTATCTCGACGTCGTCCTCTATAACGACTGTGCCGATCTGCGGAAACTTGTGACGAATATTTTTCTCGTCCGGCACATAACCGAAGCCGTCCGCGCCGACGATTACGCCCGCATGAAGAATGACGCGGTTCCCCAGACTCACTCCGTCATAGAGCACCACGTTCGGATGAATCACGCAATCTTGCCCCACCGTCACACCGTCCCCGATAACTGCTCCGGCATGTAGCTCGGTCCCCGCGCCGATTGATGCGCCTTCGCCGATTTCCACATGCGCGCCGACGAAAACGGTCTCGTGCAATTGAGCGCTCGCGGCCACAATCGCCGTCGGATGAATCTGAGGCGCGCGGCGCTTCGGCGGGTGTAGCAACTCCGAGATCAGGGCGAAGGCGAGCTTCGGGCGCTTCACCTCGATCATGCACGCTCCTGAAAGCTGTGCGCCTTCCGGCACGATCAGGCACGAGGCGCGGGACGAGCGTGCGCTTTCAAGGAGCTTCGCGTCTTCAACGAAAGCGATCTCGCCCTCGCCCGCTTCTTCAAGGCTCGCTATCCCCCGAATCAAGACGCTTCCGTCGCCAGCGACACGCCCTCCGACGTGCGCTGCCAGTTCACTGGCGGTCATCTCTTTTGTTTCTCTGCTCATGAATCTCAGACTGTAAGCGAGTCCTCATCAAGCGCCCGCTCGACTCTACGGGCGCGCGAAAAGCCTCGCCGGGAGGCGCGTATGAAATCTATCAGATGATCCACATTCTTATCGTCGAGCCCGGCCATCTCCCGTAGCGCGTCTTCAAGGGCAAGGTGGCTGCGAAACAGCAACCTGTAGGCCTCTTTCAGGGCGCGCCGCTCGGCTATAGAAAATCCAGCGCGTCTCAAGCCCACACTGTTCAGCCCGCGCACGCGCGGCGGATTCCCGTCCGTGGTGAAAAACGGGAGAACGTCCTGCACTATCTTCGACTTGCCGCCGACCATAGCGTAGCGCCCCAAGCGTACGAACTGGTGGCAGCCCACGCCGTTCGAGAGAAAGACGTGGTCTTCGACCGTAATGTGCCCGGCGAGCGCGACCTCGTTGGCAAAGATGTTGTCGTCGCCGACCGTGCAATTGTGCGCGATGTGGACGCCGATCATCAGAAAGTTGCGCGAGCCGATGCGCGTCTCGCAGCCCTCGCCGCTCGCGCGATGCAGCGTCGCGCCCTCGCGGATCAGGTTATCGTCGCCGATGATGAGCCGGCTCGCCTCCCCCTTGAACTTCACATCCTGCGGCAGGCCCCCGAGGACAGCGTGCTCGGAGACATGATTCCCGCAGCCAAGCTCTGTGAAACGCTTGACGACCGCGTGAGAAGCTATCTCGCAGCCTGCGCCGATGACACAATCGTCCTCGATGACAACGTATGGGCCGATGACCGCATCTGATGCAATCCGGGCGCTGGGGCTGATGATGGCCGACGGGTGAACATTCACGCGTAAATCGTAAATCGTAAATCGTGAATAGTAAAAGCAAAAACCATCTATTCACGATTCACGATTCACGATTTACGAACAGACGATTCACGACTTTTCAGCTTGCCTTTGCCACTTTCAGCAACTATCATGTGATGCCGCACGTTTTTGCGTGGATACGTGTGTCAAACTGCGGTTTTCAGGATATTTTTTTCAGCTTTTATTTATCGGGACGCGTCCTAACTTCTTAATTTAAGAGCGTCCGCGGAGGAGAAGAGTCTTGTTTAGCGACCAATTTCGCAGGGGCGAATCAGAAAAGGGCAGGTTCAGCGGGGCGCGTAGCTCCCGCCTGATCTCTAATCTTTCTAACGTCGCGTGGAAACTTTTTCAATCGGTCAATCGCCGCCTTCCAGAGGGCGAGGCGGTCCGCCCCAAATGGGCGCCCGCGCCGCTCCTGAAATCTTACGAGCGCACAAGCCCGCCGCTCGGTTTCCCGCGCGAGACCGATAGCCTCTGCCCGCGCTGCGTCAAGGAGGTCCGCGACGCCGTCATCACTAGCGAAACGTCGCTCGAAACCTTGATGCACCAGCACCCCGGCGAAATCAAAGCGCAGATTCTGGAAGAGAACGGTCAGGTCATCATGCGCAAAACCTGCCCCAGGCACGGCGAGTTTACGGATGTGATGGCGACCGATCCAAAGTTTTTGGAGCGCATCGAATCGCTCTTCTTCGGGCGCGACTTCCGCGCCGCCGAAGACGCCAACATTCACAAGCACGGAACGTCCAACATCAAGTTCGGCCGCGGCGCAGTGCTCACAGTGGATTTGACCAACCGCTGCAACATGATGTGCAACCCGTGCTTCATGGACGCCAATCAGGTCGGCTATGTGCACGAGCCCACGTTTGAGGATACGAAGGCGATCCTCGACCGCGCCGTTTCATTCAAGCCGCGCCGCCAGATCATCATCCTCTTTTCGGGCGGTGAGCCGACGCTCTCGCCCTACTTCCTGGACGCCGTCGCCTACGCGAAGAAAGTCGGCTTCTACAGAATCCTCGCGGCCACCAACGGCATCCGCTACGCCGAAGATATAGAGTTCTGCAAGGCCGCCAAGGCCGCAGGGCAGCACGGCGTCTATTTGCAGTTCGACGGCGTCTCCGAAGAGAAGAACAAGCACCGCGGCGTCGGCAACCTCTTTGACGTGAAGCTGCGCGCCATCGAGAATCTGGCGAGCGTCGGCATCAAAGTGACGCTCGTGACGACCATCGTCAACACGATTAACAACGACGCCATCGGCCAGATCGTGGAATTCGCGGCGAAGAACATAGACAAGGTCCAGACGATAGCCTTCCAGCCGGTCTCCTTCACAGGGCGCGACGAGGACGTGCCCGACGACATTCGCATCCGGCAGCGCTACACGCTCGCAGGGATGACGCACGACCTCAAGGACCAGCTGGATAATCGCCTGCAACCCTTGCGCGACTGGTTCCCGCTCTCAAGCTATTCGGCTTTCACGAGCGTGATGGATATGCTCCAGGGAGCGGACGCGCCCTGGGGCTGGTCTAGCTGCAATTGCCACCCGAACTGCGGCATCTTCACACTGATGGTGGTTGACCGCCGGACGGGCCAGTTCACGTCGCTCTTCGAGTTCTTCGATTACGAACAGTTCATGAAGGACGTGGCGGTCATCACGGACACTGCGCGCGGGCGCAAACTCTCCTACGCGCAGCTCGCGATGGCCATCATGCGGAATTTTGACGCGCGCCGCGCGCCCGAAGGATTTCCGATTTCGCAGATCATCAATCTCTTCAGGCCGTCTTCGACCAATTCCAACTCGGACCGCAACGACCGTATGAAGACGCAACATGGTTCCGAAGACCCGAACGACATCTGGCGCGTGCTCTGCGTCGAAGGCATGTGGTTCCAGGACCTCTTTAACTACGACTTCCGCCGTACGGAGATGTGCGTCATCCCCTACGGCACGCAGGAGGGCGAAATCTCCTTCTGCGCTTACAATACAGGGGTCGGCTGGCGGCAGATCATAGAGAACATGCACAAGACAGCCAACCTTTCCGAGTGGTACACGGAGCACGGACGTCACGCTGTTTACGCCAAAGGAAAGAGCGTTCCGGGCATCTCCAAAAAACACTCGCTCAGTCTGCCCATTATCAACGCGATTCTCGAAGAGGATCAAGATCAGCCGACGGAAGTGGTGACGCCTTATCTCGTCGAAGAGAAGGAAGAGATAACCGTATAGACGCCGGAGTAGTCCGTCGAGATAGGGAAGCTTCAAAATCAAATGATGCGTGGTCAGGTAAACTGCCACGCATCATTTTTTATCTCCTCTCAACGGTCCCTTCCCTTCTTGAACCCGGTCCTCCCACACGTAGTGGCACTTGAATAAGTGTCACAGAATCCGCGGCGTGTGTGAAGCCGTCGCGTCTAAGCTCAAACTCGAACGCCCCCGGCGAGCATCAGGTAAATGGCATCGCGCTTGCTAATCAAGCTTTTTGGTAGAGAATTTTCCTCCGGAGACCACCACATGAAAAAGCTTATATCCGCGTTTTTACTGGCTATTTTACTCTGTCAGACAGGCTTCTTCCGCCTGGAAGCCTCTGCGCAGGAAGCAGCAAAAAGTATCCAACCGTCGAAAGTTGCCGTCACCCCTCTGAACAATTATGACATCCTCAGGATGGTCCGGGCGGAGTTTACAACCGAGACCATCCTCTTCACGATTAAATCTACGGTCAGCAACTTCGTGACAACGACCGCCGCGCTCAGGCAGCTTAAAGATGAGGGCGTGCCGGACGCTGTGATTCTGGCGATGGTCATGGCCCCCAGGAGCGCCCCGGCCGAAAGCAAGGCCGCCGTCGCGGACGGGCAGCGGAAGAAAGTAAAAATCCCGAACGGCGTGGTCATTGAGGTCGAATCGCCTTTCACTTTGAGCTCTCAGGAAGTAAGGAAGGGCGAAGCGATCAGCTTCCGCGTGGTCAACCCTGTGAAAGTTGACGGAGTGGTCGTCATCGAGCCGGGCGCGACCGCCACGGCGCGCGTGGTGAAGGCTGAGCGTGGCGGGCACTTCGGACGCGCGGGCCGCCTCGCCTGGACGATGCAGGACGTGACGGCCGTTGACGGATCGCGGATTCCGCTTCAGAGCGTCGGGAGGATTGTCGGAGACAGTAAGGGGGCTAAAGTTGCGACCCAGATGATCATCACCGGCGCGCTCCTCTGGGTGGTGGCCCCTGTGGCGCTGCTCCACGGCTTCAAGCGCGGCGAGAACGCCGTCCTGCCAGCGGGCAAACGCTTCGAAGTTCTCTCTCAGGGTGAGATCACGGTCAACGGGATAGAGCAGTAGGCTGAAAACAGAGAAAGCAGAAGGCAGAAGGCAGTAAAAGATTTGGTCCGCACTGCTTTCTGCTTTCTGCCTTCTGCCTATTGCTCTTCAGACTTCTGATTTAATAGTTGAGGGGGCCGCTGGACCTTGCGTAGCTCGGCGACGGTGTCTCGGATTCGGGCGGCCAACTGCTCTATCGTTTCGACGCGCCGGCGTGCCGTCGGGCTCAGCTCCTCGCGCAGCAGCAGTTGCGCCTGGCCGAGCACCCCTGTCAGCGGGTTATTGATTTCGTGGCGCACGTGTGCCACCAGGTCCGCGATCTCCGTGAACTTCGCCTCGCACTCAGCGATGAGAGCGCGCAGGGCCTGCTCCGCCTGCTGGGCTTCCGGCTTGGCCGCGCCCACCTCTTTATCACCAGCACTCACCTAGAGAGACTCCGAGGTTCGGGATGAGTAATCGTCCTATTGTGCGTCCAATCCTCGATACGGGGCAAGGGAAATTTCGCTTGCAGAGATTAATTAGGTTATTTGTGAATAAAAGCAGGGCGGTTGACAACCGCAGGCGGCGCACGTAAATTTATTTCAGTTGTTAGGAATCAAGAATTGTGATTCTGCTTCCTACAATCATTTCTTGCCGGATGGTGAAATGGCATCACACCTGACTCTGGATCAGGTTTTCTAGGTTCGAGTCCTAGTCCGGCAGTTACCATTTAAGTTTGACCAAAGACGAAGGTCAGAGGTGTCAAACAGCAATCGTAATAAGTCTGAGTTCCTGGGCATGCCTCATGGCACTGCGAACAATCGCCTGCGGAAGATGATAATCTTTCACTTGGCGAAGCAGTTAAGGTTAGATGTCTGCTACCATTGCAAGTATAAGATCGAGACTTTGGAAGAGTTCTCTGTTGAGCATAAGAAGAAGTGGCTACACGTCAGCGTAGAATTCTTCTGGGATATGGAGAACATCGCCTTTTCCCACCTCAAGTGCAATATAGAAGATGCAGATAGGACCAGGATGCATCGTCTGGGTGGAGAAAGTAATAGAAAGATCGGGCCGCCGGGAACCGCCTGGTGCAGTGGTCATCAGGATTTTCTTCCAGCGAAAAGCTTTTACATACAAAAGACGAACTGGAACGGCTTAGATCCATACTGCATTGACTGCAGAAGGGCAAGGCGTTGAGTCCTTGCCCGGCAGCCACCTTAATTAACGAAATGGGTTCTGAAAAACCAAAAGTTTCAGAACCCATTTCTTTTATAAGTCGCCCAAAATGACTTTGACCGCTATTAGCGGTCAAACTGTAGTTAGGCGGTAGAATCTGGGGCTGTGGTGGCGGAACTATTCTGAATTGCAAGTCCATGCTCATCCCATCCATCTTCAAGAAACCAAGATTGAATTTGTTGGAATAATTTAGGTATCTCCAATCCGTGAGCCTTGAGCATCATAAAAGCTAAAAGCAATCCGCGAATTTCTGGTTTATGAACACTGTAAGTAACCGCGAGTCCAGCCCAGTTGCTATGGGGAAGTTCCATATCAATAATTTGTCTAATATCTCCACGAGTTAATAGACCTTTACGAAAAAATTCTTCAGCTAAATAATTTGCGCTACGCATTCCTTCGGCCACGGAGCCAATTATGAACAGATGTTCAGGATCGGTTAAGAATTTTCTCAAATCATGTTCGTTGCGAAGTTGGCGCGGGATCGCAGGATATAGCTTGTAAAGCTCGCAACATTGGGCTAGTACTTGATGAATACTGAAGCGTAGGAGTAAAGTTGCCTCCGTCTTACGATGACCGAATTTCCATTTGACCCATTCACTAAAAGACATGGTTACATTTTGTTGGGTTGTCCTGTCAGAGGGGGTGTCGGATAGAAGTTGTTGCCACCTAGAATTGATTGCTTTCTTTTGTCCTTCGCGCTGTATCTGTTTCTCAAATTCATGGCGGTGAAATTCTATATCACAATTAGGACAGCGTAGATATTCTGCTGTAACGCTCTCAGCGTTATCTTCGAGATGGATATGTCTTTTACACCTAGGACAGGCTAGGCTTGTTGTTTCCATGCTGATATTATACAAAGAGCCGAGAACATTTATCTCTAAAAGTTGCGCTGTAGCGATACCAACTTCCGCCTAACATTTCATTCAACCGGATGCACAATTAAAAAACCTTTCATCGAGAACTTGGGTGGTTTCGGCGGCTCGCGCGCGTCGGTTAATTCGGCCTGATGTTGCTCGCGCGATGTGAAAGCGATGAGGAGTTTCTTCGATTACTTTCAGCTTACCAGTTTAGTGCTCTTCCTTTTCGTGATTGGGACCAGAGCGCTGTCCTTACGCTTTAAGGAGCGCATCAACCCTATCGCTATTGGTCGCGGGAAGAGAGGGTTTCAGCTCGTTTTTGAGCTATATGCTTTTGCAGGGCTGGCGGTCTGGATGAGTGAACTGCTTTTATACGCACTTCACAGCAGCTTTCACATTTTCCCCTCGCCACTGGATAGACAGTTGATTGATTCCACAGCCGCAAGAATTATCGGCGTGCTCCTGGTGACCTTTGGCCTCGTTATTCTGATCTATGCTTTTATCTCTTTCGGAAATTCATGGCGCGTCGGCTTCGACGTGAACACGCCCGGCGAGCTTGTGACGACAGGGATGTTCGCCGTCTCGCGCAATCCCATCTATCTCTTCCTGAATCTCTGGTTCGTCGGAATCTTTCTCATCAACGGAACTTTAATCTTCCTGATTTTCGCCCTGCTCGCCATCGCTCATCTGCATTATCAGATACTTCGGGAAGAGAAATTTTTAACGGACCTCTACGGACAAGCCTATAAGGACTATTGCGCCAGAACAGGAAGGTATTTCACGCTCTGAGCAGGGCGGCCACCATAAATGGTACGCCCTTTAGTTCGCAGAGCGGCTGGCTCCCGGTTTTTCTCAGCCTGCGACGACCTGTGTGTTCAAAACTTCCCTCACCTTGCGCGCCAGCTGATCTGCCGTAAAAGGCTTCTCGATAAAATTCATCCCCTCTTCGAGCACGCCGTGATGAACGATGTGGTCGTCCGTGTAGCCGGACATGTAGAGCACGCGCATCTCTGGCCGGAGCGGCGCGACGCGCTCGGCCAGCACGCGCCCGCTCATCTGCGGCATCACCACATCCGTCAGCATCAGGTCTATCCGCTCCGCGTGTTCCCTGCAAAGCTCCAGCGCGTGGAGCGTATCGCTGGCGACGAGCACACGGTAGCCGCTCTGCTCCAGCGCCTGAGAGGCTATGTCGCGCACCATCTCTTCATCCTCGACCAGGAGAATGGTCTCCGTCCCGGCTAAAGATTTTTCGACCGGAAGCCGCTCGTCGTGATGCTCCGGGGCCTCGTCGAATCTGGGGAGATAGACTTTGAAAGTAGTTCCCTTGCCCACCTCGGAGTAAACCCAGATGTTGCCGCCACTCTGCTTGACGATGCCGTACACGGTCGAGAGCCCGAGACCTGTGCCCTTGCCCAGCTCCTTGGTCGTGAAGAACGGCTCGAAGATGCGCTCCTGCGTCTCCGCATCCATTCCGCAGCCCGTGTCCGAGATCGAGAGCAGCACGTAGTTTCCGGGCTGCACGGAGACGTGACGCAGAGCATATTCCTCGTCCACGTAGATGTTAGACGTCTTGATCGTGAGTTTGCCCCCATGCGGCATGGCGTCGCGGGCGTTGACGGAAAGGTTCATCAGGACCTGATGAATCTGCCCGGGGTCCGCTTTGACCTGCCCCAGGGTCGGCTGTAACACCGAGAGCAGGTCCACGTCTTCGCCTATGAGGCGTTGCAGCATCTTGAACATGTCAACGATGACGGCGTTGAGGTCCAGCACTTTGGGCTGCAACATCTGTTTGCGGCTGAAGGCCAGAAGCTGGCGCGTGAGAGTGGCGGCGCGCTCGCCTGCCTTCTTAATCTCTTCGAGGTTACGCCTCAAGGGGTGACCTTCCGCGACGCGGCGCAAAGAGAGGTCGCTGTAGCCTGTGATGGCCGTCAGCAGATTGTTGAAGTCGTGGGCCACGCCCCCGGCCAGCTTCCCGACGGCTTCCATCTTCTGTGACTGGCGCAGCTGTTCCTCCTTTTCGCGCTCGCGCTCGAAGAGGCGAACGTTCTCGATGGCGATGGCGGTCAGGTTGGCGGCCATATTCATCGCCACCGAATGCTCGTTCCTGTAAGCGCTTACTTCGTAGCTCTGGATTTCGAGGAGGCCGATTGATTTGCCCATGACGGACATCGGGGCGAGCAGCGCGGAGTCTGGCTCGCGGTTGCTCTCAGCCGGGTCAATGAAGATGTGGTTCCCATTTTTGACATAGTTGCGGAAATCGTGAGTGATGACGACCTTCTGTGTTTTCAGTGCCCGGCCGATGCGGCCACCGTCAATGTTGACGTGCATGAAATCGTTGATCTCGACCTCCTGCCCGTCCGTCCAGGCATAGGACGTCGTGCGAACGTTACGCTCGTCGTCGTAAAGCGAGATGATGATGGAATCGCAGGGCGTGGAGATGACAGCGAAATCGCGCAGGGCGCGGAAGACCGTCAAAAGATCACGCGCCGTCCCCAGGGTCTGCCCCAGCTGTGCGATTCGCTCCAGGAGGCGCTCATACTCTATGACGGCGCGCTGGTTCGCCTCCTGTAAGGCTTCTTCGGCGCGCTTGCGTTCCGTAATGTCGCGCGCCACGGACTGAAAGCCGCCGATCTTTCCGCGCTCTATGATGAACTGCACGTTCTGCCCGAGCCAGACTTCCGCCCCGTCCTTCGTGATGGCCGGGAATTCGTAGTATGTGCTCTCAATCCTTTGCGCGAACTGCTCCTCGTAAAACTTTACTGTCTCCGCGCGCAGGTCTGGCCGCACCAGGTCGGAGTAGTGCACGCCGATCAATTCGCCCACGGGATATTTCAGGAGCCGGTCGGCGACCGGGTTGACGAAAACGAAGCGCCCGTTGACATCGGTCCGGTACATGATGTCGCTGGCATGATTGATAATCTGTTTATAGCGCTCTTCCGATTCGCGCAGCGCCTCTTCGGCGCGCTTGCGCTCGATGGCGACGGCGATCTGGCTCCCGACCGAGGAGAGGAATTCGACGTCGCGCTCCGAATAGGCGTGCGGGTCCGTGTAATGCTGGACGACCAGCACGCCGATCGTCTCTGTGGCCGTCTTGAGCGGCACGCCCAGCCAGGAGGGCGAGCGTACTCCGATGAGCTCGATGTCGCCGCGCTCCAGCATCTCGTCCAGCATCTGCGGAGACATCAAAAGCGGTCGGCCCGTGCGAAAGACATAAGCGCTGCAACTTTTCGCCATCATTTGCGGCGAAGAGTTGGGGTTGAACTTATCAACGTAGAAACGTTTATGAAAAAAGCCGGTCGCCTTGTCGTAAAGCGAAACGAAACAGTTTTCGGCGTAGAGGACGCGCCCGAGCGACTGGTGTATGAGGCGCAGCAGCTCGTCCAGGTTGGAAGTGCTGCTGACGCCCTGCATGATCTCGAAGAGCACCTGGCGCTCCGAGGTCCGCTCCTGGACCCTTCTTTCGAGCTCGTCGTGCGCTTTACGCAGAGCCTCTTCGGAACGCTTGCGGTCAATGGCGAGGGCGATCTGGCCCGCGACTGAAGAGAGGAATTCGACGTCGCGCTGGCTGTAGATGTTCTCCTCCTCGTAGTGCTGGACGACGAGCACGCCGATGGTTTCGGTCGGCGTCTTGAGCGGCACGCCCAGCCAGGAGGGCGACGGCGTTCCTATCGCTTCGACCTCTCCCTGCTCAATCAATTGCTCGAAGGCGTCGAGCGTCATCAACAGGGGGCGGCCCGTGCGAAAGACGTAAGCCGTGCAGCTTTTACCCATCTTCCACGGCTGCACCAGCTGGTCGCATTTGTCCTGATGAAACGGCTTGTGAAAGTAGCCGGTCGCCGCATCGTAGAGCGCGACAAAACAGTTCTCTGCGTAAATCACTTTTTTGAGCGCCTGGTGAATAAGCCAGAGCAGCTCATCCAGATTGGCTGTGGTGTTGACGCCCTGAACTATCTCGAAGATCACTTCCCTTTCGGCCTCGGCGCGCCTGCGCTCCGTAATCTCCTCGATTGACCCCTCGTAATAAAGGAGCGAGCCCTCTTCGTCGCGGACCGCGCGCGCGTTCTCCAGCACCCAGATTCGACTCCCGTCCCGGCGGTAAGCCTGATACTCCAGGCCGTAAACGATCTCGCGCTCTTCGAGCAGCCGCTTGAACAACGTGCGCGTGTCCGCATCAACGTAGTATTCGTGCTCCATGTCCAGGTGGCTGGAGATCAGCGCTTCCGGGGATTCGTAGCCGAGAAGCCGCGCCAGCGCCGGGTTGACGGCGAGGATCTGCCCGTCGGGCGTGGACTGGTAGATACCCTCCACAGCATTCTCAAAGATGCTGCGGTATTTTTCTGCCACTTCAATATCTGCAAGCAGCGTTTTCATCTGCGATTATTTCCTCTGCGTCGGGGCCAATAGGGTTGGAATACAGGTAAGAGAATCTGGGGATTGGATTGGCGAAAAGTCTCTCGCGGCGCGCCGTCAGGCACGGGCCCTTTCTGAAACGAGCGCAGGCAGGCTCCTGTGCGTCAAAATTCCCACGGGCGGCATAATAGTCGGGTGAAACGCCCGGCCGGAGCGCTTTTGTGCGCCCGAGGGCTACTTCTATCGCACGCGAAGCACTCGTCATGCCAGAAGCTTGACGACTCTATTTCGCGGCGACGGCAGACAAAATAATTATGAGTTTTGAATGTTGAATTATGAATTAAGGCTTTCAATTCAAAACTCAACACTCATCATTCAAAATTTCCGCTGCGCCCTTTTGTTCTTGAGGCGCTTCACCTTTGCGCGTTTTCTCGGTTATACTCTCAAGTGATCGTCCTGCCCGAAGTTCCATGCATTCCGGCTCGGGTTCGCTCCTGCCGGGACGTTTGACGACCTTAGCACAGGCAAACCCTTTCTGTTTTCCAGTGCGCCCTGACAGGCGAGACAAGGATTTTTTCGGGTCGTGTAATGACACAACCCATGCATATGAACTTTTAATCAGCAGCCGTCCGCGTCAATTGGCGCGTGCGTCTCACGCGAGGAAGCGAGAGAGGCGCGCCCGAATCAGTTGACCATCCGATATGTGCGCTGGCAGGCTTTTGAAGCCTGGACTGAGCGGAGCAGGTTTCCGAGCACGCAAAAGTTTCATGAGGTTGCGCGCTCCCTGCTTGCGGCGGGTCGCAGGCTTCGGCGCGAAAAGGCGCGCGCGTCCAGGACGGCTCTTGGGGATTCCATTTTGTTTAAGCCAGAATTCTCTCGCGCTGCGAAGGCAGAGAGAGGACTTCGAACAGTCTCTCTCTACGACCCGCGCGAAACGCTTCTCTCGTCTCCCATCGTCGGGCGAAGAGAAGCGCAAACGCTGCCGCGCCGTGTGTGCGGCCCGATAGCTTCAATAACCTCAGGCGGGCGCGCCCTTCCATGCGCGCCATGTGCCGCGCGTCCCGACAGAGTTTCAGAGTCGGCGCGGCCCCGCTTTCAAGCCAACCAAATCCAGGCCGACAAAACAGTTTTGAGCTTGAGCCTTTCGGGCCGAGCGCTGATCAAGCGCCCTCTGGCCTCCTGCTCGACTTATTCAAGGCCCTTTTCCGTAGGAGCATTTTAGGAACAATGTCAAAAGAATTGATCGTGAGCGTCAACGGGCGCGAAAAGAAGATCGCCATTATCGAGAATGAGCGGGTCACGGAGTTTTACATCGAGCGCGGCGAAGATAATCAGGGCATCGTCGGCAACATCTACAAGGGACGCGTCATGCGCGTGCTGCCCGGTATGCAATCGGCCTTCGTGGACATCGGACTCGAACGCGACGCCTTTCTCTACGTCTCCGACTTCTTCGACGAAGAGGAAGAGTTCGAGCGCATCGTCATGGACAAGTCCAAGAAGACGGACGCCGCAGAGGCTGCGCGCACCGCGCGTGGCGTCATCGAGCAGGCGCGAATCGAGCGCGAGCACCATATAGAGGCGACGCAAGAGCGCGTCGAACCGCTGCTCGACGCGGAGCCCGAGAGATTGGACGAGATCATCGCGGTCGAAGCGCAGGAGGTTGCGGAGGCAGAGCCTTCCGCGCAGGTCGCCGAGCAGGCTAAAGAAGAGGGCGGACGAAAGCGCGGTCGCAGAGGGCGGCGGCGCGGTCGCGGCGAGGAAGCCACAACGGAGGAGCGCGCTGGCGGACAAATTTTACCCGCCGACGAAGAGATTGAGACTCCGTTCATCGCCGAAGGCGGCTCTTTCCAGCGCATCGTTGACGAAGACGAGACGGCCGCCGAAAACGGCGAGATGTTCAAAGACGCGCGCCTCCAGGAACGCATTTTCGATCAAATCCACGCCGTCGAGTTCGACATGGAAGATGTGCCGACGACAGAGGTCGGCGCCCTTCTCGGCGCAGAGGCCCCGTCGGCCGGTGATTTCCAGCGCATTGACGACAGCGACATCGCCTCGCCGGGCGATGAGCAGCGCGCGCCCGCTTTCATACGCGAGACGGTCGAGGCGCACGTCGGCGCATTCATAGACGAGATCAAGGAAGAGACCACCGGCGCACAAACCTTCGAGCGCATCAGCGATGATGAAGGCGCGGAAGAGGAAGAAGAAGGCGCCGCCAAAGGCAAACGCGCGCGGCGTGCGACGACCACCAAGCGCGGCGCGAAAAAGGGCGAAGAAACTTCTAAGCGGAAGAGCGCGAGCGCCAGGACCGGAACCAAAAGCCCTGCCAAGAAATCTGCCGCCAGCAAAAAGTCCACGAGCAAGAAAGGCAGCACGCGGCGCAAGGCGAGCGTGAAAGCGGGCGACGAAGGCGAGACAGACATGGCCGTGCTTGAGGCGGAAGCGGAGCGCGCCGAACACGCGGACCTCGTAGCCGCGGAAGCAGCCGACGGCGAGCACTTTGAGGCGGGCATCGGCGGCGACGAAGATTACCAGGACGCGGAGGCGAGCCTCTCATCCAACCGGACCCGCGCTGAGCTCGCCACGCGACGCGGAGGCAGACGCCGACGTCGCCCAGGCAAGCAGCAGGAAGCGAACGGCGAAGACCGCTCGAACGGTAAGGACGAAGAGACGGAGGCGGCCGTGGAAGTCGAAGAGCCCCCGAGCAGCAAGGCAGCCGCCTCACAATCACGCGAGGGCTCTCGCCGTGACCGCGGCAGCGACCGCGGCAGCGACCGCGGCAGCTCGCGCGAAGATCGTTCGGGCGGCAACAGCGGGCGCGGCGGCGGAGCGCGTGAGCGTGGGCCGCGCCGCGAACGCCACCAGCCGACCATCACAGACCTTCTGCGCGAAGGTCAGGAAGTTTTGGTTCAAATTGCCAAAGAACCCATCGCCAAGAAAGGGGCGCGGATCACTTCGCACATCGCGCTGCCCGGCCGCTTTCTGGTCTACATGCCGACCGTCGAGCACGTCGGCGTCTCGCGCAAGATCGAATCGGACAGCGAGCGCGCGCGGTTGCGCAAACTGATCCAGATCATTCGCGCCGAAGAGGACGTGCCCTCAGGCGGCTTCATCGTGCGTACGGCCGGCGTCGGCATCTCCGAAGAAGATTTACGGGACGACGCGCGCTATCTTGTGCGGACCTGGTTGGACATCCGCCGCTCCGCCGAGAAGACGAAAGCCCCGTCGCTCGTGCACCGCGATCTGGACCTCGTGCAGCGCCTTCTGCGCGACCAGTTGTCCGACGATTTCACGGCGATTCGCGTGGACTCCGAAGAGGAGTACCTGCGCATCGTCGAGTTCATCAACCGCATCCAGCCGCGCATGGTCAAGCGAGTCAAGCTCTACACGCGCGAGACACCGATCCTCGAAGCCTTCGCCGTTCAGGCCGAGGTTGATAAAGCGATCAAGCCGCGCGTCTGGCTCAAATCCGGCGGCTATCTCGTCATCAACCAGACCGAAGCCCTGGTCGCCATTGACGTCAACACGGGCAAGTTCGTGGGCCGTGGCGGCACGCGCCTTGAGGACACGATCACGCGCACCAATCTGGAAGCCGTTGACGAGATCGTCCGCCAGATTCGCCTCCGCGACCTCGGCGGCATCATCGTACTGGACCTGATTGACATGGAGGACCGGCGCAACCGTAATCGAGTGATGCAGGCCCTGCAGGAGGCTTTGCAGCACGACAAGTCGCCGACCAAGGTTCTCTCCTTTAACGACTTCGGCCTCGTCATCATGACGCGCAAGCGCGTCAAGCAGTCCCTGGAGCGCACCCTCTGCGCGCCCTGCTCGTACTGTCAGGGCGCCGGGCTGGTCAAGTCGCCGCAAACCATCTGCTACGAGATTCTGGAGGAGGCGCGCCGCCTGGCGCGGAGTCTGGACGACGACGGCGTCAAGCAGACGACGCTCCGGATCAACCCGGAAGTCGCACGCGCCCTGCGCGGCCCCGAGCGAGACGTGTTCGCCGAGATCGAAGACTATCTCGGCGCGGTTGACCTCACCTCGGACCCGCAGATTCATCAGGAACAGTTCGATTTCGCATTCATCTAAGAACAGTGGTCAGTGGTCAGTTAAAAACTGATTTCCAACTGACCACCGACCACTGACCACTGACCACTTTTATGGCTAAGTCCGGAAAGCTCTGGAAGGCTCTCGGCGCGGCGGGCGCGGGCGTGGCGGCGCTGGCCGCCGTCAATGCGCGCATCCGTCAAAAGGCGCAGGAGCCTGACGACGCAGCGTTCGGGGGCGAGGCGCGCGTCTTCGAGTGGCAGCACGGAAATATCTTTTACAAGGCCGCCGGCGAGGAGAATGAGGGCGCGCCGCTCGTCTTCGTGCACGGCATCGGCGCGGGCGCGTCAAGTTTTATGTGGCGGCGCAACTTCGATGCACTGGCGCGGGACTTCCGCGTCTATGCGTTCGACCTCCTGGGCTTCGGATTTTCGGACAAGCCTTCAAACGTCTCTTACTCGGCGGACCTCTATGTCGAGTTGATCGCGGACTTCATACGCGAAATAGCGGGCGCGCCCGCTTCTCTGGTGGCGAGTTCTTTAGGCGCTGCCTACAGCGTGCGCGTCGCAGAGGAGCAGCCCGAGATTGTCTCTTCGCTCGTGCTCGTTGCGCCGACCGGCACCGGAAACCTGCGCGCGCGGCCGGGGATGACCGGCGCGGCCTTCTACGGTCTCCTGCAATCGCCTGTGCTCGGCACCTCCTTCTATAACGTGATCGCGAGCGAGCGCAGCATACGGGATTACGCGCGCAAGTCGCTCTTCTTTGACCGGCGGCGTGCGACTCCGCGCCTCGTTGCTCAATACTACGCGACCAGCCACCAGCCTGGGGCGCAGCACGCCATCTCCGCTTTTCTCTCCGGCTACCTCAACGCGGACATACGCGACTCTTTCGCGCAGCTCACTCAGCCCGTCACGCTCTGCTGGGGCAAGCAGGACGAGACTAATCCGATTGAGAATGCCGCTGAATTTTTGCGCCTGAACCCGCGTGCGGGCCTGGAAATCTTCGACCGTTGCCGCATGATGCCGCAGGAGGAGCACCCAGAAAAGTTCAACACGCTGGTCCGCAGTAAACTGGGCGCACGTTCCGCCGCCGCTTGATGAACAGTTCAGGAAATAGGGATTTAATTCATGTCAACCTTAGAAACAGAGCGTCTCATTTTACGCATGTGGCGCGAGGAGACGGATTTCGAGGCGTACGCGCAAATCTGCGACGACCCGGACGTGATGCGCTACATCGGCGGCAAGCCTCTGACGCGCCTGGAGGCCTGGCGGCACATGGCCTACATGGTCGGCCACTGGCACTTCCGTGGCTACGGCCACTGGGCCGTGGAGGAGAAAACGAGCGGGCGGCTGATAGGCCGCCTGGGATTCCTCAACCCCGCGGGCTGGCCCGGGTTCGAGATCGGCTGGACGCTCGGGCGCGAGTCCTGGGGGAAAGGCTACGCGTCCGAAGGCGCGCGTCGCGCTCTTCATTACGCCTTCGAGGAGTTGGGGCGCGACCACGTCATCAGCCTCATCCACCCGGAGAACAAGGCTTCGATTAAAGTGGCCGAACGGCTGGGGGAAAAAGTCGAGGGCGAGACGGAAGTGCTCGGAATCCCGGTCCTCATCTACGGAATTTCGAGGGAGACGTGGGAGAGCAGGAGTCAGGAGACAGGAGTCAGAATTCAGGAGTCAGAAGAAAAGAAAGACTAAAAGCGTGTCAAATAATTATCATCCGCCGCATCGCGTCAGCGATGCCGTGACTTTAGCCCGCCGCGTCAGCGACGGTTGAGCCGGTGTTCAATCGTCGCTGACGCGGCGAAGGCGTTTTGTGATCGCCCACTTTCCGTGCGTTAAAACGCACGGCTAAATTCACGAGGTCGCTAACGCGACCCTGGAGATTCGCTCTAGAAGCGTTCGCTCCACCTTATTCATTCTGGATTCTGGATTCTGCTTTTCTCCGCCGCGATGTTAAGATAGCAATGATTGCTCCACTCACAATAACTGGCCGATGTTTGCGGCGAGAGTATCCCCCTTGTTAGGAAATCGAGTGCGCCCGGCTACCGCTTCGGCGGCGCACGTTTCTCTTGAGGACGTAAAATGGCTGCTGAAAACTCTGTGCAGGCGAATGAGACATCGCATGTCGTCAACCTGCTTGTCAAAAGGCACGACGAGATCATCAATCTCTGGATCAAGGACCGCCTGGAGTCCGGCGAATTTCGTGACGAGTTGATTCCTAAAAAAGAGTTGCGGCGGCAGTCGCAGCAGATCGTGGACATGCTGGCGCGCTCGATCAAAGATTCCGACGACGGCGAGTTTGACTCCCCGGCCTTTGACGAGATGCGCGTCTTCTTAAACGAGATTTCCCGCGCCCGCGCCGTCAAGGGCTACACGCCGCTTGAGAACGCGACTTACATTCTCTCCCTGCGCAACACTCTCCTGCCGCTTTTGGCCGAAGAACTGGAAGGCGATTCGGATACGCTCGTCCGCGAGATGCAATATTTCACGACGCTCCTGGACAAGATGGGGCTCGTGATGGTCGAGAACTTCATGCGCTCGCGCGAAGAGGTCATCCGCCAGCAGCGCGAAGACATGATGGAACTGTCCACGCCCGTCATCAAGGTCTGGGATAGAATTCTGTCCCTGCCCATCATCGGCACTCTCGATTCGCGCCGCGCGCAGTTAATGATGGAAGCCCTGCTGCAAAAGATCGTCGAGACTGGCTCGACCATCGCTATTCTGGACATCACGGGCGTCAAAACCATGGACACGCTCGTCGCCAACCATTTAATCAAGACCGTGACGGCGGCGCGCCTGATGGGAGCGCGCTGCATCCTGACAGGCGTCTCCCCGGCAATCGCGCAGACGATGGTGCAGCTCGGCATAGACCTGACGCAGATCACCACGCGCTCTCAGATGTCGGACGGTATCAAGCTCGCGCTCGAAATGACCGGCCGTATGGTCGTCCCCGCCAAACTCCTCGCGCAGATGTCGAACGGCACGGAAGCCGCCGCCCACACTGCTGCCTCGCTCGCCGCGCACGGGGCGAGCATCGTTAATGGGGGACAGGGGACAGGGGACGGGAGCTGAAACAGTGGTCAGTGGTCAGTGGTCGGTGGTCAGTGGTCAGTTGAAAAACTGAATCCTACTGACCACTGACCACCGACCACCGACCACTTTTTTGCGGAGCAAAAATTATGAATTCGCGCATTCCTATCCTGAAAGTCGGCCGCGTGCTGATCGTCCCGATCCAGGTTGATATGGACGACCAGACGGTGATTCAGCTCCAAGAGCGCATCCTCTCGGAGCTCGAACGGACCGGGGCGCGCGGCGTGCTCATAGACATCTCGCTCCTGGAGATGGTGGACTCCTTCATCGGCCGGATGCTTTCGGACATCGCGGCGATGGCGCGCATCATGGACGCGCGCACGGTCGTCGTCGGCATGCAACCGGCCGTCGCCATCACTCTGGTCGAGCTCGGCCTCGAATTGAAGGGCGTGGAAACCGTGCTCGACGTGGACGAAGGCTTTAAGCTGCTGCGCAACGAATTCGATAACGGGGATGAAGAGCTGGCTTACTGGGGGGTAAGCGCGGTTGGAAAGCAAAACCATCGCTCTTGAGAATGCTCATGACATCGCGGTCGCGCGCAATCAGGTGCGCGTCCTGGCCGCTGCCCTCGGGTTCCGCGTCCTGGATCAGACGCGGCTCGCCACGGTCACCTCCGAACTGGCGCGTAACGTCATCAAGTACGCCGGGCGCGGTCGCCTGATCGCGTACCCGCTCTCCACTCCGAACGGGCGTCAAGCCCTGCGCCTGATCTTCGAGGATCAAGGTCCAGGCATCCCGAACATAGCGGAAGCGATGAGCGACGGCTTCTCGACGGGCCGCGGCCTCGGCAAAGGACTGCCCGGCGCGCGCCGGCTCGTGGACGAATTTCAGATCGAATCCGAAGTCGGGCGCGGCACGCGCGTGACGGTCCTACGCTGGCTAGCATAAAAGTCTGGCGTCTGGAGTCTAGAGTCTGGAGTCAAAGACAAAAAGTTCTTCGGCTTTGGACTCCAGACTCCGGACTCCAGACGCCAGACTTTATGAGAGAGATTCATTCCGTCGAAATCAAAGACGAGGCGCACGTCGGGACGGCGCGCCGCGCTATCCACAGGTTCGCGTCCAATCTCGGCTTTGGCGAGACGGACCTGGCGGAGCTTGACATCGTCGTGCAGGAGATCGGGACCAACGCCGCCAGATATGCGGACGCGGGCGGGTGGCTGCACTACACGACGCCGCTCGCCCCTGCACCCGGCATCGAGCTTTTTTACTGGGACACTGGGCCGGGCATCTACGACCTTGACCGCGCCATACGCGACGGCGTCTCGACCAGCGGCAGCCTCGGCGCGGGGCTCGGCGCCATCCGCCGCCTGATGGACGAGTTTGACGTTTACTCGACCGTGCGCATCACGTCCAGGCTCTCCCTTTCCCAACGACGCACTTCTCACGGGACAGCGCTTATGGCACGCAAGTGGGTCTCGGCTGAAGAAGAGAGGGACGCACCCTCCGAAAGGGGCGAGGCCAGGCGCTTCGGCGCGTGGAGTCGCCCGCACCCCGGCGAAGATTGTAACGGCGATGCCTACTTGATACGGTCGCGCGGGTCATCAACGCTGCTCGCGGTGATAGACGGACTCGGACACGGGGCCGGCGCGAAACAAGCCTCGGACGTCGCCTTAGACATCTTGGACGAATGGGCGGGCGAGCCGCCGGACGCGCTTTTACGGGCGACGCATGACGCCCTGCGCGCGACGCGCGGCGCGGTCATCAGCGCGGCGGTCATTGACAGGGCGCGCAGCCGCTTCCACTTCGCGGGCGTCGGCAACGTGATGGTCCGCGTCTTCGGCGCGCCGCAGCCCACCTCTCCCATCTCGACCAACGGCACGCTGGGCGCTCGCCTCGGGCAGTTGCGCCTCTGGACCTATCCGTGGACCGAGGGCGCGACCGTCATCATGGCGAGCGACGGCGTGAGCGCGTCCTGGGACATGGAATCTTACCCGGGACTCCTCAGCCGCAGCCCGCAGCTTCTCGCAGGCATCCTGATGCGCGACTACGGGCGCAATGCTGACGACGCGACCGTGCTTGTGGCAAGATAGTAAAGTAATGATGAATTTTGAGTTTTGAATTTTGAATTGAAAGCTGTCGTCCTCAATTCAAAATTCAAAACTCAAAATTCAAAATTTATAACTCGTTGCCATTTTCCATGAAGGACATAAACTCGACCCGCCTCGGAGATATTTACGTGCGCCGCGAGAGCGACATCGTGAAGGTGCGCGAGCGCGTGCGCCGGCTGACGCGCGAGATAGGGTTCGATTCAACCACGCAGATTAAGATTACGACCGCCGTCTCGGAAGTGACGCGGAACATCTACGAGTACGCGAAGTCCGGGGCGATCTCACTGGCGCTGGCGGAGCGCGGGCCGGACCTGGGGCTTCAGGTGACGGCGCGCGACGACGGGCCCGGAATTGACGAGGCCATGCTGCGCTCCATCATGCGCGGCCAGTATCAATCATCCTCCGGCCTCGGCGTAGGGCTTTCGGGCACACGTAAATTGATGGACGAGTTTGACATTCAGACGCGCGCGGGCGAAGGCACGCGCGTCACGCTCATCAAGTGGATGTCGCGCGCCATCGCGGACGAGGTCAAAGAGCGCGTCGAAGAGCTCAGAGCGCACGTCGGCGAAGATGTCGAAGACTCCGCGGTCGAAGAACTTCAGCAGCAGAACCGGGATTTCGTGGAGATGCTCGCGGAGCTGGAAGAGAAACGCGCGCAGCTCGAAGAACTCAATCAGCAGCTCAACGAGACCAATCGCGAGCTGAACGAAGCCAACGCCAAGTTGCGCGAGTTGGCCGAGCTGCGCGAGGAGTTCCTGGCGCTGACGACACACGACCTGCGCTCCCCACTGACGGTCATCAGCGGCGTCATCAGCTTCTTCACTTCGGGGCGGCTGGGCGAGCTCTCCCCCGAACAGAAGAACATGGTCTCGATGATGGAGCGCAACACGCAGAGCCTGATCGAGCTGGTCAACGATCTGCTGGACGCTTCCAAGCTCGAATCCGGCACGATGCGCCTTGAGGTCGCAACGATTGACCTCAGCGGCGTGATTGACGAGCTGCGCGAGACGATGCTGCCGATGGCGAAAGAGAAAGGGATCGAGTTGATCGAAGCGTTTCCCGTCGGTCTGCCAGCGGTCCAGGCGGACCGCGCCAAACTCCGCCGGATTCTCGTCAACCTCATCTCCAACGCGCTCAAGTTCACGCAGAAGGGCGGGCGCGTCGAGGTCCGCGCCGAGCGGGAAGATAAAGGAGTCCGCATCTCCGTCTTGGACACAGGCGTTGGAATCGCGCCGGAAGACATCGGAAAACTCTTCGACAAATACGAGCAGGCGCGCAGCCGCGCCACGCGCGGCGAGAAGGGCACCGGCCTCGGGCTCTACATCACCAGGCAACTCGTAGAGCTTCACGGAAGCAACATCAAAGTTGAATCGAAAGTAGGCAAGGGCTCGACGTTCTCTTTCATACTACCGATAAAACAGTGACGAGTGACAAGTGACGTGTGACAAGCAAAAACGCTTCTTACTCGTCACCTGTCACTCGTCACTTGTCACTGTCTTTTATGCATTACCACTTAATCGGAATCTGCGGGACGGCGATGGCGAGCTTGGCCGGGATGCTTCAGGCGCGAGGCCACAGGGTGACGGGTTCGGACGAGAACGTCTATCCGCCGATGTCCACGATGCTCGCAGACCTTTCGATTCCGGTGACGCAGGGTTACAGGGCCGAGAATCTGACGCCCGCACCTGACTGCGTCGTCATCGGCAACGCCATCCCGCGCGGCAACCCCGAAGTCGAAGAGACTTTGAACCGCAAGCTGCTTTACCGCTCGCAGGCCGAAGTCGTCAAGGAGGAGTTCATACGCGGCCGCCGCTCATTGGTCGTCGCCGGAACGCACGGGAAGACGACGACGACGAGCATCGCCGCGTGGGTGATTGCTCGGGGCGGACTCGATCCAGCTTTCCTGGTCGGCGGCGTCGTGCAGAATTTCGGCGTCAGCTTTCGCGTCACAGACAGCCCCTATTTCATCATCGAAGGCGACGAGTACGACACGGCCTACTTCGATAAGGGGCCGAAGTTCATGCACTACCTGCCGGAGACGGCAATCGTCAACAACATCGAGTTCGATCACGCGGACATCTACAAGGACCTTGATTCGGTGAAGCTGGCCTTCCGCCGCCTGATGAACCTGGTCCCGGGCAATGGCCGCCTCATAGCCGGGTGGGACAGCCCACACGTGCGCGAAGTCGTCGGCGAGATGGGCAAGCGGCTCCACACGCGGCTCGAAACTTTCGGCACTTCGGACGACGCCGCATGGCAGGCGCGCGACATAGATTACACGAACGAGCTGGCCCACTTTCGCGTCTTTCGCGAGGGCAAGGCCTGGGCCGAGTTTCAAACCCCGCTCATCGGCGACTTCAACATACGCAACTGCCTCGCTTGTATCATCGCTGCGGACGCCTGGGGCGTGGAGCGCGAGGCGATTCGCGATGCCCTGGCGACGTTCAAGAGCGTGCGCCGCCGGATGCAGGTGTGCGGCGAAGAGCGCGGTGTGACGGTGATTGATGATTTCGCGCACCACCCGACGGCCGTGCGCGAAACTCTTCAGGCGCTCAGGACCAAATACAGGGACCGCCGCATCGTGGCCGTCTTCGAGCCGCGCTCGTGGTCTTCGCGCCTGGCAGTCTTTCAGGAAGATTACGCGCGAGCCTTTCAGACGGCCGATTACGTCGTCATCGCCAGCGTCTTCGACCGCAGCGTGGCGACGGAAAAGGGGCGCGTGCTGGATACGCGCCAGCTGATTGAAGAGATAGCGGCGAGCGGGAAACCCGCGTCTGAGATAGAGAGCGCGGACGAGATCGTGCGACGTCTTGAGCCTGAGCTACGCGCGGGCGACGTCGTCGCCATCATGTCCAACGGCGGCTTCGGCGGGATACACGACAAGCTGCTCCAGGCGCTTCGTTCGATTGCGGAATGCGGATTGCGGAATGAAAAGCAGAAGGCAGAAGGCAGAAGGCAGTAAAGGCAAAACGCTCCTGGTTTTTACTGCCTACTGCCTTCTGCTTTCTGCCTTCTGCTTTTCTCGATCTGCATTCCGCAATCGAGTTCTAATAGCTGCCGCGGGTTCTCATCTGGATCAGCTCTTCAACCGTCGGGCGCGTCCCGCCGGTGGATTTTACGCGGCGTATAAAAGAGGGCGTGACGCCGTTGTTGCGCAGGCGGATTAACTGCTCGACCGGGAGCGTCTCGTATCCCAACTCCTTCAATTCCTTGACGAAGCTGACGCTGACCCCCTGCTCGCGCAGCCTGATCAGTTGCTCCAGAGGGAGCCTCGGGTATCCGGCTGCGCGCAGGCCCTCTATGAAAGAGGCGCTCACGCCCTGGCTTCTGAGTCGCGTCAAGTCGTCCAGCGAAAGATTCGTGTAGCCCTCTTTCTTCAAAGCACTGAGATAGCTGGAGCTGACGCCCTGCGCACGCGCCCTGATTAAAGCTTCGGCGGAAAGTTCGCGGAACCCGTAGTCGCGCAGTTGCTCCATGTAGCTGAGACTGACGCCGTTGTCACGCATCGCCAGCACCATCTCGATTGAACGTGGCTTCGCTCCGAGCGCCCTGAGGCCCTTCAGGTATTCGAGCCGCACGCCGTGCTCGCTCATCTGAACAAGCTGCGCTAAGGTCGGGGTCCCGAGCCCCTGCGCCTTCAGCTCGTCCAAAACGTTTAGCCCAACGTTCGTGCGCGCGAAGGTGAAAAGCTGCTGGTCCGTCGGGTTCCCGCTGACGCCGCGCCGGTTCAGCTCCGAGACGAACGCGCGGTTAGGGACGAAGGTAAAGTGGCCCGAGCCGAGGCCCGCCCGGAACCAGCCCTCGCAATCGAAGCTGCCGGCGTCGCGCTTGATCTGAAAACGGACCTGCCCGCCCGCTGGATTCAGAGCCTGCTCGCGGCTGAGCCCTTGAAGCTGCTCCGCCGCAATGCCGTTCGAGTAATTCCAGCTGTTGTGGGTATTGTCCGTTCGCTCCTCGAACCGGAGCGAAAATTGAACAAGGCCATCGTTTCTTGATTTGAAGTCGGCAAGCCACTCACCTATGAAGCCGGATTGTGGAGCAGGCGCGGGCTGAGACGTAAATGTTGAGGCGAAGAGCGCCGGGACGGCCAGGACCGCGAGCAGGCCAAAGAGCGTGGCCGCTGCGGCCTTGCGCGAGCGGAGCCGGAATAAGAGAGAGCGAACATGCCGTTTCATTATGGATTCTCCTGTTCTTCGTGGGTTTTTGCCGGGAGCCGCAAGCGCACGCGTGACGCCGGGCAGATTATTCCTCTTTTGTAGAGAGAACACCGCCCGCGAGCCTTTTATGACAAGAAATATCTCCTGAGTCGCATCCGGCTCAAGTTTTCCTCAAGTCTTCCGATGTGGGCAAAAGCCCCTTTTTCCCAGGAAAACCAGCCTTTTTTCCTCCCCACGCCGCTCAAGTTTTTCTCAACGGCCTTCCCTTATTTTCAACACATGCTGAGCTAGACCGAATTTTTCCAGGAGGCATCCCGAAAGCGAGGAAGGAATGATTAAGATGAAAGCATTGAAGAGGAAGGCGCGCGTGAGGTTAGCCGTGGCTCTCGCAGCGTTGGTCGCAACATTTCTAGTGGCTCTCCCGCCAGGCCAGCCCGCGGGCGCTGCCGGGACGAAGGCTGTCAACCTAGACCTGTACCGCGAGACAGTGCCGAACGTTGATCCGAACCTGTTGGCGGCGGCCACGCGCCAGCCAACCAGCGAGCAACTCACGGCCCTGGATAGCCTCAAGAGCGCCTACGGGCAGCAGATGAACGCGCGCTGGAACGCATTCAGCGGCTCGCCCGACGTGATGATGAACTTCCACACGGAGCCTTCCGCGGACACGCCTGAGAACACAGCGCGCGCGTTCGTCAACAAGAACTCCACGCTCTTCGGTGTCACCTCGGACTCGCTCGTGCTCGTCAGTCAGAAGGAGGGGCTGGGCGGACATCTCCTGCGCTTCCAACAGCGCGCGGGCGGTGTTGATGTCGCTGGCGGCGGACTAGGCTTCCTGCTCTCTTCGGACAAACGCATTCGTCTGGTCATGGGCTCGACCTTTCGCGACGTGAATGTAATGAGCGCGACGCCCACGCTCGGCGCGGCTGCGGCTACGGCATCGGCCCTGACGTCGCTCGCGCAATACTCCGTCAACAGACCCGGAAGCGTAGAGCAATATCTGACGCCCGCGCTCGACGAGCTGCAACGCCAGCTCGCTCCGGGTTTGCGCGAGCCGCGTCTGAACATTTACCCGACGGCGGACGGCTATCGTCTCGCCTGGAACGTAATCGCATTTTCGCGCAACCCGTTCGGCCTCTTCGTGACGCAGGTTGACGCTACGACCGGAGAGGTTATTGCGCGCGAGAACCTGGTCAAAGCGCAGCAGGCGCCCGAAACTCTTACCTATACGGCGGACATCTATCCGAACCACCCGACGCTCAAGAACCCTGACACGGGCGAGCTGAAGCTAGACGCCAGCAATGAGCCCGACGGCCTCAAGCGCGTGCAACTGCGCGGCTACAATCCTGGCACGAATGCCACAGGCGCTGCTGGTCTGATGGCCGGGCCGCACGCCTTCGTCAAGAACGTGCTCGCCACACAGCAGCCTTTTGCACAGAGCTCTCTGGGCACTTTCCACTTCCGGCAGAACAACGCGCCGCTGGAGGCGCAGCCGAACGAGGCGGACGATTACGCGGAGCCAGCCGAGCACATAGACACCGTGAACATCTTTTTCTTCATCAACTACCTGATCGAGTACGTGGACGACATACATCGGCGCGGCGACTTAGTCCACAGCCGCATCGGCCAGGGCGATTTCCCGGACACGTATCCGAACTCGGACCGTCCGCTCGTAGGGCTGCCGCACTTTCCGAACGCCTTCGCGGCGCTCTGCGAAGACCCCGTAGCGTGCATTGACACGACGGACGCGAACACAATCGTCAAGTCAACGCTCGGTCTGGACAACGCCTTCTCGCTGCCGCTCGTCACCACCGTTGACACGCCCGCGGGGCCGCAGACCATCGTCGTCAACCCGACGCTCTACGGCCACGGCTACCTGCTGAACGATCTCGGCAAAGACGGCGCTGTCGCTTATCACGAGGGGATGCACTCGGTCTCGACGCCCATCGCCGGACTCGAAGGCGCGCCCGAAGGCGGCGCGTTGAATGAAGGGCAGGCGGACCTCTGGGCCTACACGATTACTGACGCCGAAGCCATCGGCGAATATTCGGTCAAGGGCGCGGGCTACCGCCAGCTCTTCCGCAATGCGGGGCGCGACCCGGAGTCGCTCGCGTGGATTCGCTCCGTTCACACGACGCTGAAGTACTCGCAACTCGGCACGAGGGGCGGCACGTTTGAGGTTCACCGCGATGGCGAAATCTACGTCGGCGCGATGTGGGACCTGCGCCACCTGATGATTAATGCCTGGCCGCAGCAACAGTTCCTGCGCCCGGCATTCATTGACGGGCAGCCCACGCGCAAAATCAGCGCGGGGCAGGAGATCTGGGAGCGCGATTTTCTGGCCTCGCTCTACATCCTCGGCCTGACCGCGCCCGACACCTTCGTCAAGGCGCGCGACGCGATGCTCGTGGCGGACCAGATACTTTACCCGTCAGACCCGACGGACCTGGATGCGCCGGGCCAGCACGCCGCGCTCATCTGGCAGGTCTTCGCCTCGCACGAGATGGGTTTGAACGCGCAGGCTCCGCTCGGAGGCCGTCAGGCCATTTCGACCGCCGTGCCGCAGTTCGCGCTCGACCAGGCGCATACGAGCGCGCCGCAGAATATTGTGGTCGAACCCGCTTCGTCCAAGTCTCTGCGCGTTTCGTGGCAGCCTGTGAGCGGCGCATACGCTTACGAGGTCTTCAAGCGCAAGATCGGCACTGCGGGCCAGCGCCAGTTTGCTCCCGTGCCGTCTCACCCGTACTTTGACGGCGACAATCAGACGACAGGGTGGTCGCACGTCGGTTACGTCGCAGGCGGGCAGACGAGCTACGAGGATAGTGGCGTCATCGCGGAGTTCTTCGCGCCCGCGGGCATCAAATCCGTGAACGATGCGTCGGGTTTCAACGAGATGTTCGGCACGGAGTACGCCGTGCGCGCCATCAGCATCAATCCGAACCGGCAGGCGGGCTTCAGCGACCTCTCCGGGTCGGCTTCGCTGAGCTATGGCCTGGCAGACGTGACGAACTCCATCCAGGCTGCAATCTCAAACGCGAGCTTCGCCAACGGAAAGTTTGAGTTTGACCAGACGCTCAAGAACAACGGTATCGCGGGCGCGGCGGATTCGACCGCATACGCTCCGCTAGACTTCCAGATACTGAGCACGTCGAGTCCGACGGTGACGGTCGCCAATGCGGACAACGGCGGCGACGGCAAGTCCAGGCCGGCCTCGTTCATCTACAACCAGACGCTCGCAGCGGGGGCGACCTCCGGGGCGCGCAGGCTGATCTTCAACGATCCGAACGCGCAGATGTTCACCTTCGACGCGCTCGTGACGGCACGCGTGCGCGGCGCATCCGCTCCGGCCAACGGCAGCCAGACTTACGACGGCGACGGCGGAGGCCGCGCGCCCATCAACCTGTCGAGCGTGACGGACACGTATCAGGGCATCGTCGTCGTCGGCACGGCGGGCGCGTCGCGTGTGAACGGCGTTGACTACGTTGACGTGCCGTTCGTGGCGCGCGAGGGGGCGTTTGGCGTCGAGGGCACGCTCAGCGCGACGCCGACCGCGGGCGCGATACCTGACCTTGACTTCCAGTTGCGGGACGATCAGGGTCACGTGCTCGTCACGTCCGGCAACTTCGGACCGAACGAGTCTGTCGGCTACTCGGTTGTTCCTGGCAGGACTTACATCTATCGCGTGGTCGCCTACGCGAGCGGTCCGGCTGTGTTCACCATCAAGAGCGAGCAGTTCCTGCTGAATGCTTCCGGCAACCAGGAGGGCACGTCCAGCTTCAAGCTGCCGGTCACCGGGACTGAAGTTCCGAAGACGCTCGTTCGCTTCACGGTCAACCCGCTGACCAGGAGCGTCAGCTTCAAGATAATTAAGTAAGCTCCAGTAAGAACAGCCCCGTTAGGGGCGACAGAATTTAGCCAGGGGCGGCAGCCCTGGGTTACGGCCAGGAAGAAAAACAAAAGCCCATGAAATGGGCGATAGCATAAAGCCCAGGGCGTTAGCCCTGGGTCACCGGCAGGAAGAAATATCGAGCCCATGAAATGGGCGACAGCCCGTGAACGCCCGCATGCAATTCAAGGGCTGTCGCCCGCTCGCGCGGGCTTGCATTTCAACTCGGCGCTGTGACCCAGGGCTGACGCCCTGGGCTTTAGACGGTCGCCCCTTCGGGGCTATGGGTTCGAAACCATTTCTACCTACATCAAACTCACGCTACTTACTTTCTCTTATTTCTTCTTCTCGCCGGGCACTTCTACCAGCAAAGGCTCCGAGTTTCTGACTGCCTGGACGACGCCGCCCAATCCTTCGGGCACGGTTTTGACTTTTGCCGAAAGCACACGCAGCACACGCTTGGGCAGAAAGCGCGGCGCGAGTCCCGCCACGGCTTCGGCCAGTTGAATGATGTCGCCGCCGCCGCGCCAGTTCTCGCGGACCACCCTGACATCGGTCTTGCTGATTAGCCGGAGCAGCGTCATCGCGATCAGGTATGTATCGTCAATCTGTCCCACGAAAGGAATCAGGTCCGGGATGAGATCAAACGGCATCAGGGCGTAGATGACGGCCCCTGCAAAGAGCGCCTTCTCCGCCGCCGGGACGCGCTTATCCGTGATCAGCCGCCCGCAGAGCGCGATCATGTTCGGCAGGAACATCAGCAAGTTCTTCATCCGTCGCTTTAATTTAAGCCGCGCCATCTTTCTCTACTCCTCGCAAGTTGATTATTGGATACATAAAATAATAGTTTTACAGACCTATAACAAATTACGGCGACGCTTGTTGCTCTAAATGTTCCATTCCCGCGTCGAACTAGGTTAATATGTTCAGCCGTTCTAAAGCGTAACCGTTCCGGGCTTCACACGCTTCTTGGCAAGGGACCCTAAATGCTCTCGCTCAATACAATTCTCCAGAACCGCTATCGCATTGTCCGCAAGCTCGGAGAAGGGGGCATGGGCTGCGTGTATGAATCCATTGACGAGCGCCTCAATTCTCTTGTCGCCATCAAAGAAGCTCTCATTGAAGATGATGAAGCCCGGCGGGCGTTTGAACGCGAGGCCAATCTTTTAGCGAACTTGCGACACTCTTCACTGCCGAAAGTCATAGACCATTTCATTGAAGACAATCGGCAGTTTCTCGTGATGGAGTTTATTCAAGGGACGGATTTGGCGAAACTGCTCGCACTGCGAGGGCGCGCTTTCCCTGTCGAAGAAGTGTTGCGTTGGGCGGACATAACTCTCGGCGTGCTGGATTATCTGCATAGGCGCAACCCGCCTATTCTGCACAGAGACATCAAGCCTGCCAATCTAAAATTAGACGAAGATGGGGCCCTCTTTCTGCTCGACTTCGGACTAGCTAAAGGCGCTGCGGGTCAGATGCCAACGTTTGTGACCAGCCGGAGCGTGCGCGGTTATACGCCTGTTTACGCTCCTATTGAGCAAATCTTCGGTAAAGGCACCGACCAGCGCAGTGATCTGTATGCCGTTGGAGCGACGCTCTATCACCTCATCACTAATATGGTCCCGGTTGACGCCCCGACTCGTTATATCGCCATTGAGGACGACCAGCCCGACCCGTTGCGACCGGCCGATGAAGTAAATCCGAAGGTGCCACACTCAGTAGCCGTAGTGCTCTCGCAGGCTATGGCAATCAATCGCAAGCATCGCCCATCCTCTGCCGCAGAGATGCGGCTCGCGTTACATGAGGCCGGTCTGGTCTTATCGGTGGCACAAAAAGCTGAGTCAAAGAGTCCCGACACAGCACCAGTAAAAGAGAGCCAGACGGCTGCTTCGGAATCAGAGCGCTCCGATCCGCCCGCCGCTTTGTCTGCAATTGAAACCACTGACCCGAATGCGCCTTCGACATCTCAAATGGAGAAGGCTTCGACGGACGCTATTGATACTCAGGAAAAGATAGACGAAGAGACAACTGACGCTTCAGCGAATGTCTGGAAAAGAAGACGTGTGGGGATAGCGATAGCGGGCTTGTTTGTTGTTTTAGCGGCGGTCGTTTACGGCATCATGAACAAGAGTCGGTCTCCCTCACAAAGCACACGGCAAACACCGCCCGTAACCGCTCCGAGCACTCAACCATCGCCGGGTCTTTCAACTCAACCCGAAGAGCCGGCAGTCGGAAGTTCTGAATCGGTCGATAGTAATTCACCAGGCGACATATCAAACAATTCAAATACGATTGTCGAGAACGATAACCAGGCAAACATTTCTACGAATAAAGCTCGAAGGGTGGCAGCAAGACCTACTAAGACTCCGAGTAAAACAGGCAAGATGTTTGAAAGAGCAAAAAAGATTATCAAAAACCCTTTCTAACAGAGCTAAGTTGAAAAGGAATCTTCCAGCACGAAGATTTTAGGAAGGCCGGCAATCTCTCGCGCCGAAGTTCGAAGTGGGCTAAGATGCGCGCCTGACAGTTAACAGTTTATAGAAAAACGATGCCACTCGCACCGAATACAATTCTGCAAGCCCGCTATCGCATCACTCGCCAACTCGGGCAGGGCGGAATGGGGACGGTCTATGAAGCTATAGATGAGCGGCGTAATGCCCCCCGTCGCGCTCAAGGAAACATTCTTTAGCGACGAGAAACTGCGTAAGCAGTTCGAGCGTGAAGCGCAACTTCTGGTGAGGCTGCATCAGCCCTGCTGATAATTATTTTCATCGTCATTTTCGTCATTTAGGCAAGCTCGCAGTAAGCTATTTCCGCTTCAGCGATTTCAGCCTTTTTAGTGGGCTTTGCATCTTGAAAGCCGCTCGGTTAGACTCCGCATACATAACAAAACATCTCGAAGCTGAAGACTGAAAGCGGATCACTGCCTTATGAACATTCTCGAAAAATTGCGCCAGCGCGCCGCAGCAGACCCGCAGCAGATCGTCCTGCCCGAAGGCGACGACCCGCGCACGGTCGCCGCTGCCGCGATGTGCGCCGAGCAGAAGATCGCGCGCATCACACTTCTCGGCAGCGAGGAGAAGATTCGAGCCGCGGCGCAGAGCACGGGCGCCAATCTCGGCGGCGTCGAAGTGATAGATCATCGCCGCGCCCCGGATTTCGAGAAGATGGCGGACTTTTATCACGAGCTGCGACGCGCCAAGGGGATGATGCCAGACGAGGCGCGCATCGCCCTACAGGACCCGCTCTATTACGGCAACCTGATGGTCAGGATGGGGCGCGCGGACGGCTCCGTCGCGGGCGCCACCAATACGACCGCGCACACGGTCCGCGCCGCGCTCCACTGCATCGGCGTGCGCGCAGGCTTCAAGCTCGTCTCCAGCTTCTTCGTGATGGCGCTCAAAGATGAAAGGTTCGGACACGAGGGCGCTTTGATCTACGCGGACTGCGGCGTGGTGATAGAGCCCTCGTCAACGGAGCTGGCAGAGATCGCCATCGCCTCCGCAGATTCCTGCCGCGCCCTTCTGGACACGACCCCGCGCGTCGCCATGCTCTCGTTCTCGACGAAAGGGAGCGCCAAACACAAGCTTGTGGACAAAGTCGTCGAAGCGACGAAGACCGTTCGCGCGCGCGCGCCCGAGCTGGATGTGGACGGCGAGCTGCAGGCGGACGCAGCGCTCCTCCAGACGGTCGCCCAATCGAAAGCTCCGGGCTCAGCGGTCGCGGGCCGCGCCAACGTGCTCATCTTCCCGGACCTGCAGGCCGGCAACATCGGTTACAAACTGACCGAACGCATGGCCGGAGCGACCGCCATCGGTCCCATCCTGCAAGGTCTCGACAAACCCGCCAACGATCTTTCACGCGGCTGCAAGGCGGAAGACATCGTTGACGCCGTCGCCATCACAGCCGTCCAGGCGCAGGCGCGCAAAACAAAATTATGAATTTTGAATGTTGAATTTTGAATTAAAGGCTTTTGACCTCAATTCAAAATTCAACATTCAAAATTCATAATTCGTTTGTCGGGGCAACTCCTGGAATACCCCCGCGGCATCAAACGTGAGCCATTCTTCATATTGTTTTCCTTCAAGTGGAGGCTCTCGCATGATTTTGCGCCGTTTAATTCTCTCTTTCATCGCACTCGCATTCGTCCCGGCGATGGCCGCGCATGCTCAGTCCGGAAGGCAGCAGCCGCAGCCGACGCCAGAAGAGCGTCAGGAACAGGACCCTCTCAAAGTCTTCACAGAAGAGGTGCGCCTGCCCCTGGTGGCCTTCGACGATTACGGCCATTTCGACCCGACGCTTGAGATGGATGACGTGCTCGTGCTTGAAGACGGCGTTCAGCAACAGATCAAAAGCATTCGACACATCCCTGCAAGCGTGCTGCTCGTCCTGGACGTTGATAATCAGATAACTTTGACGAAGGACGTGAAGACGACGCGCGCGGTCGCCATGCGCCTGCTCTCGCGCCTGCGTCAGAATGACGAGGTGGCAGTGATTCAGTTCGGCTCGGGCGTGAATGTGCTCCAGAACTGGACGACAGACACCGCAAGCATCGGCTCTGTTCTCCAGACCAAACTTTATGCGGGCAAGCGCGGGAGAATCTCTGAAGCTATCGTCGCCGCCGCGAACATGCTGAAAGATAAGCCCGCGGGCAGCCGCCACGTGGTCCTGGTCACGGACGGGATAGAGACGCCCGGCGGCAAGGTCGCTTACAGCGACGCAGTCAAGCAGCTCATCGCGGCGCAGGCCACGGTCCACATCATCAGCTACACGGAGCTCGTTCGTGATGCCATCGCCACCCGGCAGAGGAGAGGTATCCTCTCCGGCGGCGACGGGACGCAGAGAAATTCGACCCCGACAGGCGGCGACCCGACCATGCCATCGCCGGATATTAACCGCACGCCTTCCTACAAGATCATGACGATTGACACGGACCGCGCGATGCGGCGCTGGTATAAGAGATATGCCGAAAGCGCGAAGGCCAACGAGAAGCGCCTCAAGTCTCTAGCGGAAGAGACAGGGGGACAGATTCTTTTGCCCGCCTCCGAAGACGCGATGCTCGCCCAGGCCGACACGGTCGCACGCGACATAGGGGCGCAGTATGTCATCACCTACAGGCCGACGCGCCCGCTGGCCAACGCCAAAGCGGGCGAGTACCGCCGCATCGAAGTCACCCCGCGCCGCCAGGGGCTGGCGCTGCGCACACGCCGCGGATACATCGCTAAATAGTGAATCGTAAATCGTAAATCGTGAATAGAGAAAAACGCCTTTCGTCTATTTACGATTTACGATTTACGATTCACGAAGCAAGTGCAACTGTTTCCGTTTCCAGGAGTCTTAAGATCGGTGGGATTGATGTCCTGTCCTGCCGCTTAATCAGAGAGAGGTGTCGCAGCTCTTCCCAGTCTTCGCGGGGAACGCGGTGGAAAGCTTCCACGACCTTCGGGTCGAACTGCCGGCCGGCCCAGGAATCAAACTCCGCCGCAGCGGCTTCGTAACTGCGCCCGGCGCGGTAGACGCGATCCGAGGTCATCGCGTCGAAGGCGTCGGCCACTGCGAAGATGCGCGCGTTCAAATCAATCTCGCAACCTCTGAGCCCTAGCGGATAACCGGACCCGTCCCATCTCTCGTGATGCTGTGCGACGACGCGCGCCGCGCCTTCAAGAAATTCTATCCCGCGCAGAATCTGCTGCCCGTGCAGCGGGTGCTCGCGCATCCGCTTCCATTCCTCTTCGGTCAGCTTCGCGGGCTTACGCAGGATGGCGTCCGGGACGCCTATCTTGCCTATGTCGTGTAGAAGCGATCCGAACTCCAGGGCTTTCAACTCTTCTTTATTGAGCCCGAGCTCCCGGCCGAGCCGCAGGCTGAAGGTGACGACGCGCTCAGAGTGTCCGTGTGTTTCGGCGTCCCTCGTTTCGAGCGCGGCGGTTAAGGCTTTGAGCGTCGTGCGGTAGGCGTCTTCGAGCGAGACCAGGGCCTGATCCAGCTCGATTGTCCGCTGCTCCACAAGCTCTTCCAGGTGATTGTCGTAACGGCGCTTGGCGGCGCGCAGCTCGTAATTTTCGAGAGCGCGTTTGACCGCGGCCTCGACCTGGCGCAGGTCAAACGGCTTCATGATGTAATCGAACGCGCCGAGGCGCAGGGCCTCTATGGCGCTTTCGATGGTCTGCATGCCGCTGATCATCACGACGACCGTCTCTGGCGAACAACGGAGCGCGTGCGGGATCATCTCAAGCCCGCTCATCCGGCCCATGGTGATGTCGCTGATGATTAAATTAAAGTTCCCCCCTGGCAAGAGAGCGAGCGCCTCTTCGGCAGACGATGCGGTCACGCAATCGTAGTTAATCGAGAGCAGATCACAGAGCAGCACTCTGATATCCGGCTCATCATCAACGATCAGCACACGCGCTCTCTCAGAGCTTGCATCAAGCATATCTTCGCTCCGGACAATTTTCTGGATGCTGAGAGGCCGCCTAACCTGTCGAACCCCTCAAAAGGCAAGGAATTAAAGGCAGCACACGCGAGCGGCGACGTTTAAAAGCAGGAAGAGATGCGCCACCCACACGGGCACAGCCATTCTACAATTTTACGGCTTCCCCTGGCAATAATCATTTTGCCACACTGTTTAACGGCTGGCATGAAAGAGTTTGAGCGGAAGGCATGGTGTGCGAAGATCTATTTTTATTCAGAGAGGAATTAATGCTATGCGAGATGGCAGATGTCCGAGATGCGCCTCGGAAGAGGTTTATTACAGTGACGGGCAGGGCGCTCAGGCAGGACTCTCCACAGACGGGGGCCAGCCGCTGCTGAGGATATACAAAGACAAGCGTTTCATCCCAGACATCACACTCCTTGAGCTGGATTGCTACATCTGCCGCGCCTGCGGTCATTTCGAGATGTGTGTGCGCGACGTCAACCAGCTTTCCAAACTTGACGACTGCACGAACTGGCGTCGGATGAAATAGGTAAGATATGTTTTAGTGGCGCAATGGCAGATGCGGCAGATTATCCCTTATTCCGCCCTGCAAAAGTCTCTGTCTGCGAATGGCAGTTGGGGCAAAGAAGTCTGAGATTTTGTATCCTATGGTCTAAATGCATCCCGTTAATATGATCAAGCTGTAGTGTGATTGGCTTACCTTTCCATTCGGTTAATCCGCACAAGTAACACTTATACTTCAAAATACCTTCCCGCAGCAGACGCCGTTTAAGCCGCCAAATTGTCGTATAAGTGGAGTTCTCAACTAGAATATCAGCCAGGGGAATTATACGCTCCTTCGCCGGGTTAGATTGCCAACCGAGATTCCACCCCTGCCCGGTCATATGGCTATCATCCAATGCCAACTCTCGTGCCGCCGCCTTCAAGGTAATATAACCACCGCCTGTCACATTGCACCCTAGCTTCTTCGCTACTTGGGCGATAGACGAACTACTAAGCCACGCCTGCGTAAATTCGTCTCGACTATATTTTCTACGCTTCCAATTGACCATAGCTTGTGATGTTTAATAATATAAGGTTTCATGCCGGAGTGATGAAATTGGTATACATAGCAGACTCAAAATCTGCCGTCCGTCAAGGGCATGGGGGTTCGAGTCCCCCCTCCGGCATATCAATCACCTTCAAAGTTTAAATCCTCAAGTTCTTCTTTTCAATTCTCTCCAAAAAACGTAATCTCCTCCTCATGAGCGACTCAGATATTGATTCTGTGCTGACCGAACCAGTGGAAGTCACGATCTTCAACCAGATCTACAGGCTCCGCTCGAAGGCCGGCAGGGAACACTTGGAGCAGGTGGCGCGGCTGGTGGACGAGCGGATGCGCCAGATTTCCTCTCAGACCACAACTTATGACCTTCTTAAGATCGCCGTCCTGACGGCCCTGAATATTGCCGACGAGATGCAGAACCTGAGGAGTTATTACGAGAAGGAGATCGAGCCTCTGCTCGCCAAACTCTCCGGCAGCGAGGCGGCGGCCGGGAAGGGCCCGTCAATCCCCGGCGAGCCGGAATCAAACAGCTCGCCGACGTGGTTTGAAGATTTCTTCGAGGCGAAAGTGGAGACCAAGGACAGGGCCGAGAGATTGAGCAGTCAGGTCTCCGCGAAACTCAAATCCCTCAGACAGCCAGGCTCCGACCAGCTCGGTATCACGTCCGAGGAGGATGACACGCCGAAATTTTAGGACGTCAAGCGAAGGTGCGGGAAAGGCTCGGTCCCGCTTCGTAATATCTGCTTGCGGAGAATTCGCTTGACATCTTGAACGAGAAGCTTAAAGTAGAACTGTTAGTGTTCACTTGCCCTTAACCTCACCGGATTCAATTCAACAATCGAGGGTTTTATGCGTTCGGCCTCTCTCTCTTTCTCTGCGCCTGCGCGTGCGCGCGGCCGTATGAAGCTTGTCTCCCTGTTCTCGTTAATCGCTCTGGCGCTTCTCTTCTCAATCGGGCCACCCTACGCGACGCACGCCGCTGCCCCCGCCGAGACGCCTCCAGTACTCTTGACCGCCGCGAATTCGACGCGCGCGATTGCACTGGATTCCATTACCTGGATGAGAGAGCCCTTCCCGCCCAACGCACAAAATCCTTTCAGCAGTGACAGGCGCACGCGCATCGTGCTCTTCGCCACGAATCTCAACCTCGCGCCCGGCGAAGGAACGGACGCGCTCACGGCCGACGCGGAAGACGGCGCTCGCGCTCATTACCCCCTGCGCGTGGAGTATGTCGGAAGGGTCCCCTCCTTCGAGTGGATGAGCTTTGTTGTTCTCAGACTCAATGACAATCTGGGCGATGTCGGCGATGTGCTGGTCTGCATCACCTTGCACGGGGCGACGAGCAATCGCGTGCGCGTCGGCATCGGCCACACGGGCGGCGGACCGCCAGATGACGGCGACATCACGCCCGTGCCAGACCTCGGCGCCGGGGCGAGCCTTCGCGGCAAGCAGCTCTTCCCTTCCGACAATGCCTGGAACCAGGAGATCTCGACCGCGCCGGTTGACCCGAACTCTAACAACCTGATCGCCAGCATAGGGCTCACCACTGGGCTTCATCCGGACTTCGGAACAGTCTATGCCGGCGCACCGAACGGCATCCCCTATGTCGTCGTTTCAGGCGCTCAGGCTAAAGTGCCGATTAATTTCACAGCCTATGGACGCGAGAGCGATCCGGGTCCATATCCTGTACCGCCGAACGCCCCCATCGAAGGCGGACCGAACGCCACGGGCGACAGGCACGTCATAGTGATTGACAGAGACGCCTGGAAACTCTACGAGCTCTACTCCGCTTATCCTGTAAATGGCGGCGCGAGCTGGAACGCAGCGTGCGGCGCGGTCTTCGATCTGAACTCGAACGCGCTCAGGCCCGCCGGCTGGACCTCTGCAGATGCCGCGGGCCTGCCGATCTTTCCAGGACTAGTGCGCTACGACGAGGTCTTCGAGCAGGGAGAGATCAGACACGCCCTGCGCTTCACAGTTCAACGCACGCGCAGGGCTTACGTCTTTCCGGCGCGCCACTTCGCCAGCAACGATACCAACCCGAACTTGCCGCCGATGGGCATGCGCGTGCGCCTCAAAGCGTCCTTCGACATCTCCCGGTTCTCGCCAGCGATGCAGGTGATCTTACGCGCGCTGAAGAGATACGGAATGATCGTGGCTGACAATGGCTCGAACTGGTACTTGAGCGGAGCCCCGGATTCACGCTGGAGCGATTCGGAGCTGAGCACCCTGAAGGGAGTCAAAGGCTCTGACTTCGAGGTCGTGCAGATGGGAACAATCAACACACAGTGAGCCAGCCGCGGATGTCACGCGGTCCGCAGGCCGCTTCGAAACGATTAAGACTCGTCTGGAAGCGCGCCCACGCACGTCCACGCGCATGGCTCGCAAGGGCGCCGGCTTTATATGCCTGTTCGTTTGTGATGAAGACGACATCCAGCCGATTGAAAGTCTGATTGAAGCTGACGCTCGCCCCTATCTGTAAGATGAACGAGAGGACGACATCGTCGTCACGCTGCTCGACTCTGAGGTCGGTAAAACCGCGCCCGCTCCCGCCCTTCTTCTGCGCGCCCGAAAGGGCGGCCTGCGGAATCTTTACGAAGAAGCGTTCGCCCTCGACGTAAGAGCTGTAATCACCGAGCAGCGAGTCGGAGGTGAGAGTAAAGCGCGTGCCCTCCTGTGTCTCGCTGCGTCGCAAAGGGGCGATGCGTTTTTTCGTGCCATGCGACGTGGCGGAAACTGCGTTTTCCCGTTTTTCAGGGCGCGCGCCAGCGCCCTTGCTGCTCTGCGCAGGCGGGCTCGCGTAGATGATTAGAAGAAGCTGACAGAGCGAGACGGCCAGAAAACGTCTCTTACTACGAATGATCCGCAGCGCTGATAGGAAAAGAGTCCTTGGGCTCAGGAAAGGCAGGGCGGGGGGCATAAGGCTTTTTGTGACTGCTATAGGGGGATAGGAGAACGCGAGGGCGGCGCGCTTCAAGCCCCTGTGAGGCCGGAAGCGCGAAGACGCGCACAATATAATTAACTGATGTTACGCAGTAGAAAAAGGCGATTTTCGCTTGACACGATAAACATTGACGAAAAACGAGCTTTTGCGTTTGGGTTTCATTGGGCTAAATCTCCTTATAATTGAGGTTAATTAGCCAGAACAGCGCTAAACAGC
>DASVXV010000024.1:0-35292 GCA_036392495.1 Pyrinomonadaceae bacterium | reverse complement strand
GCCCCGCCAGCGCCTCCCGCACCGGGTATTCTGCTGAGCAGCCCGCCGCCACCTCCGCCCAAAATCCCCCCGCCGCTCTTCTTCACGTTACCCGTCAGCTTCGACGGGTCCGGTTTCTCAACCCGCATCGAAGCGTAAGCGGCGCTCGCCTCAGAGACTCTGCCCATGCGGTAGTTGGTGTCGCCTATCTTGGCGAGCATCAGGTTGGCGTTGAACTCATTGTCCGGCATGCCGAACGTCGTTTCCAGAGCGCCCTGCCTGCTCGCCGCCTCCTGAAAGGCTGTCTGAGCATCCTGATAATATTTCAGCGCCACGGTGTACTGCCCCTGCCGAACATAGAGGTCGCCGAGCGCGTCGTTGGCCGCGGCCACGCCCTTACTGTTGTTCGCCGCTTTGAATTGATTGAGCGCGCTTTGAAGCTGCGCCAGCGCCAGATCAGCTTTGCCACGCTTGAGAAGGGCACGACCCTGCCTGAGGGCCTGTGCGGCCTGCACTCCCTGCGGTGCGGGCTCAATGATTGCGCCCTCAGTTGTGCCCGTGGGGCTCGCGCCCAGCGCGAGCGAATACCCTGGAAAAGTTGTCGAGATAAGAGCGAGCGAAAGAAGAGCGACGAGGGACTTCGACTTGGGGTTCATTTTTGTTCTCCGGGGAAAGCAGAATTCAGAATCCAGAATTCAGGAGCCAGAAGAAAAGAGAATCTGGAGAATGTGGTTTCAGCCTTATTATTCTGGCTTCTGGATTCTGACTCCTGAATTCTGCCTTTCATTCTGACTCCTGCTTTACTTGTGAATCAGGTCAACTGCCGTCACTAGAATCGGCGCGTTCGACGAAACGTTCATCCGAATGACGGACGGTTCGGGCGCGCTCTGATCCAGCCCCAGGCCGCGCGTGGTGGCTTCGCGCTCCACAGAGGTCTGCTTCTGCCCGTAGCCGGAGCCTTTCACGATGCCGACTTTCCCCTGCATCCCGGCTTTCACCTGGACCCAGGCCGTGGCGGGCGGCTGCCAGGGGCAACGATTCTGGCCGCAGTAATTCACGAGCGCCTGGCCCACAGGGATACCCGGCAGCGGTTGTCTCGTGACGACGACGTAAAGGCGTTCGTTCGCGGGGTTCTCGTCAAACTTGAACCAGTTTTCCATGCCCGGCTCGTTCCAGGGAATCTCGTAGGGAACGTGCGCCTGTATGTGGTTCTCCCCCTTCTGCAAACGCACGTCCGGGTAGAGCATCACGGGCGTGCCGTCGTTCTCCGTGTGAAAGATGTAGAGATAGCCGTCTGTGTTCGTTTCGAGTGAGAGGCGTATCCGGTCCCCTGCGTGAAACTCCTGCGACGGGTCCACACGCACGGCGTTGCCGTTGGTGTCGCGCATGTAGAGCGTGTAACCGAGACCGATGGCCGACGGCACGTAGGTGTTGACCGAAGCAGTGCCCTTCACGCTCCCGCCAGTCTTCCCTGTAGAGCCTTTAACGCTCCCGCTCATGCCCACGCTCGTTTTGCCGGAAGAGCCTTTAGAGCTTTTTCCGCTCTTGCCAGTCTTCTGGCCCGAAGTGGTTTGGCCGATGGAGACCGACTGGCTCACTGTGGTGCCGGAGCCTGAAGAGACTTTGGTCCGTGTCGTTAAAAACGAGCCGCGCACGGCCTCTTCCTCGTCCTGCGCGCGCGCCACAAGGCTCGCGCTTGCGATGAGTGCGACGGCGAAAAATGGAATCATTATTTTGAAACGCATTTGATGAAACTCTCCTTGAAATAGCTTTGAGAAATTGTGGATTAAAAAGCGGCGGAAGAACCGTAGTTTCTCCGCGCCCATCTGTTATTTATGCTCAAGGCGAACATCGAAGATGACAGGCTCGCCCGTTGCGGCCTGCGGCACTTTGACGGAGACTAACGGTTCTGTTCCACCGCCGTTGATGACGTTTGTGGTGGGCGCGTTTGCCTTATATTTGGCCCGGAAATCCTCAAGCACCTTCTGCTCGGTCGTCGTCAGCTCCTGTCCCGCCTCTTCAGTTAAGAAGGCTGGCTCCGTCAGGCGCGTTGGCGAAAAGATGATCGTATAGCTTTCCGTCCCAGGCTTCGCGTCAAGCTCAATCCAGCCCTCATCACCGATGGGGAAAATGTAATCAACGCCCGCTTTGATTTCGTTCGTCTTGGCATAGTCCGGAATCGGTTTATCTGTCAAAAAGGTCGTCGGGACGCCTTTCTCGCCGGACCCGATGATGTAAATGTAGCCGTCCGTGCGCGGCGTGAAATGAAACTTGAATGCCTGCCCGGAAGCGAGCGGCGCGCCGCCCACGATGCGGGCCGAATCCCCGTTCGGACCAGCCTCTGCGATCTCCAGCCAATAATTCAGACTCTCCTGCGGGGTGGACGTCGTGCCGCCGCCACTGTCTCCAGTATTCGCCGGACCTTTCTTTTCGGTCTCGCCCGCCGCTTTCGAGTTGTTGACGTTCTCCGCCGTGTTCGCCGAATTGCGGTTGCTCAGAAAATACCAGGCGCCGACACCGCCGCCGATGAGCAAGACCGCGAGGACTGCGATGATGAGCGGCATCTTGGACGAGCGGCGCGGCGTTTCGGCAGCGGGCGCGTACGATTCGGCATATGCCCCGAATGAAGGGAAATTCGGATCGGGCTGCTGCGGTGGCGTTGGCGCGGCCTGATATGCAGGATGAGCGGGCTGCGCGAGCGAGGTCGCGTCCAGAAGGGGCGGCGCTGGCGCGCTCTCAGCCTGCCGTCTGGGTGGGGCATCAACGGTAATAATCGTTGGCCCGATAACATCTGCGCTCGTGTTGCGCCCTTCGAGGTTTTCGTTTGTAGTCTGGCTGGAGGGGTTCAACTCATGCGCGGCAGAAGCAGAGGCTTGCGCGCCGCCAACGAGATTGATGCTCGGCGACGAGCCGGCAAGCGCGGGCAGGCCGAGCGCGGCGCGCAATTCAGCCGCGAACTCTCCTGCGGTCGCCTGTCTCTCGCTTCTCTCCTTAGACATCGCGCGCGCAATGGCGCGGCTGAAAGCCTCCGGCACATCCGGCGCGGCTTCTTGCAGGGGGCGCGCCTTCACCGTAACGTGCTCGCGCCTTAACTCCTGCAACGTCAGCCCGAGGAAGGGCCGCTTTCCCGCTATCAGCTCATAGATCACAACCGCCAGACTATAGATGTCCGCGCGCCCGTCTATCTCCATGTTGCCGTCCGCGGGGACTTCGCCCCACTGCTCCGGAGACATGTAGAAGGGCGTGCCCAGAACCTGTCCCGCTATCGTCAGCGCGGTGGTGCCAGAGGCTTCCGCGCCCGCGACCTCGCGCATCTTGGCGATTCCGAGATCGAGAAGCTTCGTCACAGGGAGGCCGTCCTCGCCTGGTTTCCCTAGCATGATGTTCTCGGGCTTGAGGTCACGATGGACGACTCCCATAGCGTGCGCGGCATTGAGCACACTCATGACCGGCTCAAGGGCCGTCAAAGCCTCCAGCGGAGAGAATCGGCCGCGCCTTTTCAACTCGGCATCGAGCGTGTGGCCTTCTACAAACTCCATCACCATGTAGATGAGGCCATCGCTCGTCGTCCTGAGGTCGTAAACCGTGACGGCGTTCGGGTGGCGGAAACGGCGCGCGGCCTGGCCTTCACGGCGGAAACGGCGCAGCCATTCGGCGTTGTTGCGCATCTGCGGCGGGAGGACTTTAATCGCCACCCTGTCGCCGAGCAGGATGTGGCGGGCGCGATAGACGGCGCCCATTCCGCCTTTGCCGAGCAGAGATTCGATGTGATATTGGCCGTCGAGGGTGGACCCGACGATATGTGTGGCGTCGTCCTCAAGGACTTCGCCGTCGTTGGCGCAGAAACTTACGCTGTCGTCATATTTCGCGTTACAAGTAGGACAATACTTCATAAGGGGCTTTGATAATTACCATTTACTTCTCAAAATAAGCTGGCTATGAACAAGACGGCTAGTCTAACACAATCAGGTCTCGAAACTCGATTAACTGCCTGAAATGCAGAGTTCATTCATTTTCGAGCTTGAGGAAAGTGGAGAAATAGGACTGTCCACGAAGTCACACAAAACGACACGAAATTGCCATGGTTTGTTTCGTGTCGTTTTGTGTGACTTCGTGGACAGTTCCCCGCTCTGCTGAGAAGGAATAGCCCCCGCTCCCTATCTCTTATTTTGGCCTGCGTTACTGTCTGCTAAACAGCTTCCGGCTCAGGATAAACTGTGGAGAAATTTTGCAGAACATCCGGCGAGACATAATTATTTTCATGATGCTGGTCACAGGCTTCAGCCAGGGCGAAGATGTGCCGGCGGTCGTCGCCGAACCCCAAATGCCAGCGCGGCTCAAGGCGTCTAACCCTCAAGCCCGCGCGCTCACACAGGGCGCGTAAATCTTCCCCGTCAGTCAGGGTGTGAATGTGCCCCGGCGTGTGGCTTTCGAGCGGCATCGTCAGGACGAGTTTTCCCAGGGGCTTGAGCACACGCGCCATCTCGCTCAGGACTTTTTCCGGTTCAGGCATGTGCTCGATTATTTCTGAGGCGATGACGAGGTCCAGGGATTTATCTTCATAGGGCAGGCTCGTGATGTTGCCCGCGCCGAATGCGGCCCTACCCGAAACTCCCTTGCGCGCGGCGAGCTTTACGGCGTACTTGATTGCAGCGGGGCTGATGTCGAGGCCGTATCCAGTCCAGAGTGGTTTCATACACAGAATCTCGCTCAGGATTACGCCCGATCCACATCCCAGGTCCGCAACCGCTGCACGCTCGGCGCGGATGGATCGCACCACCTCTCTGACGAAGTTGAGACGCGCCGTCGCCGAAGGCTGCAAGGCGTAAGTGAAATGCGTGACGATAGGGTAGAAAGACTGCTCATAAATCCGGTCGCGCGCTTCGTCAAACGGCAGATGATCTTCACCCTCCATTCTGAGACGGACGTAGCGCCTCAAAAGTCGCGCGATCTCTTCGGGCGTTAATTGTGTGACGGCGAGGACGTCCTCGACTATTCGATCAGCCCTAGCCCAGTTCTCCGACGTATCAACACGAAAAAGTCTTGCGAGCGGCGGCCCCGCCGTGACGTAAATGGCCAGACAAATCCTCTCCCAAAGAGGAGCAATCTCTGCGTTCGCTTCAATCAACCGCAGGCAGTGCGGATATCTTCTCAACCCTGTATTGCGAAATAACCTGGATTCAAACGCCATTCCTTGTAGCCTCCTTTTTCTTCTCCCCTCTTTCAGCAAGAGGCGTTCCCAGGAGGTACGGCTGGCGAGAGCGTCATCCATTAATTACCATCTGACGGCCCAACAGGCTTTCAGTTCTTCATCTTGAGGCATGATCCTTTAATCCGAACGACGGCGCGCAGATCTGTTTACTGAAAGACGCTTGCTGCACTGAAGTTCACGACTCCTGGAGTGAAAATGCTTCCTGTCTATGGAGGGTGATGAGAGGATGCAGCGGCAACATGGCCGAACGTGTCCGGGCAACAGTAGCAGCCGTCTGAGAGAATAAGGAGGACGCTATTGGAGACTTATTGAAATGTGCGGCGCTCGCACGTCAAGGCTTGTCGCATTCGAGCGCTGAGTTTGCGACTCTAATCAGAGCCGCAGGCTCGGCTGCGTAGATTGTAATCGTGTACCGGTACTCTCCCTGGTCCCAGGTAATGGTTGAATCTTTCAAGCTCTTGCTTCCGTCCGTGATGTATCCCATGATCCCGCCCACAAGCTCGACAGCTTTCCCGCGGGGACGGCTTTCCCTGCCAGAGCGCACCGCCCCGGAGACTGTGCCATACGGGCAGTAGCTTCGCTCACACTGCTGGCCGATGCGGACCACATAGCGTGTGCGGCCGACCCACTCTACCTCCGTGTAGAGAACAGCGTCATAATCTCCTCCCACCACGTGTGGAAGCCGCAGCGGGACGGTCGTCTTCGCACGCAGAGGCTCAAGCACCGGGGCAAAGATAGGGTTGGCGCAGTTCTCGTTTGCCGCCGCAGAGCTTCCCGACGGGTAGAGAAAAACTGACAGCATGACCACAGCCGGGATTAACAGGAGCGAACGGACCAGGGGTTTCTTGTTCATGAATCGAGTCTCCACTGAAAGCGCCGTACAAATATTGAAAGCTGCCCCGTATCAAAGTTTTTCTCTTTTCACGGGCCACCTCCGAGGTGCCGGAGTGTATCGTTACTTCGGCTAAGCATCAATGACATAATTGACGGACGCCCCTGTGCTTGTTTGCTCATTTAGAAAGTTGGCGATTTTCGGAGTGAAAATGTGACATCAAAGAAACTTTTATTTCTCGGTGTTACGGTATGATGATGCGTGTTATGCGGAATCATTCGAACAAGCGGTCAGTTTTTTTCTATGTCAAAGAGAGATGAGTCGGTTAAGGAACAGGCTGAAGAAGTCATCGAAGATGTCGCGGCCAGCCCATGGATGGAGCGCCTCGCGCGTTTCGGCTACGCCACCAAAGGAATGGTTTACATCGTCGTCGGGGCGCTGGCGGCGCTCGTGGCCCTGGGCTTAGGCGGCCAGACGACGGATTTGCGCGGCGCGCTCGAAGAGATCGAGACAAAACCTTTCGGGAAGATCGCGCTCGCCACGGTCGCCTTCGGCCTCATCGGCTACGTTCTCTGGCGCTGGGTCCAGGCGCTCGCGGACACGGAAGACAAGGGGAAGGACCTGAAAGGCATCAGCATCCGCATCGGATACTTTTGCAGCGGCGCGGTCTATGCAAGTCTCGCTTTTACCGCCGCCAAGGTGCTGTTTGACGTTGACGAGCCGGACAGCAGCAGTGAGATTCAGCAACACTGGATTGCACGTCTGCTCTCAATGCCTTTCGGCTACTGGCTGGCCCTATTCATCGGGAGCTTTGTCATCGGCTTCGGGCTTTACCAAATCTACAAAGGTCTGAAGGCGAAATTTCGCGAACGGCTCAAGCTGGGCGCGATGAATGGGACCAAAGACACCTGGGCGACGTGGAGCGGGCGAATCGGTTACGCCGCGCGCGGCGTAGTCTTCTGCATCATCGGCTTCTTCATCATACAGGCCGCGCTCCATTTCAACCCGGCCGAGGCCAAAGGACTCGACGAAGTGCTCGGCACACTCGCGCAGAACTATTTCGGCACAGTGCTTCTAGGCGCCATGGCCGCCGGACTCATCGCCTACGGCTTCTACATGCTCGTCGAAGCACGCTATCGCAGAATCTGACGATTGTGGAATGCGGATTGCGGATTGCGGATTGAAAAGAAGCACGCTGCCGCGCTTTCTTAAATCCGCAATCCGAAATTCGCATTCCGCAATCAAACGAGTTGTGTTTCGACGAAGCCCCAGAGGATTACGGAGAAGCCGCCGATCTCTCCCGCAATCAGGAGGTACATATACCAGGTGGTTGTGAAGTTACGCTGGCGAAACATATTATCCGTGACATTCTTGAGGCCTTCGGCGAGATAGCCGAGGACCGTGAGCACCAGAAACGTCAGGACTATTGCCACCGCCCCGACCTGGACCTTCGTCGAATACGGGCTGTACTCAAGGAGCTTCGCGATCACGAGCATCGCGAAGCTGTAGAGAAACGCGGCCCGGTGGGCGATGTCAACGTAGACAGGAGCGCGGTGCTCCGGGCTCGTCATGATGCGCTGATACTTCAAGACGCCGATCAACATCCCCGCCAAAAGGAAGATGCCGGAAGCCAGCAGGCTGATTTTGATAGCAGGGCTCATTCGGGGGAAATCTCCTTAATCTTCGCGGAATCAGTAGCCGCGCAACTGCTCTCTGTATCCGTCGAAATTCCTTCTCATCTCGCCTAAAGAATCGCCGCCGAACTTTTCACGCATGGCCTGGGCTAGAATGAGCGCGACCATCGCCTCGCCTATAACGCCCGCCGCAGGGACCGCTGTGATGTCCGAACGCTCGAACGAAGCAGACTCCTCCTGCTTCGTGTCTATATCAACAGAACGGAGGGCACGACGCAGAGTCGAGATCGGCTTGAGATGGCCGCGCACGCGCAGCTCTTCGCCATTGGTAATGCCGCCTTCGAGGCCGCCCGCGCGATTGGTTTGACGTATGAACTTCCTAGACGCTTCGTCGTAAGCGATTTCGTCGTGAACTTCGGAACCGGGCAGACCGCTGGCTTCCGCTCCCGCGCCGATGGCGACCGCTTTCACGGCGGGGATGGACATGATCGCCTGCGCCAGCCGCCCGTCGAGTTTCAGGTCCCAGGCAGTGTGCGACCCCAAACCCGGCAAGACTCCGCGCGCGATGACCTCGAAAATGCCGCCGAGCGTGTCCCCCTCACGCCGCTTCTCGTCAATTAGCGCGACCATGCTGGCCTGCGCTTCCGCGTCGGCGCAGCGCAGCGGCGCGTCGTCCGGGATTGAGGCGACCGTCTCCCAGGGCAGCTCTAAAGGGGCGTCCGGGACTCCACCGAGTTGAATGACGTGGCTCAGAATCTCTACGCCGAAGGCCGCGAGCAGTTGTTTCGCCAGCGCCCCGCAGGCGACGCGTGCGGCAGTCTCGCGCGCGGAAGCACGCTCAAGGACGTTTCGCAAGTCTCTCGCGCCATACTTCAATCCGCCCGCGAGGTCCGCGTGGCCCGGGCGCGGGCGCTTCAAGCGACGCGACTTGTCGGGCGGCAGGTCCACTGGCGTTGACGACATCACGTCAGTCCAGTTCTTCCAGTCCCGATTCTCAATCGTCAGGGCAAGCGGCGAGCCGAGCGTCAGGCCGTGGCGCACGCCGCTCAGAATCTCCACACGGTCGCGCTCAATCTTCATACGGCCCCCGCGCCCGTACCCCCACTGGCGCCGCTCCAACTCGCGGTTGAGCCGCTCCATATCTACCGGCAGGCCCGCGGGCAGACCTTCCAGGATGGCTACGAGAGCGCGTCCGTGCGATTCTCCGGCAGTGGTAAAGCGAAACATGATGATAAATTGTAATGACCGGCCGCGTCAGCGGCCAATTGAATTTAGCCCTGCCTTTCAAGGCCGGGGAAGCAGCAAGCGATTGAGTTTCGGCGTCGCGCTAGCGACGCTTGAATCTATCCTGTGAGTTCAGCCGTCGCTAGCGCGACGCAATAATATGCATACCTTTAGTCCCGGCCTTGAAAGGCAGGGCTAAATTCACACGCGCCGCTCACGCGGCGATCTGTTATTTCCTCTTCATTTATTTATCTTTGGGCGCATCTGCGCGCGACTTGAGGGTTCTCCGCTTCATACTTGTTGATTGTTTCGGCGAAGACCTGTTGAGCTTTCTCTCTGTCGCTATCATCTCCGATGAAAGCGCCCGTACCTTTGATCGAGCTGAGGCGCGCGCCGAGTTTGCGTGACGCCGTGACAATCTGTTTGTGTAGCTCGCTATTGAGATCAACGACGTAGACGCTTGTCCGACGCTTCGGTCCAGGAACGAGCGTGCGAAACGCCACCCCGTTCTCGTCCAGCTTTCGAGAGATCGAGACTAGGCTTCTTCTGCGCCGCAGCTGGAGTATATACATCCTCCCAGCCCCCGAGGCATCCTGTCTGAAGTAAAGAACCGATTTTTGCCTCTCACGCTTGCCCAGCCGCGCATCCTCATAGATCAAAGTCTGCTGGTCCGTAAAGACGCGAAACAGGGTGGAATGTTCCGCGCCGTCTGACCAGCTTCCGATGGTTTTATTGACCACGGGTCTTAATCCGAGACAGCGTGAGAGACTGTGAATCTCGTTCACCAATTGATGCTCCTCACGCGAATTGAGCAGCCGGAGCGCCTCTCGAAGCGTCAGATTCTCACGCGTGTTCGGACTGACAAAGGTATAGCTCATGGCCTTGCGCGGCGTCTCATTCGAGGCAGACTGAGAGCTTTCCGGCTGCTGGGGGAATATATTACCCGCGGTCGCCAGCAGAATCGCGACCAGAAGTAGCAAACGGCGCGAGATTCCGTCTCTCATACGAGATATTCCTCCGCGAAGATATTGCCGCGCCCGAGAATGCCTGCGGGGTCGAAGGCGCGTTTCAGCCCGGCCATCTCACGCAGATGTTTCTCATCATAAAGCAGCCGCAGGTACTCGCGTTTGAGCTTGCCTATGCCGTGCTCCGCGGAGATGGTGCCGCCGACGGAGACTGCTCGCCGCACAAACTGCATGTAAATCGAGCGCGCACATTCCGCTTCCGCGTCGTCGTGCGGCATGATGTTGACGTGAACGTGATTGTCTCCGATGTGGCCGAAGATAACATACTGAAGATTGCTCGACCGAAGCGTCTCTTTGTAAAACCTCAGCATCCCTGCAAACTCTTCGTCGGGTACGGCCATGTCCGTAGAGACCTTGCGCTGATTGTGATGCGCCAGCCACTCGTTGACGAGGACCGGGAGCGCGTGTCGAAACTCGTGTAGCTCTCTTCTCTCGCTCCGGTTGGTCGCAAACCACGAATCATCCGTGAGGGCCTGATGACGTTCGAGCAATTCGAGCCAGGAGGTCTGTAAGCTCTCCTCCGTCCGCTCGGTGGTCTCCTGCTCGAAGAAGATTGCGCCCGCCATCCCTCGCGGCACGCGCCCGTAGCGGTTGCTGAGCAGCCGCAGCGACTCGTCATCGAAGTATTCCAAAGCGCGTGCCTCAACCCCGCCCACTCTCTCCTCTTCGCGCGTCCGCAGTGAAAGCGCGCGGGCCTCGCTCACGAAACCGAGCAGACTCTCTTCGCTCTTGAAAAAGAGCACGCCGCTCAAGACGCCCTCGGGCTCCGGCAGGAGTCTCGTTTCGACTTCGGTGATAACGCCGAGCGTGCCCTCGCTTCCGATGAACAGGTCAATCGCATCCATGCCCGGCATGATGTAGTAGCCGGAGGCGTGCTTGCGCGTCCGCGGCATTGTGTACGAAGGGAGGCGCGCTTCTATCGTTCTGCCTCCGTCGAGCGGAAGGCGCAGCGTGCCGTCGCTTTCGGCAAAGATTTCACCGCGCCTCAGGTCAATGACGTCGCCTGTGGCGAGAGCAATCTTGAGACGGCGTATGAAATTTCGCGTCGGTCCGTATTTAAAGGTGCGCGCCCCGGAAGCATTGGTCGCGACCGTCCCGCCCAGGTAACAACTCCACTCGGTCGGGTCCGGCGGGTAAACCAGCCCGCGCTCGCCTACGGCCCGCTGGAAATCCGCGAGCACGACCCCGGCCCCGGCCACCGCCCAACCTCCAACATCTTCGCGCACTACTTGGACGACCCTGTTCAGCTTATCAGTCGCCAGGACCATCCCGCCAAACGGCACGCGCCCGCCGACGATTCCCGTGCCAGCACCCGCCACCGTGACGGGCACTCTATCTCTCGCGGCAGAGAGAAGCGCCCGGGCCACCTCCTCGTCAGTTTCGGGAAAGACGACGCGCGCGGCGTGGCCGCCCTGCATGTTGCTGGAATCCACCAGAAAGGACTGAATCTCGTCAGGTTGGGACTTGACCAACATAAAAGGAACCGAATCCCTGTCAGCCGACAGGGAGCGCGTTTAGAATGAATAGCAGATGACGCCGTCGCATCCTCCGTAGCAGTCGGACGGACAATCGGAGTTTCTGGAGCAGCGAATTTGGGAGCAATTGGACCTTCCGGGCTGGCCGGGTGAAGTTCCCCCGCCCGTTGTGCCGCCCGGCGTGCCGAAACATGCGTCAGGTTTCGCGGCGCAGAGGCTCTCGCAACTGGATTTCAGCATACACTCGACCACCGCCGGGTCTTTCAGACTCGGACTGTTCGGGACCTGGGACATGCAATCCGCGTATGACCCGCAGCCACAGGCTTCGATTTTCCGGCAGAGCTGTTCGACGCCGCTATTTGCCGCTGAAGCGCTGCTGCCGTTCGCCGTGTTTCCGGGAGGCTTACATGCCACAAGGGCCAGGCCCAGCGAGAAAAAACAGATAAACATCGCAAGCGCTTTTTTAGAAGCCCCTTTCATGCCCGTTCCTCCTGCGTTAGGTAGAATGCGCGTGTGCGCGGCGCTCCGCACGGCCCCGGCTCGATTTTGATAGTTCCTGAATCCAGACTGTCGTGGAGTATAAAGCAAATGAGGTTAAGAGGCAGCAAAGAACTCTTCGAAAATATTCTTCAGGTCGGCGACACGCTCGTACTCTCTCAACACGACTCCGGGGCTTCCGGCGATCATCGCCGAAAGCGTCCGGCCACAACTCGGACGAAAGAGACAGAGAATCTTCTTGCCCCACTCCGTAGCCTTACCTATCTCGTACCCGACGCCTAGACTCGGGGTCGTCACTTCGGCGACGAGATAATCTGAATCCCTCAGCCATGCCAGGTCGCGGTCGTGAATCCCCCTGTCGTCGCCCGCTTCACCGAATGAGCTGAGTTCTAAATCCCCGATGTGCTCCGTATGAATGTGCCCATAATTCTTCAGCTCCTCGATAATCAAAAGGTACAGAGCCACGTCATCGCGCCCGCCGCGAATCGCTCCTGCAAAATAGATATTAACTACCGGTGCCCTGCGCATTGATTTATCTTACGTCATCTGAAGATCGCGCTCGCGCAGGTACTTGATGCGGTCACGCAGCTCCGCCGCGCGCTCGAACTCGAAGCGGCGGGCGGCCTCGCGCATCTCTGCCTCCATGCGCGCCATCGTCTCTTTGATGTTCTCGCGTGTGTAGTCCGAGTATTCGTCCAGATTGAGCGGCACTTTGAAATAGTCCGCTTCGTAGGCCGTGACGAGCGTGGCCTCGATTGGCTTGACGATGGTCTGCGGCGTAATCCCGTGTTCCAGATTGTAGGCCTCCTGAATAGCGCGGCGGCGCTCCGTCTCGCCAATCGCGCGCTTCATGGAATCCGTAATCCTGTCGGCGTAGAGAATCGCTTTGCCGCTGGCGTGACGCGCGGCACGACCCATCGTCTGTATCAGCGAGCGGTCCGAGCGCAGGAAACCCTCCTTGTCCGCGTCCAGGATGGCGACCAGAGAGACTTCCGGCAAATCCAACCCCTCGCGCAATAGGTTGATGCCGACGAGCACGTCGAACTCCCCGCGGCGCAAGTCGCGCAGGATTTTGATTCGCTCCAGGGTTTCAATGTCCGAGTGAAGATAGCGGACGCGCACTCCGACCTCCGCGAAGTACTCCGTCAAATCTTCGGCCATCTTCTTCGTCAGAGTCGTCACGAGCACGCGCTCGTTGCGCTCGGCGCGCTGGCGGCATTCTTCCAGGAGATCGTCAATCTGCCCCTTGACGGGGCGCACTTCGACCGACGGGTCCATCAGTCCCGTCGGTCGTATGATCTGCTCGACCACTTCGCCGCCCGCCTTCGTCAACTCATATGGACCGGGCGTGGCCGAGACGTAGATCGTCTGCCCGATGCGCGCTTCGAACTCCTCGAAGTTCAAAGGGCGGTTGTCCATCGCAGAGGGGAGACGGAATCCATATTCGACGAGCGTGCGCTTTCTGGACTGGTCGCCTTTGAACATTCCGCCGAGCTGGGGAACGGTCTGGTGAGACTCGTCTATGACCATGATCGTGTCGCGCGGCAGGTAATCCAGCAGCGTCGGCGGGGGCTGGCCCGGCGCTTTGCCCGTCAGGTGCCTCGAATAGTTTTCGATGCCGCGGCAAAAGCCCATCTCCTTGATCATCTCAAGGTCGTACATCGTGCGCTGGTGCAGGCGCTGCGCCTCGACGAGCTTGCCCTCCTGAATCAGCTTGGGCTCCCACCAGTCAAGCTCCTCGCGGATGGTCTTGATCGCGCGCTTGATGGTCGGCTTCGACATCACGTAGTGAGACTTCGGGTAAATCGGCAGCCGCGAGGTGTGCTTATGGAGGACTTCGCCCAGGAGCGGGTCAATCGTCGAGACGGAATCTATCTCGTCGCCCCAGAGTTCGACCCTGTAGGCCTGGTCCTGATAGCTCGGATAAATCTCGACCGTATCGCCGCGCACGCGGAAACTTCCACGGTCAAACTCTATATCGGACCGCTCGTACTGCAGCTCGACCAGTTTTTGGAGAAGCGCCTCGCGCGCCATCTTCATTCCAGGCTCGACGAAGAGCAGCATGCCGTAGTAGGCGTCAGGGTCGCCGAGACCGTAGATGCAGGAGACGGAGGCGACGACGATCACGTCCCTCCGCTCAAACAGGGCGCGCGTCGCGGACATCCGCAGGCGATCAATCTCGTCGTTGATGGTCGCCTCTTTTTCGATGTAGGTATCGGAGGCCGGAACGTAAGCCTCCGGCTGATAGTAATCGTAGTAGGAGACGAAATACTCGACGGCGTTTTCAGGGAAGAAGGTCTTGAACTCCTGGTAGAGCTGCGCCGCGAGCGTCTTGTTGTGCGCCAGCACGAGCGCCGGGCGCTGCACCCTCTCGATCACACGGGCTATGGTGTGCGTCTTCCCGCTGCCCGTGATCCCCAGCAGAACCTGGTCCTTAGCACCTTCGTCAAGCCCGCGCACGAGCGCGTCAATCGCCTGCGGCTGGTCCCCCTGCGGCGTGTATTCTGAGCGTAGATTGAATCCCATAGCGTCGTAAATAGTAAATCGTAAATCGTGAATAGACAAAAGCTGGACGTCTATTCACGATTTACGATTTACGATTCACGTGCATCTATGCCGCCGTCGGCGATTGGCTGCTGATCTGGTAGATGGCTTCCATGACGGCCGAGCGCACTTCTGTGGGAAGCGAGCCGCGCACCGCGAGGCGGCGGAAGGCCGGGAGAATTTCCTGCTGGCCGCTGAGCGCGAGGAGTTTGACCACAGCAAGTCGGACCTCGTTGTTCGGATGCTCTTCGATGGCGCGCATCAGTGGCTGGACCTCGCCCGCTTTGGACATCAGGAACAGCAGCGAGAAGGCGTCGTAGGTCTTCTCGCGGCTTTCGCCCATCAACTGGCCGATGGCCTCGCTCGCCAGACCTGAGGAGGCGAGCGCGGAGCCTATCTTGCGGCGGCGCTCCGGCGGCGCTTCACGCAGAGCGCGCGTGAAGGTCGCGGCGCGATCAGTGTTGAGCTGGAAGAGCGAGCGCGCGGCGGCGTTGCGAACCTCGACCGACGGGTCGTCAAAGGCCGCGCTGATTTCGCGGAAAGAGTCGTCGCCGCCGACCCGCGCAAGGTCTATGACGGCAGTCGCACGCTCCGCGGGCTCTTCGCTCCCGAGACGTTTCAGAATCGCGATGGGAACAGTAGAGAACTCATCTAGATTGGCTATGCCCTTCTCCGTCGGCAGGTATTCAACCTGGGGCGTGTAAGCTTCGGCGATGGGCTCCTCTACGGAGGAGAGGCGCGCGGGCTCGATCTCTCTGGACTCCCGGACGACCGGCTCGGCTGACTCTATATCAGGCTCGACCTCGATTGACTCCGCCGAGACTTCAGGAATGGCCGCGCTGATCGGTCTTGCATGACGAACGATTTCAGGCTCCGCCATGTCCACCTCGACCCAGCCGCTGGTCGCGCCGTCGTGGTGCTCGATCAAAGGCTCTGCCAGAGAGGCTTCGGCTCTGGCCGCCTCTTCCATCGCACGCTGTCGAGCCTCTTCTTCAAGACGCAGACGCTCTTCTTCTTCGGCACGAAGACGTGCCTCTTCCGCGGCGCGTCTCTCTGCTTCTTCCTCTGCCAGACGCCGCGCTTCCGCCTCGGCAGCGAGCCGGGCCTCTTCTTCAGCCACGCGTCTTGCTTCAGCTTCAGCGCGCAGTCTCTCTTCTTCCTCGCGACGCGCTTCCTCTTCTTCAGCCAGACGCTTCGCCTCAGCTTCCGCTGCCAGACGCTGCTCTTCAGCTAAACGCTGAGCTTCAGCCTCTGCCGCAAGCCGCGCCTCTTCCTCCGCACGCAGGCGTGCTTCCTCTTCGGCGCGCTGGCGTGCTTCTTCTTCGAGACGGAGACGTTCTGCTTCAGCGCGTGCTTCTTCCTCGGCTCGAAGGCGTGCTTCCTCTTCAGCACGAGCCCGCGCCTCTTCTTCGGCTTTCAAGCGCGCAGCCTCTTCGGCCTGGCGTCTTTCTTCCTCTGCTTTCAGCCGTGCAGCTTCCGCTGCGAGACGCGCTGCTTCTTCTGCCTGACGTCTCTCCTCTTCTTCAATCGCACGCTGACGCGCCTCTTCTTCTGCGCGCAGGCGTGCCGCCTCAGCCTCCGCACGCAGGCGCTCCTCTTCAGCTCTACGGCGCTCTTCCTCTTCCGCCAGGCGTTTCGCTTCGGCTTCGGCGCGCACCCTCTCTTCTTCTTCTGCTTTGCGACGCGCCTCCTCTTCTTCGGCCAGACGTCGCGCTTCAGCCAACGCAGCCAGGTGCGCCTCTTCCTCCGCTATGCGTTGCGCCTCGGCTTCCGCAGCAAGACGGACCTCTTCTTCCGCACGAAGCCGTTCTTCTTCAGCCTGACGACGTGCTTCTTCCTCCGCACGTAGGCGAGCTTCTTCCTCAGCGCGCTGTCGCTCTTCCTCTTCGGCGAGCGCGCGTGCTGCCGCCGCTTCTTCGGCAGCTCTACGCGCCGACTCCTCTTCGGCGGCACGTCGCCGAGCCTCTTCCTCTTCGGCAGCCGCGATCTCTTCAACGACTGCCCCGCCGGCGCTCAAGGCGACATCAGCGACGGCTTCCGGCGAAGCGATGTCCGCAGTACTGACAGACGGCTTCTCTGCCTCAACCGTAATCGTCTCTTCTTCGGCTACCGCTGATGCCTCTATGGCGCGCCGGATCAGGTTCTTCGGGACTTTCCGGTCCCGTTCACGTTCCAGCAGCGCGCTTAAAGGCTCGACCGCGGCGGGGTCATTCAGTTCCGCCAGAGCTTCTACGGACGCGCGGCGCACTTCCGGCGCTTTGTCTTCGAGGGCGGCGACAAGGTGCGGCGTCGTTGACTTGTCCTTGACGAAGCCGAGCGAGCGAGCGGCTGCGGCGCGTTCGGCAGGCGCTTCGGCCGTGCGCAGATTCCTGGTCGCTTCGTCCAGATAGTTATATTTGATGAAAGCCTCGCGCGCGCGTTCGCGTCGCGTGACGTTGCGGGCGGCGAGCGCTGCGAGCAGCTCTGTGGCGATGAGTTGCCTTGTTCCGGCATCGCTCGCGCCGATTATTGCTTCGTCGTAGCTCTCGCCCGCGAGCACATTCTTAATCTCACTATCAACGCGCTCGACATCAACGGCCGGGACAGTTTTGACCTCTTCCTCAACCGCAGCCGCCGCAGGCGTCTCGACAGCGACGCTGGCCTTCTCCTCTTCGACGACCGCCGCAACCGCCTCGACCTTTTCGGCCTCAGCTTCATCATCGGCGAGCGCAGCAGCAGCAGCCGCTGTTGTCACTACCGCCGCCCCGGAGGCTTTCACGGCGGACGACTTGTCCGCCAGGGCAGACTCTTTGGCAGCCATTTCGCGCGCGGCCAGTTTTTTATCGAGCCTCAGTTTGCGCGAAGGCGTCGGCGGCGCGGAGCGCTGCTCCCTGGAACGAGCCGCGACGATCATGAAAAGACCTATAAGCACGAGCGCGCCGATTAAAATGATCAGCCAGTTGCGTTGCAGGACGGCGCCGAACGAGGTGCCTGTGGTCTCGGACGAATCGGACGACGCGGCGGTTGTAATGGGCTGCTGTGCCGGCGGGGCCTGGACCTGCGCCAGTTCGTCAGCATTCGGCGTCTGAGCGGGGCTCGCCTCCTGGCCGACTCCCGGCGACGCGGCGACTTCAGGCGTCGGGGCGGCGATCACGGGCGGAGTCGTCCCGGCCAGCGCAGGGTTTCCCGTCTGGCTGTTAATGCCAGGAGTGGGGACCACAGGGATCTGCCCTTCGGTCCCTTGCCGGGAGACCGGCTCTTGCCCGGTTGTAATCTGTGGGGTGGAGCGCGGCGTCGGCTGGGGCGTTGCTACAGTCGTCGGAGTGGGCTCTGTTTTTGCGGTCGTCGGGACGTTCGCGCCCCCTTTGCCCGGAGTGGTCAGGACGACGTCCAGATTTTCGAACCTCTGGCTGACACGCGCATTGGTCCCGGGCTGAAGCTTGAAGGAGAGGATCGTGTCGTTGCCACGCTTCTGGACCTTGACGTCTTCGAAGCCGCGCCCGCGCAATCCGCTTTGCGCGCCCGGCGCGTTGGCGTCCGGGATGACAACGTAGTAGCGGTCGCCGCTCCTGTAGGCGGAGTAGTCGTTGAGCGGCGCGTCCGCACGGATCGTGATGCGCGAGCCTTCGTTAGTGTCGCTGGAGCGCAGCGGCGTGATCGTCTTCTGCGGTCTCTTCTGCGCCGTCTGGGTGTTGCCTTGCTGCTGCGGCGTCTCCCGAACTGGTCGTGGGCGACTGCGGCGCTGTGCGCTGGCGTCAATGCCCGTCAGGAGGACAAGCATCAGAAGGGCCAGGGCAGAGACTGTGGCGAACCGTGCTGTAATTTGAGGGAGTAAGCGGGGCATCATTTCCATTACGGGTCTTTCCGATTCAAAGGGCATTTTAACGTTCCGCATTATGCTACGCAGAAGGCCGTTAGTCCAGAGGTTAGATGTCAGATGCTAGATGCTGGTCACTGACATCTAACATCTAACTTCTGACATCTGCCGTCTGATCCATCTTGTAAACGATCTCCAAAAGCGCCGAGCGGACCTTTTCGGGCAGCCCGTCACGCACTGCCAGGTGACGAAGCGTGGTCGCAATCGCCGGCTCTCCAGTCGTCCCGAGCAGGCGTATTAACGCGAGCCGCACGTTAACCTCCGGGTGCTCGCAGATGGCGTCCACGAGCGGTTCCACCTCGCCCGACTTCGCCAGAAGCGAGATGAGCGAGAAAGCCTCGTAGGCCAGGCGGCGGTCTTCGCTGATGAGACGATCAATCGCCTGCCCGACCATCCCCGCCTTGATGCACGCCTGCGCGACCTTTTGAAGCGTCAACGCGTCGGCTGTTTCGATCAGGCGAACGTATCCTTCCGCGCGATCAAAGCTCATGCGCGAGAGCGAACGCGCCGCGGCGGCCCGCACCTCACGCGCCTCATCTCCGAAAGCCACAATGACCGGGGCGAAGACCGTTTCATGCTCGATCTCGCCCAGGCTCGTCACCGCCGCGGCGCGAACCACGGACTCCGGGTCGTTTGCAGCGATGGCAGCCAATGCCTCGACGGAACGCTGGACATGAAATTGCGCCAGACGGCGTGCGGCGGAGGCGCGCGCCTCGACATCCGTCTCCTGTAACCGCGCGAGAGCTTCCGAGAGTTCCTCGTCTTCGAACCATTCCGGCAACTCTTCGACAGCCGCCGCCGGGTCCAGATGCGTGATCTCCCCTGTGTAAGCGAAATCATCGCCCGCTTCGAGCAGCGGCAGAGCCGGCATTGAGGAGTCGAAGATGTCCAGGCAATCGAAGGTGCAGGCGTTCAGGGCCTTGGTGATGAGCGCGGACGGAATCTCCGGGTGGCGACGGGACATGTCCAGCAGCGCGCCGATGGCCGAAGGCATCTTGAGCGCGCCGAGGCTGGAGACTGCTTCCGTGCGCACGATTGTTTCTGAATCATAAAGGGCTTCGAGCAGAAACGGCATAGAGGATTGCGCGCCGATGTCTCCGAGCACGCGCGCCGAGGAAGCGCGGTCGTAGGCGTTGTGCGCCAGCAGGAGCGAGGCGCATTGACGCGCGACGAAGCCGTACTCTTCCAGAGCCTCGCGGGCCTTGCGCTGCCCTTCCTCGCCGGCCTCCGGCGAGTTCAGAGCCTTCAACAGAGAGGTCTCGATTGCGCGGCGATCATCTGGCGCACGCGACGAGAGGACGTCCAGGCGGTGCGGCTGCCCGAGAACGAGTTTGCCGACCTCCTGATCCACGCGATAAGCGCCGAAAAGCGCTGGCTGAACGGGCGCGACCACTCGCTTCTCGCTCGGCCCCTTTTCGATGACCAACTCAGCTTCCGGATTGACAGCAACGTTCGGCTTGACCAGAGCCTGATCGCTCTTGCGGCGCGACCACTTCCGGCGTTCCTTCTTCGGACGCTCCTCCGGTAAAGAGGGTAGAGCAGATGGAATAACCTCCAAGGCCAGCTCTTCTGACTTCTCTTCTTTCAGGTCCGGGGATGCTTCGTTGTTCTGCCGTTTACGCACAACCATCAGGGCTAAAAATCCGACCAGCAGCAAAACCAGCACGCCCGTAAATGAGAAGAGATAGGAGAAGATTCCGCCGCTCTCTTGAGTTGTAATAGTCATCTGAGGGGGGACCGCTGGCTCCTGCGAAGCGGGAGTCTCACCCGGAGGCACAATGCCCTGTTCCGCGGCCGGAACGAGCTGTTGGGTTGTTTCAACGGACGGCGGCGCGGCTGCCGTGGGCGCTGCGGGAGTCAGGCCATTCGGCGCGGCGCCAGCACCCTGCGCGTTCGGCGGGAATTGTGCTGAAGCAGCAGACTGTGGCTGGACGAACTCGCGTCCCGACGGGAGAGATTCGGCGGGGGCCGCCGCTCCGGGCAGGCGCGCTTCGCGCGGTTGGCGGACAGGCGGCGTATATTCGTAGGACGGCTCCGCGCTCTCTTCCGCACGCGACTTACGTGACGGAGGCTCAAGCTGCGCCCCGCCCTGCGACCCATCAACATTGCCGTTGACGATCAGATTGAGGCGGTTGGACTGGGGGTCAACCGTCACACCTGCGCCGGGTTTTACGGCGACGACAATCTCCAGGGACTTGCCCAGATTCCGCACGGTCACGCCGCGCGGGAGCCCGCCAATCGAGCCGGGGCTCGCGTCGGGCAAACTCATATGAAAGCCCTCTTCATCCTGCCACGTTTGCGTCCGCGTCAGCGGCGCGTCGGCGGCGACCGTGACGATGGTTCCGCTGGCGGTCTTGCGTGAGCTGACGCCCGTAATCCTGTAGGGTCCCTCTTTCCTCTTCTGCGCAAACGGTGACACCATCGGCATGAGCGCGATACCTAACAGCAGCAGACTCACGCTGATCGTGCGAGCGATCTTCCATTGGGGCGAATTTCTATGTCTCATGGCTTGGCTCCGGTGTTTGCTTCGTGCAGCATTGTTGGCAGGTACAGCGTTATTCATGGTTCTACTTTCAGGAACAGGCTCGTCTCTCTCTGAGCCCGTGATTAGGAGCGGGTGCGCCGGGGAATGTTTGGCGACCAACCGCGTTGGGGTAAAAACTTCAGGGTGTCAAACGTGAGCTACGGTCTATGGACCGGGAGGGAGACCCTTTGTGCTTTTCTCAAAGACTACTCGTCGCAAAACTTGTAGCCGATGCCCCAAACGGTTAGCACCATCTGAGGGTTTTCAGGATTGTCCTCGATCTTGGCGCGCAGGCGATTGATGTGTGAATCAATCGTGCGGTCGTAACCTTCGTAAGAGTAGTCCCAGATCTTCTCCAGAAGATATTTTCGCGGGAAGACTCGTCCGGGGTTCGAAGCGAACAGGCGCAGGAGATCAAACTCCTTCGGCGTCAACTCGACGTGCCGGTCGCCGACCATCACTTCGCGCTTCGAGGGGTCAATGCGCAGCTTGCCGCGCGTGATCGGGGCCTCGTCGCTTCCGCCGTCCGAGCTGGCGCTCGTGCGGACGCGACGCAAAACCGATTTGATGCGCGCTTCAAGCTCGCGGAATGAGAAAGGCTTGGTGATGTAATCATCCGCGCCCATCTCAAGCCCTAACACTTTGTCAACTATATCATCCTTCGCCGTCAGCATCAGGATTGGGATGTAAGGAGCTTTCTCCCTCAACTCACGGCAAACGGCCAGACCATCCATCTTCGGCAGCATCAGATCGAGCACGATGGCGTCCGGGTGATCGTTCAGTGCAGACTGGACGCCGGCCAACCCATCTTCAGCGGTTTTGACGTTGTAACCCGCGCGCGAAAAATACTCGCCGATGGCAGATGAAATGTTCTCGTCATCCTCGACGACCAGCAGAGTCGGCTTGCGTTCGCTCGCGGGCGAAAGAGCATCCTCTACTTTATTCCCTGATTTGCCTTTGTCAGCACCAGTAGTTGGCATCGGCGGTTTTCGTCAAAGATTGGAGAATCTAGGCGTTGGAACAGAAGGCGCCGGTGGCGTGACGCGCCTCAGACATTCAGAATATAACAGGTAAAGCTCCGTAAATTCAAGCAAAAACAGTTGGCAAAAAGCAGAAGGCAGAAGGCAGCAGGCAGTTAGCCCCGTTAGGGGCGACAGAATTTAGCCAGGGGCGTCAGCCCTGGGTTAAGGTACATCAAAAATATTCGAGCCCCGCGAGGGGCGACAGACCGTCTGTCGCCCCTCGCGGGGCTCGAATCATATTTACATACGTGTACCAGGGGACGGACGCCCCTGGCTAAATTCTGTCGCCCCTAACGGGGCTGGTAATTTACTGCCCACAGCCCACTGCCTACTGCCTGCTGCCTGCTGATTTTCACTGCCCGGTGCCTTTTGCTGCCGGTTGAAGGCTCTGGCGCAGGCGTTGTTGAAATTGCCGTATAAAGCCTTGAATTTGCTGGCTATTAACGCCCTTGACGGCTTGCTCAAGGACCTCTATCCCGCGCGGGTCCCCGATTTTGACCAGGGCTTCGCCCGCAGCACTTCCGATGGAGAAGTTGAACGTCGAAGTCGCATAGAGAAATGCCTGGGAAACAATCGGAAAGACCCTCGGGTCGTCTTTCCCTACCGCAGCGAGCAGGGTGATGGCTGCAGCCCGAACTTGCGGCTGGTGACCTTTTCCGGCGTAGCGAATCCCCAGCTCAAGCGCGCGTTTGTCTTCGAGCCTGGCTAAGCCTGCCAGCCCGGATGCCCGTATCTGGTCGCGCCAGGACGTGACGTCTATCAACCTGACGAGCGCGTCGTAAGCCGACGGGTCTTTCGTTTCGCCCAGCGAGAGCGCGGCGGCATTTATCGTCGCATAGCTCCGATCCTCCAGCAGCGGCCGATAGACGCTCGCCAGCCCACTGTCTTTGCTTCGGGCAAGGGAAAGGACGGCGCTCGTGCGAACGCGTGCGTCTCTGTCTTTGGTCGCCGCCAGGAGCGCTGCCCGTGACGCTGTGTCGTGCAACCCGCCGAGCGCCGTCGCCGCGTCCACGCGCATGCCCCAGAACTTTTCATTGGTGAGTGCGGCGCCGAGCGCGGCTGAAATCTTATGCTTCTCCGCTTCGACGGTCGTCTTCGCATTCAGACGCTCCGAGAGTTGACCGAGCGCCCAGAGCCGCCCGGCCACGTCCTCGTCGCGCGTCAATTGATACACCAGCGCATCCGTGGTCTTATCGAATTTGAGTTCCTTAATCAGCGCGCCGCCGTAATCGAAGCTGACGAGCATGGGCTCCGAATCCACCGCGAAGGTGAAGGACTGCTCCTCCTTCGGCTCAAGCTCGACGCGCTCGACGCGTGTCGAGCTGTTGGTCCCGATTTCGATTTCGACGGGCATGCGGAAGAACCCGACCTGAGGGTAGTCAGAATTGGGATCGGGCTTCTGCTCCTGCCTGACTTTGACAGTCAGCGTCTTTGTCTCAGGGTTGTAGTTCTGGCTGACGCGGAAAACCGGATGGCCCATCTTGTAGAGCCACTGGTCGAAGAACCAGTCCATCGGACGGCCCGTGGCCTCTTCGACGGCGATGCGGAACTGTTCGGTCTGCACTGGCTGGTTCGCATACCTGGTCAGGTAGTGACGGATAGCGCGCCACCAGTTCTCTTCTCCGAGCGTCTTGCGAAGCATGTGCAGGACCGCTGCACCGCGCGGGTAAGAGTAGGTATCAAACATCTGATCTTTGTCGGCATAATTACTGGTCACGATGGGACGGCGCTGGCCGCGCGCCCAGGCGCCGTAGTAAGCGTCCTGATTCCCTTTCACGTCGCGGTAGATAAAATCATCGCGGCCCCAGCGGTGCTCATCCCACATCGCCTGAAAGTAGGTGGCGAAACTTTCGTTGAGCCAGATGTCGGACCAAGTGCGGCAGGTGACGTAGTCGCCGAACCACTGGTGTGCCAACTCGTGCGACTGCAACCCGTCCTGGTCACGGTCGAGCGTGGTGCGCTCGTCGTGAATCATGTTGTCGGTCTGCGTGGTGGCTGTGATGTTCTCCATGCCGCCGCCGAAGTCGCGCGTCACGGTCTGCGCGTACTTCGCATATGGATATTTGAGGCCGGTCTTTTCGGAGAAGAACTTCGCCATTTCGGGCAGGCGCGCCGCCGTAACTTTGCCCTCTGCGATTTCGTTCGGATAGACGTAGGTGATGATGGGGACGCCCGCGTAGCTTCCTTCGACCGCCACGTACTCGCCGACGACGATAGAAGTCAGGTAGCTCGCGTGCGGCTGCTCCATCTTCCAGTGGAAAGTGCGCGTGCCGTCTTTATTGCTCCTGGTTTCGATGAGACGCCCGTTGGAAATGACCATCAAAGGCTTCTCGACGGTCGCGATCATCTCCGTGGTGGCAAAATCGTTCGGGTGGTCGTAGCAGGCGAACCAGTAGTGGTTATACTCTGTCTCGCCCTGCGACCAGATCTGCTTCGGCCTGGTCGAGTCTTCCGGCGATGGCTTGATAAACGTCAGGCCGCGCCCGAACCCTCCAATCCCCGCGCCTCTAGTAACACCGTTGGTGTTGTAAGCGATGACCACAGTCACAGAGTCCTTCGGCTGGTAAGCCCGGTCCATGAAGATGCGTAGCTTCTCGCGGGGCGTGTCCGCTTCGTACTTGAGCGGCGTGCCGTTGGCGAGTTTCACGGACGAGAAGGTCATGTTGGCGGCGTCCAGCTCTATCGCGCGCAGGTCCGCCGTCAGAGGGGCGAAAGTGAAGGTCTCCGTGCCGAGCGCCTGCTCACGCTCCCAGTCGAACCTGAGATCCAGCTTGATGTGCTGCGTGTCAAAATTCCGGTTCGGGATGTACTGTTTGGGCGGGATCCTCGACTGCGCGGCTTGCGGCGTGCTCGGCGCTGATTGCGCCCATGCCCCTAAGGAAGCGCACAGTATGAGCGCAAGGAAGAGAGCCCTGGCGACGGGAGGTCTATAGCGCTGTGATTGCATTCAGGTTCTCCAAAGTTGTAAAGATGTGGTCTCGCGGAAGCTTGGCCAGAGGTTTCGCGCCGCAATCAACCTTTCGACGAAACAAGCAGATATTAATCTACGTTTGAGGAGAGAGCATTGTTGCACAGAGTTTCCAAAACTTAAAAGGAGAGAGATACGAGATGACCCCAGAGGAGAGACAGGAATTAATCTCTAAGTACGAGGCCGGTTACGATGAAGTGGTCAGGAGCCTCGAAGGCTTTCCCGCGGACCAGCTAACGGCCCACCCGATTCCAGGCAAATGGAGCGCCCGCGAGATCGTCCAGCACCTGGCCGATAGCGAGATGAATTCCGCAATCCGCTTGAGACGCCTGCTCGCCGAAGAACGCCCGGTGATTCAGGCCTACGACCAGGAAGATTACGCCACGCGCTTGAGGTATAACGAGCGCGACGTTGCCCCGGCCCTGGACGCCCTGCGCGGCGCGCGTGCAACCACGGCGCAGCTGCTCGCCCAAATGTCTGAAGAGGACTGGAAGCGCGAAGGCTGGCACCCAGAGAGCGGGCTTTACACCACCGAAAACTGGTTGAAGATTTACGCGGATCACGCACATAACCACGCCGCGCAAATTCGGCGGCTGAAAGCAGCGGTCAGTGGTCAGTAGCCAGTAGTCAATTAAAAAACAAGAACTAAAAGACCTGGTACTGACCACTATTGTCTTGACAAATGCGGCGAGGCGCGAGCATTATCTCGACTCGTCTCTTCAGGCCGACGATCTTCAAACATTCACAATTGATTCGAGCCATCCGCGATGACAGGAGCACAACCCGTACTCGAAACATTCATCACCGACCTTCAATTAACGCGGCGCGGCAAGGTGCGCGACGTTTACAGCGTTGACGACGACCATCTCTTAATAGCGGCGACAGATCGCATCTCGGCTTTCGATTGCATCCTGCCGACGCCGATTGCGCGCAAAGGAGAAGTCCTAACGGCGCTCTCCCGCTTCTGGTTCCAGCGGCTCCGCCACATCGTCGCCAATCACCTCGTCACCACGGAACTCGCAGAGATGCCAGAGCGCGTGCGCCGGCATGCGGATGAGTTGCGCGGGCGCTCGATGCTTGTGAAGCGCACGGATGTTTTCCCTGTCGAGTGTGTCGTCAGAGGTTATATCACTGGCTCCGGCTGGAAAGACTATCGGCGCATTGGAGAGGTCTGCGGGCACCGGCTGCCCGAAGGGTTGCAGGAATCGGAGCAACTGCCCGAACCCATCTTTACGCCCGCGACCAAAGCTGAAGAAGGGCACGACGAAAATATTTCCGAAGCGCAGATGGAGGAGATTCTGGGCCCGGAGGTAACTGGGACTTTGCGTGACATCTCCCTGCGCCTTTACATGGAAGCGAGCGAGTACGCACGAACCCGCGGCATCATCATCGCGGACACGAAATTTGAATTCGGCAGAGATCAAGCGGGCAACATCATTCTGATTGACGAAGCCTTAACGCCGGACTCCTCGCGCTTCTGGCCCGCAGATCAATACAGGTCGGGCGTCTCGCAGCCATCCTTCGATAAGCAGTTTGTCCGCGATTACCTTGAAACCCTCGGCTGGGATAAGACGCCCCCGGCGCCGCCCCTGCCGCCGGAAATCGCGCAGGCTACTACCGAAAGATACCTGGATGCCTATCGCTTACTGGCTGGAGAGAGTCTGGAGTCTGGAGTCTAGAGTCTGGAGTCAAAAGCAAAAAGACTCTTCACAGCTTTTGACTCCAGACTCCAGACTCCAGACTCATTAGACTTGAACTGATGACCTTCTTTGACGTTATAGTAGTCGCGCTCATCGCCTCTTCCGTCATCTCAGGAGCTTTGCGGGGTATCGTCCGGGCGGCGCTGACAGTAGCGGCGCTCATCATCGGTCTTTTAATCGCCGCGCGCGCTTACGGGGCCGTGGGTTCGATCCTGTATCGCCTGGGTCTCGTTCGATCCGAGGAGACGGCCAACGCAGCCGGCTTCCTGCTGATCGCGATCCTCGCAATGGTCGGCGGGTTTTTAGCCGGGCGTCTGATCTCTGGAGGACTGCGTGTTATCCGGCTCGCCTGGCTCGATCGGCTGCTCGGCGGCGCATTCGGATTGCTGCGCGGGTGGCTGGTCTGTTCGATTCTTTATCTTGCCCTGACAGCCTTTCCCGTCAGTATTAGCTCAGTCCAAGAGGCGCGCACCGCTCCCATCCTGGCGCAGGGGGCAAAGCTCATGGGGGTCTTCACTTCACAAGAGGTACGCACACGTTTTTATGAGAGCTATTCGAACTTAATTAACCAAAAATAGTGACTGCTCTGCCGAAGTCCGCCGCTGGAGAATCCCATGCAGATGCGCGCCCGCCTTGAGGCCTTGATAGACGAGATGCTCGACGGTCAGATTATGCTCGATGAGGCCGTCGCCGAGTTCGAGAAACTATACATTCAAAAAGCCCTCGCCAGACATAAGGAACATCTCTCACGCACGGCCCATATCCTCGGCATACACCGCAACACACTCTCAAAGCGCGTCTCCACCTACAGCAAGCAGGAAGCAGCCAGTCGCCCCACTAAACGCAGCCCCAGGAAGCGGTAAACTTCGCATCCTATTCATCCTCGACGCCGGATTCCGGCTCGCCCCTCTAGCCCGCTCAGGGCCGTCTGAGGCTCCCATCCCCGCCGCATATTGACAAGAAATTACCGCCTGCTATATTGTTAGCACTCACCGCAGATGAGTGCCAACAAAACGGCTGGTGAGCAGCTTTTATACCCAGAAAACCGTAATTTTCCGGTAAATATCGAAAGGAGCGAGTGAAAAGAAGTATGGCAACAAACATTAGACCTCTGCACGACCGCGTGATTGTCCGCCGCATTGAAGAGGGCGAACAGGTGCGCGGCGGGATCATCATTCCAGACACAGCCAAAGAGAAGCCGCAGGAGGGCGAGGTCGTCGCTGTCGGCGAAGGCAAATACAGGGATGACGGGACGCGCCAGACGCTCGACGTCAAGAAGGGTGATCGCGTGCTTTTCGGTAAGTACAGCGGTTCCGAGATCAAGATTGACGGCGAAGAGCTCTTGATCATGCGCGAGGACGAGATTCTCGGCATCATCGAGCGCGCGGGCGCGGCGACCGGATCGGGCAGCAAAAAGAGATAATTTTGAATGTTGAGTTATGAATTTTGAATTCTGGCTTTTTAATTCAAAACTTAAAATTCAAAATTCATAATTCCTTAAACGTTAGGAGAGGAAGAAAAAATGGCAAAGCAAGTTGTTCATGGCGAGGATTCGCGCGCCGCAATTTTACGCGGCGTTAACCAGCTCGCCGACGCTGTCAAGATCACGCTCGGGCCCAAGGGACGCAATGTCGTCATTGATAAAAAATTCGGCAGCCCGACGATCACCAAAGACGGCGTGACCGTGGCGAAAGAGATTGAGTTGAAGGATGCGCTCGAAAACATGGGCGCGCAGATGGTGCGCGAAGTGGCCTCCAAGACTTCAGACGTGGCGGGCGATGGCACGACCACGGCGACCGTGCTCGCGCAGGCGATCTTCCGCGAAGGCGTGAAGACGGTTGCGGCCGGCGCCAACCCCATGGCCCTCAAGCGCGGCATTGACAAGGCTGTCGAGAAAGCTATTGAAGAGATCAAGCGCCTGTCGAAGCCCGTCAAAGGCGACATGATCGCGCAGGTCGGAACGGTTTCGGCCAACGGCGACACGACCATCGGCACCATCATCGCGGAAGCGATGAACAAGGTCGGCAAAGACGGCGTCATCACCGTCGAAGAGTCGAAGACGATGGAGACCGCGCTCGAAGTGGTCGAAGGGATGCAGTTTGATCGCGGCTACCTGTCCCCGTACTTTGTGACGGACCCGGAGCGCATGGAGGCCGTGCTCGACAATCCGCTGATTCTGATTAACGAGAAGAAGATCAGCTCGATGAAGGACCTCCTGCCCTTGCTCGAACAGGTCGCCAAGATGGGCAAGCCGATGCTGATCATCGCTGAAGACGTCGAGGGCGAGGCTCTGGCCACGCTCGTCGTCAACAAGCTGCGCGGAACTTTGAACATCGCGGCCGTCAAGGCCCCGGGCTTCGGAGATCGCCGCAAAGCGATGCTCGAAGACATAGCCATCCTGACCGGAGGCCGCGTCATCTCCGAAGACCTCGGCATCAAGCTTGAGAACGTGAAGCTTGAGGACCTGGGTCGCGCCAAGAAGGTGACGATTGACAAGGACAACACGACCATCGTCGAAGGCAACGGCAAGCAATCCGACATCGAGGGCCGCGTCAAGACCCTGCGCGCTCAGATTGAAGAGACGACGTCGGATTACGACCGCGAGAAGTTGCAGGAGCGCCTGGCGAAGCTGGTCGGCGGAGTCGCCGTGATTAAAGTCGGGGCGGCGACCGAGACCGAGATGAAAGAGAAGAAGGCCCGCGTCGAGGACGCGATGCACGCGACCCGCGCTGCTGTCGAAGAGGGCATCGTTCCGGGCGGCGGCGTAACCCTGGTCCGCGCGGCGAAGGCGCTTGAGAAGTTCGACGTGACGAAGGACGGCGACCCGGATGAGCAGATCGGCGTTTCCATAGTCAAGCGCGCTTTGGAAGAGCCTCTGCGCCAGATAGTCCAGAACGCCGGCAAGGAAGGCGCTGTCGTCGTCGAGCGCGTTCGTTCCGAGAAGAACGAGAACGTCGGCTTCAACGCTCAGACAGAGGAGTTCGAGGACCTGGTCAAAGCCGGCGTCATTGATCCGGCCAAAGTGACCCGCACGGCGCTTCAGAACGCCGCGTCAATCGCCGGTTTGATGCTGACGACCGAAGCGATGGTTTCGGAGCTTCCTGAAGACGACAAAGCCCCTGCGATGCCCGGAGGTATGGGCGGTATGGGCGGCGGCATGGGCATGTAAGAGCGCCCTGTCGGCTGTAAACAAAGAGGCGGCTTCGTTCCAAAGGAACGAAGCCGCCTCTTCCTTTTGCAAATGGCTAAATAAACTGAATGCGGACAAGAGCGCTATTATCGCTCAGCCGAATCCTTCTTAAAACGCGCTTCAATTAAGTCTCCGCGCTTCAGGCCGTGCTGTCGTGTGAGCTTTGGATAGCTGGACATCTCAGCCGCCACCTCATTAAGGCCGAGCTCGTTTTCGATTTCCGTGATGGCCTCTTCTTCACCTTCGATTTCCGCGAAAAGCCCGAACGGCAACTCGTCCAGGACGATCTCCGTATTCCTCAAACGCCAGGTCGCACGCCTTTTCTCGTAAATGACCGCGGGTTTGTACCCGAGCGCGTCCAGAATTGCCGAAAGAGCCTGCGCGTCCTCGACAACCGTTTCATCCTCCCGCTGGCGCTTGATTGGCGAAACGGAAGGATAACGTTCCTTGTAAGTGAAATAAGCTTTGTTGCCGGCACGGCGCAGCCGCAACACCTGCCTGCTCAGGTCCAAACTTCCCCCGGCGTACAACGTGTTCTCTTCGAACTCCTCGCCATCTGCTACCGCGCCACATTCGCGCAGCCGCACGCTGAGGCGCGCCCACTCGTCCGGCGTCAGGCGATACTTTTTTTCAACCTCAATTCCCATAAAACAGTGGTCAGTGGTCGGTGGTCAGTGGTCAGTTGAAATCAGTTTTTAACTGACCACTGACCACCGACCACTGACCACTTCTCTCACGCCTGTTTGATCCAGCGCATTAATTCCGGAATCGTCGCGCGCTTGCCGTACATCAACATGCCGATGCGGTAGATTCGCGAGGCGAGCCACATCAGGAAAAGGACCGTGGCGAATCCTATGCCGAGCGAGAGCACGATCTGCCAGAGGTCTGGAGTGCGCGTCACGATTCGCACGAGCATTGTTATCGGAGAGAAGAACGGGACCATCGAAACCCAGAAAGCCAGCGGCGAGTTGGGGCTGTTAATCACCGGGAAGGCGAAATAGAACCCTATGATCAGCAGGAACAGAATAGGTATCGCGACCTGTCCCCCCTCCTGCGTCGTCGTCACCATCGAGCCCACCAGCGCGTAAAGAGTAGCGTAGATGAAATACCCGAGCATGAAGAAGAGGAAGAAGTAGAGATAGAAGAGGGGCGGCACGGGAGGCAAAGAGATACCCATCCCCCGTTTGGAGAGAAACTCTACGCCATATACCAGGAAGGCGACGAAGGCCAGCCCCCAGATGATGAACTGCGTCAGCGCGACCAGCGAAACTCCGACCAGTTTCCCAAGCATCAGCGGAAATGAGCGTATTGAGGAGAACAGCAGCTCTGCGATGCGCGTCTCCTTCTCTTCGACGACCGCCGCGAGAATCACCTGGCCGTACATGATGATCATGATGTAAACGAGAAGGCCGATGCCAAAGACGAAGGCGAAGCCGCCGCCGCCCGATTCTTCCCTGCCGCTCTCGGTGTTGATAGCCTTCATGGTCACGGGTCTGAAGATGCGCTCTATCTTCTCCCTGATGTTCCCGCCCTCCATCTCGATCCGCTGCTCGCGGACGGCGCTGTTGATGCGGCTTCTAATCTGCTCCTGCGTGAAAATATCCCCGACGTTGCGCGCGTAATAGTAGACTTCACCACCTTCCAAGACGTTCTCCGGGAGAACGATATAGCTGTCCAATTGATCGTTATTGACTTTGTCATTCAACTCGCCGGTGACCTGTTCGAGGCTGCGCCCTTCGAGCGAGACGCGGCTGACCTGGAAGCTGCCCCCACTGGCGCGCTGGGCTCCGCGTGCCCGGTCCACCGTATTCGCGTTGACGGAGCGCCCCGCGGCTTCTCCGGACGCACCGGCGGTGGCATCTTCACTCCCGCCCCCGCCCAGAAGCGATTGCTGTACCCGGTCATACATCTTTTCGCCTTCGGTCTGGTCAATCACGGCGACCCGCGTCACTCCGACTTTGAGGCTCGCGACGAGGGCCGGAACGATTGTGAAGAGGGCGAGCATCACGGGGCCGAGTAAGGTCGTGATGACGAACATCTTGGTGCGAACTCGCGTCAGGTACTCCCGCTTGACGATGGCCCAGAATTTTGTCATTCGCTTTCACCAACCTTCGCGATAAAGATGTCGTTCAGGCTCGGCTCGACCAGCTCGAATTTGCTGACCTTCGCACCCGTTTCGACCAGCCGCTTCAACAAAGTCTGGGCGTCAGCCCCTTCGGCCAGGAGCGCCTCGACCTCGTCGCTGTGTTGCTCAACTCTCGCGACGATACTTCTATCTTCGAGAACGCCGTCCCCGCCGCCCTCGAACCTCAAGGCAACGGAGTTGCGCCCGAAGCTCTCCTTGATGCGCCTGAGGCTTCCGTCCAGGACTTTGCGCGAACGGTTAATCATGCAGATGTCGTCGCACATCCTTTCGGCCAACTCCATCTGGTGAGTCGAAAAGATGATGGTCTTCCCCTCGGCTTTGAGTTCCAGGACGACCTCGCGCAGCAGTTCCTGCGCCACTGGGTCAAGGCCCGATGACGGCTCGTCCAGGATCATCAGGTCCGGGTCGTGCATGACCGCGGCGATGAACTGGATTTTCTGCTGCATCCCTTTTGAAAGCTCGCTGGCCTTCTTCGTCTTCCACTCGGAGAGCTTCAACCGCGCGAGCCAGCGGTCAATCGCTTCGTCGGCCTTCTTCCCCTTGAAATCCTTTAACTCGCCGAAGAAACGGAGCTGGTCAATGACCTTCATCTTCTTGTAAAGGCCGCGCTCTTCGGGCAAGTAGCCGATGCGGTCCTGCAGCTCTTCGTTCATCGGCTGGCCGAAGAGTTCTATCGTCCCCTTGTCCGGCGCGGTGATGTTGACGATCATGCGGATGGTCGTCGTTTTGCCCGCGCCGTTCGGCCCGATCAGCCCGAAAATCCTGCCGGGGCGAACCTCCAGGCTCAGATTATCAACGGCTGTGAACTCATCGAAGCGCTTGGTCACGCCCGTGAGTTTCAGCGTACTGGTATTTTCGATCATATTGAGTCTAACCTCTGGCGGAGGCGAACAGGTCCGGCGCGATCTCATGTGCGGCGCGCCGCTTCAAATGCATTCAGGCTTTATACGGATGACCCGGCGCGAAAGTTTATACGGATTGCACTCGCCTGTCATCAGGCAAGGATGATATTATCTGCCCCGGTCTCCCCGGCCATCATCATTCAGGGCAACCTATCATGCGCTTGTTTTATCCTTTCGCCGCCAAATTTTCTCGCGCCGCTTTGCTCGTCTGCCTGTGCGCGCCTCTTTTCGCGGCCCGCGCCCAGCAGCAGAATCAACCCCGGACGCCACAGCCTCAAACGGACGAGGTGATCCGAATCAGCACCGACCTCGTGCAGACGGACGTGACCGTCCTCGACAAGCAGGGGCGATTTGTTGATAACTTGCGGCGCGAGCAGTTTGAGCTGTTCGTGGACGGCAAGCCGCAGCCGATAGCTTTTTTTGAGCGTATCGCCGCCGGCAGCCAGAGCGAGGAGACACAGCTGGCCGCCGCCCGCGGCGCGGCCACCTCCGAAGTCGTCAGGCCGCTGGACCGCGGGCGGACCATCTTCTTCTACATAGACGACATGCACATGGCCCCGGACAGCCTGGTCCGTGCGCGCAAAACGCTGCTGCAATTCATTGACAAGGAGATGGGGCAGAACGATCAGGTGGCGATCACCTCGGCGAACGGCCAGGTCGGGTTTCTCCAGCAGTTGACCGATAATAAAACGGTGCTGCGCGCAGCCGTCGCCCGCCTTAAATCCACCAGGCAGGCATCGGATGATTATATCCAGCCACCGATGTCGGAGACGATGGCCCAGGCCATAGAGGTTTATAATGACACCGACGTCATCAAGTTTTATGTCATTCCGCTCCTGATGGCGACAAAGGGCGACATCATTCCGCCCCCGACGAGCATGGAGTTTCAGACCGTCGAGAGGATTGTCAGAAATCGCGCCCGGCGGATTCTTGACCAATCATACAATTTAACGAGAGCCACTCTCACCTCGCTGGAAAATCTGGCGCGCGCTTCCGGCACGCTGCCCGGACGCAAGTTGATCTTTTTCATCTCCGACGGGTTCTTGCTCAACCCTAACTCATCGGACATGACGGATAGGATACGCAACATCACGAACGCGTCTGCGAAGAACGGCGTCGTCATTTACTCGCTCGACGGGCGCGGGTTGGTCGTCGGCGGCTTCAGCGAGGCGGACAACAATTTCATGGGGTCGAACGACCCGCGCGGGGAGATGACTCCCGTCGTCTCCAGGTACGTGACTAAAAGTTTGTCGGCGACGCAGGAGCCGCTCCGCATAATTGCAGCCAACACTGGCGGGCGGGCTCTTCTCAACTCCAACTCCCTCAACAAGGGTTTTGCCAAAGCGCTTCAGGAGACGTCCGTCTATTATCTTCTCGCGTGGCGTCCAGAAAGCGAATCGCAGCTCAAGGATAAATTCCGGCAGATCGAAGTACGTGTGACCGGGCGACCGGACCTGAATGTGCAGGTCCGGCGCGGGTACTATGACGTCGCGCCCAAGGCGGTCGCGAATATTGAAAAGAAGACCGAGAAGGTCTCGGCCAAACGCGGCTCAGCGAAAGAGGTGGCAGCCCACGAGCTGCGCGAGGCAATTTCATCACCTTATCCGACCAGCGCGCTGCCCACCCAGCTCGGTCTCATCTATCTCGTCACCCCCGATAAGGGCGCCGTGATGACGGCCTCGATTCAGATTGCGCGCCAGTTCATGACGTACGATCACTCCGAAGATAAACAGTCGGCCCTGATTGATCTCTCGGGTGTTGTTTTGAACGACCAGGGGAAACCCGTCATGAGCTTCGGAGACCGTCTCAACGTGGCCGTCTATTTCCCGAAGTACGTCGGACAGCCGCGCCGCGATCTCATCTATAACTTTCAATCCCCGCTGAAGCCCGGTCTCTATCAGGTGCGCGTGGCGGCGCGCGACTTTAAGAGCGGCCGCACGGGCAGCGCCATGCAGTGGATAGAGATTCCGGACATCGCGTCGCGCAAGCTCACCTTGAGCAGTCTGATTATCAGCGAGACGACGAAAGAGGCCGAAAGCAGAAAAGCGAGCGCCAAAGATATCGCCGATTCGATCATGAGCGTTGACCGTCGCTTTAATCGAACTTCCAAGCTGCGCTTCATGACTTTTATCTACAACGCGACGCGCCCGGCATCCGGGACGCAGTCCCCGGACGTTTCGATTCAGGTCCAGATTCTGCGAGACGATCACCCGGTCGTCACGACCGCCACGCGTAAAGCGCAGCCCGTCGAGGGGAACGACCCGCTGCGCCTCGCCTACGCTGGCGAAGTGCCTCTGGAAACTTTGATCCCGGGCCGCTACGTGCTGCAAATCACAGTGATTGATCGCAACTCGAAGACGAGCGCCGTCGAGCGCGCCGGTTTCGAGATCGAGTAACGAACGTCGGGTCAGTAGTACAGGTAATTAACCCAAGTTGCCGGTTATCAGTTGCCACTAGCTTCAGCTAGTGGAACAGAGCTAGTGAAAAAGAGTCGGCTTGAGCCGAACAATAAATAACAGATAGTTTCCTATGGCTTCAGCCAAATAGTTCGGCTCAAGCCG
>DASVXV010000023.1:0-29388 GCA_036392495.1 Pyrinomonadaceae bacterium | reverse complement strand
TGAGACAGGAGCAAGGGTTAGCTGCCCAATGTCAACCAACAAAATCAACCTCTGGTTATGCAGGTGAACCCAGACACAAAGGTTGGAGTCTCGCGCCACTCGTCGCAGTACGGTAGCCTTGAGAAAGTTACTAAGATGTTTGGTTAGCAGGGACAAGCCATCGCTCCTTTAGGACGTGGTAGTTGACAATGCTCCGGTCCCAGTCCGTTTAATCTCTACAGTCGAACCCACGCGCCCCTGACGCAACCGCCGCGCACTCTTCCACGCCGCCGCTGTTGACTCTCTGCTCGAAACTGACTCCGAGCTTTAGGCCGAGGGGTGGTGCGTTCCCCCGAAGAGGATGTCCTTGAGCGCGCTATGAAACCCACGCGAATAGAGATGGTAGCGCCTGGCAAATAGCTCCCGCGCGACGCAGCCCAGGCGGCGGAACTTGTGTTGCGGCAAGCTGGCGCGCGCGCGCATGTGAGTCAAGCGGGACTCCAGCCTCTCGACCGCCGCCTGGCAGTCGTAAGCTTCGCACCGCGCCAGCAATCTCTGCCGGACACGGCTCGCGACATTTATCAGTTCTTCGTAAACGTTACTTCGCCGGGCAGCCGCTTTGATGCTCTTCAGACTCATCCCGCCCTCAGCCTCGGATGGATTCTTCTCCGGCGCGCCGATCTGTTGCCGCGAATGCTGGCGGTACTTGATGAGCGGCTCGTCAATAAAAGCCACGTCGGCGACCGCCGCGATGATGAGCGCGATCCAGCCGTCGTGAATCATGGGAAGATCGTCCGGAATCTCCAGAAAAAGGTCTCTGAACTTTGCGCGGAAGGCCGCCGTCGCGCCGGTCACCGTCCAGCCCGGCAAAAGCACATCCAGCGCGCGCCCGGACTTCAGGAGCCGCCGCTCGGCTTTACCGAGGCTGACCCTGTCCCACAGCCTGTAGCCGAGCGGGCGCAGCTCTTCGTCAACGATCTCTGCGTCCGTGAAAACCAGCCCGAGGTTCGGTCTGGCGGAGAAGCGCGCTTCGATCCGCTCCAGCTTTTCCGGCATCCACACATCGTCCTGGTCCGAGAGCGCGATGATGTCGCCCGCGCTCAGTCTCACGGCCTGCTCGAAGTTCCTGGTCGAGCCGAGATTTTTGGCGTTGACGTGCAGGCGCACAGGGAAGGGCGCGCGCGAGGCGAACTCTCTGACGATTTCAGTCGTCGCATCGGTCGAACAATCGTCGCACACGACCAGCTCGTCGGGCGGTCGCGTTTGCAGGGCAATGCTCGTCATCTGTTCCGCGACGAACCGTGCCCCGTTGTAAGTACACATTGCGACGGAAATTTTATTCGTCATCCGATACCCGGCGCGGACGAGCGAAGAGTCTGCTCTCACTCCACGCGCACGCGCCGCCTATCTTATCAACTCGCGCGGCGGAATATCCATTTCGCCGGTTATCCCGGGATCACTTGGCAGCCTTCTCCTGAGCCGCTTTCGGGTCAGCCTCCACGCGGGCCGGCGACCCCGTAAGCGAGCGCATCCAGCGGAAGTTCATCCAGAGGCCGACGACCGCATACGTCACGCCGAGACACTTGCCCGGCAGAGTCCGCAGGTGGCGCGCCACCCTGGCGGCAAGCTGCCGGACCATGCGCCAGTACAGGGTGCGTGCCCTCCAGCCCGAGACCTCTGTCTTGAAGTGCTTGCGTGCGTAAACTTCCCAGTTCCCGAAATCGCGCGCGCGGCGCAGGAGCAGCGGCGGGCCCGGGATGTAGGCGAATTTCCCGACCAGCGAAAGCTCTATCAGAAGCGAGATGTCGGGCGAGACCACCTGCGTGTAAACGGAGGTCTGCCTCAGCGCCTCGGTCCTGAAGACGCCGTAAATGAGAAAACCATGCTGAAGTCCCCAGACCACGATGTTGAGGCGCGACAATTTGTCGCCGACTCCGCGCGTGTCAATGTATTCCTCCACGGCCTCCAGCTCGCGCCCCTCATCGTCAACCCAGATCACCTGCGTGTAGCAGAGGACGACGGAAGGGTCTTTGAGAAGCACCTCAACGCACCTTGAGACCTGCGTCGGAGGACGCAGGTCGTGCCCCGACGCCCACATGAAGAATTCGCCGCGGGCATGCCTGAGCGCCTGATTAAAGTTTTCAATGCCGCCGACGTTTGTGTCGTTGCGGTGGTAGCGCACGCGCGGGTCTCTGGCGGCGTAGGCGGCGCAGATTTCGGGCGTCTTGTCGGTCGAGGCATTGTCGGAGATGACGATCTCCAGGTTCTCGTAGTCCTGAGCAAGCAGCGAGTCGAGCGCCTGCGCCAGGTGCTCCTGCTCGTTGTAGACGGGCATGCCGATGCTGACCAGCGGGCGGGCGGGTTTTGAAGTGTCGAACGATCCTGCCGTCAATGAGTGTCCCCTCGAATCGCCTTAACAGGTCCGAAGCTGCGCGCGGCGCTGAAGCGCTTGCCCCACGCCGCCTCGATCAATTCCCGCCGGGTCGCCACATCCGCCTCCGCGTAGGCGCGCGTCTGGTTATCCGCGACGAGCAGATTCTCCTGCTCCCCGCGCTTGAAAGTAAAACTATCGTGCCAGTGCTCTTTCTCGTAGGCGCGCCCGTCGCGGCCCACGATGAGCGGCTTCATCCCCGTCGTGAGTAGTTGGCGCGTCATGCTTGCGCGCCCGCTCTCGAACCTGTGCGCGTCGGCCTTCTCGATGATTTCGCCCGTCTCCAGTCTGAGCATCACTTCGCGCTCGATGAGGAAGGCATTGCTGCGCACATGATAGTTCGGGAAAGGCGCAAACTGCTTCTTCAGCGCGAGCGCCGTGCGCAGCCTCCCGCGTTCGCTGGCTACTACGCCGCGGTACGGCCTCCAGGGCAGGCTGCGCCTCCAATAGCGCAGGTAGTTGGAGTAGATGCTCTCCCAGGAACCCGTGGCCCCGACGATCCCGACCCGCTCGCGCCCCGCGTGCTCGTATAGCTTCGCCAGCCAGTCCCCGTCAAGCAGCTCGCTGTACGAGTTTAAGAAACAAAAATAGTCGTGCGCAAAGCTGGCGGCGGCGGCGAAATAGGCCGGGATGTCTTGCATGGGCGCGGGCATGCGCAAGGACTCGTAACGGAGGCCCTTGAGCAAAGCGTGATATTCGCCCAGATCGTCCCCTTCGTTGAAACCGTTAAAGACGACGGCGAGGTCATGTCGGACGCCCCCGCTGTATTTCCTGTAGGACGCGAGAAACCTACCGACGGTGTCCGTCCCCAGCGGAGCCCAGACCAGATGAACGACGCAAATCTCTGACATCACATAACTCGGAAGACTGCCCGACGGCTCCAGAGCCCGGCAGCCTCTCTCACTTGCTCGCCGCGAGCGCGAAACATGGACCGTTAACGTGCCGCGCGATTTCAAAGGCGACGTGAATCTCTTTGAATCCGAAGTGTTCGAGGGCACGGATAATGTCGTCGCGGGGCATCCATCTTGAATAGGGGGCAGTACCCCCGCAGAAATTTTCCGTCGCCAGGCTGGAGCCATACTGTTGCCTGAAGAGTGTGTGCGCGAAGCCTCCGTACTCGGACGGCTCGGCTAGGGTAGAGAACTTTTCCAGAAGATCGGTCCTCTCCGAAACGATCTGCTCGTCGTAATAGTGCGTCCACATGTTGATTTGATCGGCTGCTCTGGCGATGAGCGCAATCAACTCGACCGGATCGCGCATGTGATAGAGCACCCCGCTCGCATTGCAGAGGTCAAAATGCCTCTCAGTCTCCCGCAGGTACTCCACGAAATCGCCGCACAAGTATCGGACTCGCTCCAGCCGCAGGATTTCCTTCGTGAGCAAGCATTTCAAAAAGGCGCGCGTATTAGATTCGATGGCGACAACTTCGCGGGCGCCTCTGCGCTCGAACATATAAGGGTGTCCGCCTTCGAGCGGCCCGAGGTCTAGAATAACCTTGTTCACAAAGCCGCCGAGCTGAGATTCCGCCCAGACGATCCGCTCATCGTCAAACAGGTTGGCGGTCCCGGCCTTGAGGGTCGGGTCGGGGAGTTGTGAGGCCCACTCGCCTTTGAAAATATCCAGTGCGTTCTGGGGATGCGGGGCGGATTGAACGTAGCTTTCCAGAATGTCGAATTGCCTGGAGCCCTGCTGCTCGACCTTGCCCCGATTGAAAAACCTGCGCAATGATTGTGTCCCCTCTCTTATCAAAAGTCCTGACGAAATTCCGCGGCGACGAAAAGTCTGACGTCGCGGACACCACTCGATTTCACAACGTTAGCCAACCGGAGTCTCAAGCATCGTCGCCGCCGCCCGCGCCGGGCATATACTTGAAGCACGTCGCGTCCAGGAGCGGGTTGTGATAAGGGTCTCTAGCCATCACTCTCCCCCAGGTCTCCTCGAACAGCCTGGTCTCATCGTCCCTGACACCGTGCGTTTTCTCCGCAACCCTCGACGTGGACTCGAAGTGGAAGAGTTCGGCGTACGGCGTGTAGACGACCCGATAGCCGCGCGCTCGCACTTTCAGGCAATAATCAATGTCGTTGTAGTTGACGGGAAACTCGCTGCTGAATCCACAAACCTCCGCAAACACCTCGCGGCGCGTCATCATGCACGCCCCCGTCACCGCGGAGTAGTTGCGAATCGTGTTCACGTCCGGGACCAGTCGCTGCCGGTCTTCGGGATAGTTGTAATAGATATGGCCCGGATCGCCGCCCGGGTAAATGCGGACGCCCGCATGTTGAATCGCGCCGCCTGGGAAGTAGAGCTTGGCGCCCACGGCCCCGACAGCCTGCTGCTGCGAGAACTCTAGCATCGCCGACATCCACTCTTGGGACAACACCTCTATGTCGTCGTTGAGAAACAGGAAGTGCTCGCCCGCGGCATGGGCCGCTCCCAGATTCATCTTCTCCGCGATGTTGAAGGGGCCTGTGAAGGTGACATTGCGAACGCGCCCGTCCCCCCACTGGTTCAGCAGTTCTTTCGTCTCCGCTCTCAGGTCCCCGTTGTCCACGCAGACGATTTCGTAATTGCGGTACTCGGTCTTCGCGACAACGCTTCGGACGCAGTTGGCGAGCAGGTCCAGCTCTTCACCGCGGACGAGCCGCTTGAGGCCCGCCGACGGGATGATGACGCTGACCAGCGGCTGGCCGCTGATTCGGTGGCGGACACGGTAGAGTCCGGCATTAAGTCCATCCTCGCACGATGCCTCAATCCGGTTGCGCTCCAGATGATCGCTGAGCGCGCGCTTGACTGCGGCTGTGCGGCGGGCCTCGATTTCTGCCGCCTCCGCGCGCGCCCCATTGTGATAGAGAACGCGCTGGATGTGGTGGATGTTTTTCGTTCCGGCGGTCACGCGCAGCGCCAGGTCGTAATCGTGCGCGCCGTCGAAGCCCTCCCTGAAACCCCCGACCTCCAGCACGAGCGAGCGCCTGTAAACGCTCAGTTGACCCGTGTAGATGCGCGACAGAAGATACTCCGGCGACCAATCGGGCTTGAGCATCGGCTCGGGCGGCTCAACGTCCGACGTCCAGACGTCCTCGTCCGTGTAGATCATATCGGCGTCCGCGTGCTCGTTCAGCAGACGAGCGACCGCGAACAGGGCGCCGGGCGCGAGCGTATCGCCCGGCCTCAGCAGCGCCACGAAATCACCTGAAGCCGCGTCGAGAGCGCTGTTAAGCGCCGCAGCTTCCACACCCCGCACAGTCTCGCGCACCGGCTTGATGCGCTTCTCCGATGCGGCCACCTTCTTCATCCACCTGGCGACGCGGTGCTCCGGATTATCGCTTACCAGGCACAGCTCCCAGAAAGGATACGATTGGCGGCGCACAGATTTAACGATCTCGCGCGCAAAAGCGAGCTGCGCGCCGACGGGCAGGAGCAGTGAGATGGTCGGCCTGTAGTTGAGGTTCTTCAACTGCCGGCGCTCAGAGGAAGTCTCCACTGCGGCGGCCATCCGACGGTAAGCGCGCCTCATCCACGCGTAGGCTCGCGGCGGGATGATTTTACGTCGGGTGAACGTGCGCGCGGCTCGGCGTAATGACTGAGACAAAGATTGGACGGAACCTTTAATGGACATACCGAAACCGGCTGCGAGCTTAAGAGAGCGCTTCAATTTTGGGAGGGGCGCGCCTGAAACTTGCCGCACGGCGGCGCTTCGCTTTGCTTACCCCAGGTGTCTTCCGCGAGCAGCTTCCGGCCGCTCTCGTCGTCGGCCAGATATTCGAGCGTGCGGTTGTCGGCCACGAGCAGATTGCTCTGGTCCCCGCTCCTGAAGGTGCAGCTTTCGTACCATCTCTCCTTCTCGTAAGCTTCACCGTCGCGGCCGACGACCAGAACTTCCGCGCCCATCTTTAGAACCTGGCGCGTCAGGCCCCTCTTGCCGCTCTCAAACTTATACGCGTCCTCTTTCGTACGCGCGTCCCAGTGCCTGAGCGCGAGCAGCACGTCGCGCTTCAGCATGAAGGCATTGGTGCGCAGATGATAGTTCGGGAACGGATCGAAGTGCGTCTTCCACCAGGCCAGCTCCCGCAGCTTCCGAAAGCGCTCGGATAAGGATGTGGGGCGAGCGGCGGCGCGCGCCAGCGCCACCTGATTCGTGTAATGGCTCTCCCATGAGCCCGATGCCCCGACGAGTCCGGCGTTCTCTCTGCCTGCATACCTGCACAGCTTTGCCAGCCAGTCAGTGTCCAGGATTACGCTGAACGAGTTAAGGAAGCAATAACGCCTGTGGTCGAACTCCCTGGCGGCCAGAAAGTAGGCGCCGATGTCAAACCCCTGGTCCGGGAGGTCGAAGGTCTCGTAGGACAGTCCCTCCAACTCCTCGGCATACTCTGCGGGAGCGCCACGCCCGTCAAATCCCTTGAAGATCAGAACCAGATCGTGTGCGACCCCCGCCGGATGCTTCCTGTATGACTCGACGAATCTTTGGAAGGGCGCTATCCCGTTGACCGCTCTGACGAGGTGAACGACGCACGTCTCCGACATCAGCTGTCCCGCTCAGATGACCACACCGACGGCGATACCGAGCGGCCTCTCCTCTCCAACGAATACGGCACAGGGTCTGAACAGTTTCTGCTCAACGCCCCTCAGCCAGGCGTCGCGCACGCCTTCGCAGGCCACTGTATCGTGAAAGATGACGAGAGTCCCGCGGCGGCAGAAGGGTAGGGCCAGCTCGATGTCCTGCCAGACGCCTTCGTAAGAGTGGTCGCCATCTATGAAGGCCACGTCCAGTTTGCTCTTGACGTTCTCTTTCAGAAAAAGGCGCGCCTCTTCCGAGTGGCTGTCGCCGAGGAACTGCTTAAAGTTCTTGATCTGCGAGAAGTGCTCCTTCTGCGCGACGGCGCGCTCGTGCTCGCCGTTGTCGAGGCTGAGCACGTTGCCGAAACCGACTTCGCGGTAGAGGAAGAGACAGGCCCCGCCCGACGCCGACCCGATCTCCATGTAGTTTGTGTGCGGTCCGTGCTCTCGCAGAAAGATCGTAAGCGCGGCGAACTCGTCCGGGTTCTGCTGCAAATAGAGACCGCCCTCGTGCGTGTAGCCGTTGTCAAAGTGCTCAAGACTATCCGTGCCGGAGCGGCGGACGCGGTCGCGCACGTCGTCGAAATCCTTGTACCTTTGCCTCATGCTGAGAATTGATTCGGGACGGCCCAGACCCCTTCTGAGATAGAGCCAGACCTTCGTGTGACTAAGTTGCTCTCGAACGCTCATCAAACTTTTTCCCCTTAAAAAAACAGGATGCCGCCCCGGGCGGGTTTGTCTTTGAAATCCCTTCAGCCTTCCGCCTTCAGGCGCTGCTGCCACCAACGGACGGTTCGCGCCAGCCCCTCGCTGAGATCGAAGCGTGGCCTCCAGCCCACTTCGTCGCTCAGGCGCTCGACGTCCGCGACGATGGCAGGCGGCTCGCTCGCCGGGGCCGGGACGGCGTCGAGCCGGATCAACTCGCTCCGCCCCGTCAACCTGCCGAGTTCAAGAATGATCTCCTTCAAGGCGACCGGACTCCCGGACGCGATGTTGACGGCGCCCGCCGCGTCGCTTTCGAGCAGCGCGACGAAAGCCTCCGCTACGTCCTCGACGTGAAGAAAGTCGCGGACCTGTCGCCCGTGCGAGCAGCGCGCCGGCTCGCCGCCGAGCAGCGAGCGGATGACGTAGGCCACGAGCCTGTCCGGGTGCTCGTGCGGGCCGTAGAGGAAGAAGATGCGTCCCCAGCCGGCGCTCAAACCGGACTGTGCTGCGTAAGCTTCGAGCATGACGCGCAGGGCGTGCTTGCACGCACCGTAAACGGTCGCGGGCTTGAGCGGCGTCTCGCCCTCGACGTACGCCTCGCGACCTCCCCACTCATACTCGGCACACGTGCCCGCACAGACGACACGCCGCCCGCCAGCCTCGGCGAAGGCCTGGAAAAGGTCCAGGCTGGCCTGCACCCAGCGAAAGTTTTCCGTAGAGGTCCAGTACTTACCCGGCTCCGCGTACCATGCCAGGTGCAGCAGGTGCGTCGGGCGCACCTGCTCAACCAGCTCAAAGACCTCGTGGCGATTCAGCAAGTCGGCCCGGTGCCAGCGCACTGTGGCCGAAACTTGATCCCGCGCCTCCTCTCGCCGGAACACGGCGTGAACCTCATAGCCGCGCCCGGCGAGCGCGGGCAGGCAGTGTCTGCCGAGAAATCCTGTGGCGCCCGTTACCAGAACCTTCTTCATAGATTGAAGTCGGGGTACTGCCGGTCTCTCGCGTTGATGATGCGCTCGGGGGCGGGCGGCCACTCGATACCGAAAGCGGGATCGTCCCAGCGCACTCCGCTCGCGCTCTCCGGCACGTAAGGAGACGACATCTGATAAAAGACTTCCGAGCCGTCTTCTAAAGTCTGAAATCCGTGCGCGAACCCTTCCGGAACGTAGAGCATGAGGCGATTCTCGGCCGTCAGTTCCACGCCGACCCACTGTTTGAAGGTCGGCGACGCGGGCCGCAGATCAATAATCACGTCATGAATCGCGCCCGCGGTGCAGCGCACGAGCTTGGCCTGCTCGTGCGGCGTCCTCTGAAAATGCATCCCCCGGAGCGTGTCCTTTCTCGTGTTGAAAGAGATGTTGCACTCGGCGAGGGCCGCGTCGAGTCCATGTTCCGCAAACTCTCTTGGCGACCAGGTGCGCGCAAAAAAACCGCGTTCGTCCTCGAACCTTTCCGGATCGAGGATGAATGCGCCCTTGAGTTTTGTTTCGGTGAACCTCATAAATCTTTCGCGCGCGGCCAAGCGCTCGCTGAATCTCAGACGACTCTCACTTCCGGGATGGGAATAATGAATCGCCCTCCGCGCTCGCGGTACTCGCGTTGTTGTTCGAGAATCTCGTCAGCGAAGTTCCAGGTGAGCAGCAGGACGTAGTCGGGCATGTCCTCCAGCAACTTGTCGGGCGCGTAAATCTTCAGGTGCGTCCCCGGCGTGTGGTAGCCCTGTTTGACTGTGCTGCGGTCAACGACGTAGTCGAGCGTTTCGCGCCCGATGCCGAAATAGTTCAACAGCGTGCTGCCTTTGGCCGAAGCGCCATAGACGGCGATTCGCTTCGCCCCGGCTTTAAGCTCGCCTAAAAGCGCCAGCAGGTCACGCCGCAAAGACTCGACCTTGAGCGCGAAGCCCTGGTAAAACTCCAGGCTGCCGACGCCCCACTCCTCCTCCTCCCGCAGAAGATGCCTGACGTCCGGCGACCTGCGGTCCTCCCGCCCGTCGTCGAGGACCGCGTAAATGCGCAACGTCCCGCCGTGAATCGGGAGGCGCTCAACGTCGTTGATGAGCAGACCGTGACGCCGGAAAAGTTTGTCGAGCGCGGCCAAAGAGAAGTAGCACAGGTGCTCATGGTAGATCGTGTCGAACTCGCGGCGGTCTATCATCTCCTTGACGTAAGGCACTTCGATGATGGCGACGCCGTCCGCTTTGAGTAGCCGCGCGAAACCGCGCACGACCCCGTTCAGGTCCGCCACGTGAGCGAGCACATTGTTGGCGTGGATCACGTCGGCGCGCTTCCCCTGTCCGGCGAGTTCGGTCGCCAGCGGCTCCCCGAAAAAATCGCAGACGGTCGGAATGCCGCGCTCCCTCTCTGCGATGCGCGCGATATTGACCGCGGGCTCGATGCCGAGGACCGGCACTCCGGCACGTTTGTAATACTGCAAGAGGTAGCCGTCATTACTGGCGACCTCCATCACGAGACTATTGGCCCCAAGCCCGTGCGAGTTGACGAGCTTCGTGGCGATCTCTTCGGCGTGACGGAGCATCGTGTCGGAGAATGACGAGAGGTAAAAGTATTCGCGGAAAAGTTTTTCGGGCGGCACCGTCTCGGTAATCTGCACGAGGAAGCAGTCAGAGCAGAAGGCCAGATCGAGCGGATAAGTCTCTTCCGGCTGGTCGAGCTGCTCGGCGGTCAGAAGCGCGTTGGCGAGCGGCGTATTTCCCAACGAGAGAACCGTCGCCAGGTTTGAGCCTCCGCACGAGCGGCACAGGGTTGTCATCGGGTCGCTGTTCATCTGGAGTTTTCGAGAAAGTCCCTGTACCAGTCAATCGTCCGGCGCAAACCTTCATCCAGAGTAAAGAGCGGTTGCCAGCCGAGAATCTCGCGCGCCTTCGCGGCACTCAGGTACTGGTGGCGAATCTCGTTAACGGCCTCGTTGCGGACATCCGGTTTGAGGTCGGATTTCATCAGTTGCAGAATGCGCTCGACCAGTTCGAGCACGGTCACCTGAATCTCGTTCGAGAAGTTGAAGGCCTGTCCACGGATGTCAGGGTTGGCGGCCAGCTTTTCGGCGAGCAGCATGTTGGCGGCCGCGCCGTCTTCAGCGTAAAAATAGTCGCGCACGAAATGACCATCCGAGCGAATCGTAGGGCGCTGGCCGCGCAGCACTGAGCGAATTGTGCCGGGCACAATTCGGTTCCAGTTCAAATCACCGCCGCCGTAAAAGTTCCCACAGCGCGTAATCGCCACCGGCACGTTGTAGGTCTTGCCGTAAGCCTGCGCGATTAAATCCGCGCACGATTTGCTGACATCATAAGGGTGCTGCCCCTGAAGCGGCGCTTCTTCGCTGTAAGGCAGCACTTCATGGTCGCCGTAGGCTTTATCCGAAGAGGCGACGATGACCTGTTTTACCGCGGGGCTGCGGCGGCTGGCTTCGAGCAAGGCCCATGTCCCGGCAATGTTCGTTTCAAAAGTCGAGATGGGATTGCGATTGGCAATGCCGACGATGGTTTGCGCCGCCAGGTGAATGATCGTGTCAATCTCATACTCGCCGAGCGTGCGCTCCAGCATCTCCCGGTCGGTCACATCGCCCCGCACGACCTTCACGCGCTCGATCAAACCCGCTCGCACCATCTCGCTTTGCGGAACCCAGTCGCGCACAAGACAGACTACGTCAGCGCCCTGCTCAAGCAAGCGCCTGACCAGCCAGCCGCCCACCAGTCCGGTCGCGCCCGTGACGAAAGTCGGACGATCAAGCCAGAATGATGACCCGTTTTTTTCAGCTTCTTTCAATATTTCACCGCCCGGATTATTGCTACCGTCTTTCTCTTAAGATTAATCCCAAACTTTCCACGGAGCCTGGCGATCTTGCCACAACTGCTCAAGCAATCTTTTGTCGCGCAAGGTGTCCATGCATTGCCAGAAGCGGTCGTGGCGAAAGGCCGCGAGCTGGCGATCAGCCGCGAGGTGTTCGAGCGCGTCTGCCTCAAGGCTGCTCTGGTCGCCTTCCAGATAACGAAAAAGCTCTGGCTCGAAGATTAAGAAGCCGCCATTAATCCAGCCCTCGCCGATCTGCGGTTTCTCCGTAAAGTCTGTGACGATGTCGCCGTCGAACACGAGTCCGCCGAAGCGCGCCGGCGGACGCACTGCCGTGACGGTGGCGATCTTTCCATGCGAGCGATGAAACTTGAGAAGCTCGCGCAGGTCAACGTCACAGACGCCGTCGCCGTAGGTCACCATGAACGTTCCATCTTTCAAAAACGGTTCCAGGCGTTTGACGCGCCCGCCCGTCTGCGTCTCCGCTCCGGTGTCATGAAGGTGCACCGTCCAGTCTTCGCACTCCTGGTCGCGCTTCTCCAGCTTGCCGCAGGAGAGATCGATCGTCATGTTGCCGCTCAGGGTGAAATAATCCAGAAAGAAACGTTTGATGGCCTCGCCACGATAGCCGAGCGCGATGAAAAATTCAGTGAAGCCGTAATGCCCGTAATGCTTCATGATGTGCCAGAGAATCGGGTGGCTGCCGATCTCGACCATGGGCTTCGGTTTGACGACCGTCTCTTCGGCCAGGCGCGTGCCCAGTCCGCCCGACAGGATCACAACCTTCATACAGAAGCCCCCTCCTTGACAGAAAGCCGGTCCGTCTCCTCGTGCGATTCAAAACGCGTTTGCCAGTCGAGCAAAGGTCTGACGATTCCGGGCAGCGCACCGCCGTAATCGCCGCGCGCCGTGTCTCCTTCCATGCTGTCAATCACCTGAAAGGCCACAGCCTCTCCGTAGTGGACATGGAGAACTGCCGTCGGAACGTGCTGGCCGATGGCGACGCCGACCACCAGCGTGCCCTCGGAGAGGAAGTTTCCGGGAATCCGCGCCGTGCTCGTGTAACGCCCGCGCGGGCGCTCCTTTCGCCGCCAGGCCGGATCAGAATCGTGTGTCAGGAAGACCATCACCCCTTCTTCGTTATAAACCCCGAAATTCGGAATCAGGATGTGGCCGTCTTTGAGCACTTCGTACTCGACCTCCAGATAGACGTCGCGCCTGATGTCCACAGCATCCGTAATCTCGCCCTCTTCGTTGCGCACGCAGACTGCGCGCAGGCGCGCGACTTCGTTGCCCGGAGCTTTACTCTCGTCCGGCCACTCGCGTCGTGCCGTCGTCCCCATCCCGGAGTTCAGGTATCTGCTGACCACCTGATGCGAAGGCCCGTCGGCGACGACGCTGCCTTCTTCCAGAAAGATCGTTCGCTGGCACAAACGTGTAATCGCGGACATATTGTGTGAAACGAAAAGGACGGTGCGCCCCTGCTGTCCGGCGTCCTGCATTTTGTTCAGGCATTTGCGCTGGAAGCGGGCGTCGCCGACGGCCAGCACTTCGTCAACAAGCAGAATCTCCGGCTCCAGATGCGCCGCGACGGCAAAGGCCAAACGCAGATACATGCCGCTCGAATAATGCTTGACTGGGGTGTCTATGAATTTCTCGACTTCGGCGAAGGCCACGATCTCGTCGAACTTGCGAACGATTTCCGCGCGGGCCATTCCCAGGATGGCCCCGTTGAGATAAATATTCTCGCGGCCCGTCAACTCCGGATGAAAGCCCGTGCCCACCTCTAAGAGACTTCCGATGCGCCCGTAAAGCTCGATCTTCCCCTCGGTCGGCTCCGTGATGCGTGACAGCATCTTCAGGAGCGTTGACTTGCCCGCGCCGTTTCGCCCGATGATGCCGACGGCCTCGCCCGCTTCGATCTCGAAACTGACGTCCTTGACGGCCCAGATCATCTCCTCCGCTTCATTTCGCTGTAACATCTTGAACGGCGAACGCGCAGTCCTCACCAGCGACTCGCGCAGGGTCGCTAAAGCTTCCTGCTTCGCGCCAATGCGGTAACGTTTACCAAGGTTCTCGACTCTGATGATCGGCGGCATCGCTTTTTCTAGATTATATCAGCGAAGGTCTTTTCCACTCGGCGGAAAAAGTAGGCTGAGTAAACAAGTACACCGAAAATGATGACGGCTGCAAGCGCGAGCGCCGGCCAGTGAAAGGGCTGGCCGAAAAGGGCCGCACGATAGGCTTCGATAATACTCGACATGGGATTGACGATGAGCAGCCATTGCCATTTACCCAGCAGGCTGGCAGGAACAATGACGGAGGAGATGAACAGCCAGAGCTGAATCATAAAGGGCAACGCGAAACGCACGTCGCGGTACTTGACGTTTAAGGCCGAGAGCCCGATACCGACGCCCAGGGCGAAGAGATAAGTCATTGCCACAAGCGGCACGAGCATCAGCAGGTTCACCGTCGGCGTGACGCGGTAATAAAAGAGCATCCCGATCAGAACGATGAAGGTCAGGACCAGATCAACGAGGGCCGCCGACACCGCCGCAATCGGCACAATCACGCGCGGAAAATAGACTTTGGTGATCAGCCCCGAGTTGTTGACGAGGCTATTGCTTCCGGTCGTCACGGCGGCGGAGAAGAAGGTCCATAGCACCAGCCCCGCGAAAGCAAAGAGAGGGTATGGAATGCTGACAGCTTCTCCGATACCGGCCAGGCTCCCGAAAAGCAGTGAGAAGATCAGCATCATGAAGAGCGGCTGCAAGATGGCCCACGCGACCCCCAATACCGTCTGTTTGTAGCGCACTTTGACATCGCGCCAGATCAGAAAATAGAGCAGCTCCCGATAGGCCCACAGATCGGACAGGCGAAGCGCACTCGATGTCTTGCTCGGTTGAATCGTAATTACCGGCTCGGCTGGCAGGTCGTACGATGTCGGTCGGGGCGAGATGGATTGAGTGTCGGAGGTCTTGGCTGGAGACAGCGTCCTATCGGTTATAGCCATTTAACTTCAGCTTCTGAATTGAGATGGCATGAATTCAGATGTTCCTGTAAGTCTCTGGATAATTAGAACAATCAGTTTAACTGCATAGCAATGTCCCGTCAAGCAAGCAATATTTGCTCTCAACGGTGGCCGGATTGCCACACAGAGTAAAAAGAGGGGGCAGAAAAGGGATTTTCTGCCCCCCGTAATTGACCGGCGATTGAACGCCGGATGAGATGATTAGGCGGGCTGCGGGCGGCCCCTTGATCAAGGGGCCGCCCGCAGCCTGTCAACTCCCTACTTGAACTTGAACAGCGCCGTGTGCTCGGTGCCGTCAATGAGCTTGACGTTGAGCAGTCGGCAGGTGCCGGCCCAGGACTTCTCGGTCTTCCAGTTGTAGTGATACTGGCCCGAGCCGGAGTCGTAGGTCAGCGTGCTGCCGCCGGACGTCTCAGTCCCTTCAAGTTCTGAGAGCGGCGCCGACGAGTCGCAGTTAATCGGCTGCGAGGCCGGGAAGCCCGCCGCCATGATGCCCAGCCCCTGGTTGCCGTTGAGGCTGAACTTGACGGCTATGGTCTGCCCTGCCTTCACGCTGTTGAAGGTCGGGAGGTTCGCCACCGGCGAGAAGAAGCCGGTGAACACGTAAATGACGTTGACCGTGCGGGTCGCCGTCGCCGGGTTGCCGGCTGCATCGGTCGCCGTGTACGTGATCGTGTAGGTTCCGATCACGCTCGTGTTGACCGAGCCGGTGGCGTTCACCGCAACCGAGCCTGAACAGGCATCGGTGGCCGTCGCGCCGGCGTCCGTGTAGGTGCTGCCCTGCAGGACCGTCGCCGGGTTCGAGCCCAGAACGGTAATCACGGGCGGCGTCTGATCAACGACGGTGACCACCTGCGTGTCGGTCGCCGTGTTGCCAGCGCTGTCCGTTACCGTCCACGTCACGGTCGTCGTGCCGAGCGGGAACGTGGCCGGAGCGTCGTTCGTTACGGACGCAACCGAGCAATTGTCGCCGGTCTGCGCCGTGCCGAGCGAGACGTTCGAGGCCGAGCAGGACGTGGCATCCGTAGCAGCCTGCACGTCGGCGGGCGCGATGATTGTCGGCATCGTCCCGTCGGCGACCGTGATGGTCTGCGACGCGCTCGCCGTTAGACCGGCGGAGTCAGTCGCAGTGTAGGTGCGTGTGATGATGAGCGGGTTGCTGGCAGAGCCTGCCCCGCCGTTGTTCGACTCGCTCACCCCCACGGTTGGCACGCTGCAATTATCAAACGGCGGGCCGGGCGGGAGGAGGTTCCCGTTTTCGTCAAACACGTCGCCCCGAGTTGCCTGCGACGGATTAGCCGCAGGGACTTCACTCAGACAAGTGTAAGTCGCGTCGGCGGGAGCCGCGATGCGCGGCGGAGTATCGTCTATCACCGTCACGGTCTGCGTGTCCGTTGCTGTATGCCCAGCCCCGTCAGTTGCCGTATAGGTGAGAGTCGTTGTTCCCTTCGGGAAAACATTGCCCGCGGGGATGCCGCTAACTGTCACTGTGACTGAGCAGTCGTCGTGAGCTTCCGCCTGTCCCAGCTCATCGTCCAGAGCCACCGAGCATCCAGTATTATCCGGTCCAGTGCTGACAGTGATGTCAGCCGGGGCGGTGATGGTTGGCGACTCGGTGTCTGATGCGCAGGGGGCGGTGACGATAACCGTTTGCGTGCAGCTTGCTGTGCGCCCGTCGGCATCCGTCACAGTCCAGGTGATTCCCGTGTTCCCTGTTGGGTACGGGTCTGTCAGTGGAGGAGTGGTCGCCGGGGTAATGACGGTGCCGTCCTCGTCAACCACTGCCGGCGTGCCGTCACTTCGCACTCCGACGACAGTTCCGCCGCCTGAGGCTGTGAAGGTCGGCGTGCCCACGTCTACTGTGGCAGTCCCATCTACGCCAGCCGTCGCGGTCTTATTTGGCGGGCAGGTGATGGTTGGTGCAGGTGTATCGAGTACCTTAACGGTGAACGTGCAGCTTCCTCCTGTCTCTGCGGAGGAGGTGATGACGTGCGTTCCCGCCGGGAAGAATGACCCGGAAGGCGGGTTGTTAGTTACGGCCCCGCAGTCACCAAAAACCGCTGCCGCCCCGTAGTTCACCACCGCGCCCGGTTGACCGCCTTGAGTCGTGTTTGCGGTCACGACGATGTCGGCCGGGCAATCAAGCGTGCATTCGGCCGTGGCCGCTGCGCCGACGACGGTAATGACGTCACGTGATGAGTTGTCGGACGTGCGCGGGTCGGTTGTAGTGCTGGTGACCTCAACTATGTCCTCGACAACGGCGAAGTTGGGCGTGCCGCTGGGCACGTTGTAGGTGAATGATAGCCTGGCGACCGCGCCCACGGATAACTCAGCTATCGTGGCGGTCGTGTCAGTCGGGAACGTGAAGGCCGGGCCCGAAAGCTGATCGTTATCAACGAACGTCGGCGCGGGCCCACCCGTGGATAGCGTCGGGGCGTTGTGGGTCACCACCACGTTCGCCGCCGGGTCCGGGCCACGGTTGGCCACGATGACCGTATAGGTGATGTTCGAGTTGGCTTGGACTACCGCCGCGCCTCCCTCTGAAATCTGATAGACCGCGACGTTGGCTGCGGCATTAGCCGGGTCTTTGACGGTAAAGGCCATTGTCGCCCTGACCGAGCCGTCGGCGGTCGAAATGAGGTTCACTGACCAGCCGCCGCGACGGTCGAACCCTTCGGTCGAGACCGCGTCCTCAGGGATAGTGAACGTGACGGAGTCGTCCGAAACTGTCACATCCTGGGGCTGAAAGACGAAGCCGACCGTGTTGATCCATGTGACGCGGCGCAACGCAAAGAACGCGTAGGTCGGCGCGTTGGCGTACTTGGCGCAGACCGTCTCGCCGAGATTGAAGATTGACTTCGGCGTCGTGCAGTCCGCGGCATAGGTGGCGATGTCCTCAGGTCCAGCCTGGGGCATCGGTACGGGTAAGAGGAGGCTCGCGGCCTTCGCCTTGGAAGGCGCGGCTGGCTTCTCGGCGCGTGCGTCGCGCGCGGGCGCGACCCTTTTGGCGGCCTCCGCCTTGGGACGCGCGGCCGGTGCGGTACGTCCGCCGCGCCAGGCCAAAGCCGAAGGGACGATTAACGCCACGCACATAATGGCGGCGAAAATAAGTGCTCCGCAGAGTGCGCCGCGGAACGGACGTTTATTGGTTCCTGCGCGCGCAGGACGCGACGCGCAGGCTCGGGTTCTGCCCGAGGGGGTAGTGATGCTGCTTTCGCGGGACTTCATGGGATTCCTCACTTTCGGTTAACACCTGCTAGCTGGGTCGAAACGGTGGCCTGAGCGAGACCATAGGGTGGAAACCCACCGCTTCGCGGAGACGCTGCCTTTGGTCCGGGCGACGTCCGATACCTTTAAGAATCAGCCCTTCGCTCACTCGGGCGTCGCAGGCTGCGACGCCCGAGTGAGCGAGACGGGTTTGGCTCTATAACTGTGTCAGGTTCGGCAGAACTGGCACGTTATTCGTGGTGTTACCGTCAATGTAGTTGTTACCCCATGACTTGACGTTGCCTGTCAGGCTCGTCGAGTTCCCGTAGATGGCCGTCTGCGAGATACGCGCGATGTTAGGTGAAGTCCCGCCTACGAGGCCCGTCACGTTGTTCGATATCGAGCAGTTTAAGAGCGTGACCTCGCCCGGCGTCCCGACGGCCGCAGTGATGTTAACCCCGGTGGTGTTGGAGTGGAATGTGCCGCCGCGGACAGTGGCGCGGCTGCGATTGCCGAGGTTCATGCCGTTGCCGCAGTTGCCGACCTCGATGTCGGTGAATGACGCGACGACGACGGAGGCCGCAGTTAGCGAGATGCCGTCGGCGACGGCGTTCCTGACCGTGGTGCTCTTCACGTAAAGTTCGGCTGCCGCGGCTGAGGTGACGTTGACATCTATCCCCTGTCCGACAACGCCGTCAATCAGACAGTTCGTGATGTGAAGGGCGTTGCCGGCGATGAAGCGAATGCCGTCGGTCCCGGTGCTTGCCCCGTTGATGTTGAGCCAGTCGAGGCGCACTGTCTTGCGTACGTCGTTCACGTCGGTGATATTAACGAGGACGCCCTGGGGAGCGAGCGCGGAGAGAATCGAGCCGTAGCCCTGACCGCCATTGCCGCCATTGATGGTGATGGACTTGGTGATGGTTATGGTGCCGAACCCGCCCGGATCGAGCGTGCTGATCTCACCATCTTTGGCCGTCTTGGAAATCGCCCCGGCGTAGGTCTTGCAGGGGGCTGTGCGGCTGCATGGGTTGACGTCATCGCCGACGCCAGACACCCAGGTTCGGGTGGCCTGTGCGTTCGCGACGGAGGCGCAGGCGAGAATGGCTGCGAGGAGGACGAAGTACTTCAGGGTGCTGTGCATCGTGGTCGTTTTAGTCATTGGTCGAAATCTCCTTAAAATTTAGAGTGCTGGGATTAGAGTGCCAGGAAGCCTGTTTGGAAGGGCGGCGGTTCTAACGCCGCCCACCTTTAGCTCTTGAAGTCTGGCAGCAACAAAAGGGTGTGACGCCACCCTCAGCGGCTTTAGCCTTCGTTGATAGGCGTGATAACGCCTGCGGTGTTGTTGGTATTGCCGTCAATCATGTTGTTGTTGAACCGTTTGAGCGTGCCGCTCACGTTATTCAACCCGTTGGTGTTGCCTGAGATGACGCTGCGCGAGACGCGAGCCGTGCCGCCGTTGGTCTTCACGCCGTCAGGATTGTTCGTGATCATGCAGTTGTCCACATTGACCTCGGCACTGGCTACGTCAGCCGAGACGCCGAAGCCGCCCGCGTTCATCGTTGCGATCTGGGCGTCGCGGATGTGCACGCGGCTGTTGGCACCGGCTCGCAGGCCGTTGCCGCTGTCGGTCATGCGCGCCCCGTCAATACTCACGAGAACGAGGCTGCCGCCACCGGTGGCGGCAATGTCCATGCAGTCGCCGCCGACGTTGCGGACGGTTACGTTGCTCATGTAGATCTCATGTACCACGGCGGCCGAGGTGGAGGCGACACTGACGCCGTCGGCCGACTGGTTCTCGATGATAAGGTTATCGAGGTGGAGGGCCTTGCCGGTGAGGAAGCGGACGCCGTTTGTGCCAAGCGTCGTGCCCGCGCCATTGATATATAGGTTACGGAGCCTGACGGTGCTCGTGTTGTTGCCGTCGTTGATCAGGAAGCCGTTGGTGCTGCTGTTGAGGGTGCTTCCGAAGCCCTGGCCGTTGGTGCCGTCCACCGTGATTGATTTGTTGATGGTAAGCGTGCCGAAGCCGCCCGGATCAAGCGCATCAATCTCGCCTCCGGCAGCCGTCTTCGAGATCGCGCCGGCCCAGGTCTTACAGGGGGCTGTGCGGCTGCACGGGTTGACATCGTCGCCGACGCCAGACACCCAGGTTCGGGTGGCCTGTGCTTGCGCAACTGAAGTGAGCATCACGGCGAAAATGATGGCCGTCAATGCGTTCAAAGTTAGGCGCAACTTACTCATCAATTTTCTCCTTTAAAGTCAGGTTGGGTTTTTCGGGTCAAAGCCTCAGCACCACACAAGGTCCGTAACTCTATGATCGGGCAACTTTGGGCAGATTGACGTCTGGGCTCAACAGCCTGTTGCCTGCAATGGATTCCTTATCTAAATAGCCGAAGCGTCGGGGTCTTCGTTTACAAGCATGCACGTAGGATTATGGAGTAGCATTCCAGGGTAGCCATGAGGACCGCATAGGCGTTTATCCTCAATCATGCAACATGCCCAAGCTAAGGGTTACAAACTCTTCCCATAGTGATTGCTCCGCACGTTGTTCTCTACTGGTAAGGTGACTTCAGCTTGAACTCTTTAATTGCGGCCTTACGAAACCAAAACTATATCTACAAACTGGTTTTCAACGCGGTCATTATTTGGCAGAAGAGACGCAAGATTTACGAGGGTCTGGACCATCCGCTAACCGGAAAACAATCAGTAGAGCGTTTGGCACAATAAGCCTCTTTCTCTCGGATGTCAAGTACTATTTCTCTCTTTCAAAGCTCTGGCTGGACCACCAGAGAGTGCATTTCTTGACACTTATAAAGCCGTCGGCCTATACTTTGCGACTCATCTGAAGTTGCCTCAGTTGCTTATGGTCGTAAGTGAGATTTAAGAATGGTTTTTTAGTCGTTCCGCTTCCACATCCAAATTTCTTCCGAAGATCATTCATGCCTAAATTATTCATCACCGGCGGCGCAGGTTTCATCGGTTCGGCATTCATCAGACTGGCGCTCGAAGAGATTCCCTCCTGCGAGATTACGAACTTCGACGCGCTGACCTACGCCGGGAACCCGGACAACCTCGCGGGTCTTGACGAGAGCCGGCACCGCTTCGTGCGCGGCGACATCTGTGACCCCGAGGCCGTGCGCGCGGCGCTCGGCGAGGGAACGGAGGCGATCATCAACTTCGCCGCCGAATCGCACGTTGATCGCAGCATCACGTCGGCCGCCGAATTCCTGAGGACGAACATCCTCGGCACGCAGGTGCTCCTCGACGCGGCGCGCGAGTGCGGCGTCAAGCGCTTCGTGCAGGTCTCGACCGACGAAGTGATGGGGAGTCTCCCTGAGGATGAAAATGCCTTCTTCACAGAGGAGTCGCCTTTCGCGCCGAACAGCCCTTACGCGGCTTCGAAGGCCGCCGCCGAGCATCTGGTCAGGGCCGCGCATCACACCTTCAGTCTTGATACGATCATCACGCGCTGCGGAAACAATTATGGTCCGCGCCAGTTCCCGGAAAAGCTGATCCCTCTTTTCATCTCCAACGCGCTGCGCGATGAACCGCTTCCGGTGTACGGCGATGGCCGTTACGTGCGCGACTGGATTTATGTGGATGACCACTGCCGCGCCATCATAATGGCCCTGAAGCACGGGCGCGCGGGCGAGACATACAACATCGGGGCGCGCAACGAGCGGCGCAATATCGAGGTCGTCGAGAGTCTGCTCAACGCGCTCGGGAAACCTTCCTCGCTGGTCCGCTACGTCAAGGACCGCCCGGGCCATGACCGCCGCTACGCTATTGATTCCTCGAAGGTGGAGAAGGAGTTTGCCTGGCGCCCGCTGGAGACCTGGGAGAGCGGCCTGGAGAAGACCATCCGCTGGTACTTGGAGAATACGGCCTGGGTCGAGCGCGCCCGTAGCGGCGCTTACCGCGACTACTACGCGCGACAATATGGAGTGGAGGTCGGCTCGCATTGAAAATTCTGGTGGCGGGCGCAGGTGGGATGGTCGGCCGCGCCCTTGTCAGGCATTGCGAGGCGCAAGGCGACACGGTCTTCGCGCATGATCACCACTCGCTCGACATCACGAACGCGGAGGCGGTCGGCGACGCCTTCGAGCGCGAGCGCCCCGACGTCGTCATCAACTGCGCCGCCTGGACCGACGTTGACGGCTGCGAACTAGACCGCGAACGCGCCTTCGCCGTCAACGCCGACGGCCCCAGTCACCTTGCCGCGGGCAGCCGCCGGCTGGACGCCCTTCTCATCACCATCTCGACCGATTACGTCTTCGACGGCCGCAAAGAGGGGTTTTATACCCAGCGCGATCACCCCTCGCCGGAGAGCGTTTACGGCCAGGCCAAGCTCGCGGGCGAAAGAGCTGCGCAAACGGCCTGGGCGCGCACCGTCGTCGTCCGCACAGGCTGGATTTTCGGCGTCGGGGGGAAGAACTTCCTGAGCCGCGTCATCGAGCTCGGCGGGCGCGGCGAGCGTCTCAAAGCCATCACCGATTCGTGGGGCACGCCGACTTATGCCGCGGACCTGTCGCGCCGCCTGCGCCGCCTGGCGGAACTGGACCTGCCGGGCGTCTACCACGTGGTCAATGGCGGCAGCGGCGCCAGCTATGAAGAGTTCACGCGCGCGGCCCTGGTCGCGGCGGGGCGCGAGGGGACGGTCGTCGAGGGCGTGAAGATGGATTCGCTCAAAAGGCCCGCCCCGCGGCCGCGCAACTCGCGCCTGCGCTGTCTGCTGTCGGAGGCTGTCGGCCTGCCGCCGCTTCCGGACTGGCGCGAAGCGCTGAAGGCTTTCGTAGAGGAGCAGGCGCGGTGAAAAAAGGGGGTGCGGTCAGGCGCGCCACTTTCCGTCAGGCCGTGTCCCGGCCATTTCTGGCGTGGCGTAATGCCCGCTCTGATGCTATTCTTTAGAGCCTGTGTGTGGAGGGCGAAAGTACGGACGGCGCAGAAGTCGCCGCCAGACAATCGCCGATCATTAATTATCTTTAAGGTGTAGAAAGTTATGGTCTCACAAGATAACCGCTTGCTTCCGCTGCCCCCGGGCGAGCGCGGCCTTGATCGCCCTTTGAGCGATCTCGCTCAGTCCAAGCCTTACGGGGTCGCGTCGGAGCCGACCCACCTGCGCGACTATCTGCAAGTCGTCCTCAAGCGTAAGTGGCTGATTCTCACGCTCGTCGTGGTCGTCACTTCGCTCGTCACGATTCAGATGTACCGCCAGCCCTCGATTTACGAAGGAGTGACGGAGATTCAGATCGAGAACCAGAAGAGCAGCGTCCTCAGAACCGGGAGAGAGATCGTCATCAACACCGGCAACGAACAGGACCCGGCGTACTGGAACACGCAGCTCAAGCTCCTGGAGAATCCCGCGCTCGCGCGTCAGGTCGTCCTCACGCTTGACCTTCACAAGGACCCGAACTTCTTCGGCGCGCCCGGGCAAACGAGCATCATGTCCTCTTTGCGCAGGCTCTTTTCCGGCGAGGACCAAGCCCCGGCCCTGGCCCCCCAGACCGAACAGAAGATCGGGCTCGTCACCTCGGAGGAGGTGACGGCCGACCGGATGTCCGCGAAAGATTTAGCCAGGTTGCAACCCTATGAAGATACACTGGCCGCGAACCTGACGGTCGAACCTGTCACCGGGACTAACCTGATAAAGCTTCATTACACGCACACCAATCCCGAGCTTGCCAAGAGAATCGCAGATACCTTCGGAGACGTCTTTGTGCAGAACAACGCGGACCGCCAGACGCTCGGCAGGGAGAAAGCCGAAAGAGTGCTGGCGGATAAGATCGCGGAGCTGCAACACAATATTGATGTGCAGGAGAAGGAGAAGTTCGAATTCCAGAGAGCCAAAGGCATCCCGTTCGCAGGGACGGCGGCGCAGGGAGCGAATGGGGTTGATCTCACGGCCAAACGGCTGGCGAAACTGAGCGAACAGTTGCTGGACGCGGAGAACGACCGTAAGAACCTGGAGGCTCTCTACAACTCTGCAAACACTTCGGCCAGCCCGAACGAGATCCCGGAGGTCGGCGAAAACAAACGCATCCAGACGCTGCGTGAGAAGTTAGACACGCTCAAGCAGCGGCGTGATGATCTGTTAGTCATCTACACATCGGAATGGCCTGAAGTGAAAAGAGTGGACGCGCAGATCAAGATGCTCGAAGAGTCTTTAACCAAAGCCCCGCGCGAAGTCGTGGCGGCGATGAAATCGCGCTACAAATCGGCGGTCGAAAAAGAGCAGAGCCTGCGGCGGAGTTATGAGTCGGAACGGAGCAAATTCTCCGGGGAGAATGAGGCGCAGTTGCAACTGGGCGTCCTTAATCAGAAGATCGAGACCAACAAGCAATATCTGCAAACTCTGCTCCAGCGCTACAACGAGCTGCAGAACATCCAGAGCGATGCGACGAGAGCGAACAACGTCAGCGTCGTTCAATACAGCCGCGTGCCCGCCGGCCCCATCGGACCGGCGCGCGGGCGCAACATCGTCATCGCGTTTCTGCTCTCGCTCGGCGTCGGCATCGGTCTCGCCTTCCTGCTCGATTACCTGGACGACACTCTCAAGTCTGTTGAAGATGTTGACCGTCACATCCACCTGCCGGCCCTGGCTTTGATTCCGGCGAGCCGCTCGGAGCGCTCGCTCCTGAAGGGCAAAGGCCCGGCGCCCGCGGAAGCGAACGAGGCTACGGCTCTGGCTTTGATTGACGACGTGCGCTCGCCCATCGCGGAAGCCTACAGGCACTTGCGCACCTCGCTGCTGCTCTCTTCGGCGGGCCAGCCGCCCAAGACGATTCTGGTGACGTCCAGCCAGCCGTCGGAAGGCAAGACGACGACGGTCGTCAACACGGCCGTTATGCTGGCGCAGACGGGCGCGGATGTTCTTATCATTGACTGCGACCTGAGACGCCCGCGCCTCCACGCGCACTTCAGCGTGGCGAACCAGCGCGGCGTGACCAACTACCTTTCGGGCGAATCGGACCTGGATGCGCTGCTTCAGACCTACGACAAGCTGCCGAACCTGAAGCTGCTGACTTCCGGGCCAGTGCCGCCGAATCCGGCCGAACTCCTGGGCTCGGACGAGATGCGTAAACTGCTCACGCTCGTCGGCGAGCGTTTCACGCACATCATCATTGACTCGCCGCCGGCCATCTCGTTTACGGACGCTTCGATCCTCTCGACGATGGTTGACGGTGTGATGCTTGTGGTCCACGGCGGGCGCAGCTCGCGCGCCGTTGTGCGCCGTGCCAAGCAACAGCTTCTCGACGTTGGCGCGAACATCTTCGGCATCGTGCTCAACAACGTGAAGCTTGAAGCGACGAACTACTACTACTACGCGGGCTACTATTCGAGTTACTACACGGACGAGGAGAACGATTCCGGCGCCTCGGCGAGCGCGCGCGGGGCCGGATGATGAGGGGCGAGTTCTGCCTGATCGCGCCGGACGTCCGGCTGGGCCGCGACGTCGCCATCTATCATTTCGTCAACCTCTACGGGTGCGAGATCGGCGACTCGACCAAGATCGGCTCTTTCGTGGAGATTCAGAAGGGCGTGAAGGTCGGGCGCAACTGCAAAATTTCGAGCCACACGTTTGTCTGCGAAGGCGTGATCATTGAGGACGAAGTCTTCATCGGCCACGGCGTCAATTTCATCAACGACAAATATCCGCGCGCCACCGCCGAGGACGGCCAGCTCCAGACTGAGGCTGACTGGACCGTCGAGAGAACTACGATCCGGCGCGGGGCGAGCATCGGCACGAATGCCACCATTCTCGGAGGCCTTGAGATTGGCGAGCGCGCCATCGTCGGCGCCGGCTCGGTCGTCACGACGGATGTGCCCGCCCACGCTATTGTCGCAGGCAATCCGGCGCGAATAATAAAAAATAGTGACAAGTGACGAGTGACGAGTGACAAGATACAATCTTCTTGCTCGTCACTTATCACTTGTCACTCGTCACTGTTCTTATGAACGTACCTTTCGTAGATCTCCAGGCGCAGTACAAATCTATTAAATCTGAGATTGATGTGGCCATCACGCGCGTCGTCGAGAGCGCGAGCTTCATCCTGGGGCGCGAGGTCGAGGCGTTCGAAGCGGCCTTCGCCGAATACGTGGGCGCGCGCTTCTCGGTCGGCGTCAGCAACGGCACGGCGGCAATACAGCTCGCCGTCATGGCCTGCGGTATAGGGGCCGGCGACGAGGTGATCGTGCCCGCCAACACTTTCTTCGCCACAGCCGAGGCCGTCTCCACGGCGGGCGCGACCCCCATCTTCGTAGACGCGGACCCTGTCTCTTACAACATTGACGTCTCGAAAATCGAGGAAGCCGTGACCGAGCGCACGCGCGCCATCATGCCAGTGCATCTCTTCGGGCAGGCGGCGGACCTCGACCCCATCTTCGAGATCGCCGAACGCCACGGCCTGATCGTGATCGAGGACGCGGCGCAAGCGCATGGAACTCTTTATAAAGGGCGAAAGGTCGGGGCGCTTGCGCGCGCCGGCTGCTTCAGTTTTTACCCTGGCAAGAACTTGGGCGCTTACGGCGAGGGCGGCGCCGTCGTCACAAACGACGAAGAGGTCGCGCGCCGCGTCCGGCAGTTACGCGACCACGGTTCGTTGCGCAAGTATCATCACGAAATAGTCGGCTACAATTTCCGGCTCGAAGGAATCCAGGGCGCAGTCCTGGGAGTCAAACTCAAGCATCTGGACAAGTGGAACGCTCTCAGGCGCGAACACGCCGCGCGCTACAATGAGTTATTGCGTGAAAGCTCTCTCACATTGCCGCGCGAGATGCCTTACTCGAAGCACGTCTATCATCTCTACGTCGTGCAAACAACGGAGCGCGAAGGGCTACAGAAAGCTTTGAGCGAGGCTGGCGTCCAGACGGGCATACACTATCCGATTCCGGTCCACCTGCAACCGGCCTATGCTTCGCTCGGCCACAAGATGGGTGATTTTCCGGAAGCCGAGCGCCAGGCCGCACGCGTCCTTTCGCTTCCGATGTTTCCTGAGCTGACTGACGAGCAGGTATTGCATGTCGCGGAGAGCATCCGGCGGCAGACGGAGCCTCAATGAGTCCAACGCGCATCGGCGTCATCGGCTGCGGCTACTGGGGGCCGAACCTGCTTCGCAACTTTGCGGAGAACGAAAAGGCCTCTTTGCGCTGGATGTGCGACCTTGACACGAGGCGTTTGGAGACCCTGGGGCGCCGTTACCCCTCCGCGCGGACCACGCCCGATTGCCAGCAACTCTTCACTGATCCGGAATTGGATGCCGTTGTCATCGCCACACCCGTCGGCACGCATTTCAACTTCGCCAGGGCCGCTCTCCAGGCGGGCAAGCACGTGCTCGTCGAAAAGCCTTTCACGGCGAATGTCGCCGAGGCAGAAGAGTTGATCGAGCTGGCCGAGCGTCAGGGCCTCGCGCTGATGGTTGACCACACGTTCATCTACACGGGCGCCGTGCGTAAGGTTAAGGAGATGGTCAGGAGCGGGGAACTCGGCGATCTTCTCTACTTCGATTCGGTCCGCATCAACCTGGGGCTTTTTCAGCGCGACATCAACGTCGTCTGGGACCTCGCGCCGCATGATCTCGCGATCATGGATTACGTCATCGAGCGACAGCCTCTTTCGGTGACGGCCACGGGCAGTTGTCACGTCGAGCGCGGAATAGAAAACATCGCTTACGTCATGCTGCGCTTTTCGGACGAGTTCATCGCGCACTTTCATTTCAACTGGCTCTCGCCCGTCAAGATTCGGCGCACGCTGATTGCAGGCAGCCGCAAGATGGTCGTCTATGACGACATCGAGCCGACGGAGAAGATTCGCGTCTATGACAAAGGCGTGATGGTGACCCGCAGCGAAGAGGCTGCGGACAAAGAGGCGGCCTACCAAACGCTCGTCAGCTACCGGACCGGCGACGTCTGGGTCCCGAAACTCGATTCGACGGAAGCCCTGCACTACGTCTGCCAGGAATTCCTCGATGCGATTTGTGAAAAGAGACGCCCGCTGACGGACGGTCATTCGGGCCTGCGCGTCGTGCGCCTGCTCCACGCGGCGCAGCAGTCCATCAGCCAGCAGGGACGTCCCGTTGAGCTTTAGTTCGTTTAAGAAGCTATCTGAAAATTTCTATTAGCCGCGTGAGCGGCTTATAGAAGGTAGCCAGATGTGAAACATCTGGAAATCGAATCGCATAATGATTCCCGCACTGAAGGTGCGGGGAGTTCTGGCGCTCCTTCAGAGCGCGAATGGTTTTTGGCTGACGAGACCAGACGTTTCACGTCTGGCTACCTTCTTGTTGCGCCTGCGGCGCGAAAAGCGGAAGCTTCTAAGCAAACTGGATGTTGGCAATGACCCTCGCCGGAAAGCAGACTGTTACAAAAATGAGAGTGCCGCTCTTAGACCTCAAAGCGCAGTATGAGCCGCTCCGGGATGAGTTGAACGAGGCCCTCCGGCGTGTGATGGATTCGCAGCAGTTCATCCTCGGGCCGGACGTAGAGGCTCTCGAAGCTGAAGTCAAACGCTACTCGCAGGCGAAGCACGCCATCGCCTGCGCTTCCGGGTCCGACGCCCTGCTTCTGGCTTTGATGGCGCTTGAGATCAAGCCTGATGATGAGGTCATCACCACGCCGTACAGTTTCTTCGCCACGGCGGCAGCCATCACGCGCCTCGGTGCGCGCCCGATCTTCGTGGATATTGATCCTCTGACATACAACATCAACGTCTCGAAAATCGAAGCCGCCGTAACCGAGCGCACGCGCGCCATCATGCCAGTGCATCTCTTCGGCCAATGCGCTGAGATGAATGCCATCATGGAAATTAGCGCGCGGCACGACCTCCCTGTCATCGAAGACGCGGCGCAGGCCATCGGCGCGACAATTGACGGGTTGCAGGCAGGGGTCATCGGCGCTATCGGCTGCTTCAGTTTCTATCCGTCGAAAAACCTGGGCGGGGCGGGCGACGGCGGCATGATGACGACCAACGACGAACGGCTCGCGGAGCGGCTGCGCGTCCTGCGCGTCCACGGGAGCGCGACGAAGTATTACCACAGCCTGGTCGGCATCAATAGCCGCCTTGACTCGCTTCAGGCCGCAATCTTACGCGTCAAGCTGCCGCATCTTGACGACTGGTCGGACCGGCGCCGCGCCAACGCGGAGCGATACGACCGCCTTTTCGAGGATGCGGGCCTGGCGGAAGAGATAGGGCTGCCGGCGGTTCTCGCAGGGGCTCGCCACATCTTCAATCAATACACTATACGCGTGCGGGACGGGAGGCGTGACGCGCTCGTCCGTCACCTGAAGCAGAGTGATGTCGGCACGGACATCTACTACCCTGTGCCGCTCCATCTGCAAGAATGTTTCAGTTATCTGGGCTACGCGGAAGGTGATTTCCCGGAATCCGAACGAGCGGCGCGCGAGACCATTGCGCTGCCGATCTACCCTGAATTGACCGCCGAGCAGCAGAGTTATGTCGTCGAGACGATCCGCAGCTTTTTCGGATAGTGAGGTGGGCGAACAGAGTAAAGATGACGGAGCCCCGTCAGGGGCGGAAGATTTTAGCCCAGGGCTGACGCCATTAGTATCTACACAAGTCAGAAACCTCCATTTTTCTTAGGATTTCTGACTACTTGGGAAAGTGACCAGAGCGCAGCAAAGATCAGACCTGAATTTGTTCGATCCGTTTTTCCTAA
>DASVXV010000022.1:0-49193 GCA_036392495.1 Pyrinomonadaceae bacterium | reverse complement strand
AGCCGATCTCGTCCTTCACCTCTTCCGGGAAGCCCCGCAGATCTTTCAGCGAGGAGCCGACCCAGAGAGGAGCGGCTTGTCATCGGGCTGGCTACTCATAAGAGGATTATGCCAGATTTAGCATGGCCGTCAACAGCCGCTACTTCATGTGAGGCGCAGAGGACAAGTTTCATGAGTGTCTTCTTGGCGACGTCTGAGACTACGCCGCTTAAAGAAGGCGGGGAATGTTGAGTCTTTGGGGCGGGGGCCGGGAGCGCCGTGGCGGAAAAGAGATAATACCCCTAAAAAGAGGTAATAGAGAGGGTAATGTGCTTGGCACGGCAGCCCGTGCGCCGCAGACATGGATGCGTTCTCGGCGTGCCGGCGCTGAAAGCAAACCAGTTAGCCCGTGCCTATAAAATTCACGTTTGATTTAATGAAAACTCAAGGGTGAGATCGGTTTTGAACTGAGCCAAACTGTTTTCGGTTTGGTTTGAAGATAAACTTTTGATGTCAGGGCAGATTTCAAGAATCGCCCCAAGATTTGTTTGTAGTTTCAGCATGCCGTTTGAATGAGCGAGTACAGTAGCGCGCAAGGCGGTTAGCCGCTCCCTTTTCTTCTCAAAGGGGATGCTGACCGTCTCTAGCGCGCTCTCCAGCTTTCGGCAATATTCCGCAAACCGAGCTGCAATCTCCATACAGCGGCATTCATACGGATGCGACCTCGTAACCGCAATGCTTGAACCATCCGCGAATGTCCGCTTTTGAAATGAGCATTATCGCCCGTGCCAACGCTTCATCGAGTGCGGCGCGCTGCGCCTGCGAGTGACCTGGAAACGCTCGCCACTCGCTCCCGCCCGACACGTACGAAATGCCGGGCAGGAGTAAAGAATAAGAAGAGACGGCATGGCTTCTAGTTCTGTGGCAAGTTCGGCCCCACGGGCAGGTTGTTGGTGGTGTTACCGTCAATGTAGTTGTTACCCCACGACTTGACGTTGCCAGTCAAACTCGTCGAGTTGCCGTAGATCAACGTCTGCGAGATTCTGACGATGCCAGGCGCCGCCCCGGCGATGATGCCCGTCGTGTTGTTCGTGATCGAGCAGTTGAGGAGCGTCGTCTCGGCGTTGGTACTCGTCTGGTTGATGGCCGTCGTGTTGGAGTGGAACGTGCCACCGCGCACCGTCAGGCGGCTGCGGATCAGCATTTGCACTCCGTTGCCGCAGTTACCGACATGCAGGTCCGTCGCCGAGGCCACGACCACGCCCGAGGCGTTGCCGTGCGTGATGGCAAGCCCGTCGCCCGCGCAGTTGCGGATTGAATTATTTCTCAGATAGAGCTCGGCAGCCGTGGTCTGAGTGTTGCTGATGTTGACATCAATGCCGTCGTCGGTGAAGCCGTCAATCACAGAGTTCTCGACGTGGAGTGCGTTGCCGGCAATGAAGCGAATGCCGTCGAGGCCGCTTGAGGCCCCGTTGATGTCGAGCCAGTTGAGGCGCGCTGTCTTGCGCACGTCGGCCGCGTCGGTGATGTTGACGATGACGCCGCTGGTGTTCAACGTGGCGAGGATCGAGCCGTAGCCCTGGCCCGCGCCGCCACCGTTGATGGTGACCGACTTGGTGATGGTCACCGAGCCGTAGCCGCCCGGGTCGAGCGTGCTGATTTCGCCATCCTTGTCCGTCTTCGACATGGCCCCGGCGTAGGTCTTGCAGGGGGCCGTGCGGCTGCACGGATTGGCATCGTTGCCGACGCCCGAGACCCAGGTGCGGGTCGCCGCCTGCGCAAGCGTGGAAAGAGCCATGATGAAGATCGCACATGTTAGAACTTTAAGAGTTGTGGACAAGATTCTCATTAGAGCCTCCTTATAGGTCTGGTTATGGATAGTGGGGTGACGCCTGTCGGGACGTCACGTGTTCATTGATACGCAATGCAAGGCCGTCGAAGTGTGTACGGACGAAGCGGGGCTTGCGCGCCCGACCCCATCCCGTATCACGGGCGGTTTACTAAGACACCCGCAAGCCCTACGGCTGAACTCGAATGTCGCCTGACCATTGCTCTAGGTCGACAAAGGCGTAGGCCGAGAACGGGAAGGTCTGGGTGCCTATCGTGTTGGTGCCGGGCATCTGTATCGGCACGTCGTCCCTCCGCTCGGCATCCGAAGTCTCCCACGTCAGGCCCACCCCCGGGTCCGTCTCCAGTTCCGCGTCCGAAGTCTCCCAACTGCCCGCTGGCCTGTAGACGCCCCACGTCAGTTTGTCCGGCTCCCTCGCGTTATCCCCGCTGTCCTCGACCGTAAGCAGCACCCGCTGCCCGATCAGGTCCGCGATGCTGGAGTCGCGGACGGTCCCGCTCATAATCGCCTGGTTGTTAATCACCACCAAGCCGTCGAACTCCGCCCTCAGGTAAAAGCCATTGTATGACACCTGCGGGTCGCCGGCTCCGTCAACGTCCTGGTACGTGACCTCCGCGTCGTCGCTGAAAAACATCTGCCCGGTCGCGCCGCCGCCGCCCTCCTGCGTCCGGGCGTCGAACTCCACGTACTTCGTGCGTCCGTCTTCGAGTGAGAATTGGTAGCTGCCGTTGGCGGATTGCCCGCCCGTCTGAGCGTTGACCGCGGGCGCCGCGGCGAAGCCCGACAGGAGCAGCGCTATGATTGAGATCAACCGTCTTATCTTCATTCGAGGAACTCCTTCTGCCCTAAGTTAAGATGGTGCAGTATTCTCAGGGGGAAACGTCTGTATGAGCTTCCCCTTGAAGTTCTATCACCCTGGCCAGCACTCTACAGGAGGCGTCCGAAGCAGTCATGAAGGTTTGGTCAGGGATTGGTAAGGGATTAGTAAGGAAGGCGGACGAAGGGAAAAGGGGGCTAGCCGACGCGGTCTAGCGCGGTCGGGGACGCGTCCTCGCCCAAGGCCCAACTGAGTTTGAGGGTCAGTGCCTGATTGTGGCGGTTCGCTTGAAGCAGTTTTCGGTAGAGCAGCCGCGCGGGGGCGGAACGGGCGCGCGTCATCTCGCCGCGCCTTTGCTCGTCGCCGGGGGCGAACTGCGCGCGCATCTCGTCTAAAAGCTCGACGGCGCGGAGGAGCGCCGCGAGAGATTCTTCGCTCGCTCGCGCCCCTCGCCGGGCGTCGAGTGCGAGCGCCAGCGACAAGTAGCCGCGCCAGCGCTCACCTGAGCCGGTCTCTTCGAGCAACCTGACGGCCTCCTCTGCGGACGTGACGGCGCGGCCCGTCTGGCCCAGGCCCCTGTATGCGTTCGACTGCTCGACGAGGGCGAAACCCTCGCCGTCGCGGCAGCTCAGCTCAGTGGCGATCTTCGACGCGGCGGAAGATTTAGCGAGTGCGTCCGCGTAGTCTTCGCGGGCGAGCGCGGCGCGGGCCTGATCCACGAGGATGCGGAACTCGTCGTCGCGGTCGCCGATGCGCCTGATTATCTCAAGCGCGCGGGCGAGCATCGTGTCGGCCTCGGCGAGGTTGCCCGCCTCGCAGTACGCGCGCCCCATCAGCCAGAGCGTCTCCGCCTCGCAGTGCGCGTCGCCGCTCGTCTTCAGCCTCTCCAGCGTGCGCCGCAGGCACCCGATGCCCTCGTCGTAGAACCCCTGCGCGATTCGCGCCTGCCCGACGCACATGTAGGTCTTGGTCTCGCCGAAGAGGTCGCCGATGGCCTGAAAATCTTTCTGCGCCCGCAGGGCCAGCGCGACCGCCGACTCGTACTGGCCGCGGCTCAAGTCCGCCCAGTGGAGGCGGCGGAGCAGTTGCGCGCGCAGGCGCACGTTCCCGCAGCGCACGTGATGATCCAAAGACCTCTTCATCAACACGACGCCCTCCGTGTAGCGCCCTTGGAGTGCGCGCGCCCAGCCGAGCACGCCAGCGGCAGCGGAAGCGGTCTCTTCCGACACGCCCGGCTCCGCGAGTACGGCCTCGATGAGCTGGCCTGCGACCTCGTAGTCGCCCATACTCGCGCGCACGGCGCCGAGCCGGACGACGGCCATGCGCGCCCGCTCGCCGTCGCCCAGCCGCCGGTAGATTTCGAGCGCTTGCTCGACCGACGAGAGCGCCTCGCGGTACTGGCTGAGCGCCGCGTGCACCATTCCGGCTTGAAACAAAACGGCCGCCTCCGACGGCTCGTCGCGTAAGGCGCGCGCGAGCGCCAGGGCTTCCGGAAACACCGGCTCAAGCTCTTTGTTGCGCCCCACGGCGTGAAGGCTCTCGCAGAGGGCGAGGAGCATCGAGAGTTTTTCGGAGGCCGGGAGATGCGATGACTCATGCGCCGAAAAATCTACGCCGGCGTCCGCGGTCGAGTGGTGCGAAGGGGCGGCGTCGCCGTCCGAGTCGAGGCGCTCCGCCGAACGGCGCGCGCGTTCGGCGCACGAGACAGCCTCGTTCCAGTGCCAGCGCGCGGCGGCGGCCGCCCAGGCGCGCATCGCCCAGCGGAAGGCGCGCGCCGAGTCGTCCGCCGCCTCATAGTGCGCACTGAGCGCCTCGGCCACGCGGTCGGGGTGGCGCGCGTGGACTTCCTCGATGGCGGCGGCGGCCAAGAGGTGCAGGCGTCGGCGGCGGCGGGGGGCGATGCTCTCGTAGAGCACCCTCCGCAGGATCGTGTGGTAAAAGCGGTAGTCCTCGCCTATCGAGACGCCGCGCTCGGCGAGCACGCCCAGCTTGATTCCTTCGCGGAGGCTCTCGTCGAGCAAGTCTTCGCCGCGCGAGGACATCCGCGCGAGGGTCTCCAGACGGAACTCGTCGCCGATCACCGCCGCGTGTTCGAGCAGCCCGTGCAGGTCTGCCGGCAGCCGTTCAAGTTTCCCGAGCGCCGCCATGACGAGCGAGTCAGGCAGCGGCACGTTCTCGATGCCGTTCCACTGCCAGCGGCCCTCCCGTCCGTCTCCCGCCCCCGCGTCGCTGATGGCCCCTTCGGCGACGAGCAGGCGCAGCGTCTCCACCAGAAAGTAAGGGTTCCCGCCGGTCACGCGGAACATCGTGCGCGTGTCGGCCTGCGGGACGAGCGGGGCACGGGCGGCCCCGCCGAAAGCCACCTCGACCGCCTCGCGGCAAGAGCCCTCGCCGAGCGGCGGGAGGCTCACGGACGTGAAGCTGCGGTAGCCGGCCTGGCGCTTGAGCCACTGCGCCAGCTTGTGGCGCGCGTCGGACGCCTCCTCGGCGCGCGCCAGCAGGACGAGCATCAGGGGCTCTGACGCACGCGCGCGCATCAGGTAGCCCAGACAGTCGAGGCTCACCTCGTCGGCCCACTGAAGGTCGTCGAGCACCATGACCAACGGGCGCTCGCGGCTGAGGCTCAGAAACGCGCGCCCCAGCGGGACGATGATGCGGAAGTGGTCGCCCGCCCCGACGCGCGCGGGTGTCGCGTTCGCCTCTTCTCCGCCGAACAACTCGTCGGGCAGGCGCTCGCCGCAGCGCGACTCGACCGCCTCGCGCAACGCCTGCGCCGAGTGCGCGCGCGCGCCGCCCGCCTGCGCGCGGCGGTCGGGGGCGAGGGCGGCGCTGAGGAGGCCGATGAAGGTCTCGTAGGGGGCGAGGCGGCTCCCCTCGTAGTCGAAGAACCGCGCGTAGATGAAGGCGGCACCCCCGGCGCGCGCCCAGCGACCGAAGTGACGCGCGAGCTGCGTCTTGCCGATGCCCGGCTCGCCCTTGACGACGACGTGCTGCCCGCCCCCCGAGAGCACGCGTCCATACTCGGCCTGAAGAAGCGACAACTCCTTCTCCCGCCCAACGAGCAGGTCGTAATTCGGCCCCACTTCGGCACGCTGGCTTGTCGGCGCGGCCTCACCCACGCTCCCCGGCGAGGCTTCGTCTTCAGCAGGGGCGCTCCCCGCGCCCGCGGGATGGACGGGGCCGCTCTCTTCCTCTTCGTCTACCTCCCCGCCGGCAGTTTGCACACTGACGGGGGCGATGAATCGGTAGCCGCGCGAGTGGAAGGTCTGTATATAGCGAGGGGAGGCGGGCGCGTCGCCCAGCGCGCGCCGCGCCTGAGAGACCGCCTGCTTGAGCACCGCGTCGGTCGTGAACACGTCCGCCCAGATCTTGTCCAGCAGCTCTTCCTTGGGGACGACGCGCTTACGGTGTCGGATGAGATAGGACAGGACCTGAACGGCACGCGGCTCTAACGACACAATCACGCCGTCGCGGTACAGGAGGTTAACTCCTGGGACTAGCTGAAAAGGGGGGAAGTGGAGCGTCTCGTTGGGCATGATCGTAAGGCGACGCCGTGGCTTAACCGACAAGTCAAATCCGCCGCCAAGTTTATACCAGCGGCTGACCTTGCGCCACGTAAATTTAGTGGAGGAAGGTCAGACTCAGGTAGCTGCAGCCGTGTCTCTGCTGCGGAAAGATAGAAAGTGCGGACGTCCCAGCGGGCTTTTCAGATGTGCGGATACTACTTGTTGCTGGGCGTTTACCGAGCGATAACCCGCTCGTTCGTGCCAGCCTGAGCCCGTTCGGGAGAGGTCGTCCGAGCGCTCAGTTCAATCCCTCATCTGTAGTTCACTTTTGATTTAAAGAAAACACAAGGGTCAACTCGGTTTTGAACTGAGCCAAACTGTTTTCAATTCGGTTTGAAAATAAACTTTTGATGTCAGTGTGACTGGAAGCATCCGATGGCGGAAATCGCCATCGGATGCTTCCAACGAAATATATAGTGGTCGTTGGGACAATGCCCTATCACTAAAAGTAGCTAGCCAGGGTCGATCTGATGGTTCAGAAGTTTTCGGATTCTATATACAACTGTAGCCACATCGCGACGTCCTAGATATGACGGTTTATTTAGGAACTCAGCAACTAGACGGGGCGTAACATAAACAGCTTGGGCGTGAATTTGCAGAACTGCACGTTTAATCTCTTCCTCTCGTATAGCTCGCTCAGCCTCATAGCAACTTTTCGAATATTCTCTGTACCGGGCTGATATTTTTCTGCCATGGAAATCGGGGGAATAATTTCGAGAAACCTCTTTAGCTTGCTTTTCACCTGAGAGTATTTGAATGGTTTTGGTCGGCGAAAACTTATTACCACATCAGGTATATCTGTTGATTCTCTGACTATAAATCTTTTCCCCGCTACGATATTGGCACCACGTAGTAAATCGAGTACTGATAAGTTAACGCGGTAGCAGACCCTAAGCAGGTCGGGTAGAGGAATCTTTACTTCTCCCAGATACCATCCATAGAAAGTCCCAAGGGGCTTTCCAAGCAGGGACGCAAAGTGAGTGATATTCCCACCTGTAGCTCTATCAACACATAGGCGAAGTGATTCAACGATCCTTTCTTTATGGATTGAGCCATCCGGATCAGGCAGGGTAGCAAGCAACGCTTTTACATTACCGATAATGACTTTTTGTGAATAAGAAAAAAATTACCTTGTAACAAGGTATTCAATGGCCTTAGAATAGATATATAAGGAGGTGTAACAGATGGATTCTTCAAGATCAACCTCACTCGCCCCTGAGAATGATGTAGATGTTTCGGATTCTCCAGGGAAAAATGAGAAAGCTCCAGATATTGAAAGCTACTCTAAGCCGGTTTACAGTCTCGTCACACTAAATGTCAGGCACAGTGCCAAAATTCCATTTAAGTCTGACGATTCTGCTTGTACGCACAATTAGTTGCCAAATCAGAAGATCTGGCTAGCGCATTTCTTCTTATTATCTCAATTACATAAACCTTAAAGTGCGTCCCTGAACGCAGGATAGGTTATTTCTGTTCTAATGCTGTGCTTCACGAGGTTATTCACCAGCTTGCCTTTGATCTACTGCGTCATCGGGCTAAAGAAACGCGACAATGCTTGACAACTTTGGCTCAAGTAGAGGGACTCTGTCGAATTATAAGAAACTATGATTCTGAGACAGAACTCCATGCTACTTGGGAAGAGGTTGAATTAGGCGCTCAGCAGCTTGCTTGTAATTACCTCAAAAAACATTTCCCACAATTCTGCTTAATCAAATCCTTCGCTCTTATTGAGAGATGTCCTGACTTCGGGCTTGTGGCGTTGCCTATGGATGTCGATGTCCTAGCGTTACATTTCTGCAAAAAAGATGAATCGTTATTAATCAGCGATGGATTTGTAGAGTTGGTTGATAGTAATACAACAACTCGATTATTTAGGCATGAGGATGGCCAGCTTGTTGAATTCTGGCTCAAACTGCCAAGGTATCTTCTTAATTCTTACCAACACTCACAACCTCGGGCTAACTGTGAGGATGAGTATTGTAGTCCACAATTCAATGCTATCCTAATGCTTGCCCATGCGTCGTTCCATGGACTAATGGATCGTATAAGATATAGATTGGGTATTGCTCTCGAAGTGGCGATTTCAGGATTCCAGCCTTGCATGGAAATCGCGAAGTTATTCGGTATTGAAGCTGCATATAATACTTGGTATGACTGTAATCGGTTTCTAGTTGAAAGCTTTTCAGAGGCTATCTGATAGATGGAAAATTCTACTGGTTACCAAGTCAATCCTAGAGTGAGGACCAAGAAAACTCATGATGGCAGAGTACTTGTAACGATACTCGGAGCGAGGATTGACGATGTGCAACATCTCATACTTGAAAATGCAAGCGCGATTATGTTCTGGGACATTGTGAGTAAGAAACATTACATCGAAGAAGTAATGAAAGACTTACTAAGTCTCTATTCAGATAACTGTCTCCCTGAAATTGAGCAGGATTTGGAAGATTTTATCAAAACCTTATTTAGTGCAAGAATATTAACTCCTCTAGGTCGCGGAGAAAACCATGGTTGAGATTCTTGAGCTAGAACTCTTTACGTTTTGTTCTCATCGATGTTTACATTGTTATATTAGCCCTCAAGCTTTATCTGATACTCAATCTGTCTTTTCTGACAAGCGATTCTGTACAGATATAGTTAATTGGGCAGTGGATAATGGAGTGTTACGAATTATCTTAACAGGCGGAGAGCCGACGTTAGCCCCCCATTTTACTCATATTCTTACCGAATGCGAACAGCATGGTATCCCCATAACCATTTATACAAATGGCGTGAAGGGAAAATCATTTTGGGAAACTCATGCGCATTTAGCATGTGTTATTGATCTATGTGAAGTGACATTGTATGGCTTTTCAAGTAATACCTATCAAGAGTTCGCACGAAATTCGGGAGGGTTTCAAAATGCCAAAATGTTTATTGATTCGGCACTAGATTTGGGAGTCAACGTCCTAATTAAATACCCAGATTTGCCTGCATTAGAATCTGACTGGGACATGGCACGGGAGTGGGCTGAAGCGCTAGGAGTAAAAATCTTAAAAGCAGGAGTGACTGTTACAGCCGGATCTTACACTCCGCAATTTAATTTACCGATTCTACAGTCTTCTAATATAGATATTCCCGATAGGACGAGAGAGTCATATTCTAATTACTGTGGCGCAGGTTTTTCAAGCATACGAATAACAGCCAATGGTGAAGTGCGATCATGCCAAATAGTCTCCAGCGGGATCAGATTAAATTCTGTAAGTCTCTTAGATCAAGCTATTCGTAGTATGCGAGAGGGAATCAGACCACTGGCTCAATTAGGTAGAAGTCCCTGTGCAGTCGTTACTAATCCGAATGAAGTTTTATCAGTGAAAAAAGGGTAAAGCTCTAAAATCAGCCACATACTCAGCCCGCATCGTACTTCCGGCAAGCCGTTGCTTCCAATTTGCACTTTCGGCAAACAGATGGTTCAATTTTCTTTTGGTAGGCAATTTTGAGGTGTCAAAAATCCTGGGCTTTCGTTGTACTTACGGCAATCGGATGCTTCCAATCACGGCAAACGGTTAGGTAAAGTCACAGTCAGGGCAGATTTCGAGAATTGCCCCGGATTTGTTTGTAACTTCAGCGTGCCGTTCGAGTGAGCGAGCACTGTCACACGTAAGACGGTGAGCATTTCCCTCTTATTCTCGAAGGGAATGCTCACCGTCTCAAACGCGCCGTCCAGCTTCCGGCAGTAGTCCGCGAACTGCCGCGCGAGCTCTCTGGTGCGCTCCTTGGCCGCGAGCTTCGCGCGGAGCTGGTCGGCCGCGCCCTCGTAGGCTTTGATCTCGCCCGACAGAGCCTTTCAGTCTGCCTCCAGCCGCTTCGTCTTACTCCGTAGAGACTTTCTTCTTCCGAGAATGAAGAGACCTTGCATTGTTGCTCAAGCGTTGAAAACAAATCTCAGGGCGCGTATCGTAAATGTGATAGACGATCTGCCGAATGATGGCACGCGATTACTGCCACACAGTAGAGCTTTCCATACCAGATGTACCAGCCCCAGGGTGGTCATCTGATGCACTGCTGTCCTCTTTTCTCCGAACCGCGGACAGGGCCGAATCGGACGCGCTCCTTGAGACTCTGATTTGCGAACACGCCCAGCCGCTCATTAAGGAGATCATCAGAGGCAACCTGCACGGCTATCTGAGTCGCTCGACCAACGGCGCGTCGTTCGAGGATGCGGAGGACATCGCCAGTGGTGTTGTTCTCAAGCTCCTGAAGCGTCTGGACGATCTCAAGGCACATCCGCACGACAAAGGGATTCCCAGTTTCCGCGACTACGTGGCGGTCGCGGCCTACAACGCCTGCCACGAATACCTGCGGCAGAAATATCCCGAACGGGCTCGCTTAAAAAACAAGCTACGGTATATTCTGACGCGCCAGGAAGGTCTGGCGCTGTGGGAGGGCAAGAACAAGGCGTGGCTCTGTGGCCTGGCAGTCTGGCGCGACGAAAAGAGAGTCGGCGTGTCGTCGAGCCGGCTCCGGTATTTGTGCGGCGATGCCCAGTCGCCGATCCCACTCGCCAGGTCTCAACTGGCTCTCAGCCGAAACATCGTCGAGTTGGTGACGTCTATTTTCCAACTGTCGGACGGCCCTCTAGCCTTAGATGAGCTGGTCAGTTTGGTGGCCGAGCTGTGGGGCGTCAAAGATTTCCCCCCACGAACGGATGACGGCAGCGGAGGCGCGGGGGATCAGTTGGAGCGTTTGGCCTCGGCGGAAGTTGACCCCGCGACCAAGGTTGAGCAGCGGATGCAGTTGGCACGGCTTTGGGAAGAAATCCGTGCGCTCCCGTTACCGCAGCGCAGGGCGCTCTTGCTGGGCTTGAAGGACACCGGGGGGCGTTGCCTCACGGTCTTGCTGGCCGACATCCGCATCGCCAGTCTGTCGCAAATTGCCGAGGCGCTGGCGATGCCTGCTGAACGACTCGCGGAGCTATGGAATAAGATTCCTTTAGACGACATGAGTATCGCCGCCCATCTCGGCATCACTAGGGAGCAGGTCATCCATCAGCGGCAATCAGCACGGCGACGCCTGGCGCGGCGGATGAGGGCGTTCAGTTGAGAACACTTGAAACTATGTCGAGACACCTGACCGACCAGGAGCTTGAGAGCTACCGCGTGCGGAGGCTTCCGCCGCGGCAATTGCTGTCCGCCAACGCTCACCTACACAACTGCGATTCCTGCCACGAGCGGTACGGCGGAGACCGCAGTCTTGCGGATGCCTTCGCCTTTGCGCAGAGTTTCAAGGCGGCAGGCGCGGAAGAGTCTCATCTGCCGTTCGAGCAGTTGGCCGCATACGTGGATGACGCGCTGCGAGGGGAAGAACATCTCACGGTGGCGGCCCACCTGGAAGAGTGTGCGCGGTGCGAGGCGCAGGTGCGCGAGCTGGAGCCTCTCAGGGCCTTGATAACCGGCGGGAGTTATCCTGCACCGGCCAGGCGAGCGACTTTCTTCGAGAAGCTGGGGTCAGCGTGGCAAGCGCCCGCCTACCGTACCGCGGCGCAAGTCGCAAGCGTGGCTCTCGTCGTCGCGTTACTGGGGTGGTTTCTGGCGCGCTCGCTCCGCACGGACATGGCCGACCGGCAAGCTCACGCGCCGCAGCCCCCGCAAGAGCAGGCGCAGATTAAACAGGAGACGACCTCTTCCGGGGTCGGCGTTGAAGCGCCTCGCCCGGAGGGCACACAAAGTCAGCCGACGCCTGACGGGGAGGCTTCCCCGGCTTCATCGCAGCCGCCCCCGAAGGCCGCCCCGGAATCGTCTTCAACCGTTCTGGCGCTCGAAGACGGCGACACTCGTGTGACGCTGGACGAGCGGGGCCGCGCCGGGGGACTCGACTCGCTTTCGCCGGCTCATCAACGGCTTGTCACAAGGGTGTTGACAAGCGCGCGAGTCGAGACGCCGCCGCTGCCCTGGGAAGGTGATAGCAAGGGTGACAGGTTGATGGGCGGCTCCGGCGATGAAGTATCCTTCTCGCTCCACAGCCCGGTCGGCAAAGTTGTAGAGACTACTCGCCCGACCTTGCGCTGGACGCCGCTGGAGGGGGCCACGAGTTACGTCGTTACCGTCAGAGACTCGACGGCTCGGACGATGATCACGAGTGCGCCGCTCTCATCCGCAGAGTGGAGCGTCCCCCGCCCGCTGCGCCGCGGAGTTATCTACTCATGGAAAGTGCTTGCCGTTAAGGGCGACGAAGAATTTGTGTCGCCGCCGCCCACCGCGCCGGACGCTCAATTCAAGGTCCTGGAAGAAGCACAAGCCGAAGAGTTAAAGCGGGCCAGACAACGCGCCCCGCGTTCACGCCTACTGCTGGGCGCTCTTTACGCCAGAGCCGGGTTGCTGGATGAGGCCGAGCGGGAATTCCGAGGACTGGTCGAGAAAAATCCACGGTCTCGCTTCGCCCGGAAACTCCTGCGCGACGTGAGGGCGCGGCGGCGCTAACACCGGTGGCCCAACGGGACTGTTATTCGGGGCAGAACACCCGCATCAGTTTTCGTCTCAAAGGGTAGATAGAGGATGTAATAGGCGTGAACGACGAACGGGACAGTTGAGTTCTTTTGTCCCGTTCATTTTATACTACGGGACATGAAACATCTGGTTTGGATCTGCATTGAATGCTTCTAAGCTGGAGGCAATGAATCACCGGCCTTTTTAGATGAAGCTCGCCTTCTGACTCGGCTACGGAGGCTTTTAGACAGAAAGAAAACTTCTTCCTCTTCGGAGGTCACTTCCAGATCTTTTATCCACTTATATAGATTCTCGGACAGCCGCCAGAAGAAGACTTTTCCGACGCCCGTATCGAAATCCAACTTAACGGCATTAAAACTCTTCGCAAAATCGGAGGAGTAAAGCGCCCCGGCAGAGATTCGGAAGTATTGTTTTTTACCCTTGAACGGGCTCATCTCACTATATGGGTCATGCTCATGTCCGCGGAGAATGAAATCAAACTTTTCAATGTTGCTCCTTTGGTAGAGCATATCGGGGGTAATAAACCAATCAGAGTCAGGTGGATGGTGCATGAGTAATAACTTGAGGTCCGTATTCTCTAAGTCGCGCACCGCTGTGTCGAATTGGGGAACACCTAAAACGAGGTTGTATCTGTCTTTGTCGGAACTCGCCCGCCATGCAGAGTTCAGGCCAGCGACACCTATCTTGACATCCTGATGAGTAAAAATGCTGGTGAAGAAATACTTGTGATTCAAGTCGGGTTGGCCATAAGGCTTACAACGTAAGGAAAAGTCGAAGAAGTTCTGCTGTCGCTCCAGCATTCGCTGACGATCAGGCTCATGCTGGGGAGAGTGTAGATATTGAAACACAGAGTCATTTGTTTTGAGGAATGATTTTGCAAAATCCTCTTCTCTGGGATAGCGTTTCACCACATCACGGTCAACATCGTGGTTACCGGGTACGAGTAAGATACGAGTGTCATTGCGCTTGGGGAGAGCGTGCCGCAGTTTGCTTAGAAATTCGTTAGCAATGTCATACTCTTCTTTCTTTCCAGAGGACGCAATGTCACCAGTAAAGAATACAAAGTCTGGCTTTAAGTCGGCTTTCGTCAGAATACCGGGTAACTGCTTAATGAACGACTCCTTGACCTTATCCTGACTCCAATAATTCTTCTTAGTGCCGGACGTAGGTGCTTCAAAATGCACATCGGAAAGATGAAGCCAGGTAAGACTACGCTTTGGATTCTTACGAGAGATAATGACATTCGGTGCCTCTGGATCAGGCATTACCTTATATTTAGTTAAAAACTCCAAGACATCTTCCGGCCAGTTTTTCCCCCTAGACTTCAGAATTTCAATGAGGTCTGTTCCATCTATGGGTATGCGTATGTCAGTTTCCGTACACCCACTTCGGACAGCAAGGATCTTTATGGCTGATGGCTCGTGTCCCATCAATGCAGACAGGTCTTTAACGAATTCGTGCTCGATTTCTCGAAACTGGTAAGGCTCCATATTGAGAACCAATGTTACCACCGCTTCATTAGCGAGTTGTGAGGTAGATGCTGCTGCTGCTTTAACTCTAGCTTGCCTGTACTTTTCTTTATCTTTTTCCATTAGAGGATTCTCCTTTGCGTTACGATTAACCACCGTTTGAGATCAAACGCTAAAGCCAGAAAGGTTAGAAGGAAAGGTTCGAGCTTGAAAAAGGTACGTGAGGCTAACGAAGAAAAGGCAATCCGTTAGCAAGCGTTCATGAGCCAACGAACGGACGATAATTTTAAACCCTATAAATGTCAATCCTTGAGTTAATCTTTTTGGCGAAGAAATTGATTCAATCTATACAGAATTGACATTATATTACTTCTATATTTTGACTGAACGAACGAGACCTTATAACTGTTTTGTCCCGTTTCTCAGTTACGGAGCACATCGAATCTTCACTTTATAAGAAGGGTGGAAGATTGAGAATTTAGCTGTAATGTCCCGTCAATAGTGCATGCTGCCTGATGTCCTGGCATTCTCGTGATGTGCCTATCTGGCGTCTCCGACCACCACGAACCCGGCCCAGTAAAACGGATCTCTATACTTTTCACTCCGCAGCAATTTGAGCGCGGCCCTGCGCAGAGCTTCCGACTTGGTGATGACGGAAGGGGGCTTCGCGCCTACGCTCGCGCCTGCGGCCGCACGCGCGGCTGTGGTGTCTGCGGCCCGCAGATTCCGGTAAAACTCGATCATCAATTCGGTCGTGCCGGCGGAAGCGACTTTCCACTGACTCACAACGGTCGCGGGCGACCCGGCGACGAACAGCGCCCAACTGAGGCCGATAACTCCTTCGCCAGCGCCGACCCTCCCTCTGCCTGTCTCGCACGCGGACAAGACCACCATGTCCGCATTCAAATCCAGCTTCGTGATCTCCCACGCTTCGAGCAGTCCGTCGTCCTCATCGCCTGTACCGCGTTCAACCTGCGAGAGGATGATTTGCGAGTACATCGGGTTGGCATCGTTGAGGACGGCGTGGGCGGCTAGATGCACGATGCGATACTTCCCGGCCTCTGACTTGACCCGGCCCTCGCTCGCTTCGCCGCCCGTGTAGACCTTACTCTGCTTGAGTCCATACAATCGCCCTAATTCCTTAACCTGCCTCTCGGCCTCCGGCAGGGGCGCGAGTTCTTCACCCCGCCAGACCGACTTGACGAGCTTGCCTGGCTGCCCGCTCAACGCGGGATTGCCGAAAGCTAAAAGGGTCGGAGCGCCTGCCTCGTCTTTAGCACGTCGGCTCCGGTCCTTCATCATCTCTCGCAGGACGGTCAAAGAGGGCGCGTAGGAGACCGCATGATCCTCCACCACGTAGCGGTCGGGAGACGAACGCAAAGCCTGGAAGGGCAGCTCCCAGAGCGGGCCGTCGGGCGCGATGATGAGAGCGGTCTCCTTTCTGAGCTGGCTCGCCGCGGGCCGCAAAAGCAAGTTATATAAGTCTGCGGAGAGCCCTTCGAGACCCCAATCCCGAAGCGACAGCCGACGGCGATAACGCTCGACCATCTCGGCCAATTTTTTTTGCTCGATCTCTATCTTGTAAACGTCGAGAGCCGTTGCTTCTTTAGTCGCACCATTGCGAGTGACGACGAAAAGGTAAGTCCGTTTTTCCGTCACCACGTATTCGAGCAGGGCGGCTCCAGAAGCGTGCGTCAATTCGCCTGCGTCCTTGAGATCGAGAGGCTCCATTCGCCCGCGGCGGACTTTCAGTTCGGGATGCGTCGCGTAAAGGTTCGTTTGGAGCGACTCGTAATCAAGCCGGGCCTTTTGCAGCCGCCCGGCAAGCTCAGCCAGACGAGCGCCGTCCGGCTGCGGTTGAAGCTGCTCGCGGTACAGTTGTGTGTTGAGTGACACGAGCTCGCCTTGCAGGCTGCGCTCTCGCCGTTGCTCCGCGTCGGTCATTGCCTTCGTGACGTTGACTCGTCCGTCGCTTAACAGGTCTAGGAGGACGCGGCCCTTGGCCCGTTCGGCGTAACCCAGGGCTCCGGCGTAGTCGCCCTGGGCGACCAGCAAGTCAACCATCTCGTAGTAGGGGGCGACTCTCTTTTCAAAGAAGCGTTGTTGGTCCTGTTCGCCGCCGGCCACCTGTTGGCGCAAACGCTCCACAAGGGCTACGGCCTCGGCCAGAGACAGCCGCGCCTCGTCCGGTTTGTTGAGCGCGCGATAGGCTTTCCCCGCCACGGTGCGTGCGGCCCAGATGAAATCCTGAAGGCCGATTTGCCGGGCCAGCTCCGCGGCCCCGTTCGCCAACTCTATCGCCTTCTGATAATCGGCAAGCGAGTGGTGTGCGTTCGCAGCCCCGAGCGACGCGATCACGATCTTCTCTTTGTAACCGAGTTCTCTGGCGTGTCGCAGGCTTTCCTGATAGTAACGCAACGCCTCCGCATAGCTCCCTTCGGCGTAGTAAGCGTCGCCGAGGTTATGCAGTGTGCCGACGACCTCGGCCCTGTAGCCGTATTCTCTAGACAGCGCGAGGCTCTCTTCGTAAGCACGCCGCGCCCGCGCGTAGTCGCCCTGAGAGTTGTAGACTTCGCCGATGTCGTCCAGCGTGCCGGCGATCAACCTCTTGTTCTCCATCTCCCGCGCTAGCCGTAGGCTGTCTCGATAAAACTCAAGCGCGAGGGTGTGGTGGCCCTGAGACCGGTGCAGCTCCCCGATGTTGGTCAGCGCGACCGCGACGCCCTCCTTGTCTTCCATCTCCTCCGCGATCTTGAGACTCTCTTGCAAAGTTTCCAGAGCCAGCCGGTAATCGCCCTGCGAGCGGTAGATGACCCCCATGCTGTTGAGTGTGCCGCTGACCTGTTTTTTATAATTCAGCTCCCGCGCCTGTTTGAGGCTTTCCCGAAAATACTCCAAAGACTTTTCATACTCGCCGCGGAACCGATGCACGACGCCGAGGCCGAAGAGGACGCTCGACACCAGTGGCTTCAGCCCCAGGCTTCGCGCGCTCTCAAGGGCCTCGGCGAAATACTTCAAAGACTTTTCGTACTCGCCACGCACGCGGTGCACGTCGCCCAGCCGGGTCAGCGTGACGGCGACCTGGTCCTGACTGCGCAGTTCGCGGAAGACTTCCAGGCTGCTCTGAAAAAGGGCCAACGCTTCCGCCGTCTCTCCCTTCAGCATGTGCACGCGCGCGACGCCGGCTTGGGCCACGGCGACGCGGAGTTTGTTCTCCAACGCTTGCGCGAGCTTCAGGCTTCGCCGGTAATGATTCAACGCAGACTCGTAGTCGCCCTTGGAGACGTAGACGTTCCCAAGGCTGACGAGGATGGCGGCCATCTCTCCCTTATCACCCAGCTCCTCCGTGAGCGCGAGACTCTCGTTCATGTACGGGAGCGCCTGTGCGGGGTTGCCCTGCGCTTGATAGACGCTCCCAATGCCGCGCAAGCTGCCGGCCTGCGCTCTCTTGTTACCTAGTCGGATGGCCAGATTGAGAGCGTAGCGGTAAACGCTCAATGCTTCCGCGTAGCCAGACTTGTCTTGCAGAGCGCGGGCCTGAGTATTTAAGGCTTGCGCCAGCTCGACCGTAATCAACTCTTCCTCCGCCTGCACGAGCGCCCGGCGCTGCGCATCGCCGGCGGCCGCAGCCAACTCGCTCGCCAAATCCTCTTCGCTTGACAGGCTCTTCCAAATCTTCCACGTCCCGCCTTCTTTGACCAGACGCAACGTGCGCCGCCTCTTCCCCAATCCGGAAGCGGGCTGGCCTGTTTTCGAGTCCACGGCGCTCATCTCCAACACCAGGCGCACCAAGACCTGTTCCCCAGCCGCCCTGATCGCGCGAACGGTGACGCCGGTTACCTCGATCTTCTCGTAGGCGTCGAAGGTTCGCTGCAAGCTTTGCCTGCCGGAGGCCCGGTCGGGAGACTTCTCGCTCCAGAGCAGCATGAGACCTTCCAGGTCTTCCTTCTGATAGGCGACGAAAAATCTCTCGACGAGGGCGCGGACGGCCACTTCGTCGTCCGCCTGCTGAGGGGGCGGCGTTCGTGTTGCGCCCGAGGCGCAGCGCGGTATGATGACGGCCAGCGAAAAAATCCCTAGCGCGTACAAGAGACGAAAAGCCTGGGACGACATGAGACTTGCCTCCTCGCTTGGCGACGGCGCGCTTGCGCCGTGACGTTTCAAGGTCCCGTCAGTTATCAATGTCGGGCGTCGGTGTTGTGAGGCTTATTGTACCTGGTTTTGTTAGGTGCGTGGGCGCGCCGGGGGTGATTTCTCTTAATAAAAGTTAGCGCGCACGCCATCTGGATTTTCACGCTCCAAAAATTTTTTTGATGCGTTGCCTATATCGCCGTGAGTTCTACGTTCCTCTTTTGTAGAGGGGAAGTCTGCGGACGCTACCGTCGCTAAAGGCCGATTGAGACTTTGCGGCGGGTGAATATATCATGCGCCGCGACCCGTCGTGAGAATCCATGCCGCACACAGTCCGAGACTCCCATGCTCTCTCAAGTCTGAGCCGGACAGGGAAAGGAAATAAAATGCCGATCAGGAAATCACATCCACCGGAAAAATCTCTCTCGCTTCGATTGCCGGTCCCGGGCAAACGGAAAGTGCTGTTCGTGATGGCGGTGTTAGCTGCCGCGACCTGCGTCGCGGGAGGCGCAGGCGCGCACATGACGCCTGAAGAGGACGCCCGACCCTGCGCGTGGCAGCCTCCCTTCATGCGCTGCCACACGCCCGGTGACTACGACGGCGATCACAAGGCCGATCTCGCCGTCTTCCGACCGGGCGAGGGCGTCTGGTACGTGCTGCGAAGCTCCAACGACCAACTCAACGCGGTGCAGTGGGGGCTGATGAATGACAGGTTGGTGTCCGCGGACTACGACGGCGACCGGAAGGAAGATTTCGCGGTCTATCGCAAACCGGTGGGCACGTGGTGGATTCTCTACAGCTCGACCGGGCAGTGGTACTCCAGGCAGTTCGGCTATAGCGACGCAGAGCCCGCGCCCGCCGACTACGACGGCGACGGCAAAGCCGACCTCGCTTTCTCGCGCGGCGGCGAGTACCGCATCCTCATGAGCACGGGCGCGAACGAAGAGACCACCGACAGGCTTTTGTACACGAGTCCCGAAAGCAACCACAACGACATCAACGTACCCGGCGATTACGACGGCGACGGCCGCGCCGACCGCGCCATCCTCCACGACCCGAACCCGGAGGTTCCCGACGGGGAAGAAGCGCACCCGGAGTCGCGAATCTGGATCATCCGCTTCAGTAGCACACAGCAGACCGGAAACTTCACGTTCGGTGAAGTGGACGACGTGCCCGTGCCGGGCGACTACAACGGCGACGGGCGGACCGACATCGCCGTGTGGCGTCCCAAGACCGGCACCTGGCACATCATCGAAAATCTGGCCGAGGGCGCGTCGCTCGTCGCGCGGGAAGTTCGCTGGGGAATGGAGGGTGACAAGGTGGCGCCCGGCGATTACGACGGCGATGGGAAGACGGATGTTGCGGTCTGGCGTCCCTCTGATGGCGTCTGGTACATCATCAACAGTTCGACCGACGCGTACAACTACCCGCATTGGGGACAATCGGGCGACATTCCCATCCCCATGTCTTTGAAGAGACACGAACACTGATTGATTGCGGATTTGGGATTGCGGAATGCGGAATGAAAGAACAGAAAGCAGAAGGCACAAGGCAGAAGGCAGTCAAGGCAAAACGCTCCTGGCTTTCACTGCCTACTGCTTTCTGCCTGCTGCCTTCTGTTTTTCTCACTCCGCATTCCGCAATCCCAAATCCGCAATAGAAAGGCTTGCCGCGCATTTCTCACCTCCCGAAAAAACTTTCCGCCGTCTCCACGCCAGTGCCTACATGAGAGCGCGTTCCGCATTGTTCTTAAGTAGAGACATTCCCGAAGAAGAAGCAGCGCGAAAGGAGACATGCCATGTCGAGTGCGCGGAGACTTACAACAAGGCGCGCGTATGCGTGGGTGCGATATCTGCTCGTGGTCATTCTCGTAGGGATGGCGGTGGTTGCGGTGCCGACGAGTCGGCTGCCACTTTCACCTCCGGCCGCCTCTGCGCAGGGTGAAGACCCGCTGTATCAGATCTACAGCGACGATGTTCTTTTCGATAAGCTCAGCGGCGCAGCCCGCAGCGTGTTGGAGTTGAAGTACGGCCGGAAGAAGAGCGAGCCGCCCAGTGGGGAAGGCGGGCCGGAGACCCCGTCCCTGGTCGATCTGCCCAACGTGCTGGTCAATAACCCAGGCGCTGACGGCACGGACCAGGACACGCAAAGCGAGACGACGATAGTGCGCGGTTCCGGGTCTACGGTCGTCGTCGGCTTCAACGACTCCGGCTCGTACATCGGAGGCAACCTCCAGTTCACCGGCTACTCCCGCTCGGCAAACGCCGGCGACTCCTTCACCGACCAGGGCACGCTGCCCTTGAGCCCGGGCGGCGACGCGGGCGACCCCGTGCTGGCGCGCGACACGGCGAGCGGTGTGATCTACTTTTCCACCCTGGAGTTCGCAACTTTTAGCAGCATCCAGTGCTTCAGGTCTACGAACGACGGCGTTAGCTTTGGCCAGCCGGTGAACGCCACCCCCGGCGTCAGCGGGTTTCAGGATAAGGAGTGGATTACGGTGGATAACTTCCCCGGCGCAGGGCGGGGCAACGTCTATCTCGCGTGGAGACGCTTCAGCGCGAGTCCCGCCGGAATCTACTTCACCCGCTCGACCGACGGAGGTAACACGTGGGGACCGTTCGGCGGAACGCTGATCGCCGACGAAGGGAATTTCAACGTGCAGGGGGCCTTCGTCACCGTGGGTCCCGACCACGCGGTCTACGTTTTCTGGTACGACCAGAGCAGCGACGCTGGAGGTCCGGCGTTCATCAAGATGCGCAAGTCAACCGACCAGGGCCAGACGTTCGGGCCAGCCGTGACGGTCGCCAGTTTGAGGACGACGGGCGTCAACGGAAACTTGGGCCTCGGCGGCTTCCGCACCAACGCCTTCCCGCAGGCGGTCGTCAACCCGGTCAGCAACAACGTCTACGTGGTCTTCGCCGACAAGACGACCGGCAGCGACAGGGCGGACACCTACTTCACCCAGTCGGTGAACGGAGGCACGTCGTGGAGCGCCCCGGTCAGGGTCAACGACGACGCCACGACGAGGGATCAGTGGCAGCCCGCCCTGGCCGTGACTCCGAATGGCCGCAACCTATTTGTCGGCTATCTCGACCGACGGCTGGACGCGGCTAATTTCAACATCAACACCTTCGGGACGCTTGGGGCCATCAACGGTTCCGCTGTCACGTTCGGGGCGAGCTTCCGCATCAGCACGGCCTCGTTCCCCCCTGTCTTCGGGCAAGACCCGGCCGTCAACTCCACCTACATGGGCGACTATGACCAGGCCGTGGCGGACAATACTTTCTTTTACTACACGTGGGGCGACAACCGGCTCGGCAACGCGTTCCACCAGAATCAGCCCGACGTTCGCTTCACCAAGATTCGTGCGCCGCGCAGAAGCATTCCGTTCGATTTCGACGGCAACGGCACGGCGGACGTGTCCGTCGTACGTCCGTACGAGAACACCAACTACCTTTGGTATACGCCGACTGTCTCGGATCTCTCCTGGGGGCTTCTTTCTGACGTGCTCGTACCGGCGGATTATGATGGCGATGGCCGCACGGACGTCGCCGTGTGGCGTTCCTCCACCGGCATCTGGTACATCATCCCCAGCTCGACCAATGTGGCTATCTATCCACAGTGGGGTACTGGCGGCGACATCCCCGTGCCCGGAGATTACGATGGTGATGGCAAAACCGACCTCGCCGTCTTCCGCCCCTCCAACGGTACCTGGTACATCCTGAACAGCACCAACGGTCAGGCCAGCTACAGGTACTGGGGGCTGAACGGTGATCGGCCCGTGCCCGCGGACTACGACGGCGACGGGCTGACTGACGCGGCCGTCATCCGCCCGAACGACAACCACACCTGGTATATCCTCAACAGCTCGACGAACCAGGCAAGCTACGTCCAGTGGGGACTGGACACCGATCAGGACGTGCCGGGTGATTACGACGGCGACGGCAAGACCGATCAGGCCGTGCGTCGAACGAGCGACAACATCTGGTACATCCGTCTCAGCACTACCGGCCAGATGAGTACCTACAATTGGGGACTAAGTAGCGACATCGCTGTGCCGGCTGATTACGATGGCGACGGCCGCACAGACATCGCCGTGTGGCGACCGAGCAACGGCACCTGGTACATCGTTCTCAGCTCGACGGGTCAATTTGATTTCCGTAACTTCGGGCAGAACGGCGACGTGCCCCTGCCAACCGCCACGCCGCGAGGGTAACAGCCACGCGAGGAGGAGTAGCCGCTAATAAGCGCGGATGGACGCGGATTAAGTCAGATGTTTTTCTGATCCGCGTTCATCCGCGCTTATCAGCGGCTACACCTGATGAGTGGGGACTCGTTGTTGCTTCACACAGAATTTAATTCAATGAGAACTCAAGAGTGAGATCGGTTTTGAACTGAGCCAAACTGTTTTCAGTTTGGCCTGAAACTAAACTTCTGATTCCCGCCTGCAAGCGGAATCAGCTTTAACTGTTGTCTAACTAAAATGGGCGCGTCACTCAGGGTGACGCGCCCATTCTTTAGAAACGCACAGCAAGAGTTGACTGGCCGGCGGGCGTGCTCAGTGCTGTTTGAGTGCTTGCCTGATGAGAGAGGCCAGCCTCGTTGGGTTCGTGCGGCCCAACTTCACCTCCGGAGTCTGATGCCACGCGGCGCAATCTTTGAGCGCACGCGCGACCGACGCGACCAGTTCGTCATCCACCGCGACGCCCGATTCGAGATGCAGCGACTTGATCTCGAAGACGGCATCCTTGCGATGTGCTTTCGGGTCGAGGCGGCCTATCAAACGGTCGCGGTGGAGAATCGGCAGCGTGAAATAGCCGTAGCGCCGCTTGGGCGCGGGCGTGTAGCACTCCAGACGGTAGTCGAAGCCGAACACCTCGCGCGCACGCGCTCTGTCCCACACCAGCGGGTCAAACGGCGAGAGAAGAACGGTCCGAGCGGGCCGGAGTTTGCCGGACGACGCCTGCGCGATAAGCTTCCGATTCCCTGGATGCGCGAACGCCTCTTCCTCCCACCCGGCGACCTGCACGCGGAGCAGCTCGCCCATCTCGGCCAGCCTGACAACGGCCGCCGTAGTCTCTCTTTTGTTCGTGCGGAAATAGTCAGCTACCCATCGGGCCTTTGCGACGCCGAGCGCTCGAACCGCTTTGAGAACGAGCGTGTGGCGCATCTCTTCTTGCGACGGGAGCTGTGAGTCGTCCCAAGACGGAAGGACGCGTTCCCGCAGGTCGTAGATGCGTTGAAAATTCTGGCGGCGCGCGATCATCAGTTCGCCAGCGGTGAAGAGCATCTCAAGCGCGCGCTTCTCAGGCTTCCATTCCCACCAGCCGCTCTGCCTGCCGTCCGTGCGCGCAAAATCAGCCGAGCGCGCGGGGCCTCGTTCGCGTATCTGAGCCAGCACCCGTTCGACCTCTTTGCGATGCTTGACGATCCATTCGTGCGAATACTTCCAGCCCATCGTTCGGGCGTCGAGCATACGATGTCTGTAGAGCGGATAGTCTTCCACCGGAAGAAAGCATGCCTCGTGCGACCAATATTCGAAGAGCTTGCCTTCCGCTAACAGTTCGTCGAGCCAGCGCGGTTCATAGTCACCGAGGCGGCTCCAGAGGACCAGGTAAGGACTTCGCGCGACGACGTGGATGGTATCAATCTGCAAAGCGCACATCCGTTGGATTGCGCCGAGCACATCCACCTTCTTCGCGGCGGCGCGTGGCCGCCCGAGTAAACCTTGCGCGGCGAGCATGACGGCGCGGGCTTCCGTTTGTGATAGTTCAGTCATTAGCATTCAAGTTCGGGCGAGCGGCGAGCGTGGCGACGGACGCGAACCTCCGCACGTTTCTATTCCGGTACGTGCTGGGCGCGCGCCGCACACAAGTTTGCAGTCTCCTATCGAAAGCTTTTAGCAGTCTTCTCTTGATTGACACAAGCGCGAAATGCCGTCAGCGCGTCGTCGGTTAAGCTTAGGCAGTGATGAACCGACACGCGCTCAATTCTCGCTTCGTTTGAAGCGAATGCCGCCGAGACCCATTGGCGAGAGAATTAGTTGTTGACTAATTAATCGGCAACTTGTATCTCCCTTGCGCTACGCTATATATGTTTTAGACAATCTGGAGGGGTGTATGAAATGAAGACCAGAGTGGCGTGCGTCCAGATGGATTGCGAAATCGGTAACCCGGAGGCGAACCGCCGGAAGGTCATAGCGCGCGTTCGGGAGGCGGCGGAACACAACGCTCACCTGGCAATCTTTCCCGAATGCGCTCTCGTGGGCTATTGCTTCGATTCTCTGGAAGAGGCCGCACCGTTCGCAGAACCTTTGGACGGGCCTTCCGCACAGGCCATCGCCCGTGTGTGCTTGGAAACAAACCTACACGCAATCGTCGGTTTCATAGAGAGTGATGGCGACAACTTCTACAACTCGGCCATGCTGGTCGGGCCGCAGGGCCTCGTCGGCGGCTATCGCAAAGTCCACCTGCCTTTTCTGGGAGTTGATCGGTTCCTCGCGCCCGGCGACCGCGCTTTTCAGGTCTTCGACCTGCCGTTCGGCAAAGTAGGAATCAACATCTGCTACGACGCAAGCTTCCCGGAAGCCTCTCGCGTGCTCAAGCTCCTGGGAGCGGAACTGATCGTGCTTCCGACGAACTGGCCGCCCGGAGCATGGCGCACGCCTGAGTTCGTCCTCAACACGCGCGCGCAGGAGAACCACGTCTATTTCGCTGCTGCGAACCGCGTCGGCCTTGAGCGCGGCTGGGAGTTCATAGGCCGTAGCAAAATGGTGGACTGTTCCGGCGACACTGTGGCCGAGGCGAGCAAAGAGCTGGAAGAGGTTCTCATCGCTGAGCTAGACCTACAGGAAGCGAACAACAATCACATAGTCAACGTTGCGGGCGCGTACGAGATTGACCGCTTGGCCGACCGCAGGCCGGAGCTTTACAGTCTCCTATCTGAATAACCAGCAGCCCCCGAAGGGGGCGGAAGATTTTAGCCAGGGGCGTCCGTCCCCTGGAACATGTAACGTATTATCTATTGAGCCCCGGAGGGGCGGCAGAATAAAGCCCAGGGCGTCAGCCCTGGGTCACAGCGCCGATTTGGAATGCAAGCCCGCGCGAGCGGGCGACAGCCCTTGAATTGCATACGGGCGTTCACGGGCTATCGCCCATTTCATGGGCTCGATATTTCTTCCTGCTGATGACCCAGGGCTGACGCCCTGGGCTTTATGCTGTCGCCCCTACGGGGCTGACTTATTACTGCCCACTGCCGTCTGCCTACTGCCTGCTGCCTACTGCCTACTGCCAACTGCCTACCGCTTTTAGAAGGCTACTTTCCGCATCTCGTCTGAGAGCCGGTAGCCCGCCAGGGCCAGGCGTCGGCGGGCGACTTTGTGCGAGTTGGTGATGTAGCCCGTGGGCAGCACAGCCTTCTGCTTGAGGCGCTTGTCCTTGAACTGGTAGCCGTCATTGATGGCTCTATCGCGGCTCTCGAAACTCCACTGCTCTGCGTTATCGCCCGCGCTCATCTCGCTGAGCGACGCTCGTGAATGTTTCGTTTCAAGAAACTGCGCGTCCGCCAGCGCCTGAATGGGGTCGGGCATGAGCGCGCTGCCGAGACGGCTGTCCCAGAAGCTGTGCAGTTTCGTCGTCTCCTTAGACTTCTTTTGAGAGGCGTTCTGGTAGATCAGGAAATCGTTTCCGCCTTTGTCTCCGAGGGGGGGCGGGAACTGGTCCGTGATTAAAGCTGCACAGTGCAGCGGTTGATGTATGTCGCCGAGCATGTGAATCAGCCAGCTCAGCATCGCGGCGCGCTCGACCTTGTCGCCGTCCCTGTCCGCCAGCGACTTCAAACTCTCCTTGAGCCCGAACAACACGTCGTCCTCCGGAAACGGGCTGGGTCCCGTCTCGAACGTCGGCGGCCTGAGCGGGTAATCAACGAAATGCCAGTTCGGGTGATCGAACGGTTTAAGCTCCGGGTCGTCCGTCCTGCGAATCTGGTCGGGCCAGGTGGCGGCCCTGATGAAGAGGAACATGCCAAAGTCCAGCCCGGCGGGGAAATTATTCTTCGTCGCGTTATATTCCTTTCTCCAGGAGTTGAAGAAGGGGTGGTTCTTCAGCAGGTTGACCAGATTCTTTCTGAGCGCCGGGTCGTCGGCCAATTCGCGGTAAGCCATGGCGGCGACGGCCGCGTGGCCCGGCCCGCTCCACGACAGGGCCTTGACCTGCGCTACCAGGACGAGAAAAACCAGGGTGAGTATTCTAGCTTTCTTCATTGAACTCTCCTTATCAAAGGTGAATTGAAGCTGGAAAGAGCTTTCGCTTGGGGCAGGCCATCCTGAGACGCTAGGCGAGGCAGAAGATGTGTCCGCTTGGGCTTCGGCGCAAAGGTGCCTTGACGCATCAAGGCGCGCCGAGACAGCATGAGTGATGCGGTCGGGGATTATATCACCGCAGACTCTTGCCCGGGCGAAAGAAAATAATCGGACCGCAAGAGATCTCTTTACGGCAGCTTCTGCTCGAATTCCAGAATGACCTTGAGGTCGGCCCCGGATGCCAGATAAAGAACGGAGGAGTTGCCGACCCACATGACGGAGTGAACTCCGGGCGCGAGTCCTTCGACCACTATCTTCCGACCTGCCGCACCGCCTGCGCCGCCGGTCCTGGTGCCCTCTGTGACCTTCGCCCCGTTTTTCAGGTCTCTGATGTTCTCATCCATCTGCTTGAGCGCCTGCTCGGCGTCGGCGGCCGAAAGATAGTTAACGACCTGAAGATTCAGTTGCGATCCCATCGGCGTCTCGTATCGCGCCGTCGCGCCTTCGGTCGGTCGAAGCGCGCCGCTCGGGCGCTCGCCCTGAGCAATGTCCAGAGGTTTTATCTCTCCCGTAAGCTTGAAGTCTCCGACCTGTTGAGGGATGAGCTCTCGTAACTGCCCGCGAAAAGGAGGAGGAGCCGACTTGCTGCAAGACGCGAGTAACGCCGCGAGCGTGATGATAAAAAGGAGTTGCTTCATCGTTTTAATTTAGCAATCCGCGCGTGTGTATGTCAGCCGCCCGCTCGCTGATTATGCGTGCGGCCATTCGGATGATGCGTCGAATTCTAGGTCGCGTGCGCGCCGTCGCCGTTCCGGCGCGGCTTCAATGGACCGGAGCGGCATCCGCCTTCTGTTTTGATTTCCGCGCCCCCCAGACGGTGTGCGAAGCGACCGCCGCGATGATAATTCCGCCGCCGACGATTGCCCAGGTGCTGGGCTGTTCCCCCAGGATGAGAAAGACCCAGACTGGATTCAAAACAGGCTCGATGTAGCCGACTATCCCTGCGTCGAGCGAGCGCACGCCGCGAGCCATCCCCAGGGTGAAGAGCGTATAGGCCACACCGATCTGAAAGATTCCGAGATAGGCAACGCTCAACGCATCGCCCACGGTCATGTGGCCGAAGGCTGCGATGCCTGCGGGCGCGGTGAAGATGACTAAAAGCAGATTGCCGTAGATGACGGAAGCGGCCCGGTTCACACGCTGCGAATGCGGGTGGCGCAGGAGCAGGATATAGAAAGCGAAGCAGAGGCCGGAGGCCAGGGCGGTCAGGTTGCCGGAGACGTCACGGGGTTCGAGCTTGCCGACGAAAAAGAGCGACATGCCCGCGACGCAGACCGTGACGGCAATGAGGTCCGCGCGGCGAAACTTCTCTTTGTAAATGAGCGGCTCAAGAATGAGCACGTAGATGGGCGCGGTGTATTGAAGAAAGATCGCGTTGGCGGCGGTCGTCAATTTCGTGGCGACGACAAAGAGCAGCAGCAGGCCCGCGTAAAGGAGCGAGGTCAGGACGGTCATCATGTTCGGGCGGTAGCCTTCGCGGCGCGTGAAGAAGGCGACCGTCAGGGCCGCGAGAAGCGAACGCCCGAACGTCAGCTCGAAGGCCGAAAGAGAGGTCCACTTGATGAAAAGCCCGCCGGTGCTCCACAGGAGCGCCGCCGCGAGCACAAGAAAAAGCGGCGAAGCCTTCAAGCCCCCGCCGCTACGGTCTCTGTTCTCAACCAAGTTTCTCTCTCCGGTCGGGCTTAAAATTTCCCCTTTGCGCCTTCGCGTCTTTGCGTGAAACTTTTTCTCTCGCAAAGACGCAAAGGCGCAAAGAATTCTAATTGCTGGAATCACTCTGAGCTTCCGTTTCGGTCGTCTCCTGGGCACGAAGGTATTTGCCGAAGACTCCGTTCCAAGGCGGAATGACGATGGAGACTGCGCCGGAGACTTGCGCCTGGCAGGCGAGGCGAATCAGTGGCTTCGGCTCCAACGTGTTGATGTAGCCGAACTCCTTGATCCTCTTGCCTTCGAGGCGGACCACGACGTCCGAGAGCTTTTCCGCGCCGCCGAGCACGCCGACCCAGCAAGTGCCGCAGGAAGCCGAGCGGCATTCGACTGGAATCGGACCTTCGATGCAGCGCGGGTCAGCCGCCCTCCAATCGCGCGAGTCGTCCTTGGCCGCGCCGTACGCCAGGTCGGTCGCGTTTTTCATCTTGTATTTCGCGCGGTCGTCATTTTCGTTGAACGTGACGGTCCACTCTTTATCTACCGTCTTGAGAAAGCCGAAGAGCCCCTGATGGTCGTCGCGCGCACGCTCTTTCAGAATCTGTTCGGGAGATTTCCGGGCGTGCCTGGCGTCAATCCGGACCGCGCCGGGCGCAGCCTTGAAGGCTTCAAGCCCGACCTGCTCAAGCGTCATCAGGGCGACGGCCGTGATGCCGACGAGTAAAGATTCCTGGACTTTGGCCGCTGAGGCGGCGCGACGGGCGATCTCGCGTGTCAGGGACGCCAGGTCCGTGCCCGCCTCCGACTCGTCAAACGATGCGGCGCGCTCGATGACAGCTTTTTTGACTTCGGGCCAGAAGCGATGGCCGTAGAGAAAGGTGTGCGAAGAGTCAATCTGATTTTTCAGGTAATAGTCGCCCTGGAGCAGCAACTGCGCCGCCAGCCGCTCCGGGTCTTCCGCCCGCTGCAAAGCGCGTAAAAGGTCAACGGGATAGAAGCGGAACCAGATCTGTGTGGCCGCTTGATCCACTTCGTGGATGGAGGGCAGAAGCTCTGCGACGACCCGGGACCAGTCGGCGTCCCCGTGTTGGTCTAAGTATTTCTCTAAAGAGTTTGTAACGTCAGGACTCATAGTAGGCCTCGAAGATAAAATGTTACGAGAATGAAAACCGGATACTTTAGCAGCCAACACGGCCCGCGCACAAATGCGAAAAAGAGCGATCTGCGGATTTACACGCGCAACACACGCATCGCGTCAGCGACGGTTGGACACCCTCAAAAAAGTTCGTATGGAAATTAGATTGAGATTCGGTCTATAATGCTCCCCTCATCGAATCTGCCTTCGGGATTCCCGTGACACCAGTTTAAATTTCAATTTTGGTTGGAGAGTTCCCCCAAATGCAACCAACAAAATGCCGCATCCTCTACGTTGACGACCATGAGGATACTTCTTTCATGCTCACGCATCTCCTGGGACAATCGGACTACGAGGTCACGGCCGCCGACAGCCTGGCGGTCGCCCTCGACCTCACCAGGAGAGAAAAGTTCGACCTTTACATCCTGGACAAGCGACTGCCTGACGGGTCCGGGCTGGAACTCTGCCGGAGACTTCACCAGGCGACGCCGGACGTCCCAGTGATCTTCTACACGGGCGACGCCTACCAGTTGCACCGCCAGGAAGGTCTGGACGCGGGCGCACGGGCCTACGTCGCCAAGCCGAACATTGACGAGTTGGTTGAGAGAGTGAACGAGGTGCTGTCCAGGCAGGAGTGCTCGGCCGCCGCCGGCTGAGCGGGCGAAGTCAAAACGGGCACGGGCCCGCCTCCGCCATGATCAACTTGTCGCGGCTCGCGCCGTTGTGGTAACGTGCGCCCATCACAGGCCGTCGCGCCCCGGAATTCGATCCCCTTCAAATATGACTGCGATCTAGTTTGCGCCCGGAGGAAGAATCTTTTATGGCAGCAAAGAGACCTGAAGCCGCTAAGCCCGCACGCACTTTCGACGAAGCCTACGGATTTTCTTTCAGCATCGCGCTCGGCCTGGCGCTCTTTATCGGCGGGCTGGTCCTGAGCTTGACCATCGGCCAGGAGTCCAGCTTCGGCCTGGTCTTCGGCATCCCCCTGCTGATCGCGGGATTGATCATCCCCCTCTTCATGATGCGCGGCGTCTTCCGCCGCGCGGAAATCGCTGCACCCTGCCCCGCCTGCGGCGCCGAAATCAAGACGACGGACGCCACCATGCAGTTGGATTGCCCGGCCTGCGGGAAGACTATCGGAGTTCGGGACGGAGAGCTGTACGAAAGAAAATTATGAGTTTTGAATTTTGAATTATGAATTGAGGATTTTAATTCATAATTCAAAACTCATAATTCATAATTTCTTTTCATCCGGGCGGCGTCAGGCCGTTCGGCCTGGTCAGGTAGTCGCTGATCGTCAGCACGAACATGATTGCCAGCCAGAAGATTCCCGCCGCGACGATGACCCACGTGAGGCGCGAGCTGTAGCGGACGTGCATGAAGTAGAGCACGACGAGGGTGGCCTTGATGACGGCTATCGTCAGGGCCAGGACGGTGTTCGCGCCCGCGAAGAAGTGATCCAGGTCCTGGAAAGCCGCCAGGACCGTGAGCGCCGTCCCGACCATCAGCGCGCCGAAGATCACGAAATAAACTTTCTTCGAAACTATGTGCTCAGACATAAGACCTCAAGCCAATGATGAACTCTGAACGCTGAACGATGAACTGCAAAGCCGCCGCCTTTAATTCAGCGTTCCGCGTTCCGCGTTCCGCGTTCGTTAATGCCCTCCCCCGAAGTGCCTGCCGAGCAGGTAGAGCAGCGGGAAGAGAAAGATCCAGACGATGTCCACGAAGTGCCAGTAGAGGCCGGAGATCTCGACCGGCGCGTGATACTCGGGCGTATAGCGCCCGCGCCAGGCTTTCCAGATCAAGTAGGCCAGAATGGCGACGCCTATGATCATGTGCAGCGCGTGCAGTCCCGTCATCGCGAAATAGATCCAATAGAACATCTCTACGTTCTTCACGGACGCCTCCGGCGGGAGGCGAAACTCTTCCAGGTTCGGGTTGAACGGGTGGCCCGGAATCAGGCTTCCGGGAATCAGGTTGTCCACGTACTTCTCTTGATACTCCACCGCCTTGATTCCCAGAAACGTGAGGCCCAAAAGCAGCGTGATGGTCAGGAAGAGGACCTGCAGGCGGCGCACGCCCGTCTGAGCGTAATAGACCGCCAGCGCCATCGTCAGGCTGCTGACGATGAGCACAACCGTATTGACGGCCCCGAGTTTGATGTCCAGGTGGTTGCTCGCCGCGGCGAAAGCCGCCGGATATTTCGCGCGGAAGATCGCATAGGCCAAGAAGAGCGCGCCGAAGAACATGATCTCCTGCACGAGAAAGACCCACATCCCGATTGAGCCCGCCTCGCGCTGCTGCTCCATGTTATCGAAATGGTGCGCCAGCGCTGACTCTGCCCCGTGACTCTCTACGTGACTGACTGCCAAGTTTTCGCTCCTTGAAAACAGTGACGAGTGACGAGTGACGAGTTAAAACGTTTCGGCTTGTCACTCGTCACTTGTCACTTGTGACTCCCTTATGTTGGTAACGCAGCCGGTAAATCCGGCTTATCGTCGCGCTCCACCTTGCCGACGACTTTCGTCGTTTCGGGCGGCGCAAACTCGTACGCCTCCCAGGTAACCACCGGCGTGACCTCGAAGTTCTCCGTCGGGGGCGGGCTCGGGGTGCGCCACTCCAGTCCCGGCAGCCTCCAGGGATTGGCCGCGGCGATGCGCCCGTATCTCATAGACCAGATGAAATAGATCATCGGAATCAACATCCCCACGCCAAGTATCGAGGCCCCCGCCGTGGACATCACGTTGAGCACCTGGAACTCCGGCGCGTAGACGTGGTAGCGGCGCGGCATCCCCATGTAGCCGGCCACGAATTGCGGGAAGAAGGTCAGGTTGAATCCGACGAAGATAACAAGTGCTGCGAACCTCGCCCAGCCTTCCGGGTACATCCGCCCTGTGATTTTCGGCCACCAGTAATGCAGACCGCCGAGGTAGCCCATCAGCGTGCCGCCCACCATGACGTAGTGGAAGTGCGCGACGATGAAATAAGTGTCCGTCAGGTGTACGTCCAGGCCGAGCGCCGCCAGGAAGAGCCCGGTCATGCCGCCGATCAAGAAGAGCCCGATGAAAGCGAGCGCATAGAGCATCGGCGTGTCGTAAGAGATAGAGCCTTTATAGAGCGTCGCCGTCCAGTTAAAGACCTTGATCGCGGAGGGAATCGCCACGGCGAAGCTCAGGAACGAGAAGACCATTCCGGCGTAAACCGACTGGCCGCTGACGAACATGTGATGTCCCCAGACGAGGAAGCCGAAAACCGCAATCGCGATTGACGAGAACGCGACGAACGTGTAGCCGAAAATGTTCTTCCTTGAAAAGTTCGCGACCAGCTCGCTGACCACACCCATCGAGGGCAGAATCATGATGTACACGGCAGGGTGCGAGTAGAACCAGAAGAGGTGCTGGAAAAGGATCGGGTCGCCACCGTAGGTCGGGTCGAAAATGCCTACGTGGGCGAGCCTCTCAAAGGCGAGCAGCAGGACGGTGATAGCGATGACCGGCGTGCCGAGAATCATGATCAAACTGGTGGCGTAATGCGACCAGAGGAAGAGCGGCATCCGAAACCAGGTCATGCCGGGCGCGCGCATCGTGTGGATCGTGACGATGAAGTTCAGTCCCGTTAGGATGGAGGAGAACCCCGTGATGAAGATGCCAACGCCCGCCAGGATCACAAAAGAGTTCGAGTAGGTCGTGCTGAACGGCGTGTAGAAGGTCCAGCCCGTATCAACGCCGCCGGAGACGAGCGCCCAGAGCGTGAAAATCCCGCCGATGACGTAGATGTACCAGCTCAAAAGGTTGATGCGCGGGAACGCCAGGTCTTTCGCGCCGATCATCATCGGCACGAGGAAGTTTCCGAGCACGGCAGGGATCGCGGGGATCAGGAAGAAGAAGACCATCAGAATCCCGTGCTGCGTGAAGACCTTGTTGTACGTGTGCGACTGGAAGAGATCGCCCTGCGGCGTCAAAAGCTCCAGGCGAATCAGCATCGCGTAGATGCCGCCCAGGAGAAAGAAGAGCGTGACCGACCCCAGATACAGAAGTGCGATGCGCTTGTGATCCTTGGTCAAGAGCCAGGACTTGATGCCGTACTCGCGGTTCAGATAGTTGACGCGCGGCGGCTGCTCGACCGGATCAATGGTTGTTGCTGCTGTTGTTTCCATAAAATCTTTAACCAGTTCTGCTAATATCAATCAATTGCCACTAGCTTTAGCTAGTGGACAAAATATGCAGAAAGACAAGCGGCTTTAGCCAAAATCAAATATAAAGATTTCCTTTTGGCTTTAGCCTGAAAACCTTTGAAATCCCGCTCTTCTCATAAACCCTTCAAACTCTTCTGCAAAACTTTTAGTGCGATGATGCTCTTCCTGATTAGCAATGTATCTTCTCACGCTTTCCAGAGCCGATTCGCTAACCGAAACTGCAAAATACTCATCCTGCCACGCAAATTTCGTCTTACATAGCTGTTGTTTATTGATCCAGAAAGAGGATTCACCTTTCATCAGCTGCATTATCTTTTCGATCGTCTGATCTGTGCCGAGCGATACCAAGCAATGAACGTGGTCAATATGTCCTCCCATATAATCAAGGTGGATGCCTTTTCCTTTCGCGTTCTCCCGAATGTGCTGGAAAACTTTCCGCCTGATTTCATTCGTCAGATATGGCTCATGATTTTTGGTTGACCAGACGAAATGTATCCAGACTTTGACCCACGGCATAACCACAGTAGTTGGGCTGAAGCCACAGGGTGGTTTTCATTCTAAAATTTGGCTGAAGCCGTCTCCTCCTCCCCTTTGTCCACTAGCTAAAGCTAGTGGCAACTGAAAAAAACTGTTACTTACGCTGCTCCTTAATCACAGGGTTCGATTGCGCCGCGTCCTTCGTGTTCTCGCCGGTGGTCCCCTGCGACGCGCCAGACGTTTGCTGGCCCTGCGGCTGCGGGACGCTGGTCGCGCCCGCGTCGCCCGGCGCTTTGGGCGTACTGAGCGACTTGATATAGGCGATCAGTTGAAGAAGCTGCTCCTCGCTCAACTGATTCGGGTAGTACGCGGGCATCAGGGGCTGCTTGTAAGTTTTGACGATCTGCGACTGCGGATTGCGAATCGAGTTGCGAAGATACTCCTCGTCCGCAGCCTCCACGGGCGGCCCACTCTCAAACTCCACGCGTCTCCCGTAGACGTTGGTCAGCGGCGGCCCCTTGCCCCCCTCGCCGTTTGCGCCGTGGCAGGAGACGCAGCCCATCTGCTGGAAAACTTTCTGCCCGGCGGCAGAGGCCGATTCCGTGCCCCCTGCGAGCCACGCGTCGAACTCGGTCGGCTCCATAACGATGACCCAGCCGACCATACCGGAATGGTTCGTGCCGCAATATTCCGCGCAGAAGAGGCGGTAGCGTCCAGGTTTTGTGGCCTCGAACCAGAGCGTCGTGTAGCGTCCGGGCACGACGTCCGCCTTCGTGCGGAAGGCCGGGACGAAGAAGTCGTGGATGACGTCTTCGGTCGCCATGATGAGCTTGATCTTGCGGCCGACGGGGATGTGCAGCTCGTTGATCTCGCGCTGGCCCGTCGTGTGCTGGACCTTCCACATCCACTGTTTGCCGACCACGTAAATTTCGAGCGCGTCCTTCGGCATCCGGTACTGCGCGAAATAGACGCTCGTCCCCCAGACGAAAATAGACATCGCGATTAGAAACGGGATGACGGACCAGAGCGTCTCTAATTTCAGCGAGCCGGCGATGGGGCGCGGCACTTCCGAGGCGGAGCGGCGGCGGTATTTGATGACGAAAAAGATGATGGTGAAGCTGATCAGCAGCGTGAAAAACGCCGTCAGGCCGATGAGATAAAAATAGAGGCCGTCCACGCTGTCCGCGAAGGTGGACGCTCTCTCGGGCATGAATGGAATCAAAGCCAGCATAAACTTTAAGCCGTTCCTCCCTGGTCGAGGCCCGCGCGCTCACTGAGGGCCTCGCGGGCGAGCGTCGCCTTCTTCCGGCGCCGCAGGATCAGCACCAGGCCGACCAGGCCCACTATCGTGACGATGCTCCCCAGGCGCATGAAGTTCATCACCACGGGGCCGTAGCGGCCCGTCGCCGGGTCGTAGTGGTAGCAATAGAGCAGCAGTTGATCCACGACCGAGCCGATCTTGCCGTCGGAAGCCTCAACGAGGCCGAGCCGCAAATCCCTGGGATTATATTCGACCCCGTAAAAGTAGCGCGAAAGCTTGCCGCCGGGCGTCAGGACCATGATTCCGGAAGCGTGCGCGAACTGGTTCGTCTTCTCGTCGTAATGGTAGCGAAAGCCGACCGCGTCTGTGAGACGCCGGATGCTCTCCGCATCCCCGGTCAGAAAATGCCAGCCCTTTTCCGCGCCGGGGCGGTTGTAACGCGCCAGATAATCTCGCTTCTTCTCCGCAGCGTCCTCCGGCGTTTCGCGCGGGTCGAAGCTCGCCGTGATGACCTCGAACTCACGGCCCGCTGTGAAATTCTGCGCGCGCAGGGCGGCCATCAGTCCTGTCAGAATCTGGTTACAGAGCATCGGGCACTTGTAAAAGACCAGGGAGAGGACGACCGGTTTCGGTCCATTGAAATAGTCGCGCAGCTCGACGGTGCGGCCCGTCTCGTCCTTGAACTTCAGATCAAGCGGAAGCTGCTCGTTCAGGCGCTGCTCGATGCGTACCTCCTGCAAAGCCGTGGGCAGGCCGCTGCCGCTCGGGCCGAGCTCTGGCCGAGGGCTGTAGAGCGGGGCCGAGCCGTCATACATTCGCCCCTGAGCAAAGCAGAAGGCAGAAGGCAGAAGGCAGAAGGCAGAAAGCAGTAGGCAGAAAGCGCCGCGCACAAATCCGCGATCCGCGATCCGCAATCCGCAATCTCTCTTCCGGCTGCTTTCTGCCTTCTGCCTTCTGCCTACTTCCATCACTGGTCTCTCTTTTCCTTCAACCTGCCGGAGCTTTGATACGAAGGGACGTCCGACCCGCGCATGTCAATCTGCTCCTGATTGTCTGCGGGCGCACGCGTTTTGAGCTGCCCGTCGGTGACGACTTTTCGCATGGCCTCTTCAATCGGCATGCTGATCTTGCCGTCGCGCGGGTCCGCGCGCCCCTCCAGCACCTCTTTCCAGATCCGCCGGATCTCTTTGAACTCGGCCTGCGGCTCCTTGAGTTCGAGATTGGTTTGACGCCCCTGCCCTAGATTGACGCCGAAGCCAGGCGCGCCCTGAAGGCGCGGTCCCGGCAATTTCTCAAGGCGCTCCTTTTCCGTCATCGCCATCGGGCGCGGGGGCGGCGCACTCTTGTTCGCACGGTCCTCCATGTAATTGAACATCAGCCACATCAGGATGTGGACGATGATGCCGAAGACGAGCAGGCCCCCGGTGAAGATGAGGATTGAGCGAACATTGACGTCGCTCGCCTCGTGACTCACGTCCGGGTTCTGGATGTAAGTCACGTCCGGCGTCAAGTGTATGTCGTCAATAATGTGCCCGCGCTTCTTTCTCATAACAATTCACCGTCATTTCAACTCAAAACTCAAAACTCAAAACTGAAAACTGTCCTAATGTCCTTTCCGCCGCCCGTGCTCAATCGCCTCCTCGAAATCCTGGTCGTTAATCGGCAGGAGCGGGCGCAAGCGTAGCTGCCAGATGAAGAAGGCCACCCACAGCCCACCGAAAGCGACGGGGCCGACGACGTTCAGCCAGTTGAGGCGGAAGTGGCCGCGCGTCTCCGGGAACTCCGGAATGACCAGCCAGAAGAGGTCCACGAAGCGCATCAGAAAGATGAGCCCGGCGATCAGTGCGAGCTTGCGCGCATTGCGCTTCAGGTCTCTGGACAGGAGCATCATGAAGGGCAATGCGAAATGGAGAATGACCAGTCCCATGCCGACCAGTCCCCACCCGCCGCGCAGGCGGTACAAGTACCACTGCGTCTCTTCGGGGATGTTGCCGGACCAGATGATCAAAAACTGCGAGAAGGAGAAGTACGCCCAGAGCATCACGAACGCCAGCAGGAGTTTCCCCAGGTCGTGAAAGTGCGGGCCCTGCACCGCGCCTTCGAGCGGTTTGCGCGTCGCCAGCCAGACCATCACCGCGATCACAAAAGAGAACGCGCTCAGGGTCCATCCGGCCACGTAAAGCAGGCCGTAGATCGTGGAGAACCACTCAGGGTTGAGCGACATCACCCAGTCCACGGAGGCGAAGGTGACGGTCAGGACGAAGAGAATGATGCCCGGTCCGCTTAAGTTTTGCATCTTGCGCTTGTACTGCCGCTCGGCGGTCCTGTCCTGGTCGGCGGACCACTTGTTCAGCATGTACATCAGCCCCATCCAGACGGCGAAGTAGATGGCGGCGCGGATCAGGAAGAAGGGTGTGTTCAGATAGGCCTTCTTCTTTTCCAGGATGTTCCCGAGCCTCGTCCCGGTGAATTTTTCGATGTGCGTCCACTCGTAGATGTGCGTCAGCCCGAAGATGGCGAGCGGGATAAACAGCAGCAGCATCAACGGCAGCACGCGCGTCCCGGCTTCAAGCACCCGCCGGATGACTATGCCCCAGGAGCCCCCTGTCAGGTGTTGCAGCATCAGCAGCCCGAGGCAGCCCAGAGAGACCCCCACCCAGAAGACGAAGCCGAGCAGGTAGGAGCGGAAAAACTGTTCGACCCCGCCGCCCAGAGCCTCCAGGAAAGAGCCCGCGATAAAGATGACGAGGAAGACGGCGCCGACGATCAGGGCGCGCTGCTGGTAGCGCGCGCTCGCGGGCGGAGCTGCGTAAGTCAGATTTTGAACTTTCGTCTCCGCCACTACTTGTGTCCTCCGGGTTCGTTGGTGCCGTGTGCGGGCGCTGGGGCTGCTGGGGCCGCCTGCCGCTGATTTCGCTGGCTCTCTTGCAGGGCGCGGATGTAGGCCGCGATGGCCCAACGGTCCTGCACGGGGATTTGCGCCCTGTAGCTCGGCATCGCGCCCATTCCTTCCGTCATCACCCTGAAGAGATAGCCGACGCGCGCCTGTTGCAGGCAGGGGTCGTGATACGACGGCGGGTTACGGAAACCGCGCCGGACGATCATCCCGTCCCCGTAGCCCGTGGAGCCGTGACACATCGCGCAGAAAATCTCATAGCGCTCTCGCCCGCGCTTCATCACATCTTCAGTCACCGGAAACGGAAACTCTTCGACATCGTTGTCGGTGCCCACAGGCTGTTTACATTCCCCCGCGGCTGGCGTCTGCTGCCCCGCCGCTGTCGCGCCCGCGCCGCCTTCGGCCCGCGCGTTGGAAGCATTGCCTCCTTGCGTGTTCGCCCCGCTTTGCTGGCCTGCCTGCGGCGTCGTTCCGCTCGTGTTGCTCTGAGCTTTATTCTTCTGGCCCGTGTAGAGCTGATGGTCCGCCCTCAGGTATCCGCGCGCGACCGTCCCCTCGACGATGGGGCGCGACGAGAGCCCGTCTTTGAAGAATGGGCTCGACTCGTAAGCCTCATAGCGCGGCTGGTCCTGCATGTCCTGCCTACAGCCAGAGAGCAGAAGGCAGAAGGCAGAAAGCAGTAGGCAGCAAAAGACTGCGCGCGCCCTTCCGCGTTCTGCCTTCTGCTTTCTGCCTTCTGCCTTCTGTCCTTCAGACTTCGACATCTACCACCTCTTTAGGGTTCAGGCTTTCGAGAAACTTCCAGGCCTTGTCGTGATCGAACTTGGGGTCGCGCGCCTCGATGACCAGAAAGAAGCGGTCGCGCGAGGCCAGGGCGAAGCGCGGCGCGTTAAAGACCGGGTGATATGGCATCGGCAGTTTGTTGAGGGCGAGCATCCCGAAGACAGCCGAGAGAGCGGCGAAGAGAATCGTCATCTCGAAAGTGATCGGGATGAACGACGGCCAGCTATGAAACGGCCGGCCCCCGACGTTTAGCGGGTAATCTATCACCGCCACGTAATACTGCAAGCCATATCCTAAAAGCCCACCGACGATGCCGCCGATGAGCACGATCAGCGGCAGCCTTGTTTTGTGGAAGCCGATGGCCTCCGCCAACTCCTCAATCGGGTACGGCGAGTAGGCGTTGATCCGACGGTAGCCGGCATCGTAGGTCGCCCGCGCGGCCTCGACCACATCCGTCGGACTATCGAATTCGGCCATCAGGCCGTAGAGCGATGGCTTTGTCTCCATAATTCAAGTCTGGAGTCTGGAGTCTGGAGTCTGGAGTCGGAAGCCAGTTTTTGACTCCAGACTCCAGACTCCAGACTCGTGACTCGTCAAGCGTGTTCCCCTTCGACTTCCGCCTGCGGCAGGATGGTCCGCATCTCGAAGATCGAGATGATGGGCAGGAAGCGTATGAAGAGGAACAGCAGGCTGAAAAAGAGCCCGATCGTTCCAATGAACATCGTCCAGTCCCACATCGTCGGGCTGTACATGCCCCAGGACGAGGGGAGAAAATCTCTGTGCAGGCTCGTCACGATGATGACGAAGCGCTCCAGCCACATGCCGATGCCGACGACAATCGAAATTAACCAGAGGACCAGCAGATTGCTTCTGATCTTCTTCGACCAGAGGAACTGCGGGACGATCACGTTGCACAGGATCAGCGCCCAGTAAAAGTAGGCGTAAGGCCCGGTCATCCGGTTCCAGATCATGTAGCTCTCGTATTCGTTGGCGCTGTACCAGCCGAAGAAAGCCTCCATCATGTAGCCGTAGGCGACGATTAAACCCGTGGCGAGCATCACCTTCGCCATGTTGTGGATGTGGCGCATCGTGATGAAGTCTTCGAGCCCGTACCACTTCCTCAAAGGGATGGTCAGCGTCAGAACCATCGCGAAGCCCGCGTAGATCGCGCCCGCGACGAAGTAGGGCGGAAAAATCGTCGCGTGCCACCCCGGAATCTGCGAGACGGCGAAGTCGAAGCTGACGATTGTGTGGACCGAAAGCACGAGCGGCGTGGCTAACCCTGCGAGCAAAAGGTAGGCTGCTTCGTACCTCAGCCAGTGGCGCGCGCTCCCGCGCCAGCCCATCGCCAGCATCCCGTAAACCACCTGCCAAGCACGGCTCTTCGCGCGGTCGCGCAAAGTCGCGAAGTCCGGAATCAATCCGATGAACCAGAAGAGCGCCGAGACGGTCGCGTAGGTCGAGACGGCGAAAACGTCCCACATCAGGGGGCTGCGAAACTGCGGCTGAATCCCCATCGTGTTCGGGTAGGGGAAGAGCCAATAGGCCAGCCAGGGCCGCCCCGTGTGCAGGAGCGGGAAGAGCCCGGCGCAGGCGACGGCGAAAAGGGTCATCGCTTCGGCGAAGCGGTTGATACTGGTGCGCCACTCCTGACGCAGGAGGAGCAGGATGGCGGAGATTAGGGTTCCGGCGTGGCCGATGCCGATCCACCAGACGAAGTTGATGATGTCGAAAGCCCAGCCGACGGGAACGTTGTTGCCCCAGATGCCTATGCCCGTGAAGACCAGGTTCGTGATCGTCAGGAGCAGCATCATCGTGATGGAGAAGGCGATGGCGAAGCCTATGAACCACCAGATGGGCGTCTTGCGCTTCAGCACAATCGAGCTGATCTTGTCCGTCACGGACGCGAAATCGTGCCCCCCTTCGATCACGGGCGCGGTCTCGGTCTTGTGAATGCGAACGTCGTCGTGTGGTTGATCCACTTCGGACATAAACTCTAACCCTTCTCGGTGATCTTCTCGTTCGGATTCTTCAGCGCCGACAAGTAGGTCGTGCGCGGCTGCGTGTTGAGATCGGCAAGCAAGGAGTAGTTGCGCTCTTCGGCCTTCAATTTCGCAACACGGCTCTTGGGGTCATTGATGTTGCCGAAGACGATGGCCTCGGTCGGGCAGACCGCCTGGCATGCCGTGACGATGTCCCCGTCCTCAACACGCTTTCCTTCTTTCTCCGCTTCGATCTTGCCCCACTGGATACGCTGGACGCAGTAGGTGCATTTCTCCATCACGCCGCGCGAGCGCACGCTCACCTCCGGGTTACGCATCAACTGATAGGTCGGCGTCGTCCAGTCCTGGTAGAGCAGGAAGTTGAAGTGGCGGACCTTGTACGGGCAGTTGTTCGAGCAATAGCGCGTGCCGACGCAGCGGTTGTAGACCATGTCGTTCAGGCCCTCGGCGCTGTGGACCGTCGCGTGGACGGGGCAGACCGGCTCGCACGGCGCGTTCTCGCAGTGCATGCAGGGCACAGGCATGAAGTACGGCCCTTCGGGATTATCGCCATCGCCCTTGAAGTAGCTGTCAACCCTGAGCCAGTGCATCTCGCGGCTGCGCTGGACCTGCTCTTTGCCGACGACGGGAATGTTGTTCTCCGACTGGCAGGCGACGATGCAGGCGTTACAACCGACACAGTTACTCACGTCAATCGCCATGCCCCAGGCGTATTTCTCGTCCCCCTTAGTGTTGTGCTTGTAATCGTAGGGCGGGTACATGGACGCGTCCGCTGAAGATTCACCATGCCCCTCGCCGTGACCTTCCGATTTTTCGCGCGCCTCATTCGGCTCTTTCAGGTAATCAACGAGCGACTGCGAGCGGACCACGTCGCGGTTCTCCATCAGGTGATGAAGCTGCGTGACGGCCAGCGCATATTGCTCGCCGGTCCTGTTGACCTCGACGCTCGCGCCGAACCAGGGCGAGTCGGCCGTGCGAATCGCGTAGGCGTCAAACCCCTTGCCTGTGCCCACGCGCCCTGCGAGGCGGCGGCCGTAGCCTAAGTGGACCGTGACGACGTTGTCAGGCTGGCCCGGCGTGATCCAGACAGGGGCGTTTACGGAGCGCCCGGCATATTTGATTGTGACCGTGTCAACGGAGACGTCACCGCCGTGGGTGCCGATCTTGTTGTTGATTCCGAGCTGGCGCGCGGTCGCGGGGCTCAAGAGCGCGGCGTTGTCCCAGGTCAGCTTGTTGACGGGCTTCGGCAACTCCTGTAGCCAGCCGTTGTTACTGAAGCGCCCGTCGTAGATAGAGGGGTCAGTGCGAAAGACGATTTCAAAGCCTGAGGAAGGGGTCGGGGGTCGGGGGTCGGGGGCCGGTGCTGTGACGCCGCCGTCCGGGGCCTTGAACTCTATATCTCTGGCTCTGGTGTTCGGGACGTAGCCGTTATGCAGGGCTGTGCGCCAGGCCAGCTCCAAATCCATCTTCTCGTTAAGAACGGGCGCGGTCAAAATGGGCTTGTTAGCGAAGTCCGGCCCCTGACCTTCCGCAAGACTCGGCAACGTTCCGGCCCCCGTCCCCTGGCCCCCGACCCCCGATTGCCCCCCGGCCCCTATCTGCCCTTCCCAGAACCGGCGCACGATGTCGTAGCCCTTCTGGTCCGCCTGATCCTGAAAGACCGCGAGCACTTCGTGTGCGCTCTTGCCGTTGTAGAGCGGCGCGATCAACGGTTGAATGATGGAGACAGTGCCGTCGTAGGAGCGCGTGTCGCTCCAGGCTTCGAGGTAATGCGTTTCGGGGATGTGCCAGTGGCAGAGTTCCGAAGTCTCGTCTTTGTAGAGGCTGAGGTGAACGCGCAGGTCTATCTTGTCCATGCGCTCCCGGTTCAGCTTGAGATCGGCGGGCGTCGTGTAAACGGGATTACCGCCGATGATGACGAGCGTGGACACAAGACGCCTGTCAATATCGCCGAGCAGCGCTTTGAGCGATTGGGTCTGATCTTCCGGGCGCGCTTCAATCGGCTCCGTGTAGATGACCGTCTCCCGGATGTTACCGAGCGCGCTGTTAATCGCGTGCCCGAGCGCGTGGACCGAAGCGGGCTGTTCGTCGCCGACGATGACGATGCTCTTACCGCGACTGCCGGCCAGGTCTTCGGCGACAGCGTTGATCCATCCGGCGTGAGCCGTGCCGGCCCCCGACCCCTGACCCCCATCCCCCATTCTGACTGTGACGCCCGCGCTGTTAAGCGCCGTCGCCAACGCGCGCAGGAAGCCCTCGATCTCGCTCGGGCGCAGGCGCAAGGTGTGGTCCGCCATCGCGCCTGTGTTGGTCGGGGTAGTCTCGACCGCGTAGAGACGATTCATCGTCCTATTCTCAGCGGTCACGCGGCGCTTTGCGGCGAAGTCGCGCGCGTAGCGCAGGCTGCCCGGGCCGCACGACAGAAAGTCCGAATCAATCGCCAGAATGCGCTCCGCCCTGTCGAAGTTATAAATGGTGTTGACGTAACTGCCGCCAAACGCCGCGGCCGATCCGGCCATCGCGTTGTTCCGCCCGGCGGGTTCGTACTGGTGCCACCTGGCCCCCGGGTACGCAGCGAGAACGGCGCGCAGTTGCGAGGCGAGCGTGGGCGAGGTGACGGTCTCGGTCAGAAAACGCAGGCCCTCGCCGGTGCTCTTCTGGCCGTCCTTCTTCAGCAGCTCGTTGATCGCCGCCACGAAAGCCGTCCAGGGACGAATCTCTTCGCGGTAGGTCAAGGTCTGCGAGCGGTCCGGGTCGTAGAGCGTCAGGATGGAAGCCTGCGCGAAGAGGTCGGTGGCGCTCGTGCCAGTTTTCGGGTCGCCGTTATTGTTGTTCGGGTGGTCCGGGTTGCCCTCGATCTTGGTCGGACGCCCCTCGTTGCTCTTGACCAGAAGCGGGGTCGCGCCGCCGGTCATCGGCATCGCCGTCGCGAAAAAGAGCGGCTTGCCAGGGATGATCTCTTCGGGCTGGTTGACGTAAGGGACGATCTTTTCCGCCGGCTGATAGACGCACGACGAGAGGCCGGCCAGGGCGAGCGACGCTCCCATCAGTTTCAGGAACGTGCGGCGGCTGAAAGGGTCGTTCCACTCTTCCGCCTGCTGCGGGTACTCGCGCTCAATGAACTCGCGGAACTCGGGCGAGTCGGCCAGCTCTTCCAGGCTGCGCCAGTACTCGCGGCCCCCGCCGTCCTGGTTGGCGAGAATCCGGTCGCGCATCAGAGCGAAATTAATGTGGCGGTCTTTGCTCGGCATCTTTGAAAACAAGCCCTCACGAATCTACCTGTGGCACGTCGAACAGCTCGTCAGCTGGAACGAGTCACGAATCTTGTTGCGCGCGGCGATCTGTGCGCCCGCCTGGGCCTGGTCCGCTTTGGCCTGCCAGCCCATATCGAAAATCTGCTCCCTGTTCCTGAGAAACTGCTCCGGGTTGCGGTGGCACGAAAGACACCATTCCATCTGGAGCGAAGCGACCTGGTACATCAGAGGCATCTGGCTGACGTCGCCGTGGCAGGTCGAGCAGCCGACGCCCTTGTTGACGTGAATGCTATGGTTGAAATAGACGTAGTCGGGCAGGTCGTGGACGCGTGTCCATTCAATCGGTTTGCCGGTGCGGGCGCTCTCTCGGACCGGCTCCAGGTACGGGCTATCGGCCCAAATCTGCGAATGACAGTTCATGCAGATTTGCGTCGAGGGCATTCCGGCGGAGGCCGAAGTCTCGACAGACGTGTGGCAGTAGCGGCAATCAATCCCGTCGTCGCCGGAGTGGTGCTTGTGACTGAACTGCACGGGCTGCTCGCGCTCGACGTAAGCCCCTGTGTTCCAGGAGGAGCGGTTGATGGCCGCAATCACCCAGAGACTACCCAGGACGATAAAGATCGCCCCGAAGATCGTGAGCTTCGCCAGCACGTTGGTGCTGTGATGAAATATTTGTGGCATCGCTCTCGCGCTCGTCCCGATTCCAAACTGTCACAGCGAACAATTCACGCGGGCAGAGAGTCTGAGCAGGGCAAGATAGATTGCGACAAACTACGGCACAATGATCCGGCGCTTTTTGTCCCGACCCTAAAAAATCGAGACACGCGTGCCTTGATCCCCACACGGTTTCACTGCCTTTGTAGTAATGCCAAGTGGGACATACTTTACCAGATGAGTAAAGTTTTTCAAGTAAACAGGTAGCCGTTGGGTGAAAGTTTAGGCGATCCGGGGAAGAATGTTAGAGAAATGACACAAACGAAATGCGGATTTCGGATTGCGGAATGCGGATTGAAAAGAAGAACGCTACACGGTTTTCATAAATCCGCAATCCCGTTATCCGCATTCCGCAATCGGTTAGAGTAGGAAGCCGTCGTATCGCTCTTTAACTTTGGGGTAGCACTCGCAGGCGAAATCTTCCAATCCCTTGCGGTCCAGAATGGTGACCTGGCCGCGATGGTAACGAATGAAGCCCATCTTTTGAAGCTTGTTGGCAACCGTGCTGACGCCCGCGCGGCGCACGCCGAGCATGTTCGCCATAAACTCGTGGGTCAGAAAAAAATCGTCTTTGCTGCGGTCGCTATACATCAGCAGCCAGCGGGCCAGACGCCCCTCTATCGGGTGGCGCGCATTGCAGACGACTGACTGGGAAATCTGCGTCATCAGCGCGTGCGTGTAGCGCAGGAGCAATGTTTGCAGTGCCTCCCCTCTGTGAAACTCTTCGCGGAGCTTCTCGGCCCTGATTCTGAGTGCCTCGCCCTCGCCCTGGACGGTCGCCACCTTCGTCTCCCTTCCGCCTAAAAAAGCTGAGACGCCCGCGATGCCCTCTTTCCCAACCAACCCGACTTCCATTCCGGACCCGTCCTCCAGATCCGTCAGTAAAGAAATGATGGAGTTCGTGGGCAGGTAAGCGTACTGGAGCTGGTCCTCGGGCATGAAGAGAACCTGGCTCAGGCTGAGCGAAACGGGTTCGAGGTGCGGAGCAAGGCGTTCAAACTCTTGAAGGGAGAGCGCAGCCAGAATCCTGTTTTCGTTGGCGGCGAGCGTGCTGTTTTCGATTAAAGTTTGAGACATGTCGGCGTAGCCGCCCGCGACCCTTTACTGCTGAATCAGGAGTGAATGAAGAGTTCGATAACACTCACAGGCGGCAACCTCCAGAGCCTGACGATCCAGAATGCGGATCAGACCGCGGCGGTAGCTGATAATCCCTTTATCCCTGAGCGCGGCGGCCACGACGGTCACGCCCGCGCGGCGTGCCCCCAGGTGACGCGAGATCTGTTCCTGTGTGAGCGACAACTGGCCGTCGCCCGCGCGGTCCTGAATCATCAACAGCCACGCGCAGAAGCGCTCATCAACTTTATGACGGCCATTGCAGATGGCCTTTTGAGAGATTTGTGTGATGCGCGCGCTCGCATACTTCAGCAGCAAGCGTTGAAACGCGCCGCCGCGAGCGAACTCCTGCTTGAGAACTTCGTTCCTGATTCTGAGCGCGCTGCCAGCAACGAGAACTTTGGTCACATAGGAGGGCGTGTGGCAGCCCAGGATAGCCGAAAGGCCGATCATGCCTTCTCTGCCGATAATCGCGATCTCTGTGGTCGCGCCGTCCGCCAGTATGTGCAGGTGAGAGATGACGGCATTTTCGGGGAAGTAAGAAAATTTGATGGCTTCACCAAACTTGTGAAGTTCCTGGTTGGCGGCTAGAGATACGGGTTCGAGATGCGGAAGCAGGCGCGCGAAATCTGCTGTGGGCAGGGCGGAAAGAAGTTTATTAGCCAGCAATCCTTTCAGAGATAGTCCGCCGAAAGTCTTAACCTCGCGCTGGCTGGCGAAAGCTCCCGGTTCTTTGAGCTGTTCGCCGGGGGAAGCGGCCCTGCTGCTATTATGTGCTTCTTGCATCGGATTCCTTCACTGCCTTTCTAATACCGAAATCTCCGCGTCCGACTGTTTGAGCGTTTCTCATAAGGCTTTTCTGAAATGGACTAGAATTGATTTCGTCGTGTTCGGTCCTGAGTACTCGCGAATGCGCGCCATCAAGACCCTCACCTTCAGGGGACCGTCTTCATACTGGCAGATGAAATCAATGGTACTCGCCTGCTGATGGCTCAGCTGAAAATCTTCCAGGCATTCCTGAAATTCTTTCGCGTTCTTGAACGGCGCGACTTCGGTGTAGAAATTGAGGCCCCTGATGCCGCTCGCGTTAAGATCGCGTACGTTCTCGCCGTTGTCTATACGGGAGTAGAGCACCGTCCCGTCCGTGTCTAGTTCGAGCAGGCCGAAAAGCTTCTCCCGCTCCATAGTCAAAACTGTCATCATTTAAAAAACCCTCCCGGACTGTACGTACTGGTTCGAGAATGTTCGTTCAAGCTTTACCGAGATAGTATTCCAGCACGCCTGCCAGTTGATCCAGGTCAATCGGCTTAATCAGGTAAGCGTCGCAACCGGCCGTGCGCGCAGCCTCCTGAGTTACCGGCTCGGCATGTCCGCTCAGAAAAACAATCGGCACCTTGCCGGCCCCGTCTTGCGTGCGTATGGAACGCGTCGCCGCGAGCCCGTCCATTTGCGGAAGACTCGCATCCATCAGAATCAGGCTCGGGCGCTCGCTCTCGGCCAGGCTGAGCGCCGTCTTGCCGTCTGCGGCTTCCACCACGCTCATTCCGCGCTTCTCCAGCATGACCTTGAGCATAAAGCGCGTGTCCTCATGGTCTTCGACCACCAGCACGCGCGGGCGCTCGCCACGCGACTCTATGGGCGAAGCCTTAGCATCGATTGAGTCGGGGGATGTGAAATAGGATAGTGCTGTCATGCGAGGATACCTCAGAAGTAAAAGCCACTACAGCAAACCGCACTTTGCTGCTTAGCGTCGCAGGGCGTGCTTTGGACCTTAATTATCGAGGGTGAGACTTTTTATTCTCACCCTCTCCCCCTGCGCTCGTGATGCTTTTAGTTGCTGTGCGAGGCCGATCAGAAAAGCCACTCTGTTCCTTCGGACCAGATAGCCGGAAGATACGCCGCCTCTGCCTAACGGTTCGATAGAGCTATTCTTATCTCACGTCGAGCGCAGCCCTGCCTATTGGGAAGATAAGAAGCGGATAGGGGAAAACCCTAATAAAGCGGGAGTCAGAAGATAAAGACAGGAAGCGCTAGCTCATCTCAGCCCGCGCCAGCGGGCGTCAGCATATATATTAGCCCATGAAATGGGCGACGGCATAAAGCCCAGGGCGCAAGCCCTGGGAGACAGCCGGGAAGAAATATCGAAGCCCATGCGAATGGGCGACAGCGCGTTGAATCTGGCGCTCAAACCGCAGAAGGCTGTCGCCCATTTCATGGGCTTGAGCGAAATCTCTTTGCCTGTAACCCAGCCCTCACGGGCTGGGCTTTATGCCGTCGCCCATTTCATGGGCTAAATATGCTGTCGCCTGCATTCGCGGGCTGAATATATACCGTCGCCCGCTGGCGCGGGCTGAGAGTTGCGGGCGACAGGCTTCATAGATATCGCTCGTCAAACTCAATCTTGTTAGCCCTCAGCAGAGCGAGTAATTCGTCGCGAAACGAGAGCTTCCGGTGATGCATTTCCTGATTGGCAATATATATCTTTACACGTTCGACCTGCGAAACGCTTACCGTGAACGCTCCGTACCCGTTCTGCCACGAGAAATCTCGTAGTGAGGGAAAGACCTCATGCAGCCAGCCTGAAGCATTAGCTTTCAAATCGCGCAGAATGTCTGAGACGGATTTGTCAGGTCGCAGTTTCGCCAGCAAATGAAGATGATCGGGCATGCCATTAACCGCCAATGCGATACCCCCTTGCTTGCGAATCGCGCCGCCGACGTAGTCGTAGAGTCTTGATTGATATTCCGGCGTAATCAGTGGTTGACGATTCTTAGTTGAGAAGATGAGATGATACAGGAGATTGGTGTAGGACTGTGACATGAGGCACTCCTTATTGTACGGGCTGTTGTCGCCCGAACAGTTTTAGCCCGCGCGAGCGGGCGACAGCATATATTTAGCCCGCGAATGCGGGCGACGGCATAAAGCCCAGGGCGTCAGCCATTAGTATCTACACAAGTCAGAAACCTCCATTTTTCTTAGGATTTCTGACTACTTGGGAAAGTGACCAGAGCGCAGCAAAGATCAGACCTGAATTTGTTCGATCCGTTTTTCCTAAGA
>DASVXV010000021.1:0-45488 GCA_036392495.1 Pyrinomonadaceae bacterium | reverse complement strand
GCATTCGCGAAGCTCCCTCAATCCCTGGTCTGCCTGCTGCATTCGGCGACGACCCTCGAAATGGAAAGGCTTCGTCACCACGGCGACCGTCAGCGCGTTTAATTCGGTCGCGAGGCTGGCGATAATCGGGGCCGCGCCCGTGCCCGTGCCGCCTCCCAGTCCGGTAGTGACGAAAACCATGTCCGCGCCTTCGAGCACTTCGATGATCTTCTCTGTGTCTTCGAGCGCGGCATTGCGCCCGATGTTGGGGTCTGCGCCAGCGCCCAGGCCTTTGGTCAGCTTGCCGCCGAGCTGAATCTTGATCGGCGCGCGCGAGCGCTTCAAAGCTTGCAGGTCTGTATTGGCGACGAGGAACTCTATGCCCTCGATGCCAGCCTCGATCATACGGTTAACGGCGTTGCCGCCGCCGCCGCCGACGCCGATTACTTTGATCCGCGCGCCGGTGATTGGTGGGTCGTCATCTATGAAAATATTAATGCCGTTGCCCGGTTGACGGCCATCCGGTGTCATCATTTGCATTCCTCTCTCTCGGCAGCCCTGGTGAGGCCCCGAAGCACGTATTACTGTTATATTGGGCTGTGCGCGCCGGGGGCAACTAAATATTGCGGACTACATCTTGTGCCGGCTGGCGCGGCAGCATACAACAACTTGTCAGAAAATGCCACTAAAACGATCACGAAACTTTGAGACAAAATGTGTCAGTCGCCCGGCGGAGCCGCGCTTGCCCGCGCCCGCGCGTGCGTCGGCGCTTTGCGCGCGCTGCGTCACCAGAGACAAACCGGCGGCGGCGGCCCAGATGGGACTTTGAATATCCTCTATAAGTCCCCCAAAACGATCTCTTTCCGGGTATCCAAGGCGCACCGGGGCGTCGAAAACCTGCTCTGCAATTTCGCACATTCCGCTCAAGAGAGCGCCGCCGCCCGTGAGCACGACCCCGCTCGATAATTGGCGCTCCCAGCCGGACTCCCTGATTTCATCCGCGACCTGCATCAGGACCTCTTCGGCGCGCGGCTGCAAAATGTCGCAGAGAATCTGCCTTGAGAGCTGGCGCGGCGCCCGCCCGCCGACAGACGGGACCTCGACCAATTCGCCGCGCTCCATCTCATTCAACGAAGAGCTGTAGGCGCTGCCGACCGTGCGCTTGATCTTCTCCGCTTCGGGAATCGGCGTGCGCAGACCGAAGGCTATGTCGTTGGTGAAGTGCGAGCCGCCGAGCGCGAAGACCGCCGTGTGCTGCACCGCGCCGCGCTGGTAGATGACCAGGCCGGTCGTTTCCGCCCCGACGTCAACCAGCGCCGCGCCGAACTCTTTATCATCTTCGGTCAGAGACGCCTCGGCGGCGGCCAACTGCTCCAGCACCATGTCTGCAACGACCAGGCCCGAGCGATTGACCGCATTAATGGCGTTCTGCCGCGCCGTCACAGGACTCGTCACGATATGAACTTTGACGGCGAGCCGCGCGCCGATCATTCCGACGGGGTCGTTGATGCCGTCCTGATCGTCAACGATGAACTCCTGTGGCAGGCGGTCAACAATCTCGCGCCCCGCTGGAAGCTGGATCGCGCAGGCCGAATCAATCGCGCGGCGCACGTCGTCGGGAGTGATCTCGCGGTCCCGTCCCGAAACGGCGACGATGGCCTGACCGTTAAAGCCCATGATGTGAGAGCCAGCGAGGTTGATCGTGACTTCCTCCGCGTCCAGCCCGCTCATCCGCTCGGCATCTTCGACGGCGCGTTTGATCGCTTCGACTGCGGCGTCCGGATTGACGATGACGCCTTTACGCAGGCCGCGCGCTTCCGCCTCGCCGATGCCGACGACGTCCAACAGCCCGCCGTCGCCCGGCTCGCCGACGATACAAGTCACCTTGCTCGTGCCGATGTCGAGGCCGACCGTGTGTGATGTGCGCTTAGCCATAAACTTTAAACCAATTATGAATTTTGAGTTTTGAATTTTGAATTATCGTCGTTAATTCAGAACTCAAAATTCAAAACTCATAATTCCTTTTACCCTACTCGACGGGGACGGCTCTCCGTCTTCGCCTCACGCGAAGCTTTATCTCTCTTGTCCTTCTCTTTCTTGTCCTGGTCCTGCTTCCGCCCTCGCTCCTCTTCCCGGCGCGCGACTTTCTCTTTCGCCTTTCGATTCTCGGCCGGCGGCTTCGTCGTCGCCCCGCGCGGGGTCACTTTCGCGCTCTCCACCTCTGGGCCGTCCGCAGCGCTCACCGCGCCGCTGAAGTTCGGAGCGTCCGGGCTGACGCCGATGGTGACATGGTTGCCCTTCTCTATCCCCTGCGCGACGTTGAGATGAAGGATGAAGGGTCCGATGGGCGTGTTGCGCTGTCGGTCCAACTCCTCCAGGGCGTATTTGAGCCGGTTGCCGAAATCCTCGCGGCCGAGCTGTATCTCTATTTGAGAATCCACGCCCGTCAACTGCACGCGTACGTCACGCAGGTCGTTTAAGTTGACTTCGCTGACGCGGCCGTTGATCCCTCGGGCTTCCCAGTCGCGCGTCATTCCCAGAAACTTCTCGACCCGCTCGCGGTTCTCCACGCGCGCAGCCTCGCTCCCGCTCTCATCCCACCCGCGGATGGAGATTCGGTCGGTCGGCGGCGTCTCGCCGAGACTGACCGCCTCATCATCCACCCAGACGAATTTCCCGGCAGCAGTTCGGACCACAGCGCGCGGCTCACGTTCCGTCACGCGGACGCGCAGGCCGTCCGGCAACACGCGCGAGACGACTGCGTCTCTGACCCACGCGACGCCCTTCAACTCGCGACTGATCGCGTCGAGGTCTGCGCGCCAGACGCCCGTCTTCGCAACATTGCGACGCACAATCGCCCTGATTTCGTCGGCGGAAGCGCGCGAAGCGCCGCTCACGTCAACCGTGCGCGCCTGAAAGAAAGAGGCGGAGGCCGCCGCGCGATAGCCCGCGAAAAGCAGTACGCCGAGGACCAGCGCCGCCGTGATCTTCCCGGCGAGCGGCAGATAAGGGACCATTCGGCCCAGGCCGTTGCTTTTGGCTCGCGCGCCCTGCCCTGCGCGCTCGCGCCGCGTGGGCCGCTGCACAATCTCGCCCGAGCGCCCCTTGCCTCCGGCGGCTGCGCTTCGACCTGCCCTGGGCGTGATGACCTGATCCTTCAACGCTTCTCTTCCTTTGGAGTCTGGAGTCTGGAGTCTGGAGTCTGGAGTCCGCTTGATTCTTCGGACTCTTTGGACGATTCAGACTCTTCAGATGTCTTTGACTCCGGACTCTCGGCTCCGGACTCCGGACTCTCTTTCGGTGCTTCGGCGCGCCAGAGTTCGACCTCGTACTCCAGCTCGATTCCCTTCTCGCGCCTGATGCGCTCCCTGATCTCTTCGGCCAACGCGAGGGCATCGGCGGCCTTCGCGTCCTCGCCCTCCGTGACGATGAAGTTGGCGTGGATGGGCGAGACGAGAGCGCCGCCGCGCCTTTCGCCCTTCATCCCCATCTCGTCAATCATCTTGCCCGTCCCCACACTGCTCCCCGGCGGATTCTTGAAGAAGCACCCGGCCGAGCGCGCGCCGTGCGGTTGCGTTGCCAGTCGCTTGTTTTTCGCTTCCAGCATCCGGGCGCCGATTTTTTCCGGGTCGTCCGGGCGCAAATGCAGGGTCGCGCCCAGCAGCAGCTCGCCCTCGCGGAAAGAGGTGTGCCGGTAATCCCATTTGACTTCGCTGCCGGGGACTTCAACCACGCGCCCCTCGCGGGCGACGCGCACAGACTCCGTGACGTTCCCTATCTCGTGGCCGTAAGCGCCCGCATTCATCCAGAGCGCGCCGCCGACCGTGCCAGGGATGCCGCCCAGTCCCTCTATGCCAGCCAACCCGCGCCGCCCCGCATCAATGCAGAGCCGCGGGAGGCTGTAGCCAGCGCTCACACTCACGCGCTCGCCATCGAAATGTGCTTCGCCTTTCAACTCCTTCAAGCTCACGACGACGTAATGATGGGCGGCGTCGTCCGCGAGCACGTTGCTGCCTGAGCCCAGGGCGCGCCAGGCGATGCCCGCCCGGTCGAGTTCGTAAACGACCGCCGCGGCCTGTTCTTCCGTCACGGGCGAGATGACCCAATCAATCGCGCCGCCCACGCGCAGTGAAGTTAGTTCAGCAAAGCGGCGGCCACGTTCGGCGCGCGCGCCGAGGCGCGCCGCGATCTCTTCAATCGCGCCGTCACGTTCCTGAAGGCTCAACTCTTTTTTCGCCTCGTCAACTATCATTAGACCTCGTGCGCCGTCAGCTAATGTTTGTTTCAAACTAAAGCTAGTTTGGATTCTCAAAATCTAGCTCGCCTCCGCCCCGTTGCCGCGCTCGCGCAATAGGCCGAGCACTTGCTCGCCGGCGCGATAAACCGTGCCCGCGCCGAGCGTGATGAACATGTCGCCTGCGCGCAGATGAGCGCGCAGGATTTCGGGAGCGCCTTCCAGCGCGCCGATATACTCGGCATTCTTGTGGCCATAGCGCTTGATCGCCTCGGTCAAAACTTCGGACGTAATGCCTTCAATCGGGTCTTCGCTCGCCGCGTAGATGTCTGTCACGAAGAGCACATCGGCGTTATTGAAAGAGCGTGCGAACTCTTCCATCTGGTCCTTCGTGCGCGTGTAGCGATGCGGCTGGAAGAGAACGACGATGCGGCGGCCCGCCGAACCGATTTTCGCTGCCGCGAGCGTCGCCTTGATCTCTGTCGGATGGTGACCGTAGTCGTCCACGACGAGCACGCCCGCCTCCTCGCCCTTGAACTGAAAGCGGCGCTCCGCATTCGTAAACTCTCCCAGCGCCTTCGCAATCTGCTCGAACGGGACTTTCAATTCGAAGCCGACCGCAATCGCCGCCAGCGCGTTGTAAACGTTGTGCAGCCCGGGCGCTCTCAAATGAACATCGCCGACCACCTCGCTTCCCCGCCACACGGTGAAGCTCGATCCGTAGCCTTCATCAAAGTGGATGCCGTGCGCCGAGACGTCAGCCTGCGCGCTCAGCCCGTAAGTGATGCGGCGGCGCTTGACGTGCGGAATCACGGCCTGCACATGCGGGTCGTCCAGGCAGAGGACGGCCGCGCCGTAGAACGGGACCTGGTTGACGAACTTCGAGAAGCACTCGCGCACGTCGTCCATGTCGTTGTAGTAGTCCATGTGCTCTCGATCAATGTTCGTCACAATCGCAATGGTCGGGGTCAGCATCAAGAAGGAGCGGTCGCTTTCATCCGCCTCGACGACCATCAGGTCGCTCTTGCCGATGCGCGCGTTTGAGCCGAAAGCCTTGACCACGCCCCCGACCACTACAGTCGGGTCGAGTTCCGCGTGGCCCAGCACGGTTGCGACCATCGAAGTGGTCGTCGTTTTCCCGTGCGAGCCGGCGACGGCGACCGAATGTGGCTTGAGCCGCATCAACTCCGCGAGCATCTCTGCGCGCGGGATGACAGGGATCGAGCGCCGCCTGGCTTCCAAGACCTCCGGGTTGTCCTCGCGCACGGCCGTCGAGCGGACCACCACGTCCGCCTCGCCGACGTTCTCGGCCCTGTGCCCTTCCGTAAACGTCACCCCCAGCGCCTCAAGACGCCGCGTCACCTCAGAACTCTTCAGGTCCGAGCCCGAGACTGTGAACTCGGAATTAATCAGCACCTCCGCGATTCCGGACATGCCGATGCCGCCGATGCCGACGAAATGAATATGTTGAATGCGACGGAACATATTAAAGGCAGTGACAAGGGACAGGTGACAGGTAACAAGTTAAATGCTTGTTCTTGCTCGTCACTTGTCACTCTTAACTCATCACTGTTTTATCAGCTTCTCCATTAAATCCACCGTGGCCGCCGCGGCGTCGCCGCGCGCGAGCTTGCGGCTCTGTTCTTCCATACGCGTAATCTCGTCGGGCGCTTTGACCAGTCCGACGATTTCAGCAGCGAGCCGCTCGCCCGTTAACTCATCCTGCAAGATCATGCGCGCCGCGCCCGCCTTCTGCATGGCTTCCGCGTTGCGTCGCTGCTCCATCTGCCCGGGCAGGGGAATCATGATCGCGATTCTGCCCGCCGCCATCAATTCTGCGCTGGTCGTCGCGCCCGCACGGCTGATGACCAGGTCCGCTAAAGCGAAAGCACTCGTCATCTCATCAATGTAGCGGAGCACCTCCGCACGGTCTTCCCAGCTCGCCTTCCTGTAACCTTCGCTCACTTTCTCGAAGTCCAACTCCCCCGTCTGGTGCGTGATGAAGAGCACGCTCTTTTGCTCTTCCAGATGCGGCAGCGCGGCGATCATCGCTTCGTTAATCGCGCGCGCTCCGAGCGAGCCGCCGAAAAGTAGAATGGCAAAGCGAGAAGCATCCCGTACTTTAGGCGGAATATCAAAGAACTCGCGGCGCACAGGATTTCCCGTGACGACCGCTTTGCCGCGAAAGTATGGAAGCGCGGCCTCGAACGAAACAGCCACCTTGTCAACAAAGCGCGTCAGTCGGCGATTCGTAAAGCCTGGCACCGCGTTAGACTCCATGATGAGCGTCGGGAATCTCATCATCGCCGCCGTCAAAAGCACCGGCCCGGAAACGTATCCGCCCGCGCCGACGACGACGTCAGGCTTGAATTCCTTGATAATGCGCCGCGCCGCGAAAAGACCCTTCGGCAAAATGAAGAGACTTTTGAGCCGCGCCCAAAGGCTGACATTCACCAGGCCCGCGCTTTCAATGAGCGATAACTCAAACCCTGCCTGCGGCACCAGCTTCGTTTCAATCTTGCCAACGGTCCCGACAAACCTTACTTCCGACGAAGGGTTGCGCCTCATCACCTCCTTCGCCACGGCGATGCCCGGATAAATGTGCCCGCCCGTTCCCCCGGCGGCGATTAGAACACGCATCGCTTTCATCCGCGCCGCGGCGTGACCGCGACGGGGGAACGCGGCGATAAAGAGGGCGTGGCGGCGACGCCTCGCGTGTTCTCCGTCTCCACACTCAACACCTCCTCCAGCCCCCTCGCGCCGGCCTGGCTCATGGAATGCTGCGAGATGTTCAGGAGGATGCCGACAGCCATCAACGTCGGGACCAGCGATGAGCCGCCGTACGAGATGAACGGCAGCGGGATACCTTTCGTCGGCAGGAGCGACAGCACGACGCTGATGTTAAAGAGCGCCTGAACGACGATCCCCGTGACGATGCCCAAACCGAGCAGCATCCCGAACCTGTCCGGCGCCCGGAGCGAGGCGCGAATTCCGCGCCATAAGAGAATTCCGAACACAGCCACCACGGCCAGCGCGCCGAACAGCCCCAACTCTTCACCGACCACAGCAAAGATGAAGTCCGAATGAGCGAACGGCAGAAAGAACATCTTCTGCTTGCCCTGCGCGAACCCGAGTCCGCCCGTTCCACCGGAACCGACGGCGATCAAAGACTGCACGACCTGAAAACCCTTGTCCTGCGGATCGGCCCAGGGATTTGTGAAAGTCACCAGACGCTGTAAGCGCCAGGGCACAAAGAGCATCATGTAGGCGCCCACAGCCAGGCCCGGAGCGGCGGCCAGCGCCAGATGCAGAAGGCGCGCGCCCGCCGTGTAGTAGACGACGACGCAAATGACCGCGAGCATCAGGGCCGTCCCCAAATCCGGCTCTTTCAAAATGAGCGCGGCCATCAGGCCCGTGACGGCCATGCACGGGATAAAAGTTCTACGGAACGAGCCTTCTTCGCCCGCGCGTTTTTCCAGAAAGTAGGCCAGGAAGATAGCCAGCGTCAGTTTCGATAACTCCGAAGGCTGAATGGAGAGCCCCTTGAGCTTGATCCAGCGGTGCGCGCCGTTGCTCGCCGAAAAAGCGAAGACGGCGATGAGCAGAATCACTGTCAACGCGAGCAGCCCGTAGACGATTCGCTTGTCGCGCAGTCTCTGATAATCGAACTGCATCATCAGCAACATCGCGGCAAAGCCCACAGCCGTCCAGATGGCCTGCTTGATGACGTAGTAATACTGGTTGCCGTTCTCCTCATGCGCCATCATGGCCGACGCGCTATAGACCATGACGATGCCGAACAGCGCCAGCCCAGCCGTCGCTGCGAACAACCATTTATCTGCCTGTAACTTTCTTGCCATTTTAACTTCGGGGGTCGGGGGTCGGGGGTTGGGGGTCGGTTTTTTCATCCAGCCCCCGGCCCCTGTTCCCTGTCCCCTGTATTCCCTTCACTTCTTCCTTAAAGACCTGCCCTCTGTGCTCGAAACTCTTGAACATGTCAAAGCTGGCGCAGGCTGGCGCGAGCAGGACGGTGTCGCCCTGTGCGGCGGCCTCAAATGCGCGCCGCACGGCATCACGCATGTCCGCGGCTCTCTTCATCGGGGCCGTCTCTTTCAACTCCCGTTCAATCGTGTCGGCGTCCTCGCCGATTAAAACCAACTCGCGCACGCGCGCGCCAATCAGCGGCGCGAGCGGCGCATACGGGGCTTTTTTCCCGAGCCCGCCGAGGATTAAAACCACCTTGCCCTTCTCTTCCGCGAACGCTTCGAGGGCTTTGAGGGTCGCGTCCACGCTCGTCGCCTTCGAATCGTTGTAAAACTTCACGCCGCCAATCTCCGCCACGAATTCGAGACGATGCTCGACGGGCTTAAAGTTCCTGATGGTCTCGCGCATCGAATCGGGCGAGGCCCCGCAGGCCAGCCCGGCGGCCATGGCCGCCAGCACGTTCTCGACATTGTGCAGCCCGCGCAGTTGCATCTCGTCCCTCGTTAAAAGCAGGCGCTCGCCTTCGCTCGTGCGCGAAACAATCTCGCGCCCGTTCCTCAGGAAAAGTCCTTCATCCAGTTCGCGCCGCACGCTGAATTGCACGACGTGCGCTCTCAACCCTCGCGCCCAGGACGAGACGATTTCGTCATCGGCGTTGAGAATCGCGACATCCCCCGGCGCCTGGTTGCGAAAGATGCGATGCTTGGCGGCGGCGTAGTCCATCAGCGTGTCGTAGCGGTCCATGTGATTCGGCGTCACGTTCAGACAGAGCGCCACTGTCGGGTGAAAATCCACAATCGTCTCAAGCTGAAAACTCGAAACTTCGACGACGGTCCACCCGTCGTCTCTGGAAGTCTCGACCATAGAGATGAGCGGCGTGCCGATGTTGCCCCCGACCTGCGTCGCGAGTCCCGCATCTTTCAAAATCTCGCCGATCAAAGTCGTCGTGGTCGTCTTACCGTTGCTCCCCGTGATCGCCACGATGCGACCGCGCAAGAACCTCGATGCGAGCTCTATCTCCCCGATGACTTCAGCGCCCGCGCGGTCCGCGTATCTCGCCGGAATGATCTTGCTCGGCACGCCCGGACTCATCACGACGAGTTCCACCTGGTCTAGTAACCACATCGGAACATCGCCGGGCATCAGGCCGACGCCTTCGCTTTTCAAAGCCTGCGCTTCCGGCGACCATTCTTCAACCGGCTTGCGGTCGTTGAGCGCGACGACTGCCCCGCGCCGTGCCAGGAAGCGCGCGCTCGCGATGCCGCTCCGCGCCGCACCGATAATCAAAACTTTCTTACCCGCAACTTCCAATCTGTTATTCACCACAGAGACACAGAGCAGTTCATAGAGATTTCATCAGCCTTCTTCATTCTTTCTCAACTCCGTGCCTCTCCGGTCTCTGTGGTTAATCATTTCCTCTAACGCAGCTTCAGCGTCGAAAGGCTCAAGAGCGCGAACAGAATTGCGAGAATCAGGAATCTGAAGACGACCTTTGATTCGCGCCAGCCCCCCATCTCGAAGTGATGATGCAAGGGCGACATCTTGAAGACGCGGCGGCCCGTCATCTTGAAGGACGCGACCTGAATCATCACGGACAGAATCTCTATGACGAACACGCCGCCGACCATCAGGAGCATGAACTCCTGCTTGGTCAGCACGGCTATCGTCCCGATTGCGCCGCCGATGGCGAGACTCCCGACGTCGCCCATGAAAACTTCCGCGGGCGGCGCGTTGTACCAGAGAAAACCCAGACTCGCCCCGGCCATCGCCCCGCAGAATACAGTTAATTCCGCGGCCTCCGGCCTGTGCACCAACCCCAGGTAGCCCGCGAAGCGAAAATCGCTAGTGATGTATGTGAAGGCCGTGAGCGCCGCCATTGCGACGAAAGTAACGCTGATCGCCAGCCCGTCCAGTCCGTCCGTCAGATTGACGGCGTTCGATGAGCCGAGCAGGACTATCAGAATGAAGACCAGGTAAAGATATGGACCGATGTAGCTGACGCTGGTCAGCGGATTCTGGTCGGCCGTCACCTTGAAGAACGGGATGTTGACGTTCCAGGAATACCTGGCGCTCTTCACAATCTCAGCCGGATAAGCTTCCTCCAGCAGCAGGCGGTTAAGACGGATGCGATTATCGCCCTGCGGATTGAGCTCTATAAATTTCTTCGTCTCGTCGGACAATTTGACCTGCTCGAAACGTTTCGCTTCATAAAGTGAAGGACCGGTCAACAACCCGTTAAGCTCGTCAATCAACCTCCTCTCATCCGCTTCGGACATGCGGCTGGTCGGCTCCTGAGACTCCAGCATCTTCTGCGTCTCGGGCGACAACTGCGTCATCAGGTACTGAGAGAGAGGATTGCGTTCTTCCCGCAGTTTGACGGCGAGCCCCGAAGGGTCTCTCAACTCGCGCATCATCTGCGGTCCGCCGACGGAGACGGAAGTAAAATAGAGCACGACCCAGACGCAGATCGCGATCAGGAACTGCCCGACGAGCTTCTGCTTGCCCGTCAACCCGAGGCTGCGCCGCAGGGCCATCTTGCGGTAGTCGTCCAGAAAACCGATGGTGCCAAAGAACAGCATGGCGAGCATCACTATCCAGACATACAGGCTCGACAGCTTTGCCCACAGCAGCGTCGAGATCAGGACCGAAGCGATAATCAGCACCCCGCCCATGGTCGGCGTGCCGCGCTTCGCCATGTGAGCCTGCGGACCTTCCTCACGAATCTGCTGGCCGATGTCCCAGTTCTTCAGCAGTTGAATGACGCGCTTGCCGAAGACGAGTGAGATGAGCAGCGCCGTGACGGAGGCGTAGGCGGTGCGGAACGTGACGTACTGAAAAACGTTCAGCGCCTTGACGAGATACGACCCGCCGCCCTCGTAGCGGTTATAAAGCCACTCGTAAAAGATCCAATGAATCATCTCTTACTGAATTATGAATTTTGAGTTTTGAATTTTGAATTAAGGAAACCGGCTCTGCCTTCAATTCAAAATTCAAAACTCAAAATTCATAATTACCATCATCCTCTTTCGTCCGCGCCGAGCGCCGGGAAATGTTCTCGCAAGCTGCCCACGACCTTGTCCGTCTGCACGCCGCGCGAGCCTTTGACCAGGATTAAATCTCCTTCGTGCACTTCCCCCATTATTGCCGCGGCGGCCTGCTCCGAAGTCTCAAAAAAGCGCGCCGCCTCTTGACTCATTCCGGCCTGGCGCGCCCCTTCGACGATCTCGCGCCCGAGCCCGCGCACGCCCCACAGGATGTCAACGCCTGAGCGCGCTATCTCCGCGCCGGCCTCGCGGTGCATTCGAGCCTCTTCACTCCCGAGTTCAAGCATCTCGCCCGCGATGACGATGCGCCTCGTCGCCCGCGCACCGCTTTCGGCAATCGTGCGGACGATGCTCAGCAGCGAGCGCGGGTTCGAGTTATAGGAATCATCAACGACCGTAAACCCTGCGGCGAAGTCAATCACTTCGCCGCGCATCTTTGCTGGGGTGACAGTTTTGAGCGCGGACGCAATCTCTTCTGGCTCTATCCGGTAACAGGTGGCGACCGCGGCAGCGGCCAGAGCGTTCATCAGATTGTGTAGGCCCGGCATAGGTAACTCCGCTTCCGTCTCGCCAAGCGGCGTCCGCAGGCGAAAACGGCTGCGTCCGAAGCGACTCGTGTCAATGTCCAAAGCCATCACGTCCGCCGCGTTCTCGACCCCGAATGTTAAGACAGGTCCGCTGTGTTTCGAGCGCATCGCGATCACAAAGGGATCGTCAGCGTTGAGCACGGCCGTCCCTTCGGGCTTCATCCCTTCGATTAATTCGGCCTTCGCCGCCGCGATATTTTCAATCGTGCCCAGGTGCTCCAGGTGAACTGGCGCGACCAGCAGCTCGACGCCGACGTCTGGCGGCGTGATCTTGCACAACCGCTCAATCTCGTGCGTCGGCGACGACATGCCCATCTCAAGGACTGCCAGGTCGAACTCTTCCGGGGAGCGCCCTTCGGAGACCATTTGCAGGACCGCGAGCGGAAGTCCGAGCCCGTTGTTGTAGTTTCGCTCGCTCTTGAGAACACTGCGGCCCGAAGCGCGAAGCAGGTGCGCCGTCAACTCCTTGGCCGTAGTCTTCCCGGCGCTGCCGGTGATTCCGACGACGGGCCGCGCCCACGCCTGATAGACCCTGCGCGCGAGCTGTTGCAGCGCGGCGATGGCGTCTTCGACGAAGAGCAGCCGGTCCTTAAAAGCTTGCAGCTCGGCGGCGTCGCGCACGCGGTCAGCGCGTGCCACTGCGGCTATCGCGCCGCTCGCGAAGGCTTGCGGGATGAAACGGTGCGCGTCCGCGAAAGTGCCGTTAAAACCGGCGCGCGCGTAGTCTTCTTGCGACAGCGCGAAGAAGAGTTCGCCCGCGCCGGTGGTCCGCGAGTCAATCGAGAATCCAACTATTTCTTTGTCAAACAGCTCTGCACCAAACGCCGAAGCGTCAGCGCCCATCAAATCCGCCGCCCGTCGTATCTTCACGCCGCTCGAACCTCTTTAACGCACAAGATTTTTATCATCTTGCGCGCAGCCTCGCGCGGCGGTCAACCTCGGGCGTGAAACGGCGGGATGTTGGCGCGTGTCGCGCCCCCGCCTCTTCAAAAACAGTTTCGGAATCGGCGAACTCCATGCGGCCGGGCGCCAGGCCCAGAAGCTCGTTGGCCGCAAGGACCGCCTCGTCATTGGCAAGCCGGAACTCTCTCTGGGCCGCGCGCGCCTGGCGCAGCCGCTTCCGGCAAGCCATGATTCTTCTCTCTCTAGTCCCGGTGTGCTCACTGCATTTACTCTGCCGAATAGTCATAATTAAGGATGAACGATGAAGGGGGAAGGGTGAAAAGAAATTATGAGTTATGAATGTTGAATTTTGAATTAAAGGCAGTAATTCAAAATTCAAAACTCAAAATTCATAATTATTTTCATCCGGTTCTTCATCCTTTCTCATTCGCTTCGCCCGAAATCAATGCGAACGATCCGCCCGGTCCCGACCTCCGCGCCCGGCTGCGGATTTTGTCTCAAAGCGCGTCCCTCGCCCTGTGCTTCCAATTGCAGACCGAGCTGCGAGCAGACGCGCGCGGCGTCGCGCACGCTCTGCCCGCGCAGGTCCGGCATCAAGACGGCGCTTTTTGTGGCCGCCGTGTAAACAATCTGACTCTTCCTCTCGTCACCGCGCGCCACCTGTGGCAAGGTCGCCTCGCGCTCTTTTCTGGCTCGTTGCTGCTCCGCACGCAGGCGCGCCAGGAATTCAGGGTTGAGCAAGGACTGCGCCAGGAGTCCGGGCGCGGGCGTTGATTTCAGCTCGCCGTCGGGCGTCACGTTAAGACCCGGCAGAATCTGCTCTGCGATCTCATTGAAGACAGGCGCGGCAATTTCACCACCGTGATAAGAACCCATCGGCTCGTCAATCACGACGATGATGACGACCGCTGGGTTGTCAACCGGCGCGAAGCCGACGAAGGAGCCTATGAACTTCGTCTTCGAGTAGGCCCGCGTCTTCGGATCAATCTTCTGCGCCGTGCCAGTCTTGCCTGCGACCGTGTAGCCATCGAGCTGTGCTCTCTTGGCCGTGCCGTTTAAAGTCACCTCTTCGAGCATGCGGCGCAAGGCTCTGGCCGTCTCTGTGCTCACGACCCTGCGCTGCTCAGGCTGCGCCGCGTAAACGACAGAGCCGTCAGCCGCCCGGACCTCACGCACCAGATGCGGCGCGATGCGGATGCCGTCGTTGGCGAGCGTGCCGAACGCCGCCGCCATCTGCAAAGGAGTGACGCCGATCTCCTGCCCCATGGCGATTGAGCCGATGGAGGACGGCTGCCACTTCTTCACATCTCTCAGGAGGCCGCCCGTTTCACCCGGCAACTCGACTCCAGTCTTGCAGCCGAAGCCGTAATTGGTCATGAAGTCGTACATCGAATCGTCGCCGACGCGAATGCCCAACTTGATCGCCGCCACGTTGCTCGATTTCGCCAGCGCGTCAGTCAACGTCAATGTGCCGAAAGCGTGATGATCGTGCACCAATCGCCCGGCGACCGTGATCGAACCCATCTGGCAATCAATTTTATCGGTCGGCTTCGCCAACCCCCTCTCAATCGCGGCAGAGTACGCGATGATCTTGAAGGTCGAGCCGGGTTCGTAGATATTTTGCAGCGCTTGATTGATGCGCGCCTGTTCGGACGCCGCGCGAGGGCTGTTCGGGTCAAAGGAGGGCGCGTTGGCGAGGGCGAGTATTTCGCCCGTGTGCGGGTCGAGCACTATGGCCGAAGCGGATTTCGCGCGCGTCCGCTCGATGGCGGAACCGAGCGCCTGTTCGACCTTCTGCTGCACGAAGCGGTCAATCGTGAGCACGATGGTTTCGCCCGGGCGCGCCTGAGATTCAAGGCTGCCGTAAGGTCGCCCGTGAGCATCAGTCTCGATTTGAATCTTGCCGCCCTCGCCGCGTATCCGGTCATTAAAGGACTGCTCGATGCCCGCCAGACCGACTTCGTCAAGACCGACAAAGCCGAGGACGTGGCTGGCGAGCGCGCCGTTCGGATAATGGCGCTTGGGCTCCTTGATTGAATAAACGCCTTTGATGTTGAGAGCCCGGACCATCTCCGCTCGCTCCCCGTCGAGCTTACGAGCGATCCAGGCGAACTTCCGATGCGCCTCCTGCGCCTCCTTCAGACGTGAAGCGAGCGCGTCCTGTTCTAAACCGATGATGGGGGCGAGCCTTGCCGCGGCATCTTCCGGACTTTCGATTTCGCCTGGAACAGCCCAGAACGACTCAACCTCAATGCTGCGCGCCAGTTCGTTGCCGTGGCGGTCCGTGACGAGTCCGCGCATCGGGCTGGTTTCAATCGCGTCCTGCTGCTGCGCGCGGGCGCGCGTCAAGAGCCGCGTGTGCTCCGAGGTTTGCAGATGAATGAGCCGAACCCCGATGGCGAGCATCCAAAGGGCGAGCGCACCGGCGACGACGAGCGCGCGTTTGCGCGAGTTGTCAGGACGTGCTTTTGATGAAGCGGCAAGGCGTGCGCGCATGTTCGTGGCTTATCTTCTTTCCGATTCACGCGGAGGCCGACCCGTGGCGCCTCTTCGTGCTTGCTAGAGAGTTCAAAACATTTTCTGCCAGAGCCGCGAGGGGAGATGAGAGCGCGCCGCTCTTGCCGAAAGACCGGCCCCAGGAACTTTAGCGACCGAGCGAGGCCGACGAGCTAACCAGCGCCGGAGACATGTGCGTCTGTGTCTTCTCAAAGCTCCGAGCCGGGTCAATCTGTGCTGGCTGAATCGGCTGCATTCCAATCTGGTGTGCGGCCGGCCCAAGCTGTTCGAGCGTGGTGGCACGCTCGCGCTCCAACTTCAAACGTCGCTGCTCTTCCAAAAGCTCCGCCTGCTCGCGGCGCAGCTCTTCGCACTGGTAACCGTATCGGACTGCGGCAAAGTGCTGCCCTGCCGCATAGACGAAACCGCCTGCGAGTATCAGGCCGCAAATGAGCAAGAGAGCGATTCGCAAAAGGGCGCGCGTGTCCCGCTCGCGGCGGACCGTGTAGTTCCTCTGGTTCGAGGGTAATCTTTTCATCAAGAGTCAGGCCTCTAACATCTGGGCTTAAATTTGAAAGGAGGCTCGGCTTCAAGTAATGCCGAACGAGCCGACGCGCTTTAGAGTTTGCGACAGGCGCGTAACTTGGCGCTGCGCGCGCGCGGATTTTCCGCTACTTCTGCCTCATCGGGCACGACGGGCCTGCGCGTCAAGATTTCGGCCACACGCCGCGCGCCGCATGAGCAGGCAGGCGCGCGCGGCGGGCACTCACATCGCCCCGACAGACGGCGAAGCGTTTGCTTCACGATGCGATCTTCCAGCGAGTGAAAGCTGATCGCCGCGAAACGTCCGTCCGGTTGTAAAAGATCTACGGCCTCTTCGACGAACTCAGCCAATCCATCGAGCTCATTATTGACGGCGATGCGTAGTGCCTGAAATGTGCGCGTCGCCGGGTGAACCCTGTCGGACCTACGCGCGCCGACTGCGCGAGCGACCAGTTCTGCCAGCTCCTTTGTCGTCTCGACCGGCTTCCCCGCGTCGCGCCTTTCAACAATCCAACGGGCTATGCGGCGCGAACGCCGCTCCTCCCCATACTCGAAAATGATTCTGGCGATCTCCTCCTCAGGGAGACGCGCCAGCAACTCTGCGGCCGTTTCTTCGTCGCCCTCCGCATTCATGCGCATGTCGAGCGGCGCATCGTGCCGGAAGCTGAAGCCCCTGCGCCCGGCGTCCAGTTGGAGCGACGAGACGCCCAGGTCCACTAATACCCCTTGCACTTCCCTCTCGCGCGCCTCCTCAACCACGCGCGCGAGGCTTCGAAAGTTCGCGTGGACGGCGCGAAAGCGTGAGCCAAAACGCGCCAGTCGCTTGCTTGCCATCTCAATCGCTTCGAGGTCGCGGTCGAAACCTATGACGCGAGTATCGGGCGATGCCTCAAGCATGGCCTCAGTGTGCCCGCCAGGGCCGAGCGTGCCGTCAATGAAAAGTCCGCCGCGCTCGGGTTTGAGCAACTCGATTGTTTCCTGGAGCAGCACGGGGCGATGGGGCGCGCTCATGCCCCCCATAAGCGCAGCCATCACCACCGCCCCGTGATCTCGTTCAAAGAACTATTAAATGCCAAGTCGCGCAATTGCCGCCTCGTCTTCTTCCGTATAAGGGTCAGAGAGGAGGCGCTCCCTGAATCTCTCTAACTCCCAAACTTCCAGATAAGTCAGATAACCGAGCACGGCGACGTCTCCGATAACGCCTGCGCTCCGACGCAAGAGGGGATGAATCAACACCCGGCCCTGCCCGTCAATGACCCCTTGCTGCCCGTAATAATTTGTTCTATCAAGGAACTTGCGTCTCGCCGGGTCCATAGAAGGCAGTAGCGCCAAACGCTGCTCAATGGCCTCCCACTCCGGCAGCGGATAAATCCGCACGCTTTCACCTGTCAGACTCGTCACATAAACCCCTGTACCGTGCTTCTCCTCAACGATGCGTCTAAAAGGCGTCGGTATTTTCAACCGCCCCTTTGAATCAATTCGCGCCGTGTAATTTCCTCGAAGCATAGAGATTCATCAGCCGGCACAGGGCGAGAGGCGCTTAAACCTTTAGGTAAAACTTTAATCATCAAGCACAAGATATTCAATAGAACCCACTTCTGACCACTTTTCTCCACCCGCGGCGCATAGTACGCCCCTCAGGAAAGGCTGTCAAGAAGAAAAAAGCTTGTTTGTCAGAGATTTTTAAGCACGATATGGTATATAAAGTCTCGCTCTTCCTTGTGGAAAACCGGGATGATTCCCTCTGGCGGATCGATGCTTAAGCATGAGTATAGGGCCAATGTGTCTGCTTCCTCATAGCCAAGCACGGTTTCAATCATGTATAGTGCGAGCCATGCCACTCAGTATAATTTCAGGCGGCGGGCAGGCTGATTTTGATTAGCTTTGGCGGACTTCTCGTTTTCGGGACTCTGGCGGCGCTCGGTAACCTGATGGGCGGGGCAATGCTCGCCTCATCAGGTGTGCACCGCTTGAGTGAGCGTCTCCTTAAATATCTAGTGGCGCTTGGGGCGGGGTTTATGCTCGCTGCGATCTTTATAGAGATCGTTCCAGAGGCAGTGAGGATCTGGACGGAAGGGCAGACGGGCGAAGCCGCGGCCGAAGCTGTCCTGGGCGCAATGACTCTCCTGCTCGCGGGCTATCTGTTAATACAACTTTTTGAGCATACCATCGCGCCGCACTTTCATTTCGGCGCTGAAACACATCCCGAGCACGTCATCCGCCCCTCGGCGGCCTACACAGCAATCGGCGGCCTTTTGATTCACACTTTTTTCGACGGTGTGTCCATCGCTGCCGCTTTTCTGGTCAGCAGCAAAGTTGGCTTCCTGGTTTTCATCGCGATTCTCCTGCACAAAGTCCCGGAAGGTTTTACCGTTGCCTCAATCATGCTGGCTTCCGGCCGCTCGGCGCGTAAAGCTCTGATTGCGTCGCTCGCCATTGGGGCAGCGACGATTGCCGGAGTAATCTGCGTCGCATTGCTAAGAACTAAGATCAACTCGGCCGTCGCTTATGCGTTGCCCTTCTCCGCCGGGGTGACGCTCTACGTCGCCGCCAGCGATTTGATTCCGGAAGTCAATCACAAAGAGGAGAAGAATCCTCTAGTCTCCGTGGCCGTCTTCGGCGGGGTGGCCTTCTTTTATCTGTTGCATCGCGTGATTGAAGGATGAGTTTATTCGGGCGCAATCATCTCAAATTACCCCTGCTCGTAATCGTCTCGCTCGCTTTTTTGCTTTCGGCAAACACTCCGAGAGTCCGGGCCGAAGCAGTTGAGACCTTACAATACTCCGGGTTCGTCAACGACTTCGCGAGCATCATTGACGCTGAAACGGAAAACCGCCTGGAGACCATTCTGACTAACCTGAAAGAACGCGCCAATATTGAGTTCGCTGTTGTTACGGTCAGGAATCTCAACGGCCAGGAGAGTTTTGATTATTCTCTCGCGTTGGCTCGTCGTTGGGGGGTCGGCGCACCCGACGGTGAAAAGAATGGCCTGCTGCTGCTGGTGGCGATTGATGATCGTAAATATTTCACGCAGGTCAGCAGACACCTCGAAGGCGATCTGCCGGACGGCTTGGTAGGACAGATCCAGCGTGAAAAGCTGATCCCCAACTGGAATTTGGGGAAGTATGCCCAGGCGCTTTCCGATACGGTGGAAGCTTACGTCGCGACGTTGGCTGAGAAGCGCGGGTTTAGCGTCGCAGGAATAGACCAGAGACGTGCGTATCGTGACGCTGATCCGCCGGACAGCGCCGGGAGCCCGTTGAGGGGCATCTCTCCGTGCGTAATCATTTTCATTATCCTCATCCTGCTTCTTCTGTTTTCAGGTAGAGGCCGCGGCGGCGGCGGAAGCGGCTGCTTGAATCTCTTCCTGCTCGGCTCTCTGTTGAATAGCGGTAGCAGAGGAAGATGGGGCGGTGGCGGCGGTTGGGGTGGCGGCAGTTGGGGCGGTGGAGGCTTCGGCGGCTCAGGAGGCGGCGGCGGAGGCTTTGGCGGTTTCGGTGGGGGCGGTGATTTTGGCGGCGGTGGTGCCGGAGGTAGTTTCTAGGGTTAGGCGGAAGCGGCGTTATGAATTAAAATCAGCGCATTGATTCCCCATTTAAAGCTTGACGGAAGATTTATGGTTAATCGTATCGTGCAGGGCGCTCTCAATCACCTCGTCGAGGATTTGCGCGCGACGCACGGAGACAATCTAGCCTCGGTCGTACTTTATGGCTCCGCGGCGGCGGGTGATTACATAGAGCTGCGTTCGGACTACAACCTTCTGATCGCCCTGAACCGGATTACTCCGGCCGATTTACGTCAATCGCAAGCGCCGATACGAGAATGGCAACGCCTGGGACATCCGCTGCCCGTCTATTTCACCGTCGAAGAACTGAGCGACGCGGCGGACGTCTTTCCGATAGAATTTCGCCAGATGGAAAAGGCTCGAATAGTGCTCTACGGCCGCGACCCTTTCGAGTTCGTTAAGCTGACGAACGCGAATCTGCGTCATCAGACCGAGTACGAACTGAGAAGCAAGCTGATACAGCTTCGCCGCCTTTACATTCCAGCCTCTGTTTCAATCGAGAAATTGTCTGCGCTGATGTGCGACAGCCTGGCGAGCTTCGCGGCGTTGTTCCGCCCGGTTCTGTTGCTGAAGGGCGTCGAGCCGCCCGTAGCTAAACCGGATTGTGTGCGAGCCGCCGTAAAATTACTGGGACTTGATGGCGAGCCCTTTGAGCGAATCTTCGCCTTGCGCGCCAACGAAGAACTGCCTCTGAATGAAGTCGAAGCGAACGATCTTTTCGCCTCCTACATGCAGCAGATCGAGCGTGTGGTTGAGGCGGTTGACAGTTTGGAGAACTGAGATTGAACGGATCAATGACGGCGCGGCTATGATCCACGTTTTATTGATCGAAGGAGAATAAAGATGATTAAGAGAAGAATCTGGCTGCTGGCCCTCGCGGGATTGATGCTGGCGGTAACGAGCGGGTGCGGCTATAACACGCTGAATTCAAAACAGCAGAACGTCAGAGCGAAATGGGCAAATATCGAAAGTGAACTTCAAAGGCGTGCTGATTTGACTGAGAATCTTTTTCAGGCTGCGAAGGCTGCCGCGATTCAGGAGCAACAGGTCTTCGGCGACATCGCTGAGGCACGCTCGCGGCTTCTAAACACTATGAGAGAAGAGCCGAAGGGCGCGAACGGGGATAAGACACCAGAGCAGAAGCAGGCCATTATTGATGCCAACAATAGTTTCGGCGGCACAATCGGCAGACTGCTCTCTCTGGTTGAGAACTATCCTCAATTACGCTCGGTCGAAAGCTTCAACAAGTTTATGGACTCGATTGAGGGAACGGAGAATCGCATTAAGACGGCGCGCAACGACTACAACGCGGCCGTTCAGGATTACAACACGACGCGCAACAGTTTTCCGACAGTTATCGGCGCCAAGATGTACGGCTTCAAAGAGGAGCCCTTTTTCAAGGCCGACCCCGCCGCAGCGCAGGTGCCTAAAATCAACGCGGACTCTATCCGAAAGCCCACGCCATAGCTTTATTGAGTCGGGCGATCAAATAAGAAGAGGATGCTTTTCATCAAAAGCATCCTCTTCTGACTTTCGACCTTCGGTCGGCGCAACACACACTTGCCGCTCGCCTCAGAATCCGCGCGTGTTGCACATAGCGCAATGGTCGCAGGGCTTACCGCCCGGCTCAAGCTCGCACTTCTTTTCGCCCTCGAAGAAATCAACCAGCTCCGACACAGCAGCTTCCTCAACGCCGAACCGCTCCTGACTCGGATGCGTCGCCGAAACATACATTCCGCCGAGCCAAGGCGAGCGCACTCCGACCGCTGAAGTGGATTGAGGCTGTTGCCGCGCGCTCCCCTGCTCAACGCTCTGCCCCGCCCTGACATCATCTTTTCGCACGACGTGGGATTCAATCTGCACGAGCCTTTTCTGTAGCTCCTCTAGGCTTGAGCGCATCGCGGCCAACTGCTCGCCGACACCGTCCGCACTTTGCGCCCGCACTGCTTCGGCCTCGCCGGCGCCCGCGCTTTGAGCGACACGGCGCGCGATGCGCTCGGCCATCAAACGCACCTCATCCCGTTCTGTGCTCATCGCGCCTTCTCACTTTCCAGCAGGTCAATGCGATCAACCACTCCGATAATCGCTGAATCAATCGCCGCGCCCGCCTCCTTCGTCGCAGCCGTTGAGGCGCTCCAACCTTCCTGCACGATCAGGACCACATCGCCCTCGCCAGCATCAACCGAATCGAGCGCCAGCACGCTCGTCCCCATCTCTTCGCCTTCGGGCGTAATCTGCTGGCAGAGCATCACACGCGCGCCCACGTAGCGCGGGTTCTTCTGCGTCGCAACGATGTTTCCCAGGACGCGTGCGAGAATCATCTGTGGCGATTCCTTCCGTTTGTCACGTGCTCATCCGAGTCCACGATGGCGACGATGGTGCAATCGGTCGGCGTGTCTTCGCGCTTGAAAGGAAAGCTCGCCTCTTTTCCCCTGCACCAGAAGACCAGCTCGCCCGTTCCGGCCCCGATGGCGTCCAACGCCACGAGGGGTTTTCCCTGCGGCTCCAGGTTCGCATCGAGCGACTGAACGACGAGCAGCTTTCGCCCCTCCAAAGAATCGTTCTTCACAGTCGCCACGACCGTCCCGATGACACGCGCCAGTTGCATAAGAGTCTGGAGTCTGGAGTCTGGAGTCTGGAGTCGAAAGGAAATTCTTTTGACTCCAGACTCTAGACTCCAGACTCATGATTAACATCAACAGTATCTATGACGCCGACGATGGCTGCGTCAACGGGCGTGTCTTTCATGCCCTGGGCGAGCCGCGCGCTTGAGCCCGCGACGACCAGCACGCGCTCGTGAAAGCCCGCGCCGACCGTATCAACGGCGACGACATAGCCGCTCGTGTCCGTCCCGTCCAGATTGACCGGGCGAACGATGAGCAGCTTTTTTCCCATCAGCCGTTCGTCCTTCTGTGACGAAACGACCGTGCCGACGATGCGCGCAATAATCATTGTTCGTGAATCGTGAATCGTGAATCGTGAATCGTCGAACCGTTTTTCTCTATTTACGATTCACGATTCACGATTTACGAGTTATTTCCGATAGGCAAAGCCTCGTCAACGCTTCCGTGCGGGCGCGGGATGACGTGGACGCTGACGAGTTCGCCGACGCGGCGCGCGGCAGCCGCACCCGCGTCAGTCGCGGCTTTCACCGCGGCGACGTCGCCGCGCACAATCGCCGTCACAAAGCCCGCGCCGATCTTCTCATAGCCGACGAGCGTGACGTTGGCAGCCTTGACCATCGCGTCGGCCGCCTCGATCATCGCCACCAAACCTTTCGTCTCAACCATGCCGAGTGCTTCTTGCATTCAATCTGCTCCTCTTAAAAGTATTTCATTAACTCAAGAGTTGAGTTAATGGCTTTCCTTCCCCAACTGCGTGGCCTGGCTCAACAACTCAACCAATTCTTCGCGCGTTAATGCAATCTTGTTTACACCATTAGCTGATGCTTTCGCGTAATTGTCAACTGCCGGGCGCTCCCCTGTCGGACACGTGAACCGCGTTTCGTGCAGGTAGCCGCAAGCCTGACAGCGCGCCCCCTCATTCAGGTAGCCCGCCGCTTCACGCACGTTGATCAATTTCTCGACCGCATCTGCTGGTAAATTCCTGGAGCCTCCGAGCAGGCGCGAGAGGATCGCTATCCTGGCCGTGTGCTCTAAGGTTTCGAGCCGGTCGAAGGCTTGCCAGATGTCCGCGCCGTAAGCGACCGCGCCGTGATTCGCCATCAAGAGCGCATTGTGATGTTTGACGAGCGGGCGCATCGCATCCGTTAACTCCGATGTCGAGGGCGTGCCGTATTCCGCGAGCGGCACGCAGCCCAGAGTCAGAATCACTTCCGACAAGATCGGTTGGTCAATCGCGAGACCCGCCACGGCGAACGCCGTCCCGTGCGGCGGGTGCGCGTGGCAGACTGCCTGGACGTCCGATCTTTCCCCGTAAATCAGCAGGTGCATCGCCAGCTCGCTCGAAGCTTTTCGGTCGTTGAGCGCTTTGCCGTCCAGGTCCGTAATAGCGAGCGAGTCTTCCGTCATCCGCCCCTTCGAGGTCATCGTCGGCGTCGCCACGATGCGCCCGTCGTCCAGGCGCACGCTCACGTTGCCGTCCGAAGAGACGACGTAAGAGCGCTCGTACATCAACTGGCCGACGCGGACTATCTCGCGTCGCGCGGTCTGCTCATCCATTCGGTTTCTTTAGATGAAAATCATATTCGAGCTGAATAGATTGCGATACGGCGCGCCCATCTTTCAGCGCTGGCGAAAACTCTGTTTCCCGCGCTGCTTCGACGGCCTTCTCTGTCAGGCCGTCCGGCAATCCACTCAAAACCTTAATGCTTCTCACAGAGCCGTCCTCGGCGACCACAGCGCTCAACACGACCACGCCCTCGACCAGATTCTTTCTGGCTTCCTCCGTATATTTCGGTTCCGAGCGCGAGAGCACTTGAGCCTTCCGGTCCACGTCGCGCGGATTAAACGGGCGCGGGGCTCTACTGAAAAGAGTCCCCAACAGCAGGCCGATAAAAAGAGTCAAAGCAAACGGCAGAACTCTTTTGGAAAAGCAACACATAATAAACCTCTCAGGTGGTTGGCTGGCTATCCTCTAACTCCTCGACGCGCGCCCGCAGCTTGAAGGAATCGGTGATCAAGGTCTTCATCTGGCGATTGAATTCTTTGAGCGCCGCTTTGATCTCCGTCAAACGCTGCTGCACGCCTTCCCAGATCGGACGCGTCTCGCGCAGCCGCGCATCAACTTTCTCCTCAAGCGATACCAGACGCTCTTCAAGCGATGTCAAACGCTCTTCAAGCGCGGCCAGACGGACACTCTGTTGCGCAGTTTCCTGACGGATGGCGGCAAGTTCGTTTAAGACTCGCTCTTCAAACGATGTCAGCGGTAACTTTCGTGTGAGGTCTTCGCTCATAATTTACTTCTCATCGCTTACAACTCGCGCTCTTTTCGCCGCGCGCTCTTTTCGCCGATGTGTGCTGCCCGTTTTAGCAACCGCTGCATGCGGGCGCGACAGAAAGTACGACAGAGATTCCAGGGAGATCGTCAGGTCAACCGTCTTCAGTTTCACGCCCAAACGCGCCTTCAAGCTCGCCGGAGCGAAATTCAGAACGGCCTTAATGCCTGCGGTCATCAACTGATTCAGGACCTTCTGCGCGGCGCGCGCCGGCACGGCGATCACCGCCACGTCAATCCCCTTTTCGCGCACCACGCGCTCGACCCTTTTCACGTCGTAAACCATAATCTCGGCTTTGCCGATTCTGCGCCCGATCTTCGCTTTGTCGTTGTCGAAAAGCGCCACGACCTCGAAGCTCGATTCCCTGAAACCGTTATAATTGGCCAGCGCTGTTCCGAGGTTTCCGGCCCCGACGATGCCGACGCGATGCCTTGTGTCGAGCCCCAGGATTTTCGTGATGTGCTGGCGCAGCTCTTCGACGAAATAGCCGACGCCGCGCAGGCCGAACTCGCCGAAGTAGCCCAGGTCTTTTCTGATCTGAGCCGAGTTGAGGTTGAACTGTTCCGCGAGCGCTCGTGAAGAGACCGTCTTGATGCCCGCAGCCGCCAGCGTATTCAGGCAGCGCAGGTAAACGCTCAGGCGATTTGTCGTCAACTCAGAAATTTTCTCCGATTTCATCACGCCCGCCTCTTCCCTTGCCGTTCAGTATAGCGCGGGCGAGGCAGAGGCAACAACGGAAGAAATCTACCTCACGCCAGGACGCAAAGTCGCAAAGGAAGTTATTTATTTTTTTTGCGACTTTGCGTCCTGGCGTGAGGCTCTTTCACTCCTTGTCTTGTTGCCGAACTTCCGGCTATCAACTACAATCCGACACGGAAAGAACACGAAGGCGCTCCCGAAATCTCTGCTTCGGACAACTCTATTTCAGCTAACAAATGATCGCACATTTATCCGGCACTCTACTCGCCAAACACGCAACCACAGTAATCCTGGACGTCGGCGGTGTCGGCTACGAAGTCGCCATCCCGCTCTCGACCTTTTACGATCTTGAAGACGCGGGCGCCAGCATCAAGCTACACATCTACACGCACGTTCGCGAAGAAGCCTTACAACTTTACGGCTTCAGGACGATACGTGAGCGCGAGCTTTTTCTGAAGCTCATCACCGTCAGCGGTATCGGACCGAAGTCGGGCATCACGATGCTCTCCGGCATGAGCGCGGACGAAATCATCGCCTCGATTCGCACCAACAATCTGGCGCGCCTGACCTCGATTCCGGGCATCGGACGCAAGATTGCCGAACGCATGGTCATAGAGCTGCGCGATAAGATCGCCGCGCTCTCTTCGCCAGCTCTTGAAGAAGAGTTTGGCGCCAAGACCGGAGGGGTCGTGCCCAGCACGGAAGATGCCATACGCGAGGACGCGCTCTCGGCCCTGCTCAATCTCGAATACCCGAAGGCCGCCGCCGAAAAGGCCATCACCGCGGCGATTCAGGAAGGCGGCGACCTTTCGGTAGAAGTGATTCTTCGCCGCAGCCTGCGTCTGCTCGCAAAGGGTTAGGAAATGCAACGCCACACGTTTTTAGTTACGCTCTTTCTGCTCCTGACCGCCCCGGCCGCGCTCTGTCAGACGCAGGCTGCGGATTCGAACGGGTTGCAGGTCTCGAAATCTCTGTTTCAACTCAAAGCGTCCGGCGTCCGCTATGATGGAGTGAATGAACGCCCGGGCACTTATTACTCCGGGTCGAAACTCACACACGAGGGCAAACTCTACACAGACTCCACCGTCCCGCCGGACGGCTTCGTCGTTCAAGACGTGGACACAGACTCGTTCACCGTTTATCAACCGCTCGAACTCGCCAAAGCTGCCGGTTGGATTGATAAGAAGAAAAAATATAAAGCGGGCAACAACATCTGGGGAATTCAAAGGTCTGGGGATGTCATCTGGATGGGTTCATCCGGCTTCGGCATCCTGACTTTCGACACCGCGACGAAGCGCTGGTCGCGTTACGACGTGCGGGACACTCCCATCCCAGGCGGACACGGACCCGTCGTCTTCTATGCGGACTCCGACTATGTTTTCATTTCCGGTTTCCACATCTACTCGGTCAAGCATCAGAAATGGCTGAAAGTGGATGCGGTGCCGATGCGTAATGTCACTAAATTGGGAACGAACCGGGGAGGGCTTCCCGTTCAGATAGAGTTTGACTTGAGACCTTTAGCTGGTGAGAAATATCTTTCCATCAACTATCACACGCACGTGGACATTGCTAGCAAGGTTTCGCTTTCGCCGGACGAGTCCGCCTACATCTTCTTTTTCAGCCATTCTGAAGCTCACCCGACAGAGTTCAGAATCGAGAAGTGGGAACTGGAATGGGCTTTCTCTCAAATGCGAGATTGAAGCGCGCCTGATAAACTTTCGCGATGAACATTGCAGTGCGCTTCTGCTTAATGCAGGGCGAGTGCAGGAATCCTACTTTTAACATCTGTCATGGCCGAAGAGATAGAACCAATAGACACGCGCGACGCGACGCCGATGGACGACGAGCGGCAGTTTGAGCTCTCCCTGCGCCCGACGCGTCTGGCCGAATACATCGGTCAGAGGCGCGCGACCGACAACCTGCGAATCTTCATCAAGGCCGCGCTCGGGAGGCGCGAGGCGCTCGACCACGTTCTTCTGACTGGCCCGCCGGGACTCGGCAAGACCACGCTTGCCAACATCATCGCCAACGAGATGGGAGCCGAGCTGCGTTCGACCGCCGGACCCGTCATCGAAAAGGCAGGCGACCTGGCGGCGCTGCTCACAAACTTGCAGGAGGGCGACGTGCTCTTCATAGACGAGATTCACCGCCTCAACCCTGCCATCGAAGAGGTGCTTTATCCCGCGATGGAGGATTACAACCTGGACCTGATGATCGGTCAGGGCACGGCCGCGCGCTCGATCAAGCTGGACCTGCCGAAGTTCACTCTCGTCGGGGCCACGACGCGCCAGGGGCTCATCACCGCGCCCTTGCGCGGCCGTTTCGGAATCGTCTTTCATCTGGACTTTTATCCTCACCAGGACCTCGAAGTTATCGTCAAGCGCTCCGCAGATATTCTGGGCGTCGAGATTGAAGATGGGGGCGCGCGTGAGATCGCGCGGCGGGCGCGCGGCACTCCGCGCATCGTCAACCGGCTCCTCAGGCGCGTTCGTGATTACGCCGAAGTTGATTACGATGGGCGCATCACGAAGGAGGTCGCGGCTGACGCCCTGAACCGGATGGAAGTTGATACCTACGGTCTGGACGAGGTTGACCGCAAGCTGCTGCTGACGATTATCGAAAAATTCGGCGGTGGACCCGTGGGCCTGGGCACGATCTCCGCTTCGATTCACGAAGAGAAAGATTCGATTGAGGAGATTATCGAGCCCTACCTGATTCAGATTGGCTTTTTGAACAGGACGCCGCGCGGGCGGATGACGACGCGCCTCGCCTACGAGCATTTCGGCATCGAGCTGCCGACGACGCGTAGACCGAATCTGTTCGACACGCAGCAGTAAAGTTCAGGCAGAGGAATTTTTGTGCCATGAGATTGAAGCCTCGCACAGTTTGTCGCCCACGCTTGATAATTCTCCTCGCGCTTTTACTGACGCTTCCTTCAAACCCCTCTCTCGCGCAGCGACGCGGGCGCGCCAGACAAACGCCCGAGCCTCAAGGCAAAGCCGCCGAGCGAGCGCGCCGCGCGCAGGCGATAATGCTTCTCATCGAGACGGCGAACAAAGCGCGTCTCTTTGACGACCTCTTTTACCGCGCGCGGATTCAAACGCTCGCCGCAGACGCGCTCTGGCCGCATGACGAGCGTCAGGCACGCGCCATCTTTCGGCGCGCCTGGGAGGCGGCTGCTGCCTCCGACAAAGAGGACCGGGAGGACGCGGCGGAAGAAGCGGGCGCACTCCCCGGCGCGGTTGCACCGGTAACGGAAGCGCGCGACGAAGTTCTCAAAGTAGCCGCCGCACGCGACGCGCGTCTCGCAGAGACTTTTCTGCGCGAGTTGATGAGCGAGAAGGAGAAGAATTCCGCTCGCAATGAGGGGCAGCGACGCACCTCCTGGCGTGAGCTGAGCGCAAACGGAGCGCGCCGTCTGGCCCTCGCCTACGAGCTGCTGGAGAGCCGGCAGACGCAGCGCGCCGCGGAGATAGCCGCGCCCATCGTCAACGAGGGCGTGAGCGCGGACCTTTTAACCTTTATCGCCCATCTCACCCCTAGAGATTGGAATGCCGCGGACTCGCTCTATCTACGCCTGCTCGAACGCGCAGCCGCGGACCCAGGAACGGACGCCAACGCGGTCTTAATGCTCTCTTCACGTTTTGTCTCGCCTATGCTACTCGTCTTTGTTGACGAATTCGGCTCGTTACAGTTTCGCTCGCTTCCGCATCCTATCGGCAGCATTTCGGGCCCGATGCTTCCCACGCCTTCCGGGAGGCGTGCTTTCTACACTCTGGCCGCGAACGTCCTCTCGCGCCCGGCCGTCGCCCGGGACGGCGCGCTGACGATGCAGGATTTGATCGCGCGCTTCTACGCCACGGGGCGTTTGCTCCCCTTCTTCGAGAACTCCTCGGAGTCGTATGCGGGTTTTGCCGCGACCCTGCGCGCGCGCCACAGCGAACTCTTCAACGCGATAGAGGCGAGCCGCCGCGAACAGGTCTCTTCGCAATTTGAGGTGAGCAGGTTGACGCAGACGGCGACGACCGACCCGCTGCGTTTGCCGACAGAGCAATTGTCGCGCTCTAACGATCCGGCGGAACGCCAGCGCATCGCCGTCTCGATGGTCCGAACGGCGACGCGCAACAGGTCCTGGGACCGCGCGCGTCGCTCGGCGGCAGAGATTGAGGACCTGGACCTGCGCCGCGCCGCGCTCTCTTTCGTTCAGATTCACCAGATCAAAGATATTGCGAAGGCGTACAGCGACGACCAGGAAGATGATTACGAGAGCATCATAGAATTCGTGCGCGGGGCAGACGTGCCGCCCTTCGGGAAAGCCTGGGGCTTCGCACAGGCCATTCCGATTGGGGCGCACCGTCGCAATGCTCAAACAGCCCAAACGCTCGCACAACTTTTCGATGAGGCCGAAGCTTATGCCGCGCGCGTCGCGCCTGGAGCGCCCGAACGCGTCATCGCATACGGCAGCCTGTTGATGGCCGCCGCGCCGCTGGATGCGCCGCGCGCCTGGAACCTGCTGCGGGAAATCGTCAAGGCCGCGAACGCGGTCGAGGATTTCACCGGAGACTCCGTGTCGCTCGATCTCTACGCGGACGAGAATTCGGCAGAGCATTTCAGCGTCGAGGCGGAGGCATTTCGTTTGGACGGATTTTTTGCGACAATGGCCCAACTGGATTTTGAGAAAGCTCTGGCAGAGGCGCGCGCCCTGGAGGGCGACGTGCCTCAAGCCTTCGCTACGATTGCGGTGGCGAAGAGCGGAACACAGAATCCAGAAGTCAGAATCCAGAAGCCAGAATAATAAGGCGGAAACCGTTTTAGTTTTTATTCTGGATTCTGACTTCTGGATTCTGGATTCTGCTTTTAATTCCGACTCCTGTTTCACGTTATGCGTCGGCAACAGTCCTTTTCGCGAGAATCTTTCGGCGTGCGCAACAAAGCGCCGTGGCCCACAATGCTGGGCCATTCTTTTCACCAGTTTCACGACAACGATCTTTTCACGTCGGCCGCCGCGATGAGCTACTTCGGGTTGCTGACCCTGTTCCCGGGGCTCATCCTGCTCCTCGCGATTGGCAAAAAGTTGACCGCCGGGTCAATCATGGTCAACGAAATGATGCGGCGCGTCGTGCAGGTTTACCCCGGCTCCGAAGAATTCCTGGGTTCGACCATCCGCTCGCTTTCCGACCTCGGAACGGGCGTCATCATTACCTGCATCATCGTCGTCCTCTGGGCAGGCTCATGGGTCTTCGCGGTCGTCGAGCGCGCTCTGAACCGCATCTGGCATACGACCTCACGCAAGTTTCTGCACGGCCGCGCGCTGACTCTCGGCATGATCGGCATCGTCGGGCTTCTGCTGACGGTCTCCGTGCTCTTTACCTCCATCCTCCTGAGCCTGCAACACTACGCGAGCAGGTTTGATCGGTGGTCGTGGCTGGCTACTTTCGGCGGCGTCTTCTGGCAAGTCATCTTCGCGCTCGTCAGTATTTTCGTCACGATCGTTCTCTTCATGCTCGTCTATCGCTTCATGCCGAACGCGCGCGTGAGTTTGCGAGATACCGTTCCGGGCGCGATCATCGCCGGCCTGCTCTGGGAAGGAGCGAAGTACATCTTCGCCTGGAGCCTGCACTTCTTTCACTACGATCAGATTTACGGATCGGTCGGAGCGGTCGTCGCCGTTCTGACCTGGGGCTACGTGTCGAGCTTAATACTGCTCTACGGGGCGCAACTGACAGCCGTCTTCCACCGCGAGCACCCGTCAGAGCCGCTTAAGCCGTCGGCGGTAGATGCCGCCATCGCCCCGGCTCCGTAGTAAAACAGTAGTCAGTGGCCGGTGGTCAGTGGTCAGTTGAAAAACTGATTCTTACTGACCACTGACCACTGACCACCGGCCACTGACCACTTTTTTATGCGCATTTCGGATTTTGATTACGAGCTACCGGAAGAACTGATTGCGCAGCACCCGCTCGCTGAGCGCGACGCGGCGCGGATGATGGTCGTTGAGCGAGCCAAGGGGCGTTGGCACGACAGCCTTTTCGCCGAAATCCCCTCGTACATCCGCGCCGGGGACGTGATTGTCGTCAACAACACGCGCGTCTTTCCGGCGCGGCTCGTAGGCAGGCGGGAGCCTTCGGGTGGGCGCACAGAGTTGTTCATGGTGCGGGAGATTGAGCCCCACGTCTGGGAGACACTGGCGCGACCTGCGCGGCGACTGCATCAGGGCGCGCGCGTCTCCTTCGGCGACGGTAGATTGCGCGCACACGTGATCGAGCCTCTGGGTGATGGGAGGCTCGCGGTCCGCTTCGAGTGCGACGGTCCGTTTGAAGAGTTGATAGAAGAGCTCGGACAGACGCCTCTGCCCCCTTACATCAGGCGCGACGGCGGCGGCAGCTCCGCTGATGATCGGGAGCGCTACCAGACGGTTTACGCGCGCGCGCGCGGAGCCATCGCCGCGCCGACCGCAGGCTTGCACTTCACGCCTCGTGTCATGAACGAACTAAAGGCCCGCGGCGCCGAGATCGTCGAGGTCACGCTTCACGTCGGGTACGGGACATTCGAGCCCGTACGCGCGGAAGATTTGAGCGAACACAGTGTCGCGCCCGAACAGTGCGAGATTGGCGTAGAGGCCGCGCGGACCATCAACGAGGCTCGCTCGCAGGGGCGGCGCATTATCAGTATTGGCACAACGACCGTCCGCGCTTTAGAATCTGCTGTGGACGAGAGGGGGCGCGTTCGCGCCGGGAAGCGCACGGCCCAATTGACCATCACGCCGGGTTACAGGTTTCAGGCAGTGGACCTGCTGCTGACGAACTTTCACCTGCCGCGCTCCTCGCTCCTGGTCCTGGTCGCCGCTTTCGCCGGGCGCGAACTGATCCTCGCGGCTTACGCCCATGCGGTCAATTCACGCTATCGCTTTTACAGTTACGGCGATTGCATGTTAATAATTTAGTGAATCGTGAATCGTAAATCGTGAATAGATAAAAACGGTTTCGATTTACGATTCACGATTTACGATTCACGATCATGGCTGTCCTGAAGAAAATTCGTTCGCGCTGGTGGTCGCAGGGGGGTGGGCCTGACGAACCCGTTGTGGAGTATCCAGCCCCGGTCGCGTCGCCGATTGTCGAGGTGCGCTATGATGTGCGCCCGCTGACCGTCACGCAGTTGGACGAATGCTGGCGGCTCGATCAGCGTTGCTTCGTTGATGGCGAGGCCTACAGCCGCGACACTTTCGAGTATTTGCTGACCGCCCCGGAATCCGTCTCCTACCGCGCCGTGACGCAGGGCGGGCTGATGGTCGGATTCATCATCGGCCTCGTCGAGCCGGACCATACAGGACACGTCACGACTGTCGGGGTCGCGCCCGAGCACAGGCGCCGTCGCATCGCGCGCCGCCTGATGGAAAAGGTCGAAGATGGTTTCCGCCGCCGCGACGTCAGAATCGTCCGCCTCGAAGTCCGCTCCATCAACACCGGAGCGCAGCACCTTTACCTCAGCCTCGGCTACACCGTCACGCAGCGCCTGCCGCGTTATTACTCCAACGGCGGGGACGGCCTGCTGATGATTAAGTCGCTCGATTGAAGCTCCGGGTCAAATGGCGCGCGAATTGAAAGATTATTTCGATTCCAATGGTCAGTCGCAATCCATGCAGCGGAGATGCCTCATCCTGACCGCCCGATGAAGCGGACTTTCTTCGTCCAACTTCTTCTGCCTCTGCTCGTCGGCGATCCTCTTCTGGTCCTCTTTTTGATAAAAATACCAGTAAGTGCCTACGACTAACAGGACGAGAATCAGGATTCTCAAAGGGGAGATTGACAGACGGGACCGGCCGACATCGGACACGCCTTCCGAGGCTGCCGCCACGGGCTGAGCCGGGTTGCCGCTCAAATCGGCATCACAACTCTTACAGTTTCCGGCTGTGGCGAAACTCACGAACCCGCATTTCGAACACTTCTGAGAAATCATGGAGGACTCCTTCGCTTCCCGTGAGAGGTCGCGCGCCCGTCCGATCCGCGGATTAAAAACCGAGCGACCTCATGGTCGCGCGCGCCCTGCTCTTCATCAGGGCCTTGCGCAACGAGCCCACGGGCCACGCCATCTTCCATGTCATTAAGAACGCCCCTTTGAGGGTCAGACGAAAGAGGTCCGCCTTCTCATCCAGGTAGTAATAGCCGAATTCAGCCTGCCTCCTGACCTCCTTCACCGTCCCGTATGAGAGCAGAAAAGTTTCCGCCCCGTCCGCCGGGATGATGCTTTCCGCCCCCTGAGCGTGTCGCGCACAGAGGCGGCGGTGAAGCTGATAAAGGACCCTCGGGTTATGGACCTCAGGGAACCTGAACAGCTTCAGCTCGGGAACGGCTTTATGCGGAACAGCCTGCTGACCGTTGTTGCTGAGGACCTCCACCCCGTTAGAGAAGTCTGTCGAGAACTCGACCTGACTGAAACGCATCGGAACCGGACCGTTGTCAGCGAAGGTTTCAAGAAGGTAAGTCACGTCGCCGGTGCCCGGATTCTTCAAGAAAACCAGAAAGAATCCCAGGCCCTTCATGTAGGCCAACTGGCGGAAATATCCTCTGAACATGAACCCGTCAAAGCTCATCGCGTAGATAAATCTGCCGAAGTTGTCCGCCACGTCCGGAGGGAGCTGATGGATGTTGATGGGCTCAAACTCCGGTGACGCCGGGTGCGCGAGCTTGAGGCGGATGATGAAGGGCGCGATTACAAACTGGAGGCCGATGGCGATCAGGATGAATTGAACTGTGATGAAGAGAATGGACATACGTTGCGCGTCTTTCAAACGAATTGAGAGGAGAACGGGGCGGGAAACTCGGGAGCCTTCAAAAGTTCCCGTTGATGATTCGGCGGAGGACTGTTATTAGCTTTTACGCAGTTCCGTCAGGACCTGCTTGGCGACTGACTTGAGCGTGTCAAAGACGCCGGTTCCAGTGGAAGCGACCGCCTCGACTACTGGCTCGCCCTTGCGCCGCAGTTCCGTCGTGAGGTCCGGAACGGGCACGACGTTTGGCAGATCGCGCTTGTTGAGTTGCAGGACATACGGGATGTTCAGCAGGTCGTAGCCCTGCGACTGTAAATTCTCTTCAAGGTTGTAGAGCGACTCGATGTTGGCGTCCATGCGCTCCTCTTGCGAGTCCGCGACAAAGACCACCCCGTCAACGCCTTTCAAGATCAGCTTGCGCGAGGCGTCGTAAAAGACCTGGCCGGGCACAGTGTAAAGATGAAAGCGCGTCTTGAAGCCGCGCACGGTGCCGAGTTCCAGCGGCATGAAATCGAAGAAGAGCGTGCGGTCTGTCTCCGTCGCGAGGCTGATGAGCTTGCCCTTAGCCTGCGGGGCAGTGGAATCGAAGATGTATTGCAGGTTCGTCGTCTTCCCACACAACCCAGGCCCGTAGTAAACGATCTTGCAGTTGATCTCGCGCGAAGCGTAGTTAATAAATGTCATAGTTTTGGTGACAGGTGACAGGTGACAGGTAACAGGATGAAAAGCTTTTTCTCGTCACCTATCACCTGTCACCTGTTACTAATTAAAAAGGCTGTCTATATCTTCGTCCGTTATCTCGGCAAAGAGCGATGCTTCATTCGCATCTTTTTTGCTCGACTCACGCACAATCTCTTCGAAAATCGCCGCCAGCTCTGTCGAAGCCTGCTTCACGCGCAGCTTGACCAACCCGAGGCTGGAGCGCTCGTCAAAGACGACCACCAGCAGCATCCGCCCGATAACAGAGATGTAGATGCTCTCGCGCTCGCCCTCGTGCGAGAGCGTCGGGAACTCCTTTTCGCCGATCAGTTGAGCCATGCCGCTTGTGGCCGCGACGTTTCCGGCAGCCAGTGAGGCCAAACTCGTCGTGTCAAGATTACTCACATCGCCGTGCACGGCGATCTGCTGACCGTCTTTGTCCACCAGAAAGGCTACGCGTGCCGATGAGTCCAGGCGCAGTTTTGCCAGCACAGCCTTGATCTGGTGGTACTGCTGCTCGCGCATTACTATGGGAGTGTCTGCCATCAGTACAGCTTTCTTTTAGAAATGGAAGCGGGCGAGGCGGGAGGCCAGAAGCGCGGCGTCTCGGAAGCTTTGAGTCCTGGAACTTAAACCAAAGAGTCAGAAGGTTTTTTAGCGCGCCCGCACCCTCGCGCTAAAGTCGCTGACGATACTCGGACACAGGGGCCGCGACTCCAAATAGCACTCTATCATGGCCCGTTAAGCGACTTCAAGTGTTTTTCTTTGTTGGCAAATCATCCCGCATAATTTAACGCTCGGGGCGCTTTGCGCCCGCTAAACCGTGCTCTAACGTTGATTTAGGTCGAAAGCTGTGTTAAGCTGCGCGCAGCTTTGGTGGCTGCTCAACTGTCTGAACAGCCCTTTGGAAATCAGGTGCTTCGCATGAGCGATCCTATCGTGAAGGGCGTGAAACGATCTCCCTCCCGCCCCGCCTCGCGCAAAAATTCCCAGACGTCTTCTGCAAAGAGCCGAACGTTGGCGAGTAAGACTATGCGTCCGAAGCCGCTTGTGAAGCGTTCTTCATCCGATAAAGCCCCTGCGCGCAAGGCTACGAAGTCGAATGTCAAATCTGCTGTGAGTTCCGCGGCTAAGAGCAGAACGGTTAAGTCCGCTCCCGCACGTAAGGCGTCGGCGCCGAAGAAAGCTGCTCCAAAAGCCAAGGCCAAAGCTCCGGCACGTAAGCCTGCGCCGCCGCCTAAAAAGTCCAAGAAGGCTGCACCGGTTAAGTCCGCGAAGCTCCGCCCGGCGAAATCGAAACCTTCAAAGAAGGCCCTGGCGCTGCCGTTGCGTAAACCCGTCGCGCCCCCTCCCCCGCCGCGACAGCCGACGCAGGATGAGGCGGCAGCCTTGCGCGCGTTTGAGCGCGCACATAAAGAGTTCGCCCGCGGGCGTTTCGGCGAAGCGCGCTTGCAGTTTCGCGCGCTGATTGAAAAGTACGCGAGCGTTTCGGAGGTGACTGCCCGCGCTCGCACCTACTTAAATATCGCGGAAGCGCGTTTACGTACGGAGAGTTCGCTGCCGCGCGATGCCGATTCGCTTTATGATCGTGGCGTGATAGAGCTGAATCGCGGAGAGTATGTGGCCGCGCAAGAGATGTTCGAGCGCGCGCTCAAGCGCGAGCCCGAAGCAGCCCATATTCATTACGGCCTGGCGGCGACACGTGCGCGCCTGGGCTCGGTTGATACTGCTCTCGAATCCCTGCAACGCGCGCTTGAGCTTCAGCCAAACCTGCGGCTGCGGGCGCAGCACGATCAGGACCTCGCGCCGCTCAGAAATGACGCCGAGTTCGAGCGCATGATTTTTGTCCCTCGCTTTTGATCCACCTCACCCCACTCTCGGCCAATGGGCCGCCCGCGATTATTTTGCCATGCAACTTTGAAAGCCCCCTTCTTTCGGATATGATTCCAATTGCGGCTTGATTTCTGAGAGGAATCGAAACTTGTCGGTTGCAGCACTGAACCACGGATTGAACCTCGTCGCCATCGGCGGCGGCACAGGACTTTCGACCCTTCTGGCCGGGCTCAAACGGCTGGTCGGCGCGAGCGATGGCTGTGGTGTCTGGCTCGAAACACTTGCGGCCATCGTCACCGTCTCGGACGACGGAGGCAGCTCGGGCCGCCTGCGTGAAGAGCTGCAGATGCTCCCTCCTGGCGACATACGCAACTGCATGGTCGCTCTCTCGGAAGATTCAACCCTTCTCTCGCGCCTTTTTCGTTACCGCTTCCGCGGCTCCGGCGAGCTCGGGGGACACAGTTTCGGCAACCTCTTTCTAGCAGCGCTCACCGAAGTGACCGGAGATTTCGTAGAGGCAGTGCGCCTCTCTTCCGAAGTTTTAGCGAGCAAGGGGCACATCTATCCTGCGACGATTAACGATGTGCGCCTGGTGGCGGAGCTCGAAGACGGCAGCCATGTGCGTGGCGAAACGCAAATCACAGCTTCACGCGTCCCCATTCGTCGCCTGCGGCTTGAGCCCGAACAATGTCTCCCTTTGCCTGAAGCTCTGGCGGCCATTCGCGCAGCCGACGTGATCACGCTCGGACCGGGCTCGCTCTACACGAGCATCCTGCCGAACCTTTTGGTCGCGCGCGTCGCGCATGCCATCGGCAGTGCCCGCGCCACCAAGATTTTTATCTGCAACCTGATGACGCAGCCTGGAGAGACCGACGGCTATACCGCGCGCCAACACCTTGAGACGGTCAAGAGGTATGCGCCCGAGATAGCCTTTGATTACGTCATTCTCAATGACCGGCCGATTAGCGACGAACAGGCCGCTCTGTATGCCGCCGACGGCGCTTATCAGATCGGAATGCAGGACCACATGTTCGAGAAAGCTTTCAGCGCGGAGACGGAAGTCATTCGCGCAGACCTTCTGGACGACGGCGAGAAAGTTCGGCACAATCCTGGTAAGCTGGCGCGCGTGGTTCTGGCCTGCTGCGAACAGGCGCGCGGCGCGCGCTCTATTGTCAGTCAGCTCTGATTTTTATGGAGAAACAAACGCAGTTCACCGCGCAGGACACGCCAGCGCCACTGGATGTACTGATTCTCGCCGCCGGACTCGGAACGCGGATGCGCTCGCGTCTGGCCAAAGTCCTTCATAAGCTGGGCGGGCGGCCACTCATCGCCCATGTTTGTCGCACCGCCGCCGCGCTTACTTCACGACCCATTTACGTCGTCGTCGGACACCAGGCCGAACAGGTGCAGGCGGCAGTTCGCGAAGAACTGGACGAACATGGCGCAAGCTTCGTCACGCAAGCCGAGCAACGCGGGACGGGCGATGCCTTGATGTCCGCGCGCGAAGCGTTGGCCCAGGCGGATTCGACCCTCTTGGTGCTTTCCGGCGATGTTCCGTTCATTCGCGCTGAAACTCTGGGCGCACTGATACAGCAGCACCGCACGCATCGCGGGCGCGGCGCGACCTGCACGATGCTGACGGTCCGCCTCGAAGACCCGGCCGGCTATGGTCGCATTGTGCGCGACGAAGACGGGCGCTTTTTGAAGATCGTGGAGCAAAAGGACGCCACGCCTGAAGAGCGGCAGATCAAGGAGATTAACGCGGGCATCTATTGCTTTGAGACGCGCACACTGTTTCGCGCGCTTGAGCGGGTCCAGCCCCTGAACGCTCAGGGCGAGTATTACCTGACGGACGTGCCCGGAATTCTGCGCGCCGACGGCGATGACGTGAGCATCTTCCTCCATACGGACGCGCGCGAGGTCTCGGGCATCAACACGCGCGTCGAGCTGGCGGAGTTTGAGCGCACGCTGCGCCAGCGCACGTTGCGCCGCCTGATGCTCGACGGCGGCGTCACTTTCATTGACCCAGCGCATACCTATGTCAGCCCGGAAGCGCAGGTGGGGCGCGACTGCGTGATCTACCCTGACGTTCACATCGAAGGCAGTACGATTATCGGCGACGACTGCGAGATACGCTCCGGCACGCGAATTACGGACTCGCGCATCGGCAACGGCGTCACCATCAAGGACCACTGCGTGATCGTCGAGAGCGAGATCGCAGACAACTGCACGGTCGGACCTTCGGCGCACCTGCGTCTGAACACTAAACTGGAGGCGGGCGCCGCGGTTGGCAATTTCGTCGAGATGAAGAAATCCCGCCTGGGACGCGGCTCCAAGGCGATGCACTTAACCTATCTCGGCGACGCGACGGTCGGCGAGAAGACGAACATCGGCGCGGGCACGATCACCTGCAATTACGACGGAAAGAATAAGCACGAGACAGTCATCGAGGACGAAGTCAAGATCGGCTCCGACACGATGCTCGTGGCCCCCGTGCGTGTTGGCCGCAACTCCGTTACAGGTGCGGGCTCTGTCGTCACGAAAGACGTTCCGCCGGACACGCTCGTCGCGGGCGTCCCGGCAGAGGTCAAGAAACGTTTGAGTCAGGATGAAAAGACCGCCGAGCGGAAGGAGAATGAGGAGAACCAGACGCAAGAAGTTGCTTCCACTTGACTCCAGGTCTCTGGCGAACATGCTTATGGCGAGGGTGATCTGTCTATTCCTGAATATCTGCAAGAGGGGCATGTTCGCGCTCTCTTTTCTTCTCATTTTTAGTTGCCCTCTGATTCGGGCACAGACAGTCTCCGGCGAACCCAACCATGAGATTAGTCTGGTGACGGATTTCATTAAACTTGAGCGCCTTCGGCCCCGAAGAATTAAAGAAGATTCTCTGGGCTTCGCCAATAATAACCCTTCCGCTTACAGCGAAGAGACGCAGGCTTTCCTTGATCTTGTGCGTTCAGTTCTCTCGGAGAGAGGCGCACTGGAGATTGACACGCGGGCCAGAGTTATCATTGCCAGCGACAAGCCCGAACAGATCGGGATGGTAAAACAGTTCATCCGTATTCTGGATCAATCCGAATTAACCATAGCGGATTTAGCGGCCCGTTCATCAACATCCGTGGACGCGGTTGCTTTAAAAGTTCAACTGCAAAATCTAGATTTTTCCGTTTGCCGCGGGAAGGCTTGCGGGGTTGCGAAAGCCCAGACGTGGATCGGGGCGCGAAACGGGATGTTACTGGAAGTGGCGCCGCAATTACTCTCAAAGACCGGGCGCATCGAATTCGACGGCATGGAGAAGAGCCTGACGATTACGGACACTCGTGAGCGAGTAGAACTGATTAGCAGAGTTGCCACCTTGCTCGACCATCCTCCTGCAATCATCAAAAGATAGGACAGAATTTACAGAGGGACTCTTTATGTGCGGTATTGTTGGTTACGTCGGCAACAAACAGGTCGTCCCGGTCATCATTGACGGGCTGCGTAAACTTGAATACAGAGGCTACGACTCGGCCGGGATCGCAGTCGTGGACGAAAGCCACGACCTTGAGATTCGTCGCGCCGAAGGCAAGCTGCGGAATCTGGAAGAAGCGATTCGGCTCTCTCCGCTCGATGGCACGTACGGCATCGGCCACACGCGCTGGGCGACGCACGGCCGCCCGACGGAAGAGAACGCGCACCCGCATCGCGATTGCACCGGCCGCGTCGTCGTCGTCCACAACGGTATTATCGAAAACTATCTGCAACTGAAAGACCGCCTCCGCAAGAGCGATCACCGCTTCGTCACCGAAACGGACACGGAGGTCGTCGCCCACCTGATCGAAGAATATCTGAAGAGCGGCAGCCAGTTCGAAAGGGCCGTTCGCCAGGCGGTGCAGGACCTGCACGGCATTTTCGCGCTCTCGATTATCAACGCGGACGAGCCCGACACGATCATCGCCGTCCGGCAGGGGCCGCCCGTCGTCATCGGCCTTGGCGACGGTGAATATTTCGTCGCCTCGGACATCCCGCCCATCCTGCAACACACGCGCGACATCTTCTTTCTGGGCGATAACGAGATTGCGGTGCTCACTAAAGACGCGGTGCGCGTCACGGATTTTGACGGGAACTCGGTCGAGCCCCTCAAGCAGAGAATCACCTGGGACCCGATCATGGCTGAGAAGGGCGGCTTCAAGCATTTCATGCTCAAAGAGATTTACGAGCAGCCGCGGGCGGTGCGCGATACGGTCCAGGGACGCATCTCCCTGGACACTGGACGTGTCTTCCTGGATGAAATGAAGGAGATTACGGAGAGCGATTTTCGCCGCTTCACCTCTATCAAGATCGCCGCCTGCGGAACGAGCTGGCACGCCGGGCTCGCCGGGAAATATATGATCGAACAACTGGCGCGCGTCCCCGTTGATGTTGATTACGCTTCGGAGTTTCGCTACCGCGACCCGGTGCTCGACGAACAGACGCTGCTGCTGGTGATCTCGCAATCGGGTGAAACCGCCGACACCATCGCCGCGCTCAGAGAGGCCAAAGAGCGTGGGTCTAAGGTCCTGGCCATCTGCAACGTGCAGGGCTCCATGGTTATGCGCGAGGCTGATGGCACTATCCTGACGCACGCCGGACCGGAGATCGGCGTGGCATCCACAAAGGCCTTCACCTCGCAGATGATTGCGCTCTACCTCTTCGGTCTTTACCTGGGGCAGCTACGCGGCGCTCTCTCGCAGGAAGAGGCCCGCCGCCACACGCAGCAACTGGCGGAGCTTCCGGTCAAGATTGAGCATCTCCTGAACGAAGCGGACGACATCGAAGAACTGGCGAAAGAGTTTTTCCGCTCGACGGACTTCCTTTACCTGGGGCGCGGCATCAACTTTCCGGTCGCCCTCGAAGGGGCTCTGAAGCTCAAAGAGATATCTTACATTCACGCCGAAGGCTACCCGGCGGGCGAGATGAAGCACGGGCCGAACGCGCTGATAGACGAGCGCCTGCCCGTCGTCTTCATCAACACGCGCGAAGCGGGTAACCGCGCTTCAGAAATTCGTTATGAGAAGACGCACTCGAACATCGTCGAAGTTAAGGCGCGCGAGGGCGTGGTGCTCTCGATTCTCAACGAGGGCGATTCGATGTCGTCGGTCGTTTCGGACCACGTCATCGAGATTCCAGAAGCGAGCGATTTGCTCTCGCCCATCCTGGCGGTGGTCCCGCTGCAACTCCTGGCCTACCACATCGCAGTGAGACGAGGTTGTGACGTGGATCAGCCGCGGAACCTTGCGAAGTCGGTGACAGTTGAATAAAAGTTCCCCGCTTGCGGATCTGTTTGCGAGCAAGAGCCGGGGCGCGATCATTTTACCGGTCGAGATCTCGAGATTTCCCGGCGCGGCGCGCTGACGGCGAGGCCAAAGGAGATCGGGCTATGGTGACTGAGCGGGAGGAGAAGGTCGAGCGGCTGAAAGAGCGGGAGGACGTCCGCCGCGCCCTCAAACAGACGGCCAGTGGGAAAAGAGAAGCCAGGCCGGTCGTCGAAACGAGGCAGAAAGTTTGGATCATAATCTACTGCCTGCTGCTGACGCTTCTGGGCGGGCTCTATTATCTGCAACGCCTCGGCTTCTTAGGGTTCGTAGGAAAGTATCTTCCGCTTCTGCAGCGCTTCACGCTCGGCGCGATGGCAATCGTGCTGGTGCTGGCGGCGGCGAAAGTTATTAACATTTACATCTTCGGCCGACTCGACGATGCCGCCTCGCGCTACAATCTCAGGCGCATCTTAAAACTGATCGTCTGGCTCGTCCTCTTCTTCATCATCATCTCCGTGCTTTTCGCCAACTGGTACACGGCGATTGTTTCGATCGGCCTCATCTCGCTCATCCTGGGCTTCGCGCTTCAGACTCCGATCACGAGTTTCATCGGGTGGATTTACATTCTCGTCCGCTCGCCTTACAGGGTCGGGGACAGAATCAGGATCGGCGAAGCCACGGGCGACGTGATTGACGTCAGCTACCTGGATACGACGCTCTGGGAATTCGGCGGACAATACCTCTCGACGGACCACCCGAGCGGCAGAATAATCAAATTCCCGAATTCCAGTGTGCTGGACACGGCGGTTTATAACTACTCCTGGCCGCTCTTCCCTTACATCTGGAACGAGATCAGTTTTCAGGTCGCCTACAACAGTGACCTTGAGTTTGTGGCGAAGACCATGCGCGAGACGGCCGAGGAGGAATTGGGGCCCGCGATGCTGGAACGGGTCAAGACTTTCAGAGAGTTGCTGGCGCAGACGCCCGTTGACCAGTTGGAGGTCCGGGAGCACCCCGCAGTCTTCTTCCGCATCAGTCAGAATACCTGGGTCGAGGCCATCGTGCGTTACGTCGTCAAGCCGAAAGAGGCCGGAAGAGTGAAGACCAGATTGATTAAAAAGATGCTTGAGAGATTGAACGCAGAGCCTGCGCGCGTGAGATTTCCCAAGGATGATCTGCGTTGAGCGTTGCCACAACTCATGCAATCGTTTCGTACAGAGGATGTCCAGTCATCGTTCACAGATCTTTGTACGACTGCGAATAAACGCTCGACGTCAAATAGTTGATTGAAGTTGACGCCCTAAAGTTTTTTCAACTCGCGTTTGAGCCTGGCGAAATCCTCTTTGACCTTCCCGCCCAAATCTTCTCTGTAAAATCTGACGGCCGGGTGATAGCCTACCAGGTACTTGCGCCCGTCGCGCTCTATGAGGCGTCCGCGTGCCTCGTTGATGCTCTTAACCCCCAGCATTTTCCTGGCGGCGACGCCGCCCAGGAGCACGATCAGCTTCGGATTAATTAACTCAATCTGCTCGAACAGGTAGTTCGAAGTGCAGGTGGCGACCTCGCTGCTCTTCGGCGTGCGATTTTTCGGCGGACGGCACTTGACCGTGTTGGTGATAAAGAAATCGCTGCGATTGATGCCCGTCCCTTCCAGCACGTGATCCAGATAACGCCCTGCGGACCCGACGAAAGGGTGGCCCGATTCGTCCTCTTCCCTGCCCGGCGCTTCGCCTATAATCATCACCCTGGAACTAAACTTTCCATCGCCCGGCACGGCCAGGGTTCTGGATTCCCAGAGCGGACATTTCGTGCAGACGCGAATCTGCGCGGCCAACTCTTCAAGCCTGCGGACCTTCTTCGATTTCGCCATGAACCGCTCCCAGACAATCTATTAGTGACTACTCCGCTTCCTAAAGGTGCGCGGCTTCTTTGGCTCTGAGGCCACCGCTTTGTAGTCCCAAAGCGAGAATGTTAATTGCAGCATTATGGTCACGGTCTAGCGTGACGCCGCACGAGCAAGCATGGAGGCGTTGAGACAAATCTTTCTGAACTATCGCTCCACAAGCGGAGCAGCGTTGACTTGTCCCGCGTGGGTCAACTGTTCGCACACATCTACCAGCGTCCGCCGCTTTGTAGGTTGTATATTGAATCAGTTGATGCCACGCCGCGTCTTGAATGCTTTTACTCAGACAACGATTCTTGACCATGCCTTTGATGTTCAAATCTTCAAACGCAATGATTCCAAACCTGGAAACGAGCGCATAACTAAGCTGATGGGCGAAATTACGGCGACGATTAGCAATCCGCTCATGGATGCGTCTTGCTGCTTTGCGCTTCTCTTTTCTTTGCGCCTTCACAAGGGCTTTCTCCTCCGAGCGAAAGAATCGAGGATTGTCAATCTGCTCGCCGGTCGAAAGCGTAGCGAAGTGAGACAAGCCAACGTCTATGCCGATGCTTCTCTCGGAAGCCGGAAGTGGTTGCGCTTCAATCTCAACTGAGAAGCACGCATACCATTTTCCGGTCGCGGAGCGCGTGATAGTCAGCGTCTTAACCATGCCTTCAATCGGGCGGTGAAGCTTGATTTTAACATCTCCGATCTTAGAGAGGCGCAACTTGCCATCCTTGACAGAGAAACCGGATTGAGTATAGGTGAAAGAGTCGTATCGTTTGCGAGCCTTGAATCTTGGAAATCCTGCTTTGCCACCACGCTCTTTCACGCGACGAAAGAAGCCTTGAAAAGCTTTGTCAAGTCTGCGAAGAACATCTTGCAATACTTGGCTGTGAATGTCATTAAGTTCTGGACGCGCTTGCTTAATCTCAGGCAGTTGGTTGGCTTGCTCAACGTAGCCGATAGACCTTCTTTCAACACGGTATGCGTCTCTGCGCTCTTGCAGACCAGCGTTATAGAGTTCACAGCAAAGCGCAAGGGTATCGTTCAATCGCGTCATTTGAGAGCGTGAAGGGTAGACTCTAAACTTGAATGTCCTTTGTGCTATTACGCGTTGAGCCATCGGCGCTACACTTCCCTCGCGTCGTCTGCCGGTGAGCCGGAATGCTGTTAGTTGCAGCGTTTCGGCTCGCTCGCATGATAGCAAAAGTTGGGGCGCAAATTTGAATGCATTTGCGCGATTGCCACAATTCATCCTCCGCATAAATGCAGAGATCTTCTTGTGGGTTCTGATAAATGCAGAGGTCTTCTTGTGGGTTCTGATAAAACTGTAGGGGCAGGGACAAGTTCTCTGCCCGCCTTTCCCTAAAAGGAATGCGGGCAGAGAGCTTGTCCCTGCCCCTATAATTGTCCACGCCTTACTGCTGCGTGCCTTCGATGAAGGCTTTGAGCAGGCGCGCGCGCGACGGGTGGCGCAGTTTCCTGAGCGCCTTGGCCTCGATCTGGCGGATGCGCTCGCGCGTGACGGAGAAATCCTCTCCGACCTCTTCGAGCGTGTGCTCCTCGCCGGCAGGTCCAAGACCGAAGCGCATCTTGATGACCTTCTCCTCGCGCGGGCTGAGCGTCGCCAGCACTTCGTCCGTAATCTCCCGTAAATTTGTCGCCACGACCGAATCGGCTGGATTGACCCTGGACTTGTCCTCTATGAAATCGCCGAGGTGCGAGTCTTCCTCTTCACCGATGGGCGTCTCCAGAGAGACCGGCTGCTGCGCCATCTTGAAGACGGCGCGGACCTTTGAGACGGGCATGTCAACCCTTGAGGCGATCTCCTCGTTAGTCGGCTCGCGACCCAGCTCCTGCACGAGCGCGCGGGAAGTCTTCACGAGCTTATTAATGGTCTCGATCATGTGAACGGGGATGCGGATGGTTCTGGCCTGGTCCGCAATCGCACGCGTGATGGCCTGGCGAATCCACCACGTCGCATAGGTCGAGAACTTGTAGCCGCGCCGCCACTCGAACTTGTCCACGGCC
>DASVXV010000020.1:0-24276 GCA_036392495.1 Pyrinomonadaceae bacterium | reverse complement strand
CTCGAAAACCTGCAAAAATCTTAGGAAAAACGGATCGAACAAATTCAGGTCTGATCTTTGCTGCGCTCTGGTCACTTTCCCAAGTAGTCAGAAATCCTAAGAAAAATGGAGGTTTCTGACTTGTGTAGATACTAATGGCTGACGCCCTGGGCTAAATTCTGCCGCCCCTCGCGGGGCTGGTAATTTACTGCCTACTGCCTACTGCCTTCTGCCTTCTGCTCTTCCCCGGGGCAGATGTCAGCAGATTGCCCCAGAAAAGGACGGGAGATTCTCCTCCGCGCCAGCCTTAGAATCCCGCCGGTCCTTAAAATTCCGTGCGTCCTCGGACAAAATCGTCTGGCATAGGGTATGCAGTCTGCCCGAAAAGGTTGAGTCTGCTCCGTCCGGCCTCAATCCATCAACGATCCCTGACGGTTCATCATCTCCAGCAAGGATTAAAATGGCTGTTCCTCTCAGCGAAATATCTTCAGACATTGCGCTCGCTCCCACACTGCTCTCCGTTGAAAAAAATGAGACGCGGATTCTCATCGTTGATGACGACGATGCGGTGCGGGAACTCTTCAACACCTTCTTGAGCGAGCGCTACTCGTGCGTCACGGCGTCCAATTTCGATGAAGCCTTGAGGCTGCTTCAGTCGGAGGAGTTTGCGCTGGTCATCTCCGACATGATTATGCCGGGCCGCAGCGGCGTGGAGCTCTTGCGCGAAGTCAATACGCGTTTCCCGGGCACAGCCGTCATCATCTGCTCCGGGATAGACCGCACGCAGCGCGTGCTGGATGCCGTGAGGCTCGGCGCTTACGACTATCTGATTAAGCCCTGCGAGCTGGATGTCCTGGGGATGACGGTCGAGCGCGCCCTGGAGCGCCGCGCGCTGCTTCGCGACGCCAAGCAGTACAAGACCGACCTCGAAAAAAGTAACGCGGAGCTCAGAGAGAACAAGTCCGAACTGGAACACCGCAAATCTGAGCTTGAACGACTTCAGGCGCAGATGGTGCACAACGAGAAGATGGCTTCGCTGGGGCAACTCGCCGCCGGAGTCGCGCATGAATTGAATAACCCCGCGGGCTTCATCCTGGGCAACATGGACGTGCTCGACGAGTGCGCGCAGGCCGTCAAACGCCTGCTCGATTTCTATGAGACCGTCAAGCTCGCGGAAGCGGAGCGCGCTGAGGCCGCCGCGATTAAAGAAGAGATTGACTACGCGCACACGCTCGAAGACCTGCGCTCGATTATCGCGGACTGCCGTGATGGCGCCGGCCGCATCCGCGACGTGGTGCAAAACCTGCGCACCTTCTCGCGGCTCGACGAGGCCGAATTCAAGAAAGTTGATATTCATGAAGGGCTGGATTCCACCATCCGGCTGCTCTCGCGCTATTACACCTCGGGCCACATCCATCTTCACCGCGAATATGCCGAGCTGCCCTCCGTGGATTGCTACGCCGGGCAGCTCAATCAGGTCTGGATGAACCTGCTCGCTAACGCCGCGCAGGCCGTGAAAGGCGAAGGGGAAGTTCGCATTAAGACGAGGCTTGAGGGAAAGATGGTTCAAGTGACCGTCAGCGATAACGGGTGTGGGATTGCGCCCGAATTCATGAAGCGAATCTTCGACCCGTTCTTCACCACGAAACCCGTCGGGGAAGGCACCGGGCTCGGGCTTTCCGTCACGCACAGCATCATCGAGCGCCACAAGGGAACTATCAGCGTCGAGAGCCGTCCGGGCGAGGGCACTGCTTTCACTGTCTCGATCCCTGTTGACGTTAAGCTTGTTGAGGGCGCGGACGGCCTCGGCACAAAATCTTCTTACGTTTACTAAAAAAGGAAAAGTTACAAAATGGCTTACAAGATAATGGTCGTTGACGACGAGCCGGCTAACCTGCGGCTTCTGGAAAGACTCTTTCGTCGCGATTACACGGTCGTCTCCGCCGCCTCCGGCGAGGAGGCTTTAAAGCTGCTCGACCATCACGACGTCGCGCTCCTCATCACGGACCAGCGCATGCCCGGCATGACCGGCATAGAGCTTCTGAAGCAGACGGTCAACACCAGGCGGCACATGGTCAGAATCATTCTCACGGGCTACACGGACGTCGGGGCGCTGGTCGAGGCCATCAACTGCGGGCACGTCTATAAGTATGTGCAGAAGCCCTGGGACAACGACGAGCTGCGCTTGACGGTCGAGCGTGCGCTTGAGCATTACGAGACGAACAGGTCGCGCCACGAGCTTGAACAGGCGAACAGGCGACTCTCAGCACGTTTGATAGAGGTGACGCACGACCTGGCGCGAATTCACGGCGACATGCTGGAAGCGATAGAAAGCAACGCGGTCGTCGCAGGATGAGGCGATTGCGGATTTCGGATTGCGGAATGCGGATTGAAAGAACAGAAGATTCCGAGCTTTCTTAAGGTGAGTCCGGCGTGAACTGAGCCCCGGATCAAGGATTGAGCCCCGTTAGGGGCGGCATAATCTATGCCGCCCCTAACGGGGCTCAAATCATCTCTTGCGTCCTCAACCCGGGGCTCACGCCCCGGGCTACTGATATTGCGCCCCTGACGGGGCTCGCGGGCGCAGAATGCGCTTAGGTCTACCTCACGATTCTTAAATCCGAAATCCGCATTCCGCAATATCGTTACTCTTGGCGTTGCGGTCCGACCTTGAGCATCAGCTCTTTGAATCGCGGGTCATCGCGCAAGGTTTTCCAGTTGGGGTCGTGCTCAAAGCACGGGCGGTTCTCGTTGCCGAGGGCGATGGAACGCTCCAGCCAGTTGAACGCTTCTTCACGCTCGCCTTCCAAAGCATAAACGGAGGCCAGACCGTAGGCGATGTCCGGGTCAACTTCCGCGTTCTTCCTGACCTGTTCCGTCAATTGAGCGTGCGCCTCCTGATGACGCCCCTGCGCGCTCAGAAAGATTGCCCGGAAGGGACGAACGCCGTGCAGGTTCGGGTGCTCATCCGTGACCTGTTGCATAAGGCTGGAGGCAGCCGCAACGTCGCCCAGGTAATAGAGCGCGAGCGCTGTGAACGTCTGGACGAGCGGATTGTCTGGCTCGGATTTGCTGGCCTGATCCAGCTCGCGCCGGGCATCCTCAAAGCGCCCCTGAAAGATATAGATGAGCGCGCGATTGCAGCTTGCGACGACGTGCGCCGCAGGGTCCAGGCGCACCAGACGATCATAACTGCGCAACGCCCTTTCATATTGCCCGTCGAGCCTGTGCAGCGTCGCCTTGACGAAATAGACCACAGCCTCGTTCGGACTTTCTCGCCGCGAACGCGCGACGGCCGCGCGCGCCTTCTGCTTCTCGCCACGCCAGAGAAGGACGAAAACCATCAGCATGCGCGCCTCTACGATATTGGGATCGAGCGACAGGGCTTTTTCAAAGGCACTTGCGGCGCGCTCGTAGTCTTCCGCGCTACCGAGCCCTTTTAAAACGCGGTTGACGTAGCAAGCGCCCAGACCGTCGTGCGCGAGCGCGAAATCGGGATCGAGCTCGACGGCCCGTTCGAAATGTGCGATTGCGGCGTCGCAGTCTTCCGGCGCAACTGTGCGAAAGATGAACCGGCCGAAGAAGTCGCGCCCGCGTAAGTATTCCTCGTAGGCCGCGCCATTTTGCGTCGCGGGGCGCGCAATACCTTCCTGCTCGTCGTGCGTCAGCTCAAGCCGCAGCCCGTCAACAATGCGCCGCGCGATAGTATCCTGCACGGCGAGGATGTCGCTGGCCGCGGCGTCTATCCGGTCGCTCCAGAGCAGATCGCCGGAGTTGACGTCCAGGAGCTGCGCCGTCACACGAATGCGCTCTCCTGCACGCATGAAGCCCGCCGCGAGCACCGCGCTCACGCTCATCTCGCGCCCGGCGTCGCGCGGGTCTATCTGCTGCCCCTGATATTTCGAGATGACGGACGAGGGGCGGACCACCAGCGAGCGCAAGCGGGCCAGGTCCGTGATGACGGCATCCGCGAGCGAGAACTCGTAGAAGCCGGAAGCCGGATCGTTGCTCAAGTTTCTGAAAGGCAGAATGGCGATGCTCTTTTTCTCGCGTTCCCCGAGGCTCGTCATCGGCGTCTGATGGATGTCCTGCGAGGTATGCGGCGTCGGCGGGACGGGGGCGCTCGTGTGATGTTGCCCGGTCGTGGTGATGCCACGCAGCCAGCGCATGGCTCGCGCCACAGGTCCGGAGCCGGAGAGATAGCGCGGCGGGGCAGTAATTCCGGCCGCGTACTGCGCGTCGCCCGAGGAGACTTCCTGCAAGATACCCCTGAGATCGTCGCGAAACTCCGAGATTTTTTGGTAACGGTCGCGCGGCTCTTTGGCGAGCGCCCGGTCGAGTATCTGCTGCAAGCGCGGTGGGACCGGATCGGGGCGTGCCTCCGCGAGCGGCTTCGCGCTATCGTGCAGGACCGCGTGGCGGACATCCACGGTCGTCTTGCCGCGAAACGGCCAGGTCCCGGTCAACAGTTCGTAGAGCAGCACGCCTGTGGAGAAGATGTCCGCGCGCGAGTCAACGCGGTCGCCGCGCGCCTGCTCCGGGGCGGCGTGCGTCGGTGTGCCGTAAGGCACGCCGACTTCCGTCAGCTGTGTCCGGTGAATGCCTTCAGCCTCGGCCGTCTCGTCGTCGAGTAATTTGGCCAGGCCGAAGTCCAGGACCTTAACCTGCCCGCTATCGGTCACCATCACGTTGCCGGATTTGATGTCGCGGTGAATGACGCCGCGCGCGTGCGCCGCGGCGAGCGCGTCCGTCACCTGAATGGCAATCAGAAGCGCGCTTTTGAGTTCCAGCGGACGGCCGTTGACCAGTTGGCGGACGTTGCGCCCTTCGACATACTGCATGGCGATGTAATGCGTGCCGTTAGATTCGTCCATGTCGAAGATGGTGCAGATGTTCGGATGGTCTAAGGACGAGGCGAGCCGCGCCTCACGCTCGAAGCGTTTGAGGTTGATCTCTTTGACTGTCAGTTCGGGCGGCAGGATTTTGATGACGACCGTGCGCCCGAGCTTGGAGTCAATGGCCTTATAGACCTCTCCCTGCCCACCTACGCCGAGCTTTTCTGTGATGCGATAGTTATGGAGATTCGTGCCGATCATCGCGAAGGAACGCTCTTTGATGTCAAGAGACGCGCCGGCGAAACTCTTCCGGCGCCAGGGAAATGCGTGCGAGGTTAATTACGGGCGAGACGGAGTCTCCCGTTCTCTAGTTCGTTGACAGCCGCCTTTATATCTCATCTGCGGCCATTACAGCAATCCATTCGCTGTGAAGAGACTCTTCAGAGAGGCGCGCGCCGCGGCTGCGAGCGGGCGGAATGGGGCGACGATTCTTCTTAAAAAAGCGATGGCGGGAACGCGCCGAGCATCGCATTCCCGCCATTAGGGGTGAGGTAAACTTTCCTTAAGGTCTGTTTCGGAAGCCGGTCCACGCGCAATGTGAAGCGGTAAAATTCACACGCGCCGAAAAAGAGTGCAGATAAAACTGGGCAGGCTCAGGGGGCGTTTGAGGAACTGAGCCTGCCGATCCCGATCCGCAGGTTAGGGAATACGGACCGAAGAATTGAAACTTGCCGCTGCGCTCTTTACAAGAGTTGTTATAATGGTCACCGGCTTGACAAATAACTCTGGGAGAATTGAAAAATATCTCCTGCACAATTAATTGCTATTCGCATGCCAGAGTCTTGAGACTTCATCGAATCGGGGAGGCATCGAATGGTTAAACCCTTAACCGCGCGTGGGATAATTATTCTTTTGGACCGGACGGGGGCGCAGTGGCCTGTCGTGTCGAGATGAGCTAAGCTATATCAATCTTGATATGGCCCGATATGGCCGACTATCAAAACTGATAGCTTGAGACGTGCGTGCGCGCACTTTAAGCAGACGCCGTGACATGAAGCCCAATCTGACTTTCATCGCTGGACCGTCGAAGGGGACGGTCTTCGAATTGACCGAGGAGGAGATTTCCATCGGGCGCGACCTCGTCAACCGGCTGACGATCAACGACAAGTCTGTCTCGCGCCGCCATTGCATCATCAAACACGAGGGCGGGGAGTTCAGGATTTCGGACCTGGAGAGCCACAACGGGACTTTCGTTAATGACACGCCAGCCAAAGAACACGCGCTCAAACATGGGGACCGCATCCGCGTCGGGGACTCTCTTTTCCTCTTCCTCCTGCAAGACGAGGAAGAGCCGCAAGCCTCCGGCGACGTCCGGCTCGACGACGGGACGCTGGTGGCAATCTCCACCATCCGTTACAGGCTCGAAGACGTGCTCTACGCGGTGGCGCGCGATCTCTCCGTGCTCATCAAAATCGGGGCGACGATCAACTCCATCCGCTCCCTCAAGGAACTGGAGAAGCGCCTGCTGGAATCTCTCTTCGAGGTTATTCCGGCGGAGCACGGGGCGATTCTGCTCCTGGACGGAAGCCTCGATAGCCCGAACTCCGTCTTCGCGCTGGACAGATATTCCGGCGCGCGCCTGATGCTCAATGTCAGCCGCACGGTCGCCCAGCAGGTCATCAACGAAGGGGTGGCGATTTCAAGCAATGACATTGTCGAGAGCGACATTTTGAATAAGTCGGAGAGCTTGATCGCGTCGCAGATCCGCTCGCTGATCTGCGTCCCATTGATGCTGCATGGCAAAGTCACCGGAATCATCTACCTCGACACCACCAATTCGAACGAGAGCTTCAACGAAGGCCACTTGCAGATCGCGACAGCGGTCGCCGGGTTCGCCTCCGGCGCTCTGGAGAACGCCAGGCACATGGACTGGCTGGAGAGCGAGAACCGGCGCCTTCAGGACGATTCCCAGATCGAACATAACATGATCGGCGAGAGCCCGCAGATGCAGGAGGTATATCGCTTCGTCGCTCGCGTGGCGCCGACCGATTCGACCGTGCTCATCTGGGGCGAGTCGGGAACGGGCAAAGAACTCGCGGCGCGCGCACTGCACCGTAGCAGCCAGCGCAAGGCCAAGTCGTTCGTCGCCGTCAACTGCGCAGCGATCACAGAGACCTTGCTCGAAAGCGAATTGTTCGGTCACGAGAAGGGGGCTTTTACGGGCGCTGTGGTGCAGAAGAAGGGGAAGCTTGAGGTGGCCGATGGGGGCACGCTCTTTCTGGACGAAGTCGGCGAGATGTCTCCGCTGCTTCAGACGAAGCTCCTGCGCGTGCTTCAGGAAAGAGAGTTCGAGCGTGTCGGCGGCACGCGCACCCTCAAAGTCAACATCCGTGTGATCGCCGCGACGAACAAGGATTTGGAGGAGGAGATCAGGCGCGGAACTTTTCGGCAGGACCTCTATTTCCGCCTCAACGTCGTCTCGGTCCGAATGCCCGCGCTCAGGGAAAGGCGCGAGGACATCCCGCTCCTTGCGAAACATTTTGTCGCCAAGTACAGCAAGAGCTGTAACCGGCATGTGACGGGGCTTTCGAATGAGGCGCTGGACTGTCTGAACAATTACGACTGGCCGGGCAATGTGCGCGAGCTTGAAAATGCCATCGAGCGCGCCATCGTCCTGGGCTCGACCGAGCGAATCCAGCCGGAAGACTTACCCGAATCGCTGATTGAAAGAATGCCCTGCACGAATCAGGAGCCAGGGAACTATTACGAGGCGGTCAAAGAATCTAAAAGAGCGATCATCCTCAGGGCGCTGGAGCGCACCGGCGGGAACTACACGGAGGCCGCAAAAACCCTCGGCATGCACCCGAACAATCTGCACCGCCTGATGCGCAACCTGAATATGAAACTGAACCACAAATAGCTCCAGCCGGTCGCCGGGTCGTCACGCTCCGACTCTCAACGATCCACGTTCTCGAGCATCCAGATGCTTCCTGAAATATCCGTAATCGGGAGAGCCAGCCTGTTCTTGTTGAGCGACATTTCCATCACTCCCAGCCGTGGCGAGATCATCTGGCCTGGGCTTTCAAAACTCGTCACGCGAAAAGGCTCGCCCACGGCGCGTCCCTCCGCGGGGTCGAAGCGGATGCCCCAGACGTTCAGGAAACTCGAATTATAGTTCGAGACGAAATAGATGATCTTCCCGTCGGGCGACCAGCGCGGCCAATCGCACCAGGTCTTCTCCCCGGTGATGCGAATGGGCGTGCCGCCTGATCTGGGAACGACGTAGATGACAGAGACTCCCGCTTGCTTAAGTTTCTGCGCGATGTAGCAAATCCAACGCCCGTCCGGTGAGAAGCGCGGGGTCCAGAGATTCTGGTCCGGGTCGAAGGCAACGGGAAGCCTCTCTGTCTCCGCGTGCGGGGCTGCGGAGACTGGGAATAGGTAGATCTGCCATCTATCTGGCGCCTCGCGATTGCTGCTGCCGAGTATCCATTTCCCGTCAGGCGACCAGTCATACATGTAATCGAGCCATAGCCCCTGCGAAGTGAGCAACTGTTCCGTGCCGCTGTGCGTGTCGAGTATGACTATCGGGCCCACTTTGTCGACGCCCGGGGGCAGACCTGCCTCGGAAGCGATCTGCGGATCGATCGCGCGAAAGCGACTGTAGGCCAGCCGAGTCGAGTCCGGCGACCAGCGCGGAAAGTAACGATAATTGTCGTCCCTCACCAGGACCCTCTCGCTGCCATCGGTCAAAGATCTCTCGCGTAGCTCCTGTCCGCTCATCCCGTAACTTTGCGAGACGAAGGCCAGCTTCTTCCCGTCAGGCGATAAGTCCAAGAACCAGGCATCCGTGCCCTGCGCCGTAAGGGGCTGTCCCTGTCCCTTGACCTGTCTGGCGACGGCGTCAAACGGAAACGACCAGATGCGTGTGTTCTGTGTGATAATGGTGAAGGCCAGCCTCTTGCCGTCCGCGGAGACCGAGATGTTCGTATCCTGGCCGGTGCCGGTCGTCAAACGCTCAGGCCCGTCAATCCAACGCAAACTCTCCTTCTCGACCGTAACTCGCCAGATATTCACAACGTTGCGCGATGTCCCTTCAAAGTAGAGAACTTTCCCCGAACGCGCCCAACGGAAGTTGCCCAATTCAACCGCCGCATCTTTGCGTTCTTTCACTACCTCTGGTGATTCTTCTGATTTGACGGGTGTGCCGCCCGTGATCGGAACGGTCCAGAAAGATCCGTCAATGCTCAGGAATGAGACGCGCTGGCCGTCCGGGTGCCAGTCCACAGCGCCGCCCTTGATGCCTTCTTCTGGGCTGCTGAAGGAGGTGCGAATCTCGTGCGGCGTGTCCTCGCCTAAAGCTATGAAATACATCTTCGGGAAATCGTAGAGACGCTGTCCCGGCCCCAGGAACAGAATCTTTGAGCCGTCGGGCGACCAGCGCGGGCGATAGCCGAACGAGGCTATTTTGCGTTCGGGGCCGCCTAGAGCCGGGACGATGTAAAGCCCGCCCCCGTCGCGCTCGGACCTGAAGACGATGTTGTTGTTGTTCGGCGACCAATCCGGCTGCCAGTCGTGCTCGGGCGAATTCGTCACAAGAGCGGGGTTACCGCCGGTGACCGATTGGACCCAGATGTCGAAGTTGCCGCTGCGATTCGAACTATAGGCGAAGAAGCTAGAGTCCGGGGACCACGTCGCCCCGTTCTGTAATCCATGTTCAGAGGTCAAACGCGTCAGAGGTCTCTGCGTCGGAGGTGACGGCGGTTGCGTTTGCGTTTGCGTCGCAGTCTGCGAGGCTCTGTTTCGCAGAAACGAGAGCGCTAACAGGCCCGCCACAATCATAAATGCCAGCAGCGCGAGTGCGATGATCGTCCCCTTCTTGTGGCGCTTGATGCCGCTGACGATATACTCTGCGCTCGATACAGGATGGATAGTATTGGTGCCGAGTGTGTTGACGCCGGGCGCCCTGCTCGTTTCAAACTCCGCGCGGCTGATGCTCGCCCAGGAGTTTCTGCTGCCGCGAAAGTCCTGCGACGACAAGCGCTCAAGCTCGTCCTCAGCCCCCAGCCGATTCTTCAATCTTTGAAGATCGGTGAGCATCTCCGTGGCCTTCTGATACCGGCCCTCTAAATCTTTCGTCAGAGCTTTCGACACAATCCATTCGAGGGCTTCGGGGGCTTCCCGGACGAAGCGCGCCAGCGGCGGCGGCTCCTCGTTGAGGATTGATGAGATCACATCGCTCGGCGTCTTCCCCACAAACGGCGCGTTGCCGCAGACCATCTCGTAAATGACGACGCCGAGACTCCAGAGGTCCGTGCGCTCGTCCAGCGGCTGACCGCGCGCCTGCTCCGGCGACATGTAGCCGACCGTGCCCATGACCACGCCCGGGTCCGTGTGGGCGCTGGTGATGGTCGGCCCGGCCGGGTCCGGGAAATCCGTGGAAGGGTCCATCAGCTTCGCCAGGCCAAAGTCGAGGACCTTCACGTAGCCGTCGCGGCTGATCATGATGTTATCGGTCTTGATGTCGCGGTGGACGATGCCTGCGGCGTGGGCAGCCGCGACGGCGCGGATAATTTGGACCGCCAGGTCGAGAGCCTCCTGGAGCTTCATGCGCGTGTTCAAGAGCCGCTCGCGCAGCGTCTCGCCGTTGATGTATTCCATCGCTATGAAGCAATGCGGGCCGGAGACTTCTATCTCGTAAATGTGAGCGACGTTCGGGTGATTCAGCGCGGAGGCGGCGCGCGCCTCGCGCGTGAAGCGCTGCAACCTTTGCTGATGGTGCGCGACCTCTTCAGGCAGGACCTTGAGCGCGACCGTTCGTTCGAGCTTCGTATCGGAGGCCAGATAGACTTCGCCCATCCCGCCGCGACCGAGCTGCGAGATGATCTGGTAACGTCCTATCTGAGTGCCAGGCTCAAGGGCCATGTGAGTTAAGAGGTCCAGCCGGCTTCGGACTTAAAAATCTTTCTTCCGAGATGATGAAACTATTGCTTAGGATGTCGTGTCGCCTCAAAATGGTTAGCCAGAGTAATAATTTTCGGCCTCGCGTATCTGCGAAAGAATCTCTCCCAGGACCGTGCCCGGCCGTGCTTCCACGCGTGGCCGCCAGATTTTCGGGGCCTCGGCTTCTTTGAAGTAGTGGCGCTTGCTCCAGGTCGCGTCGCCGTAGCAGTAGTGTACGATACGGGCGCGCACCTTCGCATCAGGCCAGTAGTTGCTCTCGGCCGTGCGGGTCACAGCTACTTTTAAGTCAAGCGAGAGCGCGGCCAAGCCGAAAGCATACATCACGTCCTCCCATTTTCGCGGCGGAAACGCGTCAACCGCCTCCACCCAGCTTTCGGCCAGCGGGCGCGCGACGTGCGTGGGGATGACATAAGGCACCCCGCAGCGCAAAGACTCTTGCCGCGCGACAATCCGCTCGCGCGGAATGCACAGGGCGAGCCGCGCGGTCTCGACACAGTCGAGATCATAATTCATGTAAGAGCAGAAATCCCCGGAAAGCTCTTCGGGAAACTCGACCGGGCGTACAAAGATCATGTCGGGGTCGCAGAGGACTATGAATTCTTCCAGCGCGCTCAGCATCTCCGCCGCGTGAGAAAGCGTGCCGGGCGTGTTGCGCGGCGGGTAGAGATCACCTTGAGCGGTCCTCTTATAACTCGGCGCGCGGCTCACGCGGCCCCCCACCTTCATTATCTCTCGAAAGTCCGGATGTAACTCTTTCGCGCCGGTCTCATGCACGATAATGATCGGCGTCTTCTTCAGGCGGCTCGTGCAGGAGAAATGAAAGAGCTTACACTGCCACGCCATATAAGGACTGTTTTCGGCGGAGACGACGACCGCGTGCCTGTTCATCCGTTGGCCGGAGCGATTTGCAGGGGATTGGCCCAACATTAAATCCAGCGGATCGGAGGACTCTTCGTCAGCCAGGAGACGAGAACGTATTTCTCGCCCTCAGTGACAGGCTCGGCGCAGTGCGTGTAGGTCGCCGGGAAGATAACTGCCTTGCCAGAGCGCGGCTTGATCGAATAGTTGAGCCGGGGGAAACTCGTCTCGCCTCCTTCAAAAGCTTCGTTGAGATAGCAGAGCACTGTGAAATATCTGTCGGTCCGGTGAACGCCCGTGTCGGAGTGCGGGGTGTAGTAGTTGCCACGGTCGTAGCGGACGAAGTGCGTCTCGGAATGTTGCTTGAGGGGGACGCCCCAGACCTGCTTAACGAGAGGCTTGATGATGCACTCCATACGCTCGTCAAACTCGCGCCTGATCTCCGACTCGCGCGCGAGGGCGAGCACGCTCGCGCGGCGCGCGTCGCGTCGCGTCGCCGGGTTGAAGCCGCCCCCGAGACGCGCGCTGACCTTCGCTTCCGCCCAGGCGTCAAGCTGCTTAGCTTGCTCAAGGATCGAGAAGCAAGCGCCATCATCGTAAAGCTGCACCGCGATGACGCCCTTGATCTCTTCCGTGTATTCAATCATATCAATTTCGGATTTAGAAAAGCAGAAGGCAGAAGGCACAAGGCAGAAGGCAGCGCTCCAGCCTGTTTTTTACTGCCTACTGCTTTCTGCCTACTGCCTTCTGTTCCTTCATTCCGGCGCGACCGGCGGCACAGGTTCCTCCTCGGGCTCTTCTTCGGGCGCCAGTGGCGGCACGGGTTCCTGTTCGGGAGAGAGCGGCGGCACGGGCTCTTCGTCCGGAGCTTCGGGGGGCATCGGAGCCAGCGGCGGGACAGGCTCTCTGGACGACAAAGTGGAAGTCGGCGGCGCGCCGTTTCCGGCTGATAATTCGTCCGGGACAGCCAGAATGAGCGAACTCAATAATTCGTCTTCCGCCGAGATTCCATAATCGCGCAGAAGCTTCGAGATGCTGGCGAGAAATTCCAGCCTCAGGCGGTTGTTGATGTATATGTTATGCCGGAGGGCTGCAATCTCCCTCAGGGTTTCTTCTCTTTCCATGATTCAGTTCTCCTTCAAAGGTAATTGGGAGTTGTTGAGAACCGAGAGCCGCGCGTAAGGCCACGCTGCTCAGTGAGCGTAAGGATGAGCTGGAGTTTATAGGTAACGCAGCTTTAATTCAAGAAGGGATTCAAACGGGTAGTGGGTCAATTTCAGACCTGCCTGGCCTTCCCCGGATTGACATCTCCGGAGGCGTTCAGCCCGCCTTACTATCCCCTAATTGTTTATGTCAGTTTGAGGCAAAACATTTCATTGCTGTGGGCGGATAGCGGTGGGAGGGGACTTTTTTAAACCGGCCCACTACCTTCGGACGAGCCGCACGTTATGTGCCCGGCAGTTGCCGCAAACGCTCGGTGAGGTGCGTGCGGTCCGCCAGAACTCTCAACATCGGACCGGATTCACCGAACTCGACGACCGAGAGAGAACCCACCGGACACGACATGCGATAGCGGAAGCGCCCGACGTCAATTCCCATCAGGCTGCACAAAAGAATTCTGATGGTCGCCTTGTGAGAGACGACCAAAACATTGCCAGTCGCGAAACGCCCCTTGATCTCTTCGACGACGCGCAGCGCACGCCTGGAGATGGCGACGGCCAACTCCCCTTCGGTCGGCGGATACCACGCCGGATCGGCCTGCCAACGCAGATAATCGTCATGATAATCACGCTCGACCGTCTCTTTCGTCTTGCCTTCCCATTTGCCGTAGCCGATCTCCTTCAAATCATCGCGCAGTTCGGTCACTAAACCGAGCGCCTCGCTGAGAGGGCGAGCGGTATTAATTGTCCGCCGCAGCGGGCTTGAATAGATTGCGCTCCAGGGGAAAGAACGATAAGCGTCTGCGAAAGCCAACGCCATCTCCAAGCCTTCGGCGGTCAATTCCGGGTCGAGCCCCGAGCCGCAAAAGGCGTCGTCCCGGCTCAAGGGCGTCTGCCCATGACGTAGAAAATAGAGCGTCAGGCTCATAATCCATGTCCTCTCGAATGACGAATTCAGGAATCAACGTTCCAGACCATGAAAGGGTCGCACATGAAATTCATCCTCGCAGTTTGAATCGCTGTAGCTTCCCCGTTGCGGTTCGCGGCAACTCACTGGCGAGATAAATCTCGGACGGGCACTTGTAAGGCGGAAGACGGCGGCCGATCTCGGACCTTAATTTTTCAATAGTCTCCGTCTCCGGTAAATCTTGCGAGCGCATGACGACATGGGCCGCGACCGTGTTCATCCCGTCGCGATTGACTCCGGGAACGACCGCAGCTTCGATGACGCCGTCGCAGGCTAAGAGCGCCTCTTCGACTTCGATAGGGGAAACCCATAATCCTTTGACCTTGAAGAGATCGTCCGTGCGCCCTTCGAACCAGTAGTTGCCCTCATGGTCGCGGCGGTAAAGGTCTCCAGTACGCATCCACCCGTCCTGCATTGTGGCTGCGGTCTTCAAGGGGTCGTTCCAGTAGCCTGGGCTGGCGCTTCCTCCCTTAATCCACAGATGTCCTGTGCCCGCGCCCGCAATCTCCAGTCCCTTGTGATTCACCAGCTTCGCCTCGTAGCCTGGCACAACGCGCCCGCTGCTGCCTGGGACGATCCTGTCTCTGCTGTTTGTAATGAACATCTGAAGCATCTCTGTGGAGCCGATGCCGTCAAGAATATCCAATCCCGTCAGCTCCTTCCATTCGTGAAAGATTTTCTCGGGAAGCTTCTCGCCGGCGGAGACGCAGAATTTGATGGAATCGGTCTCAAGCTTTTCGCCCTGCGAGGCGTATTCAAGCAGAGCGCGAAAGACCGCGGGCACGCCGAAGAAGATCGTCGGGTGCTGTTGCCGGAAGATTCGGGCTATCACCATTGGAGTCGGCCTCTCGCGGCACAAAAGGGTCGTCGCGCCCGAGCCGAGCGGAAAAGAGAGGCTGTTGCCGAGGCCGTAGGCGAAGAAGAGACGCGAGGAAGAGAAGAGCCTATCGCCGGGCGCGACTTGCAGAACGTGCCTGCAACAGTATTCGACCGTGTAGGGCAGATTCCGATGAATGTGCATTGCCCCCTTGGGCTGCCCGGTGCTCCCGGAAGTATAGAGAATGAAAGCCAGCGCCTCGTCGGACACTGATTCAATCTCTGCCTCGTCTGCGCCGTCGAGCGTGCGATTGAAGTCGAGCACTGCGTCCGCGTCTGCGTCAATGAGCAGGATGTTTTCCAGTTGCGGAAGATCGCTTCTGATGCTTTGAATCTTCGACACCTGTTCCGTGGTGATTACGAGCAGCCGTGCCCCCGAATGCTCCAGGACGTATTGCAGCTCGGCGGCCGTAAGCATCGTGCTCGCGGGCACGGCCACTGCGCCTGCGGCCGTGATTCCCAGAAAAGAGATTATCCACTCCGGGCAATCCGCCGCCACAAGCGCCACGCGCTCACCCGGGCGGACGCCCAGAGCGCGAATCATCCCGCAGCACTTTCTGACCAGCTGAAGGAGCTGCTCGTAAGTAATTGATCGGTCCTCGCACGAGATGGCGAGCTCCCGCCAGCGGTCCTTTCTCTCAGCCGCCTGAAAGATGTACTCGACGAGATTCACCAGCGGATGGTAAATCGTGAATCGTAAATCGTAAATAGTAAATCGTGAATAGAGAAAGCGTGGCGTTCGACGATTCACGATTTACGATTCACGATTCACGAAGCTATTGACTCGCCGCTCGATTTAGCGTAGAAGCAGTTCGCATAAAAGATTCTAGTTTCTCTTTCCTCAAAAAGATCGGCGAGGTTGCCGGTCAACAATCTGATTTCAACACGGAAGTGAGGTGGCAAAGGCGTGAAGAAAGCTATCAACATCAGCGTCAACGGCACGGCTCATCAGGCGGAAGTCGAGCCGCGCGTGCTGCTCGTGTATTACCTCAGAGACGTGCTCGGATTGACGGGCACTCACGTCGGCTGCGAGACCTCGCTCTGCGGTGCGTGCACTGTCAACCTTGACGGCCAGGCCGTCAAGTCCTGCACGATCTTGGCCGTCCAGGCCGACGGCGCAGAGGTGACAACGATTGAAGGACTCGCACAGAACGGAGAGCTTCACGCGGTGCAGGAAGGCTTCTGGGAGAAACACGGCCTGCAATGCGGCTACTGCACGCCGGGCATGATTATGGCCGCCGCGCAGATTCTTGAGAGAAATCCCAGCCCCTCGCACGAAGAGATACGCCACGGCCTTGAAGGAAACCTGTGCCGCTGCACGGGCTACCAGCACATCGTCGAAGCCGTGGAATACGCTGCTAAAAAGTCGTAAATCGTGAATCGTGAATCGTGAATCGTAAAAACGCTCGTCTATTCACGATTTACGATTCACGATTTACGAAACAGGAGTTGTTTATGAATAAGTACGTCGGACAGAGAGTGAAGCGCACTGAGGACCCGCGGTTGATTAAGGGGCTGGCGCACTACGTTGACGACATCCGGCTGCCGGACACGCTGCATGTCGTCTTCTTGCGCTCGATGTACGCGCACGCGCGCATCGCGAGTATAGATGTGAGCGAGGCTCAGAAAGCTCCGGGCGTGGTCGCCGTTTACACCGGACGTGACGTTGCGGAAAAGATCGGCCCGGTGCCGTGCGCGGGCGCTTTGCCAGATCTGAAAGTTCCGGACCATCGCGCCCTGGCGAGCGACAAAGTCTATTTCGTAGGCCACCCCGTAGCGGCGGTCGTCGCCACGGACCGCTATGCCGCGCGCGACGCTGTAGACCTCATCATGGTTGATTACGAGGAGCTGCCTGTTGTCGTTGATCCGGAAGAGGGGTCGAAAGGCGGCCCGGTCATTCACGAGCAGTTCGGCGACAACATCGCGTACAAGCTCACGGCCGGCGAGGGTGATATTGATGCGGCGCTCGCTTCTTCCGACCATGTCATCAAGCAGCGCGTCCTGAACCAGCGCCTCGCGCCGATTGCGATGGAGCCGCGCGGCGTGCTCGCGCGCTACTTCCCAGGCGAAGAGGAGTTGACCATCTGGTCCTCGACGCAGATTCCGCACCTGATGCGCACGCAAGTCGCCCTGATGATCGGCATCCCTGAAAACAAGCTGCGCGTCATCACGCCGGAAGTCGGCGGCGGCTTCGGCTCGAAGCTCAACGTCTATGCGGAAGAAGCTTTGCTTGGCTGGATCGCGATGCAGCTGGGCAAGCCCGTCAAGTGGATTGAAACCCGCCGCGAAAACATCCAGGCGACGATTCACGGCCGCGGGCAGGTCGGCTACATCGAAATCGGGTGCAAGTCGGATGGGACCGTGACGGGGCTTCGCTACAACGTCTTCGCGGACCTGGGAGCCTATCACCAACTGCTGACGCCCGCGATCCCGACCCTGACGGGACTGATGCTTTCCGGCTGTTACAAAATTCCGGCGATTCAGATTAACGTTACGGGCGTCTTCACGAACAAGATGGCGACGGATGCTTACAGGGGCGCGGGCCGTCCCGAAGCGACTTACGTGGTCGAGCGCGCGCTCGATCTGGTCGCCGCCGAACTCGGGCTGGATGTGGTGGAGGTGCGGCGCAGGAACTTCCCGAAGCCCGATGAATTTCCTTTCAAGACCGCGACAGGGCTCTTCTACGATAGCGGCAATTACGAGGCGGCGCTCGCCTTGGCCCTGAAGAATTCGGACTACACGCGCCTGCGTGAAGAGCAGAAGCGTGCGCGTGATGAGGGACGAATCGTCGGCATAGGCGTCTCGACCTACGTCGAAATCTGCGCGCTCGGTCCATCGCATGCGATGCCCGCAGGCGGTTGGGAGAGCGCTACGGTCCGCATCGAGCCGACGGGCAAAGTCACGATCCTGACGGGCGCAAGCCCGCACGGCCAGGGCCAGGAGACCTCTTTCGCGCAACTCGCCGCGGACCAACTGGGCTGCGACATCTCGGACGTGACGGTCATTCACGGCGACACTTCAATCGTGCAATACGGCATCGGGACTTTCGGCAGCCGCGCGACCGCCGTGGGCGGCACGGCCGTTTATATCGCCATCGAGAAGCTGAAAGAGAAGGCGAACAAGATTGCGGCCCATCTGCTTCAAGCAGACAGCTCAAAAGTCGTCTGGGATAAGATCGGGTTCAGTCTTGAGCCTGAGCCTGCCAGGGCGGCGGCAGGAGCGGGAGTGCCCGAAGCGGACCTGCCTGCGGGCCAGGCCCCGGGCGCCGCGCTGCCGGAGCCTGACATTGAAGGCAAAAAGCGTCTTTCGCTTCAGGACATAGCGCTCGCGGCGCACATCGCCAAAGACCTCCCGCCGGACATGGAGCCTGGGCTCTCGGCCACATATTTCTTCGAGCCCAAGAACTTCACTTTCCCGTTCGGGACGCACATAGCGCAGATCGAGATTGACCGCGAGACGGGCGAGATTGATTTCCAGCGCTACGTCGCGGTTGACGATTGCGGGCGCGTCATCAACCCGATGCTCGTGGACGGCCAGGTCCACGGGGGCATCGTGCAATCAATCGGGCAGGCTCTTTACGAGGAGATCGTTTATGACGAGCAGGGACAGCTCGTCACAGGAACTTTGATGGATTATGCGGTGCCGCGCGCGCACATGATTCCCTGGATGGAGCTTGACCGCACGGAGACGCCGACGGACGTCAACCCGATGGGCGTCAAAGGCGTCGGCGAGGCCGGGACCATCGGCGCGACCCCAGCGATAGTGAACGCCATCGTTGACGCGCTTTCGCCCTTCGGCGTGCGCCATGTTGATATGCCTGTCAGACCGGAATCGGTCTGGAAGATAATAAAGCAGTGACGAGTGACAAGATAAATGCGGATTTCGGATTGCGGAATGCGGATTGAGAAGAACATCGCTTCGTCCTTTTCAATCCGCAATCCGAAATCCGCATTCCGAAATCGTCTGTCACGGCTTTACGAGGTGAAAAATGATTCCAGCACAGTTTGATTACGTCGCTCCCGCAACTCTGGATGAAGCTGTAGGGCTGCTCACGCAACATCAGGACGACGCGAAGATACTCGCGGGCGGGCACAGCCTGATTCCAGCTATGAAGCTGCGACTCGCGCAGCCCTCAATGTTGATTGACATCGCGCGCATCAAGGACCTCGCCTACATCAGCGAGGATAATGGTCAGATTCGAGTCGGCGCGATGACGACGCACTACCAGCTCGAATCGAGCGCGCGCCTGCGTGAAATCTGCCCGCTCCTCTCGGAGTGCGCCGCCTCGATAGGCGACGTGCAGGTGCGAAACCGTGGGACCATCGGCGGGAGCGTCGCGCACGCGGACCCGGCCGCCGATTGGCCCGCTGCGATTCTGGCTCTCAATGCAGAGATGGTCGTCGTCGGCGCGGGAGGCGAGCGCACCATCCGTGCTGAAGATTTCTTCGTGGATATGCTGACGACAGCGCTTGAGCCGAACGAAATCCTGCGCGAGATTCGCATCACGCAACCACAGCCGCGCACAGGGCAAGCCTATCTGAAAGTCGCTCAACCCGCATCTGGCTTCGCAATCGTCGGCGTCGCTGCCAGCTTAACGATGGGCGATGACGGAAACTGCCAGTCCGCGAGCATCGGCATTACAGGGGTCGCGGCGAAAGCATACCGCGCGGGCGGCGTCGAGAATGAGCTCACGGGGAAAGCGCTCGATGAGGGAACGATTGCCTCCGCTTCGTCGCACGCCGCAGACGGAGTTGAGGCCAACGCTGACCTCTACGCATCGGAAGAATATCGCCGCCATCTCGCGCAGGTTTACACGCGGCGCGCCATCCAGGCAGCTGCCGCGCGCGCGAAATAGGGGTTCTCCAGGGGCGTCTGAAAAAGCTTTCACTCGCAGACCTTTTCCTGAGAGGAGTATGAGCGTAATGAAGCATCAAATCTGGTTCATCTGTCTGGTCATTACGGGGCTTTTGATCTCCGGCTGCCGTCGCGAGCCGCAGGCGAATAGCTCTTCGAACTCATCGCAGGCAGACAATTCTTCGAGCGCGTCGCCGTTGAAAGTCCTGAGCGTCAACAGAGCAGACGGGGTGGACAAAACTCGTGATGGGTCGTCGCAGGAAACTACTCATATTGTAGAGACAGCTGGAAGAGGCAGGGTTTTCCTCATGGTCACTTTTGAGTTGGGCCAGGGCATTGATCCAGCGGAGTTTTCCGAGAGCTTCAATAAATCTTCCATCCTGACGGATAAGCAGGGAAGGCCAATGATCTTCCTGGGAGATGGCTACGGGAAGAATAGGGAAAACAATCCGAGCCAGATTGAATTGACCTGGAGCGTGCCGGAGGAGGAGACATCTTTCAAGCTCACTTACGCCGGGCAGAGTATTGACATTAATGCTCCGCAGATTATCGAGCGGGTCGGCCCGCCGCCGCTGGAGCCCAGAGTAGAGCAGGTCCCGGAGATCGGGTCCGCACCTGACTATATCCCACCAAGTGTGATACCGAAGCCTGTGGGTCCTGTTCACGGCGGAGTCGTTGGCGGCTCGCCGGTGGCTGCGGACGAGCCACCGCCACCGCCGCCTCCAGCCCCGACTCCCGCTAAGATCAGAGCGCCGATCTCAGGCGGCGTGCTGAACGGCAAGGCCATCTCTTTGCCGAAGCCTCCCTATCCGGCGATTGCAAAAGCTGCCAGGGCCTCCGGCACGGTTATGGTGCAGGTGACGATTGATGAATCGGGCAAGGTGATTTCGGCCAGGGCCGTCAGCGGGCATCCGCTCTTGCAGCAGGCTGCGGTACAGGCCGCATATCAGGCGCGCTTCACTCCGACGCAGCTTTCCGGTGAGCCAGTAAAAGTCACAGGCATCGTCACCTATAACTTCGTCGTTCAGTAAATAGAAAGCGTTGGCGTAAATTATTCCGGCTGAAAACGCGGTCCAGGAGTCGGCGACTTTTATGAAGATCGAAGGCACACATGAATTGCGGGCGAAGCGCGAGCGCGTCTATCAGGCTTTGACCGACCCGGAGGTCCTGAAGCGCTGCATCCCTGGCTGCGAGCGGCTGGAGAAGACCGACGAGAACGCCTACGCGGCAACTCTTAAGGCGGGCGTCGGCTCTATCAAAGGCATCTTCAACGGGAACGTCCGTTTGGAAGAGATGCGAGCGCCAGAACATTTTCGCATGGTGGTTGACGGCAAAGGGCAGCCGGGATTTTTGAAGGGCACCGGCGACATTGATCTGGAAGAGCAGGGAGAGGCGACCGTCATCAAGTATGCGGGCGACGTACAGGTGGGCGGAACAATCGCCAGCGTCGGCCAGCGCATGATTCAGGGCGCGGCACGGATGATGGCCTCGCAGTTCTTCACGGCCATCGAAGCGGAAGCAAAGACGGAAGAGGGCGCGCCCCCGCCCAAGCACGGCTTTTTTCGAACAGCCCTGAGGTGGTTCTCAGGGTGGATGCGCCGAACATTCCGGAAAAAGTCTTGAGTCTGGAGTCTGGAGTCTGGAGTCAGAGGCCGGGGAATCTTTTTGACTCCAGACTTCAGACTCAAGACTCCAGACTCCAGACTCAAGACTCATTAAAGCGTATTCGCTCGCCGGTGCGGACCGAGCGATAGCACGCGTCCACAAGCTCGACCGATTTGTAGCCGTCAAGCGCAGTAACGAGCGCGGGCGTGCCTTCCGTAATCGAATCCACGAACGCACGGTCTTCCTGCGCGTACCCCCACTTTTCTTCCTTCGAGAACTGGTGCATGGAGAGCGTGACCTCTTTGCCCTCCAGTCCTTCGCTCGAAACCAGCGCCTCCATCTCGCGCGTCGCAATGGTGCGATGATGGCAGAAGACCTCGACGCGCTCGAAAGGGAAAAGCCAACTCGCGTCGGCTGAAGAGCAGAGGGTCGCGTGAACGCCGTTTGCAAAGCGTATCAGGACAGAGAAGTCATCCACTTCCGGGTATTCGTGCGTTGATCCGATGGCCGTCAATTCCGAGACCTCGCCGAAGAGAAAGCGCATCATGTCGAAGATATGTATGGTCGTCTCGTAAAGAAAGCCGCCCGTCACGTCGGGGTCGCCGACCCATTCCGGCTTGATCAACTCGCCGCGATTCATCTTGACGTGGGCGGAATGCGGGTGCGCCTCCTCAGAGAGCATCCGCTTCAGTGTCGCGTAAACGGGGGCGAAACGGCGATTGTGACCGACCTGAAAGACGGCGCGGCTGCTCCGTGCAGCGTCGAGCACCTTTTGAGCCTCCTCAAGGCCGGTCGCCATAGGCTTCTCGCAGAAGACGTGCTTCCCGGCTTCGACCGCTGCCACGGCCAATTCCGTGTGCTTCGTGTTCGGCGTCGTGATATAGACAGCATCACACGCGTGGATCAACTCTTCGGCGCTCCGCGCAGCTTCCGCGCCTGTTGAGCGCGCGAGTCGTTGCGCTCGTTCATCAACAACGTCATGAACTGAAGTCACTCTCACACGCTCGTCTCGCGCGAGCACGGTCGAGTGGACCGTGCCGATGTAGCCTGCGCCGATGATTCCGATTCTGATTCTGTCCATATACGTTACTGTCCAGCCTCCGCCAGAACTTTGCTAACGGCCATGTACGCCTCCCTGGCAAGCTCCTGCGGGTTGCGCTCCCAATATTCGGGCCTGAAGATTTCGACGCTGGCGACGCGATCATAACCTGCGCGGCGTAGCCTCTCGATAATCTCTTTGAGGGGCAGGATGCCTAAGCCCGGCAGCAGACGATGGCGATCTTCCAGTTCTTCGCGCGGGCGGTCCTCAGCGTCGTTGATGTGGAAGATGAAAAGCTTTCGTGCGTCGAGCGCATCAATCGAATCGAACGTGGAGCCGCCCGCGTAGAAATGAAAACTATCCAGGACGAGCCCGACGCTATCGCGCTGTAGCTTCTGGACGATTTCAAAGGCCTGCCCGAGCGTCTGGACGCTGCAATCCGTTTGGCCCAGAAACTCAAAGGCCAGCGCCACGTCGTGAGCTTCGGCGATCCGGCCTAGATGGTCGAGCACGCGCACGGACTCTTCGACAACCTCTTCCCAGCTCGTGCCTGCGGGCAACGGGCTCGGGACGACGACGATGTAAGGGCAACCGATCTCGGCTGCGATGCGGCACAGCTCCTCGCACTCTTCGAGCAACTTCGCAGCTCCGTCGGCATCTCTGAAAGTAATATGCTCGATAGAGTTGATGCTGTAGGGCTGCAAGTGCGCCTCTTCGAGCAGGTTTTTGAGTTCGGCGGCCGTGTGTGAGTTGAGAAACTGCCGCAGCTTCGCGGCCCAGATTTCCAGACAATCGAATTTGGCAGCGCTCGCTGCTCCGATGTCCTCGACAAGACTGGCGCGCATGGTGGTCGCGCCGTTCAGTGCCAGTTTCATCCCTGACTCCTCAAAAGTTATTATCAATTCCAGCAGCATGAATTTATCACAGATGAATAGCCACAGAGGCACAGAGACACAGAGAAATGCAGAAGGCAGTAGGCAGAAAGCAGAAAGCAGACAAGGTAGCACCTCTTTGCCGCCTACTGCCTACTGCCTTCTGCCTTCTTTCCTCCGTGTCTCTGTGCCTCTGTGGCTTAAATTTCAAACGGTCTTATGACATTGACTTATCACTGAATTTAGATGTAAAAGCCACCTGAACTTGCTGCAATTTTGCCCTTCCTCGCTTTATCTCGCCAGCAAGATAATTCTGAAAGAGAGGATACCCGTAATGGCTATTCGATTAGGCGACACTGCACCCGATTTCACTGCCCAGACGACAGAAGGCACGGTCAAATTCCACGACTGGCTCGGCGACAGCTGGGGAGTTCTGTTCTCCCATCCGAAAGATTTCACGCCCGTCTGCACGACAGAGCTGGGCGAGGCGGCGCGGCTCAAGCCGGAGTTCGACCGGCGCAATGTTAAGATCATAGGACTCAGCGTTGACCCGTCCGATTCGCACACGAAGTGGGCCGAAGACATCAAGGAGACGCAAGGGACGGCTTTGAACTTCCCGGTCATCGCCGACGCGGACCGCACGGTCTCGGACCTTTACGACATGATTCACCCGAACGCGAGCGACACCTTCACGGTGCGCTCCGTCTACGTCATTGGTCCGGACAAGAAAGTCAAATTGATGATTACCTACCCGGCGAGCACTGGCCGCAACTTCGACGAAATCCTGCGCGTCATAGATTCCCTGCAACTGACGGCCAACTACAGCGTGGCGACGCCCGTCAACTGGAAAGACGGCGACGACTGTATCATCGTCCCGTCAATGTCCGATGAAGACGCGAAAGAGAAATTCCCCGCAGGCTGGAAGACCCTGAAACCCTACCTGCGCATCACGCCGCAGCCCAATAAAGAGAAGAGCACGACGGCGAAAACGACGACGTAAAGGTGAAAGGGGCAGCGCAAAGGTAGCCCGCGTCAGCGGGCGGCAGAGTAAAGCCCCACGCGTGAGCGTGGGGTTCGAGATAGTAATAAGAACGTTAAGCCCGCGCCAGCGGGCGACGGCATAAAGCCCAGGGCGCAAGCCATTAGTATCTACACAAGTCAGAAACCTCCATTTTTCTTAGGATTTCTGACTACTTGGGAAAGTGACCAGAGCGCAGCAAAGATCAGACCTGAATTTGTTCGATCCGTTTTTCCTAAGATTTTTGCA
>DASVXV010000019.1:0-70667 GCA_036392495.1 Pyrinomonadaceae bacterium | reverse complement strand
GTGACCAGAGCGCAGCAAAGATCAGACCTGAATTTGTTCGATCCGTTTTTCCTAAGATTTTTGCAGGTTTTCGAGATAGTTCAATGATTCCCAAACATCTATCAATACTTGTGTAGATACTAATGGCGTCAGCCCTGGGCTACTTCATTCCGCCCCTACGGGGCTTCGCACTCACTAACGTTTCATGGTAACAACCAAGAAAACAAAAAAACGTGCGCCGCGTCAGACTCCGGCAAAATCTGCAACTAAACCAAGAGCGAAAAGGACCACGGCGATAGCGCGCCGTCCGCAGCCCAAAATACTCGTCACGGGCGGCACAGGGTTCTTAGGCTCGCATCTGGTGCGCGAGCTCGTGGCCTCTGGCGCTAAGAAGATCCGCGTGATGGCAACATCAATCCCCGCGTGGCTGAACGAGCTTCAGGTCGAGACGGTCGAGGGCTCGATTACCAAAGCCGACGACGTGGCCCGCGCTGTCGAAGGAGTCGCCGAGATTTATCACCTGGCGGGGCGCGTCTCGCGCGAGCAGGAGGACGCGCACGAGATGTACGCGATCCACGTTGATGGCACACGCCTGCTTTGCGATGCCGCGACTACCGCGGGCGTCCGAACAATCGTCATGGCCTCGACGAGCGGGACGATTGCCGTACGAGAGAAGGGCGAAGAAGGCATCCCGGATGAATCATACTCGCCGCCCGTTGACATCATCTCGCGCTGGCCTTATTACACCAGCAAACTTTATCAGGAGCGCACGGCCCTGGAGCGTTTCAACGGCGCTGGTCGTCGTCTTGTCATACTCAATCCCAGTTTGCTGCTCGGTCCGGGTGATGATCGTCTCAGCTCGACAAAGGTTGTGCTCGATTTCCTGGCGCGCAAGATTAGCGCGATTCCGAAAGGAGGACTGAGCTTCGTTGACGTGCGCGACGTGGCAACAGTCTTCCCCATTGCGATGGAGAAAGGTCGTCACGGCGAGCGCTATCTGATGGGCAGCGCCAATTGGACGTTCGATAGATTTTTCAGCCGTCTCGAACGCCTGACGAATGTGCGCGCCCCGCGCCTCTCTCTCCCCTCAAAGCTCGTCGTCACAGGTTCGCAGATCATTCACGCGCTCTACAAACAATGGGACAAAGCTCCTCCGGTCGAGCCCGGCGCAGTCGAGATGGCGGAATATCTCTGGTATCTGGACTCATCAAAGGCAGAGCGCGAGCTGAATTTTTCGCCTCGTGATCCGGGCGAGACGCTGCTCGACACAGTCAAATACGTGCGGGAAAACTTCCTCGGCGCGGGACCACTCGACTGAATCCACCAGCCGACAATCATTCGGAGGTAGCGATGAACCTATTGAAAGTTTCGTTATTGACGGCGGCCTTGCTGTTGATAGCCCCTTTGTCGGGCGCCCAAAAGCGGTCGAACCGAAACAGGATAAAGAAAGAGATTCAGATCACCTGGCTCGGTCACGCCGCATTTGAGATCGTCTCTTCCGGCGGAACGAGGTTTTTGATTGACCCGTTCCTGAAAGAGAACCCGGCGACTCCCAGCGAGCTCAAGGACCTCTCACGCTACAAACCCGATTTCATTCTGGTGACACATTCACACGGCGACCACATGGGCGACGCCATAGAGATCGCCAAAGCCAGCCGGGCCAAGCTCGTCACCGTTAATTTTCCAACTCTCTTTCAGAAAGAATCGCTGCCTGAGGATTTGATTCAGACGATAAACGTGGGCGGCACGGTCGTCCTTAAAGATTTAAAGGTGCACGTTGTCCCGGCGATGCATGGCAGCGAGCCGAGCGGGCGGCCCGTCGGTTTCGTCGTAGAATTCCCTGATGGTCGCTCGGTCTATCACCAGGGGGACACCTGGATTTTCGGCGACATGGCTTTGATTCAGGAGTTCTATCACCCGAACATTATCCTGATGAACACGGGAGGCCGTGCCTACGGGCAAAGCCCTGAAATAGCCCTGTTGGCGATTAATAAATATTTCAGGCCGGAGATCATCATTCCAATGCACTACGCGTCTCTGCCCACACTTTCGACAGAAGCGGAAGTGCGCGCCGCGATTGGAAAGGATAAAAGAGTGCAGTTTATGAAGCCCGGGCAGACTAGAACTTTCTGAGACAGTCGGATTACCGCCCGACCTTTAAGGCGCGGAGAAACGTTTCAAGGAGATCGCACCCGCAAAGCTTTTGGCAGAATCTCGAAAGTTGCGGGCAGACGGCCCGGCAGCTCACCGTCAACCTCGACTGCAACTTTCTCAGTTTTTCTAGCCGGGCGTGCCACAACTACCCTCGCGCGCGCTTGAGACACCTCTCCCATTTCAAGGTGAGTACCGTTATAGAGCTTGCGCACGTTTGCCAGAATCTTCAGCGCGCTCATGTCGCCGATGGTAATTACGTCAAACTGCCCGTCGTCGAGTTTCGCATTGGGCGCGACCTTCATGCCGCCCCCGAAATAGCGCGCATTGGCTATGACCAGATTAGCGACCGTGAGGCGGCGCTCACGCTCGTCATCCAACTTTACGACGGCCTCAGTTTTGGGTGATGCGAAGGTGGTCCGCGCCGTGCTGATGGCGAAAGAGACTTTGCCGCCAAGACGGCCCGTGCCCGCGCCGGGCAGCCAGCGCGCCTCCTTCCTCTTGACGCCCTCGATGATCTCCGTGCTCATGCCGAACGAACCGACCCCCAGGAAGTACATGGACACTTGCGCACCCTTGTGATTGACGAACGTGACGCGTCCCACGTCTATGCGGCGCGTTCGGCCAGTGCGGAGAGAGCGCGCAGCGTCACTGGCGCGAGCCGGAATCTTCAGGGTGCGACGAAAATCGCCGCCCGTGCCGCTCGGCAGGATTCCAAGCTCCGCATCACAGCCCGATTCGAGAATTCCGTTGGCAACTTCCGATATGGTCCCGTCGCCCCCGCAGGCGATAATCAACCCACGCCCCTCTTTGGCCCCGCGCATGGCGAGCAGGCGTCCGTCCCCTGGCCTTTCCGTGAACGCACAATTGAACGCCCCGAAGTGAGTCGCCAGCTCTGACGCCATCGCGGGCCACGAAGCGCGCGTAGAACTTCCGGCCGACGCGGGGTTAACTATGATAAGAGGCAATAGAGACATAAGTGAAGAATTATGAATTTTGAGTTTTGAATTTTGAATTGAGGTCAAAAGCTTTTAATTCAAAATTCAAAACTCAAAATTCATAATTTCTATTTAAGCATCGCTTTATCTTTTTCCCCAAGCTCGGCGACTTTGCTCATGACGAAATCTGCTATCTCTTTGTAGGTACGAATGCGGTCTTGCTTCGCGAAAAATTCAGAGAGATCAAGCTGTGGGCCGAAGTGGATGCGTATTGGCTCGCCCCCTTGCCAGTTGCCGCCGATTTGCTTGAGAACTTTATTACCGAGCCCGGCTATGAAAACGGGAATCACCTGCGGCTCGGCCTCCTTGATGATTTTACCGACGCCGGGCTGAGCGCGCAGATAGGAATATGGGTCAGGATCGAGATTACGCGTGCCCTCCGGGTGAAAGCCGATGACGTGGCCCGCCCCTTCGCGGCACAACTCCGTCAGACGGCGCACGGAATATTTATCAAAGACACGCTTCTCAGGGCTCTCTTCGGCGAAGATCGGCGGATACATAGACCACCAGCCGCCCAGGAAGTTGATCAACACGCCGACGAGCGATTCATAAAAGAAGCGCGCCCGGACCGGAAAGAAGAGAGTCAAAGGTCGCCGCGTGCGCCGGAAGAGCACGCTTGAGACGCAGTACATGTCAAAGAAGGAGCGGTGATTGGCGACGAGCAGGAGCGGGCGCTCGATTGCTGCGGCCTCGAAATGTTCGAGGCCGTAAACGTGCATCAGGTTGTAGGTCGTGAAGCGAATGAAGTTCGCGCCGAGATGACGCTGGCACCAGGTCCAGAGCCGCTTCCAACGCCCCTGGTTCATCTCGTGCGCCTGTAGAAAGGCGAAGCGCTCGATCCTTGATAGGACGGCCAATTCTTCAGGGGTCGGATCAACTGCAAGTCTGGAGTCTGGAGTCTGGAGTCTGGAGTCCAAAGTTTACCGTTTAAATTGTAGATTCCGAAGCTTGGCGACTGGAATTAAAGACAGCTATTAACCGGACTTCAGACTCCAGACTCCAGACTCCAGACTATTCAATCGAAAAGTATTTCGCGTCCTCGTGGTGCACGATAATCGCCGAGGTTGATTGCTCCGGGTCCAGTTGAAACTCTTCCGTCAGCTCGACGTCAATCCGCGAAGGGTCAAGGAGCTCGAAAAGCTTCGCCTGGTCCTCAAGGTTCGGACACGCAGGGTAGCCGAAGCTGAAGCGCGAGCCCTGATAGCCCTGATGAAAGAGCTTGTTCAAATCTTTCGCGTCGCGCCCCGCGATCCCCAGTTCTTCGCGGATGCGCTTGTGCCAGAGTTCCGCCAGTGCCTCCGCCGATTCCACGCTCAGGCCGTGAAAGAAGAGATATTCGGAATAATTGTCGGCCTTAAAAAGCTCCTGCGAATACTGGCTCGCGCGCCTTCCCATTGTGACGAGGTGAAATGGGACGACGTCAATGCGCCCGGATTCCCGCGAAGCGAAGAAGTCTGCCAGGCAAAGACGCTTGCCCGAAGGCTGGCGCGGAAAAGTGAAACGCATCCGCTCCGTCTTCTCGTCATCCTGATAGATGATGAGGTCGTTGCCGGAAGACTGGCACGGGAAGTAGCCATAAACCACGCGGGGCGTGAGCAGGCGCTCGCGCTCCGCCCGCTCTTTCAGGGCATTATAAGTTGGGCGAACCTGCTCCTCGACCAGCTTTCGGTACTCCTCGGCACTCCTCTTCCCCTGCTTGAACTGCCACTGTCCTTTGAAGAGCGCCGTCTCGTTGACGAAGGCGAATACATCGTCGAGCGGAATATCTTCGATGACACGCGAGCCGTAAAAAGGGGCGCGTGGAATCGGCGCATTCGGGTTAACGTCGGACCGAACGGTGTGCGTCGTATCGCCTGCGACTTTGAGTACGGCGCGGGGCTTCGCCTGCTTGCGTATCCCCAGCTTGGCATCTTCGCCGACTAAATCCTCCGCATCTTCAGCAGCACGATTCCCATTGCGCTTTTCGTCGGCGACCTGTTGCGGCGACGCTTTTTCCTCGCGCATTGTGCCGCCGGTCAACTCGTCCATCGTGTGCAGACCATCAAAGGCGTCTTTCGCGTAAAAGAGCGCGCCGTTGTAAAGCGGACGCAGGTCGTCTTCGACATAACGTCTTGTCAGGGCCGCGCCGCCTAAAACGACGGGGACGGTGATTCCGCGCTCGTTCATCAATTCCAGGTTGTCACGCATGATGAGCGTGGATTTCACGAGCAGCCCGCTCATCCCTATGGCGTCGGCGTTGTGCTCTTCGGACGCGCGCAGGATGTCATCAATCGCCTGCTTGATTCCAAGATTGACCACCTTGTAGCCGTTATTAGTCAGGATGATGTCAACAAGGTTCTTGCCGATGTCATGCACATCGCCCTTCACAGTCGCCAGCACCATCGTCCCCTTGGCGGTCGCCCCGCCCTTCTTCTCCATAAACGGCTCAAGAAAACGGACGGCGGTTTTCATAGCCTCGGCCGATTGGAGGACGAAAGGAAGCTGCATCTGGCCGCTGCCGAAGAGCTCGCCGACCACCTTCATCCCGTCGAGCAGGATGTTGTTGATGATGTCGAGGGCGGAATAGCTTTCGAGCGCGAGTTTGAGATTATCTTCGAGGCCGATCTTCTCGCCGTCTATGATGTGGCGTTTGAGGCGCTCTTCGACCGGCAGGTTGCTCGTATCTTTCTTCGCGCCCTTGGCCGAAACTCCCTCGAAGAGCTTCGTGAATTCCGTGAGCGGGTCGTAGGTGCAGATGTCGCCGTCGAACTTGCGCTTGTCGTAGATCAGTTCACGGGCGACCTCGATTTCGCGCTCGTTGAAACGATTGAGCGGGAGAATCTTGCTCGCGTTGACGATTGCCGCGTCCAACCCGGCTTCGACGGCATCATGCAGGAAGACTGAGTTGAGCACAACGCGCGACGCCGGGCTCAGCCCGAACGAGATGTTCGAGACTCCCAGGATCGTCAGCGACTCTTTCAGCTCGGCCTTGATGCGCCGGATGGCTTCGATGGTTTCGAGAGCGTTGCGGCGGTCCTCTTCGATGCCGGTCGAAATCGGGAGCGCCAGCGGGTCGAAGAAAATGTCGTGAGCCGGAATGCCGTATTTTTCAGTGGCCTGCTCGTAGGCGCGCTGTGCTATCTCAAATTTCCCTTCACTCGTGCGCGCCATGCCCTTCTCGTCAATCGTGCCGATGACGACGCCCGCGCCGTATCGTTTACACAAGTCGAGGACTTTTGCGAATCGCGGCTCGCCGTCTTCGTAGTTCGTCGAATTCAGGATGCACTTGCCGCCCGCGTGCTCCAACCCCGCCTCCATCTTCTGCCATTCGGTTGAATCGAACATCAGAGGGATTTTGATGTTCGTCACCAGGCGTGAGGCCAGTTCATGCATGTCGCGCACGCCGTCGCGCCCCACGAAATCAACGTTCACGTCCAGGACGTGCGCGCCTTCACGCTCCTGAGCGCGCGCCAGAGAGACCAGGCCGTCCCAGTCCTCCGCGTTGAGAAGATCGCGCATCTTTTTCGAGCCGGAAGCATTGACGCGCTCGCCCACGATCAGGAAAGAGGCGTCCTGGACGTAAGGCTGCTGGCTGTAGATGGAGGAGACGGACGGCACGAGGCGGGCGTCGCGCCTTTTCGGCGTCATGTGTTGCATCGCTTCGACGACCGCCTTCAAGTGCGCTGGACGCGTGCCGCAGCAGCCGCCGACGATATTGACGCCGAAATCCTTCGCGAAGTGGACGATCTGCGCTGTGAAAGACTCTGGCGTCTCGCCGTAGTGCTGCGCGCCGTCTTTGACTTCGGGCAGTCCTGCGTTCGGGAGCACGGACACGGGCATCGGCGCGTTTTCACACAGATAGCGAATGCTCTCCGTCATGTGGCGCGGTCCGGTGCCGCAGTTCATGCCGATGACATCAATCGGGAAAGGCTCAAGCGCTGTGAGGGCGGCGCTGATCTCCGTGCCGTTGAGCATCGTCCCGAAGGTTTCAATCGTCACCTGAGCGATGACTGGAAGGCGACGCTTGACCTGCTCGAAGTGTTCGAAAATCGCAGCGAGCGCGGCTTTCGTCTGCAACGGGTCCTGGCAGGTCTCTACAATGAAGAGATCAACGCCGCCATCGTAGAGGCCGCGGACCTGTTCAGCGTAGGCTGCCTTGAGCTCTCTGTAAGTGATGTGTCCGAGCGTTGGCAGCTTGGTTCCGGGTCCCATTGAGCCGGCGACCCAGCGTGGCTTCTCAGGCGTCGAATAATCTTTGGCGATTCGGCGAGCTAATTCGGCGGCTTTGAAGTTCAATTCATAAGCCAGGTGCGGAATCTGGTACTCGGCCAGCACGACCGCTGTTCCGCCGAATGAGTTTGTCTCCACGACGTCGCAGCCGACGTCGAAGAATGCCGTGTGGACCTTTTCGATGGCCTCGGGCTTGCTTATCAGGAGATATTCAGGGCAGCCCTCGAACTGTGGGCCGCCGTAATCCTCCACGGTCAGGTTTTGGGCCTGAAGGTTCGTTCCCATCGCGCCATCGAAAACGATGATGCGCTCTTTTAGTGCGTCAAGAAAATCGCTCATCTACTTTTATCCTTCCGGTCAGAGCCTTTCGCCGGGGCCGAAGACCAGTACAAACTTGAAGCCCCGCGCCGAAACAACGCGGGGCTTTCCGTCTCAAAGCCAATTTGTACGGTCTTTTCAGGAAAGACTCGCCGAGCTGTTTAGCTGATTATTTTACGTGGCCGCAAGTCGCCTTAACTCACCACGTTTGTCGAAGCCAATTGAAACATTCAGAGCCGCCTATGTCAAGAACAGTGACGAGTGACAAGTGACGGGTGACGAGCGAAAAGCTTTTATCTTGTCCCTCGTCACCTGTCACTTGTCACTGTTTTTATGTTACTTTTCTTCCGACTTCTGGATTCTGACTTCTGACTTCTGCTTTTATGCGTCGAGCTATCTATCCAGGCTCTTTTGATCCGATCACCAACGGCCACCTGGACATCATCGAGCGCGGCTGCAAGCTCTTCGACGAGATTATCATTGCGATTCTGGTCAACCCGGACAAAAAGCCTTTCTTCACGATTGAAGAACGGCGCGAGATGCTCGCCCAGATTGTTACGGAGGTTGAGCCGGGCGAGTGCCGCCTCCTCGTAGAAGATTTCCAGGGGCTGCTCGTCGAATACGCCGTCGCGCGCCAGGCCGATGCGATTGTGCGCGGGATTCGCGCGATCTCGGATTACGAATATGAGTTGCAGATGGCCTTGATGAATCGCCGTCTTGAGCCACGCATCGAGACCGTCTTCATGATGCCGGCGGAGGCTTATTCCTACGTCAGCTCGCGGCTCGTCAAAGAGATTTTCCTGCTGGGCGGCAATATCGAGGGACTTGTTCCGGCTTCGGTCGAGACTTTGATGCGGAAGAAACTTGGTAGAAGTTGAAAATGAACAGTGTCGCACGTGATATACTGGCAAGCGTTCCACTCTAATCCAGCGCGCACGAGTAAGACGAAGAGCCGTGTGCGATTACGCTCAAAGGGGGTCGAAAAATGGCAAGAGGAGACAAGTCGGCCTACACGGATAAACAGAAACGTCAGGCCGAGCACATTGAAGAGGGCTACGAGAAGCGCGGCGTTTCCGAAGATGAGGCAGAGAAACGCGCCTGGGCGACCGTGAACAAGATGACCGGCGGAGGCAAAAAGAGCGGCTCGGGGCGCGGCAAGAAGATCAACAAAGAGCCCGCGAAAAAGGGCGGTAAGAAGGGCGGCAAGAAAGCGGCTTCCAAGAAAGGCGGCTCAAAGAAGGGGTCGTCAAAGAAAGGCTCGAAGGGTAGTTCAAAGGGCGGCTCACGCTCATAAATATTTGCGATGCGGCGCGAACATTACCGCAGAGGGTTCGCGCCGTCGCCATCATCTTCTTCAGCTCATGACTACAAGACCAGCCAGCGAAACTTTCCCGGCCTCAGCCAACGTCGCGAAGATGCGCGCCTCTTCGACGCTCGCCGCGATGCAGGCGGCTGAAGCGATGCGCGCCGAGGGCCTGGATGTTGTGGACCTGGGCGCGGGTGAGCCCGATTTTGACACGCCCGACAATATCAAAGAGGCTGCGGCCGTAGCGATGCGGCAGGGCAAGACAAAGTACACGCCGACCGCAGGGACGCGCGACCTACAGCAGGCGATCATCGGTTTCTACGAGCGGGAGTTCCGCGCGAGCTACGAGAGGGCGGAAGTGATGGCGACTTCCGGCGGCAAACAGGCGATCTTCAACGCCGTGGTTTCACTCGCGGGCGCGGGCGACGAAGTCCTGATCCCCAAACCTTACTGGGTCACGTTCCCTGAAATCGTCACGTTCGCTGGCGCGACCCCCGTTTTCATCGAGACCGAAGAGACCGATTTTGTCTTGAGCGCCGAACAGGTCCAACGCTCTATCACGCCGCGAACCAAGCTCATTATCCTGAACTCCCCCTGCAATCCTTCGGGCCGCGTCATTCCGCCAGCCGAGTTCAAAAAGATCATGGAGGTCCTCTCCGAACGCGGCATCTTCGCCATCTCGGACGAATGTTATCTGCGCTTTGTTTATCCGCCCGCTGAGGTCTTCAGTGCGGCGAGCATGCCGCCGGAACTGAAGCGAAGATTGTGTATCGCCGGATCATTTTCCAAGACTTATGCGATGACGGGCTGGCGAATCGGTTATTCGCTCGCACCTTCCGAATGGACACGCGAGATGCTCAAGGTGCAGGGCCATTCGACAAGTAATCCAAATTCAATCGCGCAGGCCGCGGCCACAGAAGCTTTCACGGGCCCGCAGGATTCCGTGGCGCAGATGCTCCAGGAATACGGCAAGCGCAGAGACTGGCTCATCAATGCGCTCGGCGAGATACCGGGCCTGCGCTGCGCCCTTCCGGAAGGAGCTTTCTACGCTTTCCCGGACGTGCGCGGCTGTTTTAAAGGAGAGGTGAAGACTTCGGGCGATTTCGTGGACAGGCTGCTCAAAGATGAACAGACGGTTGTCACAGACGGGGCCGGATTCGGCTCCGAAGGCTTTATCCGAATCTCTTACGCGACCTCGCTCGAACGCCTGAAGGAAGGAATCGAGCGCATCCGTAGAGTCGCCGGAAACCTCCTGTGAGAGGCGGCCTTCTCACAGAAGAGAAACCCTCTCAAATCAAAAGGGGCGTCCACCAGTGGACGCCCCTTTTGATTTGAGAAAAGCCTGCTCTTTTAATAAAGATTGAAGTTGTATTCAATCTGGATGTACTGCGAGACGGCGCGCCCATCCTTCATCGCGGGACTGAATCTGATCTGGCGAGCGGCGGCAATCGCGCGCTCGGTCAAACCATAAGGAAGGCCGGAGACCGTGCGGATGTTGGTCACCTGGCCGGAGGAGGAGAAGACCGCCCTCAGGACGACAGTTCCGGAGACCTGATTCTTCCGCGCATCTTCCGTGTACTGCGGCTCAGGTCGGGACAGAATGCGCGCCTTCTGCGTCACTTCTTTCGGATTGAAGATGCGATTCAGGTCCTCGCCGTTATTGCCTCGACCTCCGCCGATTCCGCCGCCGCCATCGTTCGGGTCGCCGCCGCCCATATTGCGGCCCCTGCCTTTACCAACGCCTACGCCCTCGCCCTCGCCGATGCCCGCACCGGTTCCGCTGCCTATGCCATTTCCGGTCCCCGGTCCGGCGCTCGTCGCAGTTGATGTTGAGCGTGGGTCGCCAAAGCGGTCGTAAGGCAGATTCCTATAGAGCGCCGGGTCAATATCAACGCCTGCCGTCGGCAGAAGCGGAGTAGTTGTCGGTGGCGTAGTCGGAATCTTCCCAGGGATGATGGATGGAGGAGGTATTTTTCCCACCTGCGCGGGCAGAACATCCTGCTGGCCGCCTCCGCCGCCGCCACCAGCCTTCTCGAATTTAGGCTTGCTGCCTTCGCCTCGTCCCTTGTTGAAGCCGACGCGTCCGCCTTCGCCTGTCCCGATGCCTTTGTCCGGTTTCGTCTCCTCGATTTCGGCAGGAATTTCCTCTTCCGTGAGCAGTTGCTCCAGATTCATATCCTTTTCAACCAGGAGTGTCTTCTCTTCGTCATCCTTCTTGCCAAAGGCGATCACCGCGATGACGGCCGAAGTGACGACGAAGAGGGCGATAGATGTCGCAATCGCCACATTCCTGGAAGTGAAGAAGCGCCAGACGAGGAGGCTGTAGGCCTTGAAGAAGCGCCCTGTGTAGCCGAACGGGTCACGTTTGAACTCCGGCCAGGTCAGCTCAGCATTTTGCGCGACGCCCTTCAACTCACTGAACACGCGTCGCGTTAGCCCCGTGTCATCCACGAACGTCAAATGGTACTCATTTGCGTGAGCGGGCGTTGAGCTGGCGGCCTGGGCGGGAGCCTGCCAGGTGTCGCTGCTGTTCGCTGCAAAATTCTGCGTAGCGGGAGGCGGGGTATAGAACTCTTGCGGTTGCTCAGGGGATGCCACTGTCGGGGCAACCTCCGCAAACTCGTAAAGGGGCGTCCCGTCAACCGGGCAAAAACTGAATTTATCGGCGAATTCTTCCCGACAGGTGGAACACTGTTTCATCTTTATCCTCGCAACCGCTGAAGGAGACGTCTTTTTCCGGAAGCGGCTCTCTTGAAATCCTCTTTGGGGGATCAAGTCGAAAAGGGGCGTTTGGGACGCTCCAGGTCAACTTCCCGGCTTGCCTTATATTACTCTTTGCTGAAGTCGGGCACAATGCGGGCCGAGCGGGCTGTCATTGGGCCGCCCTTTTGATGCACTCCATGGCTAAACGGTTGACGCACCGACTCCTCGCATCTAAACTGTTTTCGGCTGCTCCCCGTCCACGTTCGCCGAAAAAGAGCGGAAACCTTCAATTATTCGCGGTTCCGTATTCTTCCGTCTTGATTATGATTATGAAGCTTCAAAATGTTCTCATTAAAAAAGTTATTCCGACCCTTTTTTTACTCGCTTTTGCCGGCGCCCCCCTTTACCAGAGCGCCCAGGCGCAGAGCCTGCCTCAGCCGCAGCGGGAACAACTCCTGAACGGGCTGCGCGTACTCGTCTGGAATCGCCCTGGTGACGGTAACGTCTATCTAAAATTGCGTATCCACAGCGGCGCGGCCTTCGATCTTTCTGGCAAGTCCGGCATGATGGCGCTTTTGAGCGACGCGCTTTTTCCGGACCCGACGACGCGTGAATATTTCACGGAGGAGCTTGGCGGGCGTGTCGAAGTGGCGAGCGATTTCGACTCCATTAATGTCACGCTGACGGGACGGGCCACAGAATTTGAAAGGATTATAGAACTGCTGCGCACGGCCCTGATCAGCATACAGTTGACGCCGGACGTGGTGACGAAACTGCGCGACGCCCGGATTAAAATGGCGCGGGAGATGAATGTTTCCCCCGCCCTGCTGGCGGACAGGGCCATCTCGGCGCGTCTCCTGGGCGATTATCCTTACGGGCGTCCATTGAACGGTTCACCCGAAACTCTCGCACGCGTCGAGCGCGCAGACCTTCTTTTAGCGCATGACCGCTTTCTGAATCCGAACAATTCAACGCTCGCCATAATCGGCGGTGTTGACGCGAAACGCGCGATGCGCGCCCTGAAGCAGCTTCTGGGAGGCTGGCGGCGAAGCGAGACGATTGTACCCGCAACTTTTCGTCAACCCGCCGCGCCAGACCCTCGCACCCTGATTGTGGACCTTCCGGGGGCTGAGACTGTCGAAGTGCGACTCGCAGTTCGCGGCGTCTCACGGTCCGATACAGACTTCGCGGCGACGACTCTCTTGACGATAATGGCGCGCGACCTCTGGCTCTCGACACAACCCGATCTCGGCAAAAGCGCCTTTTTCGTGCGCCACGAAGCCCACACGCTCCCGGGTCTCTTCGTCATGGGCGCCGCTGTGCCCGCCGCCGACGCGTCAAAGGCGCTCAACAATGCCAGGACGGTTCTCCAACGTCTGGCGAAGGATGGTGGGACGCCAGAATTGATTGAGCGGGCCAGGAACGAAGCGGTCGCCGAACTCAATAAGTATGTGGAGCGGCCTGAGTCGCTCGCAGACGTCTGGCTTGACGCGGACACGTTTCAGCTCGGCTCTTTTGAAGATCGCCTGCGGCAATTGAAGAGCGTCTCAATCGAAGACGTCAGGCGCGTTGCGGCCAAACTCTTTAATGAGCCGTCAATGGCGACGGTCGCCCTCGGCAGCGCCGAACAGCTCAAACCTGTTCTTGAGCGCACGGGCAAGATAGAAATCTTCGGGGCGGCGGCTGTACCGACGCCCGCCTCCGTTTCGACCCCTGTAAGGAAGCCGTAGCAATTTGCAAATTATTCGCAAGCCTCCCGCAACCATCATCCAGACAATTAGCGCTTAACTGTGCCTGATAAGAGAAACGTAAGCGAAAGCGAGCATGCGCGCGGCGTGCGCGAAATGTTTGCTGGGATTGCGAATCGCTACGATCTTTTAAACCATCTCTTGTCGGGCAATACGGACAAGCGCTGGCGCAAGCTTGTTGCGAAGAGATTGCGGCCCGCCCTGTCCATAGAAGGGGCGCGCGCTCTAGACGTGGCCTGCGGGACGGGCGATCTCGCGTTGGCATTGGCCGCAGCCGGAACGAGCGCGCGAATCATCGGCACAGATTTTTGCCGGCCGATGCTTCAGATTGCCGCACGCAAAGCCGGGACGAATGATACGGAGATTCCATTCGTCGAAGGCGATGCCTTGCGGCTCCCGTTTGCCGACAACGCGTTCGAGGCAGTGACCATTGCGTTCGGTTTACGAAATCTATCGAGCCTCGAAGGTGGCCTGAAAGAGTTGTGGCGGGTCTTGAAGCCAGGGGGGCGTGCCGCGGTGCTGGAATTTTCCAGGCCCGTCATTCCAGGTTTTCGCGCCCTCTTCCAATTCTACTTCACGCGCGTCCTGCCGCGTCTCGGCGGAATGATCAGCGGCTCGCGTGGAGCGTATGAATATCTACCGGACTCTGTTTCGCGCTTTCCGGATCAGAAGCGGCTCGCCGCGATAATGCGCGAAGTGGGTTTCATCGAGGTCGAATATCAGAATTTAACCGGCGGGATTGCAGCGCTGCACATGGGGACGCGCCCCCGCTAGTTGCAAAATTTGGTTGCACTTCAAAGCTAAGCTTGGAATCAGTGTTGCAACCAATAGCGTAGCCTGAAGGATGCGCATCTGGCGCACGGCGCGCGGTTGTCGGGGCCGCGTCCGAGCGTGAATCTTGCGTCGTTCTTCAGGCTACGTTTTTATTCGTCAGGGTAAACACCATTTTCTCAGGGTCTATTCATTTTCGAGACTGAGGAAAGTAGAGAAACAGCACTGTCCACGAAACCACACGAAACAAACCACAGCAATTTCGTGTCGTTTCGTGTGGCTTCGTGGATCGTTCTCTTTCCATCGAGAATGAATAGACCCTGCATTTTCTAGATTGCCTGTCACTTGTCGCCTTCTTTCTGTTATTATCCGCTTCGACTTTCAATCTGAAATATCAGAGGATCAGTTTTCGCCCGCGTGTCTTCGAAGACAAACAACACGCCTGCTGTGGTCGAGACTAACGCTCCGCCCAAGAAGCGCTCTAAATGGCCTGCCATGAGGCGCAAATTGCTCGGCGCGCTGCGCCGGATTGGAATGCTGATTCTGGTCGTTTGGACCGTAGTCTCCATCGTCACCATCCTGATCGAGCTGGTGCCGGGCGATCCAGCCACAGCGATCCTTGGCGACAGCGCCACACCCGAACAGGTTGCGAATTTCAATCAAAAGCACGGGCTCGACCGGCCCGCCTTCTTTTTCACCTTCCCGCGCGACAAGAACGGCGGGAGACATTTTGAGTGGCACGGCTGGAACAACCGCTACGTGGATTACTGGCGTAACCTGCTTCGCGGCGACATGGGACTCGCTTTCCGCGGCGACCGTCCCGTGCTCGACATGATTCTCGAACGCTATCCGGCGACGATCCAGCTGGCGCTCGCCGCCATGTTCATCGCCATCCTGATCTCAATTCCCCTCGGCGTGCTCGCTGGCAAAAACCGCGGCTCGTGGATAGATAGCGTCTCATCTGTCGTCGCCCTCATCGGCATCAGTCTTCCTGGCTTTGTCATCGGTCCGCTGCTCGTTTACCTGTTCGCAGTCAAGCTCGGTTGGTTCAGCGCTTCTGGCAACAAATACCCTGAGGACATACTTCTCCCGGCGATCACTCTGGGCGCAGCCCTTTCGGCGATTCTGACGAGAATGGTGCGCTCTTCCGTTATCGAGGAGCTGAACGAAGATTACGTCCGCACGGCCAGAGCCAAAGGTTTGAGTGAGAGGAAAGTTGTTTACAAGCACGTTCTTAAAAACGGATTGATTCCGGTCGTGACAATTTTAGGGTTGCAACTCGGCGTGCTCCTTGCGGGCGCAATTATTACTGAAAAGATTTTTCTCTGGCGCGGCATTGGCACACTGCTGCTCGAAGAAGGCATCGGCAATCGCGACTATCGCGTCGTGCAGGGCTGTGTGCTGGTGATCAGCGTCACGTACATCGCCGTCAACACACTGACAGACATGGTCTATCGTCTGCTCGACCCGCGAATCAGAGTCTCTTGAAACGATGAACGCAGAATGATGAATGATGAACTGAAAAGCTTTGGCCTTTAATTCATCATTCATCGTTCATCATTCATCATTTGCTTTTATGAATCGTCTATCTATTTTCGGTTTCGTCATCGTAGGGATTCTGGTCCTCGCGGCCCTTTTCGCGCCGGTGATTACAAAGAAAGATTACGAGGACACCAATTCCGGCATACGCAACCAGCCGCCGTCAGCAGAATTCTGGTTTGGGACCGATGCGGAGGGGCGCGACATCTACTCTCGTGTCGTCTACGGGGCGCGCATCTCTCTTGAGATAGGCTTTATCGTCGTCATCGTCTCAGCGTTCATCGGGACCATCCTCGGCGCGCTCTCGGGATATTACGGCGGCTGGCTGGATCGTTTTGTCTCGGGCTACGTTTTCAATGTCTTCCTGGCGTTTCCGGGCCTGTTGCTGGCAATTGCGCTCGTAGCGTTTCTCGGCAAGGGTTTTGACAAGTTGATTCTAGCCCTCTGCGTCATCGGCTGGGTGGGTTATGCGCGCCTGATTCGCGGGCAGGTCCTGAAGGTTCGCGAATATGATTTCGTGCAGGCCGCACGCGCACTGGGCGCAGGCAACCTGCGCATCATGATCGTCCACATTCTGCCGAATGCGATTCAGCCACTGATCGTGCAGGCGAGCCTGGGAATGGCCGGGGCCGTGCTCGCCGAAGCGTCGCTCTCTTTTCTGGGACTCGGCGTGCAGGGTGTGCCTTCCTGGGGCAAGATGATCGAAGAGGCCCGCGGAATAGAGACCCCGCTTCACGTCCTGCTCTTTCCGGGAATCGCCATTGCGCTCACGGTCCTCTCTTTCAATTTCATAGGCGACGGCCTGCGCGAATACTTAGACCCGCGACAACGCAAGCGCTAAACGAAAGAATGAGTCTCCCGCAAACACAGGCGCCAGGCGCGGCGGTTATCTCGATTAACCGTATCTCGAAAAGCTTCCCCACCCCGCTTTGGCGTCTCAAACAGTTCTTCCGCGCCAGCGTCAAGCCGCCCGTCCAGGCTTTGACCGAAGTCTCCTTTGACGTTCGTGCGGGAGAAATCTTCGGCCTTATCGGACGCAACGGCGCGGGTAAGACCACTCTCACCAAAATCATCGCCACGCTCGTCCAGCCGACCTCCGGCACAGTTACCGTCAGCGGCTTCGACACTGTCAATGACGACGAGAAGGTGCGCGCCCAGGTGGGGCTGGCGACGGCTGAGGAGCGTAGCTTTTACTGGCGGCTGACGGTCGAGCAGAATCTGATGTTCTTTGCGCGGCTCTACGGGCTGAGCGACGCTGTAGCACGACGCCGCATCATAGAGCTGGTCGAGCAGTTTGAACTGAAAGAACTCGTCGGCCGCCGCTTCGGCGAGCTTTCGACGGGCAACAAGCAGCGCATGGCTTTTGCACGCGCCATGCTTCCCAAACCGCCGGTCCTGCTGCTGGACGAGCCGACACGCTCGCTCGACCCGCTGGCCGCCGCACGAATGCGGGCGCTGATTAATTCCCTGGCGGGTGGCGACCCACCGGTCACAATCCTGCTGACCTCGCATAATCTAGCGGAGGTCGAAGAACTCTGCGCGCGCATCGCCATCATCAGCCGCGGAAAGATCAGGGCGCTCGGCACACCCGGCGAGTTGCGCGCCGAGCACAGGCAAAGCGAGCGCGTGCGGATGACTGTCAGCGACATCGCCCCCGAGCGCGCCAAAGAGATTTTTGACGCCAGGCTCAATGAGCTTGAGCTTGAAGAGCAAGATGGGAAGCTTCAGGTCTCTTTCACGCGCGAGGCCGGCGACGAGCTGCTGGACGCAACGGTCCGCGCTTTACATGAAAACGGCGGGCGCGTCCTCTCTGTCGAAACCGAGCGCGCAACATTGCTCGAAGTGTTGGAGAGATACGAGCAGGAAGCGGATACAAAGGAAGAGGCTTGATGTTGACGGCTTTTACAACTCTGCTGCGTCGCGTCCGCGCTTTCGTCGTGCGTGATTTCCAACTTGCCATCAGCTACAGGCTCGAATTTTTCCTGCGTATTCTGACGATCCTCTTCGTGGTCACCACGTTTTACTTCATCTCGCAAATCTTCGTCGGGAGCCAGACCCTTTTCTCACAGTGGCGCGACCCCTTAGCCGCCTGGATAACGGGGCTGGCCGTGCTCAACTATTTCATGACGGGCTTTTCGAGCCTCGCCAACGCCATTCGCTCGGAGCAGATGCAGGGCACGCTTGAAAGCGTGTTGCTCTCGCCCATCAGCGTGCCGACTGTGGTCGTTGCCAGCTCGGCGTGGGATTTCGTGCTGGTGACTTTTCACTCCTCCCTGTATCTCTTTTTCGGCTGGCTCTTCTTCGACGTGCACTTTCGCGGCAACTTTCTGCTCGCGCTCCTTTTCCTTGTGCTGACGACGCTGGTCCTGGCCTGTCTGGGTATTCTGTCCGCGAGCTTCGCCATGGTTTTCAAGCGCGGCGACCCTTTCGGAATCCTACTGGGCACCGGCGCGGCGCTCTTCTCCGGCGTCTTTTTTCCGACACAGCTTCTAGGCTCCGGGTTTGGAACGATCTCGCGGCTCCTGCCGCCCACTTACGGTCTCGACGGCATCCGGCGTGTGCTCATCGAAGGGCAGGGGCTCTCGGAGGTGCGCGACCCCCTCATCACACTCTTCATTTTCCTGGTCGTTCTACTCCCCTTCTCCCTCTGGGTCTTCGCCCGCGCAGTCCGTCGCGCCAAACGGGAAGGCAGCCTGATACAATACTGAAAAGTCTGGAGTCTGGAGTCTAATAGTCTGGAGTCCGTTCGATTTTTTTGACTCCAGACTCCAGACTCCAGACTCTCTAGACTTTACAATGATGCGTGTCTCTTACACACCGCGATATTACGCCGACATAGGCGAGAATCATGTCTTCCCGATTCGCAAGTTCGAGCTGGTGCGTGATCGCCTCCTGAATGAGGGAACTTTACGCCCTTCAGAGATTATCGAGCCGCAGCCCGCTTCGATTTCGGACGTCCTGCTCGTACACACTGAGGATTACGTGACGCGCCTGCGCGCCGGGACACTAACGGCGCGCGAACTCAGGCGACTCGGTCTGCCCTGGTCCAAGGCTTTGGTGAGACGCTCGTTTCTAGCCGCCGGGGGGACACTCAATGCCGCGCGCTGGGCGCTCGAAGAAGGCATCGGCGCCAATCTGGCGGGCGGAACGCATCACGCTTTCCCGGACCGAGGCGAAGGATTCTGCGTGCTCAATGACGTGGCGATAGCGATCCGCTCGCTCAGACGAGAGGGTCGCATCAGACGCACCGCTATCGTTGACTGCGACGTCCACCAGGGCAACGGCACGGCGACTATTTTTGAAGGAGACGAAACTGTTTTCACCTTCTCGATGCACGCCGCCAAAAATTACCCGCTCTTTAAGGCACGCTCGACTCTGGATGTCGAGTTGGCGGATGGGACGTCGGACGACTCATATCTCGAAGCGCTCTCTGGGAATTTACCGCGCGTTTTTGCTCATGCTCCAGACATCATCTTTTACCTCGGCGGGGCGGACCCTTACATCAAAGATAAACTCGGTCGTCTCGCTCTCACGATTGAGGGTTTGCGCTCGCGCGACGAGCTGGTCCTAAGAGAATGTCGCTCGCGAGGCGTCCCTGTGGCGACGACGATGTCCGGAGGTTACGCGGCAGAGATTACAGACACGGTTGAGATTCACTGCAACACCATACGCGCGGCTCGCGCCCTTTTCGATTCAGGCAGGAGTTCGGTCGCCACCGTGAGTGTAGATGCCTGATTTCCGAATGCAATTTACAATATAATTAGTTGGCCCGCGGCCCTCAAGCATCTAATGGGCGCTGCGGCGGCCTCTTATGGATGCGCCTGGTCCGCGGTAGCGAACATTTAAGCGTTTACTTGATGCGAATACGGCAAGTCATCAAATTCACAGCGTATGGCCTGATTGGAGTCCTGCTCGGATGGCTCATCTACGAGTGGCTCACCTTCCCCGACCTCTCTCGCCTGAAAGACCATAATCCTGAGACGACCGCGCTGATCGAAATACGCGCGCGCCAGGCGCGTGCGCGCGGAGAGCAACCCAAACGGATTCAGGTCTGGGTTCCGCTCGAAAAGATTTCTCCTAACCTACAGCGCGCAGTTTTAGCTGGCGAAGATACAAACTTTGCGACGCATCGCGGCTTCGACTACGAAGCCATCCAGCGAGCATGGGAGCAGGGTCGGAAAGACGTGGCGAAGGAGGAGGGCGGCGACGCGTCGAGCCTGCTCCCGGACTTCTCAAAATTCTCGCGCGGCGGCTCGACCATCTCGCAGCAACTCGTCAAAAATCTCTATCTGTCGAGCGAAAGGTCCATCACGCGCAAGCTTCGTGAGGCCGTCATCACATACTTCATGGAGCGGACGCTCTCCAAGCGCCGCATTCTGGAAATCTACCTGAACGTCATCGAATGGGACGACGGCGTCTACGGCGCAGAAGCAGCGGCGCAAGTTTACTTTCGCAAACACGCTTCGGAATTAACGCCCAAGGAAGCCGCATACCTCTCGGCGATTATTCCCAGCCCCGTTAATAAATTTAACGACTCGAAACGCGTCGCCCGCCGTCAAAGGGTGATCCTGCGCGGGATGCCTCACGTGAAGATGCCGGAGGGGACCGGATAAGTCAGGCCCCTTTTTTTGAAGAGCCTCGCGCCGCAAAAAGTGCCCAGGCGAGGGCGAAGACAATTAACAGGGTTCCCAGAACACGAATCAAAAGCGCTATGCTACGGGTCTGTCCGAGAAGCCCCAGCTGCTCCAACATATAATTCCAGTCGTGAATCGAATCGTTGCCGCCGAGCAGCGGGAGTTGCATCTCTACGGAATCGGCTGCGTAAACAGAGACATTCAATAAACTTTCGCCCGCCCAGAAAAGCACCAGCGCGCACGAATAATTTTTCCTGTTGAAATAAAAATACCCGGCGAAGACGAGCGGAACGATGACCTGAAAAAGGGATCCGCCCGCGATCATCATAAATTCCCCGAACGGACGGAAGACGACGTGCCCGGCCTCGTGGATGATGAGGTTGACGCCGTCAATCATCCTCCAGCGGTCCGGATGAGCTGCCGCCCAGAGAAAGTAGACTCCGGCCAGAAGGGCAAGCGCGAGTTTTACTCTCCCGCCCGTGAACGCGTCTTCCCTTCTCGTTTCGATGTGCGTGCTCATGCTGGCAATAAAAAGCTCCGGCGGAACAGGTCTGGCGCTAACAAGCGCTTTCCTAGTTCCACCGGAGCGAAGGTTCGAACAGGCCGCTTGTAAACTTAAACGGCGAACTCTCGCGCAAGCCGGAGTTCCGCCTTACGCAGCTCAAATCGCCCGCGCCCGAAATTCCCGTCAGGCTTGAGGGCGAGCACGACAAAGTAGTCGCGCGTGAAGAGTCGCATGATAACGATGGCGCTCTCCAGGTGGACCGTCAGCTCGCGCAGGCTCCCGAGCCCCGTATCATTGCCCGTCCGCTGTGCGTTACGGACGAGCGTCGTGAACTCGGCTGCAGCGACGTCCAAATTGGCATCGCTGGCTTCCTGGCTCAACATCTTTTCGACTGCGATGCCGTCCGTGCCCATGATGAGCACACCGATGCTGCCATCAGTGTGCTCAAGAATCGCTTCGAGTGCTTCTTTAAACATCTTCAACGATCCTCCTTTACGGGCGTGTGCTCAACGAGGTCGGACGAGCGGTCTGACCGCTCGGCGCCCCCGCCGGGTTCTGAATGGTGGGAGAGGTGAGCGGCTGCGAGGGCGCGCTCGGATTATTCTGCTGTTGCTGCTCCAGGTTGGTTGGCGTCGGCGTGTTGGTCGAAGGATTGCCGGGCGACACTGGCTGGGCGATTGTGGTCGTGCGGGTGCCCGAGCTGGGGACGCTCGAAATCGGCCTTCCCTGATAATCCGGGCGATAGATGCGCGGGGTGATGAAGAACAAAATTTCATCCGTTCCGCGCGTCACGAGCTTACGCTTGAAGAGATTGCCGATGACTGGAATGCTGGCAAGCCCTGGCGTGCGCTGCTGTGTTTCGCCTTCGGAATCGAGAAGCACGCCGCCCATGACAGTTGTTCCGCCATCGGGCACGAGCACTTCAGATTGCATGCGCTGGGTGTTGATTCCCGGAACGCCGCCGACCGCGATGCCCGTATTGAGACTATTGTTCTCAATCGTGACGCGCAAGACCACCGTGCCCGCATCCGTGATCTGCGGAGTGATTGAAAGACGCAACGGCACGGAGACGAACGTGGTGGTGACGACGCCGAGGGCGCCCGTTGTCTGGACCGGAATCTGCGTCCCGCTTTCGATCTGGGCGGGGCGATTATTCAAAGCCGTGACGCGCGGCGTCCCGACCGTTTTAGCCTGGCCTTTGGTTTCGCCAGCCGTAATCAGGGCACTGATCTGCGCGGTGCCGAAAATGCCTGTCGTCAAACCGACGACCGTATTTGGAGATGCGGCGCCAAGTGTTCCTGATGGCTGGACTGTGGTGCCAGTGTTCTGATTGCGTGTCAGGGCCGTCGGGAACTGTGGAGCCTGCTGCCCCGTGCCACTGGTTTGGAGCGGCGCGGTCCCAGGAGTAATCACGCCCGTCGGCAGGGTGCTGGCGCTGGCGCTCCCGCCGGTTCCGAAGTTCAAGGCTATCGCGGACAATTGCACGCCAATATCGCGGCTGAAGTTGCGCGACGCGATGACGATGCGCGTTTCGATCTCAACTTGCGGCTCGGGCTGATCCATGATCGCCACGAGTTGGCGTATGGCCTCGATATTCTCGCGCACGTCCGTAACGATCAGGGTGTTGCTGCGGCCATCAACTTCGATTGCGCCGCGACGCGAAAGTCTGCGCTGGATGATCGGAAGCAACCCCTGGTCGCCGCCGCCGCCCGTGGCATCGCCGCCTGCGCCGCCTGAATAACTCAGATTGGTGGCGCCGCCCGCGAAAGCTCCGGTTGAACCTGCGGCTTGAGCGAGTGTGCCCGATGCGCGCGCGTAGTTGAGGCGAATGAATTCGGTCACGAGCGGCGCGTTGTTCAGTCGCGCGTCGTTGATCTTCTCCTGCGCGGCTGCTTCGGTGGCGAGGACTTCGACCGTGGCAATGCGCAGAATGTTACCGTTGGCGTCGGCACCAAGGCGATTGGCCTTCAGGATCGCATCGAGCGCGATGTTCCAGGGAACGTCCGTGACGTTGACCGTCACGGGCACGGCCGCGACGGAGCTGTCAATCACGAAGTTGACCCCGTACTGCTCGGTGATGTAGTTGAGAATGTCGCGGATGTCTGCGTTGACGACGTTCAGGTTGATGGGCTCGCCGACAAACCCAGGCTTACCGTACTGCTCGCCCTGCGATTGCTGCCGCCCATCCTGTGAGCTGGTGATGTTCACGTTCGGGCGCGGAGTCGGCGTCGGTTTAGTCTGTGGATTCTGCTGAGGAATCGCTTCCTCATCCCGCGCGGCGCTTTTCGCCAGCACGCTTGATGATGTTTCGCTGGCAGGCATCAACTCCAACACAAGGTTGTTGCTGATAAGCTGCGAGCGGTCGCGTGCGGGTGCGCGCAAAAAGACGCGCATGTGTGCCGAGATATTTTCGGGTCCGCGCAACTCTCGCTCGACCATAACACTTGAGACGAGCGGCGACGTGACCTGATACGAAGTTTCCAGGCGTGAAGCATCAACGCCCGGTAGATTGATCATAATGGTGCGCGCGTCCGGTCTGGAGACCGAATAGGCCATGGGCGCGGTTCCGTAGATGGTGATCAGGGTGGACGAGCCGGAGGTGTAGGCGCTCAGGTTGGTCGCCACCGGCGCGTTTTTTGTGCCCGCGAACGCAAGCACGGAGAGCAAACACACCAGCAGGAGAACGAGCGCTCCTCGTCTGGTGATTTCAATCAGCTGTTGAAACATATTTCCCTCCTTCAGGGAATCGGGCCTCGCCGCCGCCACGCGCTACGCTCGTTAAGTCTTTCGGAAAGAGTTATTGAAGCGCGCGCCGCACAATGCGGAAGCTTACCCACAGGGGTTGTCAAAACGAGCGCGCACCCGATGAAGCTCAAGCCGTTGCCTGAGTTAATCAGCGTGCGCGCCCTGGGGTTTGATCTCGCTGTAAGTCAGGCTCAGGCACCCGTTCAGAGCGAGATCGAAAAATTTATTGTTTTTCCGGGGCCGGAGATTTTACGTCCCCGCTCGCCTGAGGATCGGCTGCTGCCCCGTTGTTGTTTGCGGACCTCGAAGCCGCCATCGAATCTGTGACGGCGTTCTGCTGGCGCAAGGGTTTGTTCTCGACGCTCTTTTCGACCTTGCCATCGCTCCAACGCGTCTCATGTCGGAAGACCAGGCGGTCCTCCTCGATGGCGACAAGCTGTCCGTCAAAGAAGGTCTCGCCAGGATAGATCACGTAGGAGAGCTTGATGGGCGTCGCTTCGACCATCGCTGCATAACCGCGCGGCGTGCGAAAGATTCCGATTACCTGCATCTCGCTTAACAGCAGCGCGGTCGTCGGCTTCGGCGCGGGACGCAGCTGGTTCATCGCGATAACTTTCGCGGCCTTGTATTTCTCAATCCGCTCCTGAATCGAAGGGACTGGCACCGGCGTCGCGCCGTTGGCCGCCACCTTTTTCGGTTTTACAGGCGGCTTGTATTGGTCGAACAGGTCGCGCTGCCCGCGCGACTTGGATTGTGCTTTGGGCTTGTCCCCTTCTTGCGCGGAGGCAGCCAACTGCGTCCCGCTGACGAAAAGTGTGCCGCAAAGAGCGAGGCCGGCGACGGCGTAACGGATTGTGTGTGCGTATGTCTTCATGATGTACTCTCGAAGTTGCCGCGCGTAGTCGGCGGCCTTGTTTTATCAAATTATTTCGCGGGAGCTGGCGCGGGTGGCGCACCGGCCGGCTTCGCACCGCCTGCTGGAGAGGGAGCGGCCGCCGCGGGCGCGCCCGAAGCAGGCTTCGAACTGTTCTGAAGCGATTCGGCAGAGACGTAATAAGCAGTCAAGTCGAACTTCGCATCAACCGTCTTGCCCTGGCTCGGCTTATCAAGCTGTTTGATCTCGAAGTCCGAGATAGAGACGATGCGCTGGTAGCGCGCCATTAACTCGAAAAATTCACGGAGGCTGGCGAAATTGCTTCTGACCCCGACAGAGATCTTCTTGCCGCTATAGAAGTCCTGCTGGAAGTCCTCTTTCGGCGAAAAGCTCGTCAGGACGAGACGCGCATTGTTGGCCCGGTCCTGGATACTTTGCAGCACGTTCGTCAGCTCGCGCTGCTCTGGCAAGAGGGCCTTCAGATCGTCATACTCCTGCTGCTTGCTCTGGTAAAGGGCCTTGAAGTTTGCCAGGCGCTGCGAGTCAATCTGCGCCGAAGCGTTCTGCCGCTTCAACGACTCGACCTGCTCGCGGGCCTGATCCACCTCTTCGTGCATCCCTTTGGTCATGAAGTACCAGAAGCCACCGTAGATCACGAGGGCGATTCCGCCGAAGATTGCCAGCCGGAGATACCAGGGCATTTCATGCAAGTTTCCTATTTTCATCTCGACTTCTTTCCTTCCCGCGCGTACTCAGGCGGGCGTTTCTTGATTTCCGTTCAAAGGCACAGTTTCGGACAACTATTTTTGTGCGACCTGGCTGGCGGGAACGGCCTTGCCGGGCGCAGCCGAAGGTTGTGCGGGCGCCGCCGCCCCGTAGGTGCATTTGACCGTAAAGCTCACGACTTCGGGCTTCGGCGCGTCCGGGTCTTCGGCAACCTCTTGCGCGTTCTTATCGCTCGCGTCCGGCTTCAACTCTTCACGCTGAGTCTCGATGCTGACGTTCGTGAAGAGGCCTGAGGAGAACTCCAGACTCTTGGCGAAGTTTGTCACGGAGGCTTCGTTCGGCGAGACGCCAGTGATGACCAGTTCCTGGCCGCTCTGCTTGACGTTCTTGAAATACAGGCCGGGGATGCTATCGAAGCGCAACTTGATCTCGCGCAGCACGGCCCCGGGGCCCTGCTGAGAAGTACGCAGCGCCTGAATCGCATCAATTCGCGACTGCACGGCGGCCGTTTTCTTTTCAAGATCAAGGCGCTCCTGGTTAACGGCGACCATCTGAGCCTGGACCTGCTCCTGCTCGGCCTTCTGCTTCTGCTGATCGTCGAGCGCGTTCGACGAGCTGTAGTAATCGTAGAGCATCCCGGCGGTCAGTATCCCGAAGACGACGAGGGCGAGCAGCATCGTCTGCGTGCGCGGGTTTGCGACTTTCTCTTCGACAGCGGCCACGCCTTTGGCCCTGTCAGTCACTGAATCTAAAAGGTTGACCTTAATCATTGGGCGTCAACTCCTCTCAAAGCGAGACCGACGGCAATCGCCATCTCCGGCACAACCTCGCGCATATAGTCTGGATCGAAACGTCGCGCATCAACCTTGATCTGGCGGAACGGATCAAGAGTTTCGACAGGAATCTCAAAACGGTTGGCGAGATATTCGGGGAGACCTGTGAGCTTGGAGCCGCCGCCTGAGATCAGGATTTTCTGAACGTTGCCTTCGCCGTCTTCAGCCGTCGCGCGGTAAAAGTCCATCGTCTTGGAGATTTCCAGCGCCAGGATGTCTGAGACAGATTCAAGAATCTGGTCAAGGCCCTTGACCTCCTGACCGTCCGGGGCTGGCATTCCGCGTTTGACCGCCTCCGCCTGCTCTCGCGTCAGGTCCAGTTCTTTCTGCAACAGTGATGTGTACTGGTGCCCGCCGACCGAGACGTCGCGTGTGAATACGGATCTGCTCCCATTCAGGATATTGATGTTCATCGTGGAAGCGCCGACATTTAACAGCGCCACAATCTGGCCGGGCTGAGGCTGGTAATTAACTTCGTAACAATTTTGAAGGGCGAACGCGTCAACGTCTATGATCGCGGGCTGCTTTCCGGCAAGCTGAATCGCCTGCTTGACGTTGGCGATCTTGTCGCGCTTGCAGGCGGCCATCAACACTTGAAGCGCGTCCGGCGATGAATCCGTCACCTGGTAGTCGAGACTGACGTCCGAGATGTCGAAGGGGATGTGCTCTTCCGCGTGCCATTCGATAGACTCTTCAAGTTCGTCGGAGCTCATTCGCGGGACGACTATATTCTTGACGATCACGGAGTGGCCGCTCACTCCTGCCGCGATTCTGTCGGTCTTGATCTGATGCTCGCGGAAGATGTTGGAGATGACGTTGGAAACGTCATTCAACTCCATGATCTGCCCGTCAACGATTGAATCGGACTGAAGATTCTCATAGCCGAGACTGACGAGTTGAAGATTACCCGCCTTTCCCTGAAGCTCGACGGCTTTGACGGAACTGGAACCGATGTCCACTCCGACAAGGTTCTTTTTGCCGAAACCTTTTTTGAACATGACTTAATATTTCCTCTCGACCCTGGTGGCTGGGGATTGCCTGCGGTGTAGTTGGCGAAGACGTAAGCGCGCTTTCCTTGCTCTGGAGAGCTTGGCAGGCATTGTTTTGTATTGCTGCTGTAGCTGGCTAGCGGATTTCAATGTTGTCGGGACGCAATGCATGCTCATAACCAAATCGAATGGCGGCTGCAGTTTTGAGGGGAAGATGCGATTTTCTGAAAATCGCAGGACGCAAACGCCGCTGTAGTCAAAGCGAATGGAAAAGCGGGAAGGCAAACGTGAACTTGCTCGATGTTTGCACGTATTGACCGTCTCACTTCGGTAACCCGGCCAAGTCAAAACTGTTTTCCAGATTCGACTCCCGTCGGCTTTGCGACCCCCGCTCACACGAGGTGTGCCTTTATCGGTTGACTTTCAAAAGTTGGCCGGAAACATTCTTGGTAATGCTCTCGGGCCATGACAGAAGATCGAAGGCTTATCTGCCCTACGTCAGGTGGATTGCTCCCACCGTCGAAACCAGAGTACAACACTGGGCCAAACGTTGTCAATCGCTATTTTTCTATGTTTAAACCTACAGAAATCAAGAATATATGAGGGTATCCGGGAGGTTTTTCGTATTGTCGTGGTCAATTTTCTGGAACTGGCGCTAATGGTTTCCAGTTTTCTAGAGCGTGAAGATCTCGTAAATCTCCAGGGATGGGCGGCTCTCGGCAAGGCCTGGAGATTGTTTCCGATGAGCCGCAATGAAAGCTTCGGATTTTGTCCAACTGTCGAAATCTTGACGGGATTTCCAGCGCGTCAGGACGATGTAGGTTCGCCCTTCTGTCGGGCGCAAGACCTGCAAGTCCACAAAACCGGGCATTTGATCCACAGCCCGGTCTCGCTCCATGAAAGTCTTTTCGAAGTCTGCTTCACGCCCTTCCGCCACAGTAATTCGATTCATCACAACTAACATTTCACCCTCCGTTCATGGCCTCTAACGCTCGCTGGTTCGCTTCAAATCATCATCCTGTGGATTTGCCGCTGCCCCCCGCTTCACCTTAACAGTCTTGGCCGGGATGCCGACCTTGATGTGATAAGGCTCGACATCCTTGGTGGCGACGGCGCTGGTCCCGACCATCGCATGTTCACCGACCTGTGTGCCCGCCAGGACGGTCGCGTGATAGGTGATGCGAGCCCCGTCGCCGATGCGGGTTGTCAGGTTGTAAACATTATGGATGTCCTCCACGTCGTGCGTGTGGGAATAGATGTTGGCGTAATCTGAGATTGAGACGTTGTTTCCGATCTCTATTCCCCCGCGGTCGTCAAGAAGAACATAGCGATGGACGACGACATTATCCCCGAATGACAAATTATAACCGTATGACCATTCCACGAAATGCCAGCACTTGAAGTTCTCGCCGACGCGCCGAAAGATTAGCGGGGCAAGCATCCTGCGGAAACGGTGCCCCAAGTGCGCGTTTTGTCCGATTGGCGAGCGGTCATACATCTGCCAGAGCCAGATGAAAGGCTTGCGTTCTGCGTAGGCCGCGCCATCTATGTCCGTGTAATACTCTGGCTCGGTCGTGATATTGCGCGGATCGAAATTGTGTAGGACGGTGCGCGCCGTAGGGGAGAGGTTTGAAAGCTCCGGGATTCTCCCGATTCCCTCCCCGATTTTACCGGCCCCGTAATAGAGCTCGTAGAGCGTGTCGCGAACTACGTCGTTCGGGTCGCGTTTTCCATCCGTCAAAGCGCGCTGCAAGCCTTCTAGAAATTGGTCGAAATCCGCTTCAGCCTGAGGCTGGGGACGTAGCTCACGATAAGACATACTGAGAATCATCCTCCTGGAATGCACAAACGGCGTGCTTCATTGCCCGGAAAGGAAGGATAGTGGAACAGACATCAAATTAACACAGTCAATTAACCGCAGCAATGTCCCTCACACTTGAAGGGCAATTCTGTAACTCGCCCGTAACTTCATCGCATTTCTTTCGTCTCACGCTGTCTTGCCTGTCAAACAAAGTGACGTTAGGATTCAGGAAGGATGAAATTATTGCGTAAAGCTCTGCTTATTTTTCTCATTCTGATACTTATTCTCGTCGCCTGGTTCTGGTGGAATCGCCCGCGTAAGGTTGACATGACGGCGTATGTGCCCGCCGATACGCTCATTTACCTGGAGGCCAACGACTTACCTGAAATCGCCAGTGGGATCGTTTCTACGGACGCCTGGAAAGCGCTCGCCCCGCCGGCCGGAATCAGGTCGGACGTCGGGCGCATCGGTCTGCTCAGTCGCCTTGCATCCTGGACTGGGATCGGCCCCGCAGAGGTTGTAGTTTTCTCACGCGCCCAAATCGCCATCAGCGTTCTCGGATTCGATGCGGTGGAAGAGGAGGGTTCTTTAAAGATCAAACCTCGCTACGCCGTGGTCGTTGAAACCCATTCGAGTGAATCACGCACCAGATATGCGATTGAGAAGCGCGTCGGCGATTTTGCTCGCCGCGCCTATCGCGAGCCGCGCGTTGAGCAAAAGGAGATGGACGGCGTTCATTTCACGAGATGGCTTTCCCCAGACGGCAGCCACCGGATAATCGCTGCGGTGACGGGAAGCGTGGCCATCGTCGGCAACGACGAATCCGCGGTCGGGGCGTGCCTCGCTGTCCGGCGCAACGAGCGGCCCAGCATGAAGGATAATCCCCGATTGGCCGAGATGCGCGGGCGCGTCGGCGGCAAGGATGCTCTGGCCTTCGCGTATGTTTCTCCTGAAGGCTCCACACGACTTCTGGAGTTAGGGGCCACAGCATACGCTGGACAGATCTCCTCCGATCCTCGCGCGCAGAGCGCTGCGGCCAGCTTGCTTCCGACGCTCGCGAAAAAGACGCTCGGAGAAGCGGGCTGGAGCGCGCATCTCTCGAACGGCGCAATCGAGGACCGATACTATCTGTCACTTCAAAATGGCGTCGCTGAAAGACTACACGCCGCGCTCGCCTCCGAGACCAGCGGCGCTCTGACGGCGACAGAGTTGCTGCCTGCCGACGCCTATTCCCTTTCCAGATATAATCCGCGCGACCCCGCGGCGGCATGGAGGGGGCTGAAAACAGTCACCTCGTCGCAGTTGGATACGCTCGGAGCCATCTTGATCACGCGCCTTTTCGACGACTCGCTCAAACGTTACGGGATTGACGATCCAGACCGTTTCCTGCGGGCCACGGGCTCCGAGCTTGTGACGGCACGCCTTGACGACTCTGGATCAAGCACCGTCACGATAGTCGAGGTCCGGGACGAAATCACATTGCGCGAATTTGTGACCAAACATCTCGGCAGGAGGCCACGCAGGGAGATTATCGGGGATGCCGAAATGCTGGTCTCGAACAACGAGAAGCGCGATGCGGCAAGTTTCGTAGGGCAGCGCCTTGTACTTGGGAAAGAAGAGCACGTGCGGCGTTGCCTCGAAGCAAGAGCGACGAAACAGACACTCGCGGCGACAGATGATTTTCAGAGGACCTTGCAGATGCTCGTCGCATCCAACCTGGCGAACGTAGTCACCTACACGGAAGATCATGATCCGGCCCGGACCTTTATCACGGCGATTGCGACACAGAAAGGGGCGACCGTACGCCCTTTTAATGAGACTGAGCTTGAGAATGCGATTGCGGGGCTGCGCTACGCCGTCAGCGAGACGCAGCTCGTGGACGGAGGCTTCGAGAGGCGAACGCGCTCCTCGTTCGGACAATTCGGGTGGCTCGCTTCGCAGTTCGCCCCCGGCGGCGACTTAGGGGAGCAGAAGTAACTTGTGGGCGTTGACGGAGGCCGTGAGAGATAGCTCTTGATCTTGAAGCACGGATCTATTCAGGCATCTTCTAATTCCGGATAGTCGAAGGGGTGGTTAACGAGCACTGCGCGCATGTTGACCTGATTGCTCAATGCTTCGAGGTACGCGGCGAACCGATGAAGCACAGGGACCAGTTCGGCGGCTTCACGCGCGGCCCCGACCTCTTCCATAAAACGCTCGCACGAATCCCAATCCTTGAACATCAGGTAGCGCAAGCTTCCCTCGTGAAATGAGGCCAGGCTGTCGAGGAGGCGCCGGATCGAATCACTATTGGGTTCTTTCTCCGCGCGGCGGACGAGTTGCAACAAGGTCCAGAGGTCTCGCCTGAGGGCCAGCGACTGTTCAAACTTGGTTTGGTATGCGTCGAAGAGTTGCGAGCCTTCTATCGAGGGATCGAAGAGCTGCGCGAGCCCGATTGCCGATTGCCGAAAAGAATCGCGCAGAAGGCCGTGAGCATTTTCTACCTTGATGTAGATCGCAGGGGCCTGACGGAGCGAACTCACGCCCACGAGCTCGTGCGCGAAGACCTTGCGCAGCTCCATGGTGATGGCGTAGTTGATGCTGTCAAGCGTCTCGGCGATGTGTTGTTCAAGCCCCACGGTCCGAAGGGCGCGGGTTTTGATGAAACCCGCGAGGAGTCGTCCGTCTTCATGGACAAGCGTGAAAATCGGCAGCGCCTGTTTGAGCGCCTGGTCCTGGCGCAGGAAATTCTCGACGTACTTTAAATGATCGAGCAGATCGAAGATACTTGAAAAGATTGCGCGCATATCCGCGCCGAGGGCGTCAGGCTTGAAACGTTTCTGCGTAACGGAAAGGAGCGGGGCTGGGATTTTGGATGACGAATGAGCTGCGGCAATACTGGAAAGCGTTTTAGATGTTTTAAAGCGGTCGAAAATTTGTAGGAACTCATCTTCCAGAAGCATCCAGGAGCGCAGATTCATCTGCTTTGCCTCAAAAAGGGACTGGCAGAGCTGACTGGCATTAACGAGTCCAGCCGCCATCGCGTGCAGTGAATCGTCTTTCGGTTCGGCCTCCGCGTCTTCGGCTAAGGTCGCGGCGGTAAACTCCTGGAACGCGGACTCTGTCTCAGACTCATCAAAGATCGTCTTGTCAGCCTTCTCCAAATTAATCAGGTGAAGGACGAGTTGCGAGCAGCGCAGCAATGTTCCGTGGAGGACGCGCAGGTCATGCATCCAGTCATGCGCTATCAATTCGGCGTGGGCTGTTTCGAGCGCAGGATGATTGCGCAGGATGAAGAAACTGCGGATGGCGCGAACCCACATTCTAAGTTCCCGCGCCTGGGCAGAACCGTCAAAGTCGTCGGATTTTTCGAGCGTTACTGGCCGAGGGGCTACTCTTTCTTCCGCCAGCGCGCTTAACTGCTCAGGAGGGCTAACCATGTTCGGGAATCCGCCTTAAACCTTAATCACCCAGTCCGGCTCATCAGGTAGAGCCTGCTCAGGAGATTGTACGCACTAAAGCCCTCGCATGGCAAAATATTTATTTTGAGGACGCCCGCGCGCTCCTCTGGGGATTGAATTTGAAGCCGTGGCAACTGAGATGATGAATCGCAGAGAACTATTGGTCGCGACACGCAACACCGGCAAGCTGCTGGAACTCCAACCTTACCTGGCACCGCTCCAGTTACACCTGAGGAGTCTTTCGGAGTTTCCCGAAGTCGCTGATGTAAGTGAGACGGGCGCGACCTTCACCGAAAACGCTATTCTCAAAGCAAGAGGTTACGCCGAACAGATCGGGCTCTGGACGCTTGCAGACGATTCCGGCCTTGAGGTTGACGCGCTCAATGGCGCGCCCGGAGTCTATTCCGCACGCTACGGAGGCGAAGGCTTGACGGACGCAGATCGGACGCAACTCCTGCTTGTGACCTTAGCGCAAACCTCCGATGCTGGCAGGCGCGCTCGCTTCGTCTGCGTCATCGCCATCGCGGACTCGCAGGGCGAGATCATCAATCTTTCGACCGGGAAATGCGAAGGAAGGATCGCTCACACTCCGCGAGGAACGAACGGCTTCGGCTACGACCCGGTCTTCATTCCTGATGGCTATGAGCAGACGTTCGGCGAGTTATCAGCAGAAATAAAAGAGAAGATCAGCCATCGCGCTCTCGCTCTTGCGGCAGCACGCCCATTCTTGTTTGAGCTTTTTGGCGGCTTGAATTAGTCCCCTACTTTCGCTCAACAGGCGCGTGAATGTCTTATAAGGGCGGGCTGTGAATGTAAGAGGATTTATCGAGTTTGCATGAGGGGTACGCGTAGATCGAAGCGTGCGCCTTTATCTCCGCTCGTGGGCACAAGCCGAGCCGTGCCGCCCGCTTCCTCTATGCGCTTGCGGACTATCGCCAGGCCCAGACCTGTCCCGCGCTGCTTCGTCGTAAAGAACGGCTCCCAGATGCGCTCTCTGAGTTCGGGTGCGACCCCCTGACCGCTGTCTGTCACGGCGATGAGCAGTTCGTTATCGTCCGTCGAGGCTTCAACCCGAACGCGTCCGCCCGCCGACGTGGCCTGCATCGCGTTTATCAGAAGGTTCGAGAGGGCATCGCGAACGGCGGCCGCCGCGACTCCGTCCAGCTCCTTTCGGGTCTCCGTGCGGCACTCAATTGTGATGTCGCGCCCGCTGGCTTCAGCTTTGAAGAGCTCGACGACGGCGCGGATGAGCTCGTCCGCGCGGCTCGGAGAGATGGATGATGGAGAGCTTCGCGCGAAGCTGAGAAGCTGTGTCACGCTGCGGCTCAGGCGGTCCGTCTCGCCTACGATCAGATTCAGGTCGCGCGCATACTCCCGCGTCACACTCTCGTCTTCGCGCATCACCTGCGCTATTGACTTGATTGCCGAAAGCGGGTTCTTCACCTCGTGCGCGACCGTCGCGGCCATCTGTCCCAGGGCCGCGAGGCGTTCACCGTGCGCGAGCTGGCGTTCAAGGCGCACGTTCTCTTCGACGAGGCGGCTGTCTTCGATGGCGATTGCTACCTGGTTGGCGAGGACTTCGAGCACGGTTCGCGCATCTGGCGTGAGCGCATCATCCGCCGCATCAATCAACATCAGGCCGACTGTTTTATCCTCGCGACGCAGCGCAAAGGCCAATTCGTAGCCGCGCTCACGAAGCGCACGCTCGCCCTCCAAAGCTTCCCAATCATGTTCGCCGAGAAGTTTCAGAATCTTATCAACCCACTCGCTCGACTCCTCTCTCTTGTCAGTACGCTTCCCGTTATCCGTCTCCCCTACGGAATCAGATTCGCCTTGACTCTGATGGCTGACAATTAAACGAACGCGTCTCAGGCCCAACGACTGCGTGGTCCTCTCTTCGACAAAACGCAGCAGCTCTGGAAGTCGTTTGTACTGGCCCGCGTGTGAGCCGATGCGCGTCACCACGTCACGGTAGAGCGCGGCCTCGCGTTCGAAGAGTTGATGAAAGCGCCGCTCAAGCCAGCCGCGCAGAGGGGCCGCGACGAGAGCCAGCGCGAGAATCAATAGGGCTTCGACCGCGCCGGGGCGCACATCGAAGCGCGTTGTCAGCCATTCGCTGAAAGTGCGTATGCCGAAAAGATAGACGGCAAGCACAACCACTGCGAAGGTCGCGACAATCAAGCTTTCCTTGATGATTAATTCCAGGTAGCGGTAGCGGTAGATGTAGTACGCGATTAAGGCGGAGGGCAGCAAGGACCCAAGGTTGGCAAACGTCTTCAGGTAGAGATCGAGCCTGGTGCCCTCGCCGATGCTGAGTGCGTAAACGGCCAGAATGAGCGCGCCGATGGCTACGAGCGACGCCGCCAGAGTCTGCATCGAGCGGCGCTCGCTTTTTGAATCTGCCTGGCGGGCAATAAGAATGTCCGTGACGGCAACCAGCCAGAGCACGTAACCGGCCCAGATTCCAAAGGCCAGAGAATAAGTGACCCCGCTCACTAAAGGCACGCTGACGTGCGTGAATTTATCGAGCATCGGCTCGTAAGCTCCGCTCCAGATGACCGGGACCGCCGCGAAAAGAAAGAGAGCGGGAACGTAGGAGAGATAAACCCTGATCTTCTCGACCCGGGTCAGGACGCGGGAGCGTGCGTTCGCCCAGAGATGCAAGTGGACGTGGAGCAGGAATGAATAGGCGAGTGTGATGCTGACGACCGCGAAGGTATCTACCAGACGCAGGAGCGTGCCCCAACGCTCGCGCTCAAGTCCGAATAACCCGTGCAGGGTGATAACCAGGTTGCTCGCGTGCCAGACGCCCATGCTGACGGCCAGCACAAGCAGCACGCGCTCGACCTTGCTCAAACCGCGCCGCCGCTTCAAGAGCAGCGCCGCCATCCACAGATGCAGCAAAGCGCCCGTGCTGTAGCCTATGAACTGTAGGACTTCGAGCGGCGACATGGAGGAATCGTAAATCGTAAATCGTGAATCGTAAATAGAAAGAGCGTGGGTTTCTCTATTTACGATTCACGATTTACGATTTACGACCTATTCATCTGTCATTGACCGAGGCGCTAGTGGGCGCGCCCATTGGCATAAGGGTTATTTCTATTCTGCGATTGCGGGGGCGGCCCGCTTTGGTATTCGGGGCGACGGGGTTGGCCGTGCCCATGCCGTTGGCCTGGATACGCGAGCCGTCAATCCCTGCGCTGACGAAGCGTTCGGCCAAGATGCGTGCGCGGTCTTGCGTGAGCTGTTGCAGGAGGTTTTCGTCGCCGCTGTTATCCGTGTAAGCATCAATCACAATCTGGTAGTCAGGATTGTTTGCCAGGAGCGCGGCCAGTGGCTCCAGCTTCGCAGAAGCGGCTGCGGAGAGGTCGCTGGCGCGTGCGTTCGTCCAGAGGGTTTCCGGCAGAATAAGGACAAAGCCGCGACTCGTTTCCTTCACAGCGCCGTAGCGCGCGAGCGTCTGTTTGAGAGTTGCGGCGTTGGCGCGAACCTGCTCGGCCCTCTGCTCAGCGTTGCGGCGAGCTTCTTCCGCAGCCCGCTCTCCCTCGATGCGCGCGAGCTTGATTCTGGCCTGGTCGCCTTCGGCGCGGACCACCTGCAATTCGTCTCTGAGGCGCGCGACTTCCGTCCTCAGGTCACGGACCTGTTGCGTGGCGCTGCTGGCATCACGCTCGGCCAGTTCGCGTGCGCGCTGCTCTTTTTCCAGAGCCGCACGCAGGTCCGCTATCTGCTGGTTGGCTGTCGAGGCCGTCTCTTCCGCGTTGCGGATTGCCTGGTCACGCCGCGCAATCTCTTCACGACGCTGGCGCGCAGCCTTTCTCGTTTCGGTCATCTCCTCGGCGCGCACGCCGAGGCTGGTCGCGCGCCGCGCCGCCGCATCAATCTCAGCATCCGACTGTTTGAGACGCCAGGCGCTCTCCGCCTGTTCGAGCGCGTCCTGAGCTTCCTTCAGCTCTTCGGCAGCATCGCGCGACGCCCCGTTGAAACGCGCGATGTTGATTGCCTGTCGCGCGCCCAGAAGCGAGACGGGCGTCTTGCGATATTCTTCGTCCGCCAGGTCCGGCACACGCGCGTCGTTGAAATAGTCGCTGGCGTTGCCAAGATATTGAACGTTGACTGTGGCGATGCCGGCGTCGCCGAGTTTCTGCGGCGGGAGATTTTCGAGCACGACCATGCGGCTCGGGGTTCGGACCAGAAAATGCGGCTCGGCAGTGACTATCAGAGCGAAGGTTTGCAACGGCGTGGTCACGTCCAGCTTGGAGGAGACGATGAAGCTCCCGCCGCGCTTGATCTCGCCCATGTTGTCCACGTGGCCTTCGGGCGAGATGGCCCACAGCACGTAGGTCGTATAGACGCCGCCAAGCTCATGTGCGCGCGGCAGGTTGTCAATGCTCAACTCGACGCGCGTGCCCCTGCGGCCCGCCCTTTTGACTTTGGCCTCGCCTTTCAAGCGCGGCAGCCGTGTGGTCCCGCGGAATTTCACAGTCACAGCCTCGTCGAGCGGGTAAGTGATCGCCACGGATTGTCGCGGCATGTCGCTTTGGGCGAACGCCGCCGGGGCCGTGACCAGAAGAATAACCGAGATGATGAGAAGAAGACGTAAAGGAGAGGCGGGGTTTTTCATAAAGCAAAGGCTCCTTTAATCGGATGAGCGCGCACTTTTGAGCATTCCGGGCGCGCAGGGATTCGTTTTACCAAAGCATTGATGCGCGCGACGCGCCCATTGTTGCCGAAGCATCGAAGAGAATCAAGCCGGATGCCCATTTTTGGATAAAACTAAAAGAGGTCGCCCAACACGGTGAGCGACCCCTCGAATCTTTGAATATCTAACTCACGCTCGCGATATTTCGGATAACCGCAAAGTGACTTTTTTCAGGAAGCTCGCTGATGTCGCCCTCGATCAAACGGCGCGCCGTCCCGCGACCAGTTGAACGACGATAATGGCGATGGCGCAGAGCAGGAGGATGTGTATGAAGCCGGATTTGTGTAGGACCATCCCGATAGACCAGCCGAGCACCAAAAGGACCGCAATTACCCAGAGCGCCATTCTTTCTCTTCCCCTCTACGGATATTTATTCTTTCGCAGCTTTCACGGAATCTTTCGGCAGGCCCACGGCGCGCAGGCCCGTGCGCGCGACGTCTGTGCCCACTACATAAACCTTAGGGCCGTCGCCCAAAGGCGCGGCCACGAGCGCGCGCGTCTGCGTTGAAGCGCTCGCCTGGGTTCCAGCCTTTACATCCTCTTCGGCCCGCCAGATAAGCGAGCCGTCGCGCCCCGAAAACCCGCGCGCGAAGTCCTGTCCGGCGGCGACCAGAACGTCCAGGACCCCATCGCCGTTCAAGTCAGCGAAAGCGGCCGACGACGCATCGGCCTCGCCGCTCGTGTGCCATTTGATTTTCCCGTCCGTGGTATTGATCAGAGCGAGGCGACCGCTACGCGTAATCATCAGCACTTCGGGCGCGCCGTCGTTTTCGAGGTCTATCGCCGAGAGCATGCCGACGGGAGCGTCGCCCTCAGTCGCGATGCGCCCGATTGGCTTCAGGTCCGAGGCCGTGAGCGAGATCAACCCGCTTTCGGTTCCGACCAGGACGAGCGCGCCGCGCGGCCCTTTGACCGCCAGCGCCGGCGTGGTGATCGTCGTATCCATCTTGATGGAGCGCACGCGCTCGCCATTGCTGTTGCGGACATCCAGCTGGCCGCCCTCGACTGCGAACACAACTCCGCTTCCCTGATCCAGAGGAAATGACGACGGCGGCGCGATCACGGGCGCATCGAGTTTGGCTTCCCCTACGGTCTGGCCGTTCTCAGCGTTGAGGACTGTGAGAGACGTTGATTTGTCGAAAGTAATCAAAAGCCTCTTCGCCCCATCGTTTTCAGCCGTCGCGACCGCGCCGCTCGTGGGGCGACTCTCAAGCCGGGCGCGCCAGAGCTCACGTCCCGTCGCCCCTTCGAGCGCGCGCACGCCCCCTTCAAAAGCGACGACGACGTTCGTCAATCCGTTGCGCCCTTCAATCAGAACGGGCGTGAACGTGGGGCCGCCGCCGCTTCCGGTAGGCTCGCCCTGTTTGGCCGCCGGGCGAAAACGCGCAGCCCACAGGGCCATGCCGTTCGTTCCGTCAATCCCGTAAGCCATCCCGTCCGCATTCACGCCGACGAGATCATAGCTCGTGGCCGAACGCAGGCGCGCGACGAGAGGTCTGCTAATCGAGCCGGTCGTAGTTCTCCACCCCGGATCGCCCGACGGGAGCGTAGTAGGAGTGGAAGTTGTGGTCCTCATATCCTCGACGGCGTCCGCTTTCGTCTGGCCGGAGATTTCTACCAGGCGCGGAGGCGTGAAGGTCCCCGTCTCCTTGACCGCCGGAGCGACGCGCCAGAAATAGCGTCCCGGACCGAGGTCCGCGACAACATACTCGTTGCCGTAAACGGCGCGGTCGAAGACTATGTCTTTGAACTGCTCGTCTCGCGCGAGCTGAAGCCTGTAGCGCAGAACGCCCTGTTGCTGGGGCCAGCGCAGATGAAGCGACGTGAGCGGCGAGGTGGTTGTTTGCGTTCTGGGCTGAGCAAACGACAGGGGCGCGAATGCGAACAGAATGATGAGCAGTATGGAATAAAGTATTAAGGAGCGTCTCAAGGACATAAGGAATCCTTCTAAACGATGAGCGCGGAATGATGAATGATGAATTAAAGACAAACGGCTTTTCAGTTCATCGTTCATCATTCCGCGTTCATCGTTTCTTTATGGTGTCTCGTTCAGCTTGTAGCCGACGCCGCGAACCGTCAGCACGTAATGGGGATTCTTCGGGTCCGCTTCGAGCTTTTTTCTCAGGCGGTTGATGTGCGGATCAATGTTTCTCTGATAACCTTCATATTCCGTGCTCCAGACCTGATCGAGCAGCGCATTGCGTGACCAGGCGCGGCCCGGTTCTGATGCCAGGAGCTCTAAAATCTGAAACTCCAGCGGAGTCAAATCTACGCGCTCCCCGCCGCGCGAGACCTCATGCCGGCGTTTATCAATCACCAGGTCGCCGACCTTGATGCGCTCGTCGTCCGTGCGTGGCTGTTTGCCCTGCGAACGCCGGAGCAGCGCTTCGACGCGGATCTCAAGCTCTCTGGGATTAAAAGGCTTGCCCAGGTAATCGTCTGCGCCCGCCTCGAATCCGGCGACCTTGTCATCAATCGTGTCATGCGCCGTCAGAAACATGGCCGGGGTGTTGACCCCACGCTCGCGCACCCGCCTTAAGAGATCAATCCCGGTCATGCCTGGCATCGAGACGTCGAAGATGAAGCAATCGAAGCCGCCCGTTATCGCCGGTTCGATGGCCGCCAACCCGCTCTCTTTTTCTTCGACCTCATAACCGATCCGGCGGAAATAACCTGCCAGAAGAATACGCAAGTCCGCGTCGTCGTCCACGATCAGCAGGCGCTGACCCGTGCGCGTCTTAGTTTCTCGTTGTTCCACGATGCTCACTTTACAGAATCAATCTGGATAATCGGGGCTGATTATAGCGCAATTGGGACGTAAGAGGCTGCAAAAACTGCGCGCAACCCCGGATAATCAATCCGTACGGTCGGGGACCTTGCGAGGCGCGCGCGGCCGCCTTGACGCAAACGTTTAAGTGTAAGTATATTTTTGATTTACCGCTTTCGGGCGTCGGGACGACCCTTCCTTCAAGCAAACATATCGAGTTGGCGCGCACGATGCAGGACCTTCGGCGACTATTAAAGTATCTCAAGCCACATTGGGGAACGTTCTCACTGGCTACATTCGCCATGCTTCTGGTCGGGCTGCTGGAGAGTGCCACGGGCGCTCTCATCGTTCCGATTTTCGACCAGGCTTTCGCCGAAGGAAACGGCCAGCGCACCCCGACCCTCTTCGGCCTGCAGAATATTATTCCCGCCTCTGGCATCGAAGCCTGGAAGACAATCGCCATCCTGCTGATTGTTTTCACGGCCGTCAAGGGCATCGCGGAATATTTTTCGTCATTTCTGATGGCGCGCGTCGGCCAGTCGTCGGTCCTACGCCTGCGGCAGGACCTTTACGGCCACGTCCTGGCGCAATCGGCGGATTTCTTCGAGCGCCACCGCACCAATTATCTGGTCTCGCGGCTCGTCACGAGCGCGGCGGCAATCGAAGTCGCCGTGACGGCCACCTTGCGCGACATGCTTCGCGAGAGTTTCACCCTGATGGCATTCCTCGCGGCCTCATTCTATTACAACTGGCGGCTGACGCTGGGCGCGCTCATCATCGCCCCGATCATCGCCGTCCTGACGGCCAGATTCGGACGCGCCCTGCGCAATCTCGCGCGCGAATCTTTCGAGGGCAACAAACGCCTTACGGACACGGCGCAGGAAGCTCTCGCCAACCAGAACATAGTCAAGGCCTATCGCGCCGAAGAGCACGAACGGCGTCGCTTCAAGACGGTGGCGCTGGAGATCGTGCGCGCCAATTTGCGCTCGGCCAAGATCGCCGCGCTCTCGCCGCCGACCATTGAGATGATCGGCGTCATCGCGGTTGTGGTCCTTCTCTTCTTCGGGCAGCGTGAAATCACTGCCGGGCGGATGAACGCGGCGCAGTTTCTAACTTTCCTCTTCTTTCTCTTCCGCAGCTACGACCCGATGCGTAAGCTCTCAAGGCTCTCGAACAGCATGGAGCAGGCGCTCGCCGCCGCACGTCACGTCTGGGAAGTGATGGACGAACGGGCGGAGATTCCCGAGAAACCGGATGCCCTTGAACTCAAGCCCTTGAGCCGCGAGATTGAGCTGAGAAACGTTTCGTTCGGTTATGCGAATGAGACCAGATCGGTCCTGCGGGAAGTGAGTTTGCATGTCCCTGCCGGCACAATGGTCGCGCTGGTCGGGGAATCCGGCGGGGGGAAATCAACCCTGACAAAATTACTCCCACGTTTTCACGACCCGTCGAGCGGCGCGGTTCTCTGGGATGGAACGGATTTGCGCGATGCGCGCCTCGGCAGCCTCAGGAAACAGATCGCGCTCGTTACACAGGAGACGGTGCTCTTCAACGACACTGTGCGCCACAACATAGCCTACGGAAGGCTTGAGGCGACCGATGCAGAGCTTGAAGAGGCCGCGCGCGTGGCCTTCGCGCACGATTTCATCATGGAACTTCCGCAGTGGTACGACACGATTGTCGGCGAGCGCGGCATCTTTCTTTCGGGCGGCCAGCGGCAGCGCCTGGCAATCGCTCGCGCAGTGTTGGCAGATGCTCCCGTCCTGATTTTAGACGAGGCGACTTCGGCCCTCGATGCCGAATCTGAAAGGTTGGTGCAGCGCGCTTTAGCCAACCTGATTCGCAACCGCACGACAATCGTCATCGCCCATCGCCTCTCGACGGTCCGCCGCGCGGACAAGATCGTCGTCATGGAGCGCGGGCGTATCGTGGAAACCGGCAACCACACGGAGCTACTCGCCCGCGGAGGAATTTATAAGCGTTTGTACGAGCTCCAGTTCGCAGATGAAGAGGAGGAAGTAGTCGTAAATGGTAAATCGTAAATCGTGAATAGAAAGAATGCGGTTTTCTCTATTTACGATTTACGATTCACGATTCACTAGCTTATGAAATCAATGACAGGATTCGGTCGCGGATCAGCGACGGGCGAGAATTTCAGCGTTGCGATTGATCTCAAGACCGTGAACAACAGGTTCCTCGACGTGCATCTGCGCCTGGGCTCGGAGCTTTCGGTGCTGGAGTCTGTCGTCAAGCGCCGCATCAGCACACGGCTCTCGCGCGGGCGTGTTGACGCCAACATCACTTTCGAGCGCACGGGCGAGGTGGCCTACGAATTAAACCGCCCGCTGATCGCAGGCTTTATCACGGCGCTTCGCTCGATGCAGCAGGAGTTCGAGATTGCAGGCGAGCCGGACATCAACGTCCTGGCGCGCTTGCCCGGCGCGCTGCAACCCGTGCGCGACGGACTTGACGAGATGATGATCGCGGGCGTCGTCAATGCTGTTGACGAGGCGCTCAACGAGCTGGAACAGATGCGCGAGCGTGAGGGCGAAGCCCTGGCGGCGGAGATGCGCTCGCGGCTGGATGAGATTTCCCGCCAGGTGCCCATCATCGAAGTCGCCGCGAGCACGCTGGTTGACAACTACCGTGCGCGGCTCCAGAAGCGCATCGGCGAGCTTCTGGCCCGCGACACTCAGGGCGTCGAGCTTGATCCGGCGCGGCTCGCTCAGGAGGTCGCCTACCTTGCGGACCGCAGCGACATCTCTGAAGAGATCGCGCGCCTTAAGAGTCATCTCATTCAATTTCGGGAGACGCTCGACGGCAGCGGTGAAACAGGCAAACGCCTGGACTTTCTCCTGCAGGAGCTGAATCGGGAAGCCAACACGGTGCTTTCCAAATCAACCGATCTTTTAATCAAAGAGGCCGCGCTCGCGATCAAAGGAGAGGTAGAGAAGCTGCGCGAGCAAGTGCAGAATGTCGAGTAAAGCTAAAGGACAGGAGACGAGCGACGTCCTCAGGGAAGTGGCGAAAGGGCGCGGAATGCTCGTCATCGTCAGCTCGCCCTCGGGCGGCGGCAAAGGCACGCTCATTCGCCGCGCGTTGAAAATCGTGCCGAATCTTGGCTATTCTGTATCGTTTACGACGCGCGAGCCGCGCGAGGGTGAAGTTGACGGGCGCGACTATTTTTTCGTTTCCGTAGAGAAGTTTAAAGAGCTGGCGGAAATCGGCGAGTTTCTGGAATGGGCCGTCGTCCACGGGAACTATTACGGCACGTCGCACACACAGATTCAGCGCGAGCTGCTCCTGGGGCACGACATCATTTTAGAGATAGACGTGCAGGGCGCGGCGGCCGTCCGTAAACTGGTCGCGGATGCTGTGAGCGTCTTCATACTGCCCCCTTCGTTCGAGATTTTGCGGGCGCGTCTCGAAGCCAGGGGCTCGGAGCAGCCGGATGATCTGGCGCTTCGACTACGAAACTCGCGCGGCGAGGTCGAGCACTACCGCGAGTTTCAATACATAGTCATCAACGACGACGCGGACCGCGCCGCCGCGCTTCTCGCGTCAATCGTTTACGCCGAGCGAGCGCGGCGCGAGCGCCAGGAAGACGCTGCACGGAACGTGCTGATGAGTTTCAAACAGGTCTCGCAGTAGCGCGCCTCAAGGAGAACTTGGAAGTTTAACTGTAGGACGAGCGGCTCATTCCTTAACATCTTTTTATAGAAAGAACCGACATGGAGGTCGGAATCAAATATGGCTAAAGCGAATGTGGAGATTTCAGAGAACGTAGAGGAGAACGAGAACCCTGAGATGGATTCCAAATATCGTCTGATTATCGTCGCCGCCAAAAGAAGCAAACAGCTTCAACGCGGCGCGCGACCGCGCATTGAGATTGATCCGCAGAAACATAAGACCACGCGCATCGCGCTCGAAGAGGTCATGCAGGGCAAGGTCAACTTCGAGATTTTGAATCAGGACTGAAAGGCCAGGGGTGAGCGTTTGATTTGGGAGGAAAGCATCCTTGACGCAAGGGTGTTTTCCCTCATCCTTCATCTGTCTTGTTGTCCAGGGCCGGGAGAGTCTCTTTCCCTTCTTCCACAGAGATTTTTACGAGCGCGATCCAGCTCGGATAGGCTTCCTCTGCCTTGTAAGCCTCGCGCTCGTGTCTGATGCCTAAATAAGCGGCATTGCGTGCCGCTCTTCCCCAGCCCTGTTTTTGCTCCCTGAGAATGCGGAAATATTCGCGCAGGTAAGAGACGAAAAAGCCGATTATACCGACCTGCGCGTATTGGATGACGTGAGTGGATTCATGAGCGATTAGTCCGGCGGGCGCGGTCAGCCGGTTCTGTTCGTCTAGCTTCAGCACTTTCGGCGCGATGAAGATTCGACGGCCGAACGTGATCGCCAGGATGCGAAGGTGCTCCGTCAACCAGCGCGCGTACCAGCCGCTATAAATGTGGATGGGAGGGAGTACCAGAGTTTCATCCTTCAAATGCTCGCGCAGAAAACTCTCGATCTGCTTGTGAGATTCAGGAGCAAGCTTCATAAATTTTGAATTTTGAGTTTTGAATTTTGAATTAAAGGCTTTTGACCTTAATTCATAATTCAACATTCAAAACTCAAAATTACTTTCACATGCCCTTATAATCGGGACCGCCGCCGCCTTCGGGCGTCACCCAGTTGATGATCTGGTACGGGTCCATAATATCGCAGGTCTTGCAGTGAACGCAGTTTGAAAAGTTGATCTGCAAACGCTTTTTCCCGTCAGCGCCACCCTCGACCATCTCGTAAACGGCGGCGGGGCAGAAGCGCTGGCACGGATTCCCGTACTCTTCGGCGCAGCGCGTCGAGCAGATGTTCGTGTCCAGCACATGCAGGTGCGCTGGCTGGTCCTCGTCGTGGCCGACCGCTGCGTGGTAAACGTCTGTCAGCTTGTTGAAGGTGAGCTTGCCGTCAAAGCGCAGGCCGTCGTAACGCTGCTCCAGGTTGTCGCCATGATAGCCGTAGGCCGAAAGCTTCTCCATCGCCTCGTGTCCGGCTTCGGCTCTCGCACGGTCGAACAGGCCCCAGGAACGCCCGCCCGTGATGAATTGCAGGCCAGCATTGGCGAGTCCGAGCCAGCGGCCATGGCGAAAGCCCGCGTGGAAGTTTCTGATCTTACGCAGCTCCTTCATGATCCAGCTTTCGTTGACGAGCTGCTCGTAGCGCCGCAGTTGCTTCGCCGAAAAATCTCCAGCCAGCAGCGCCTCGAAAATCGCTTCCGCGGCGAGCATCCCGCTCTTGATTGCAGTGTGAATCCCCTTCAGACGTTGTGAATTGAGGAAACCGGCGCAGTCGCCGACCAGCAAGACCCCATCCGCATAAATCTGCGGCATGGCGTGTGGACCGCCCGCCGCAATCGTCTTGGCTCCGTAGCGTATCATCTTGCCGCCTTCGAGGAGCCGGGCCACGAAAGGGTGCTGCTTGAAGCGTTGAAATTCGGCGTGCGGGTCCAGAAGCGGGTCGCGGTAATCAAGGCCAGTGACGTAGCCTAGATTAACGATGCGATTCTGCATCCCGTAGATCCAGCCGCCGCCGTAGGTCTGCGCGTCGGACGGAAAGCCGAGCGTGTGCGTGACGCGCCCGGTCGGGTAGCGATCATCCGGCAGTTCCCATAGTTCCTTGATGCCGAGGCTGTAAACCTGCGGCTCGCGCCCCTGGTTAAGATTGAGCCGCTGCGTCAGCTCCTTTGTCAGGGAGCCGCGCGGGCCTTCGCCGAGCACGGTCACTTTTGCGTGAAGGTCCACCCCCGGCTCGAAATTGGCCTTACGCTTCCCCTCCTTGTCAATTCCTTTGTCCCCTGTGCGGACGCCTATGACGCGGTCACGCTCGTCATAGAGCATCTCCGCGCCAGGAAACTCCGGAAAGATATTGACGCCAGCTTCCTCGCACTTCTCGCCGAGCCATGCGGTCAGGCGGTTGAGGGAGACTATGTAATAGCCATGGTTCTTTAAGGGAGGCGGCGTGATGGGCGAGCGGATGGAGCGCGTCTTCGTCAGGTACAGGAAATAGTCTTCCTTGACGTGAGATTCGAGCGGCGCTCCCTGCTCTATAAAATCGGGGATCAACTCGCGAAGCGCTCGCGGGTCCATGACTGCGCCGGACAGAATGTGCGCGCCGACAGACGCGCCCTTTTCAATGACGCCGATCTCGATTTCGCCGAGCGGCTGACCTTCGCGCTCACCATTTGCGACCGCCTCGTTGTGCTCTCGGACGAGGCGCGCCAGATGCAGCGCCCCGCTCAAGTTCGCCGGGCCCGCGCCGACGAAAACCACGTCCATCTCTAAAGTTTCGCGTTCCAAACTTCCACCTCGATGAGATAAAAATGAATAACCATTCAGTGAGGCGAGTATAGCAAATAGCGAGGTTTTAAGTCGAAGTGTTAAAATGGCGCTCCCGCTCACATTTTCATTTCGCTTTGATTATGCTTCTCCTTCCTGAAACATGTAGAATAATTGTGAACTAATCGTCGGAGACTTTAATGAAATCAGTGTTGCCACGCTCATCCGGCGTGTATCAAATTCTCCGCAAGCCGACGGGCAAAATCTACATCGGCAGTACAGTTAATCTGCGAGAACGTTGGGCTGGACACCGCTCAAGTCTGCGTTATGGCAAGCATCAGAATATTTTTCTACAGCGTGCTTGGAACAAGTATGGCGAGTCACGGTTTGAATTCTCAGTTTTAGAGTTTGTAGATGAGGCAGGTCTGTTACAGGCGGAGCAACGATGGATTAATAATACCGGATGCGCTGATAGGAACATCGGATTTAACATCTCTCGCGTTGCTGGCTCGACGGGTGATTTGTTCGCTCAAATTTGGAAAGGATTCATTGACCCTGAGGGCAATGAGATAACGATCACCAATCTTCACGGATTTTGTCGGCAGCATGAACTAGATTTCCCTTCAATGCACAGGCTGGCGAAGGGAAAGAGCAAACTTAAATCCTATAAGGGCTGGACACACCGTAACAGCATTCGCCAAAGAGACTATGTGAAGACCTACACAGGATTCATTGATCCTGATGGCCGTTCGGTGGAGCCAATAACAAACCTCGCCGCGTTTTGCCGCGAACACGGATTAGATAATACACACATGGTGGCGCTTGTAAACGGCAGAATTTGTAGTCATCACGGTTGGACATATAAGAACGGAAAGCGGAAGACGGTGAAGACATATACTGGTTTTATTAACCCCGAGGGGCAGCGGGTAATTTTCACAAACTTGGTGGCCTTTTGCCGGGCGCACGGGCTTCATCCCGTCCATATGCATAACCTCATCAGCGGTCAGCGTAAGAGCCATAAGGGATGGACATGGAGGAGGAATAATGAATAGCCAGGAACATAAGCACGATCTTTCTAAACAAGCCAATCGCCTCATTAACGAGAGCAGTCCCTACTTACTCAAGCACGCATATAACCCCGTTGATTGGCATGTCTGGGGACCAGAAGCATTCGCTAAGGCGCAACAAGAAGACAAGCCGATTCTCCTTAGCATCGGATATTTTTCCTGTCACTGGTGTTCAGTGATGGAGAGAGAATCCTTCGAGAATGAAGAGATCGCGCGCTTGATGAACGAGAATTTCATCAACATCAAGGTGGACCGAGAGGAGCGCCCGGACCTGGATCAGCTTTACATGAACGCGGTGCAGATGATGACCGGGCACGGCGGCTGGCCGATGACTGTGTTCCTGACGCCGGAAGGCGTGCCCTTTTACGGCGGCACGTACTTTCCGCCGGAAGACCGCTACAACATGCCGGGCTTCCCGCGCGTGCTCCTGGGCGTCGCCGAAGCTTATCGCTCGCGCCCGGACGAGATAACAGAGACCTCCGTCTCGATGCTCAGGGAGTTGCAGCGCCTGGGTCAGGCGCGTGAATCCGATGATCTGCTCACACATGATCTACTGGACGCGGCCGAGCGCAACATCGCGCGCAGCTACGATCCACGTTACGGGGGCTTCGGCAGCGCGCCGAAGTTTCCGGCCCCGATGAGCCTGGAGTTTCTACTGCGGCAGTATTACCGAACAGGGCGGAGCGAGACGCTGGAGATGATCGAGAATACTTCGCGCAAGATGGCCGAAGGCGGGATGTACGATCAACTCGGCGGCGGATTCCACCGCTACTCGACGGATGCGCGCTGGCTCGTCCCGCATTTCGAGAAGATGCTTTATGACAATGCCCTGCTCTCGCGGCTTTACCTGCACGTTTACCAGCAGACGAAAGATGATTTCTACAGGCGAATCGTCGAAGAGACGCTCGGTTACGTGCTGCGTGAGATGACGGATGAGCGCGGCGGTTTCTACTCAACGCAGGACGCGGATTCCGAAGGAGAGGAGGGGAAATTTTTCGTCTGGACCGTTGAAGAGATCAAGGAGGCCCTGGGCGAAGAAGAAGGCTCGCTCTTCTGCGACTATTATGATGTGACCGAAGCGGGCAATTTCGAGGGCAAGAATATTCTGCACGTCTCGCGCTCCGTTGAAGACGTTGCCGAGGAAGCAGGCACGTCCGCGGAGCGTTGGGCGGAAGTTCTGGAGCGCGGGCGTCAAAAGCTTTTCGAGATTCGAGAGCGCAGAATCAAGCCCGGCAGAGATGAGAAAGTGTTGACAGCCTGGAACGGGCTCATGCTCGCGAGCTTCGCCGAAGCCGGGGCCATTCTCGAAAGGGATGACTACAGAGAGACGGCCGAGCGAAACGCGCAATTTATCCTGGAGCAACTGCGCCCCGACGGGCTGTTACTGCGCACCTATAAGGACGGGCAATCCAAGCTCAACGGCTATCTGGAGGATTACGCTTTCTTCATTGACGGACTTCTCACGCTCTATCAAACGACGGGCACCTTGCGCTGGCTGGAAGAAGCGCGCGCCCTGGCGGACCGGATGATCGAAGAGTTCTGGGATGCGGAGGACGGGGGCTTTTTCTACACCGGCAAGAATCATGAAGAGCTGATCGTTCGGACGAAGGATTTTTTTGACAACGCCACGCCGTCCGGGAACTCCGTGGCCGCAGAGGCGCTGCTCCATCTGGCCGCCCTCACCGGTAATGAAGACTATTCGCGTAAGGCTGTGACCATCTTTCGCCTGCTCGGCGGTCCCTTAAAGAAATATTCTTCGGCCTTCGGGCGCTTGCTCGGCGCGCTGGATTTCTACCTTTCGACGCCACGCGAGATTGCTGTTATCGGCGAGAGCAAGGATGAGGCGACGCGCGCTCTCCTGCGTGAAGTGTGGACGAGATACCTGCCGAACAAGGTTGTGGCTCAAGCCGCGGAGGGCGACGAGAAGGCTACTGAAATCATCCCGCTCCTGCGGGAGCGCACAATGGCGGAGGGGCGTGCGACGGCTTACGTCTGCGAGAATTATACGTGTCAAAAGCCCACGCCCTCCCCGGCAGAGCTTGCACGGCAACTTGACGGGGACGTGGCCCGTGACGCTTCAGGCTCCATTTAAGGTGTAATCAAAGCTGTCTTGAGCGCCTCCATGAGCTCTTCACCGTAGCGCGCAATCTTTGATTCGCCCAGCCCGTGGATAGAAACGAGGGCTTCGACCGTTGCGGGGCGCTCCATCACCAGATGCTCAAGCGTTCGGTCCGGGCAGATCATGTAGGCTGGCACGTGCTCACGGTTCGCTGTTTGAAGCCTCCACTTCTTCAAACTGGCTACGGCATCTCTTTCTTCTTTTGTCAGCGCTCTGGGAGGCGGCTGCGGGGCACGACGTTTCCGCGGCGCGCGCGTCTCGCCGCTCGATGGAGCGAGAGTGGCCGCGCGCATTGCCAACTCTAATTTTCCCTGTTCAGTCAGTAGACGTTGAAGCTGGTCATAGACGCGTAGCGTAATGTAGGCATCCATCGCGGCATATTGAAGTTGGGCGCGTGTGAGTGGCCGCCGCTTCCAGTTAGATTTTTGGAAACTCTTGTCCAGCTCAATGCCGAAAAGATGCGCCGTCACGCCTGCGAGGCTGTAAGAAGGAAGTCGTAAAGCGGAGCGGGCCAGCCGCAACGTATCCACAAAAGCGGCCGGCCTGAAGCCCGCCCCGATTAACATCCCCTCATCAAAACGCGCGTTATGCGCCGCCATCGTGACGGCGGGCGATTCGATTAAAGGTCTTAGGAGCTCAACATCAATCGCGAAGAGATCGAAAACCAGGACATCGCCTTCGCGCGCCGCGATCTGCACGAGCGAGACGTGCGATCTATTGGCAGCAACATCCCAGTAGGTTTCCGTATCGAGCCCGACGATTGTTTCCGAGACGACCCCTTCGAGCGCGAGTCGCGCTTCATTGTTATCGGTGATGAAGCGAAAGCCGGGCACCATCGTCTGCTCAAACTCGGTCACGGTCGTTTCGGTACGGAAGGTCCGGCCCCGCCAGCAATCCTGGCACTAAAAATTAAGGCGCGCTGAAATATCAACGCGCCTTCTCCATTCAGCCACAAAGGCAACAGATTACATGTTCTTATTAGGCTTAGCGGTATTCGCTGGCTTGTTCATGTTGCTCATGTTGGCGTTCTTGTTACCGTTCATGTTCATGTTCGTGTTTGTGCCGCCATTCATGTTCATTGGCGTCATGGTTGGCGTCGGCGTGCTGGTCGCAGTTGGGGTCGGCGTCGCCGTGTTTGTGGTATTCGTCGTCGTGGACGTATTGTTGGCGTTTTCGCTTCCACAGCCGATTCCCAAAGCAGCGACTGCAAGCAAGGTAAGAAGAGCTAAGGTTCTTCGCATCGAGTTGTCTCCTGTAACCCAGAGGGGTCAGATTGTTAGGGAGCTGAGGCAAAAACTTCTTCTTGGTCTCCGCCGGAACGCTTCTGCATCAGCTCGGTCAATTGGTCGCGCCACAGTGCGTCAACTTTCTAGAACCTTTGGAGCAAGTTGAAAGGAGTAAACGCACAGGGCAGTTAATTATTCAGAATAGCTTATGCCCGCCTTGATACTTACCTCTGGCGGACAAGATTTTACTGGGCGTCCATAACGACACCCAATGATCTTAAAAACTCGCGCCTAATTATCCACGGCAAGCGACATCTTCTCAAGCCCAAAAGGCTTGTATTTCCTGATGTTGCCCCGTGGCCTTTCCCGTAAGAAGGGCGCTACTGAATTTAAGGCGCGCGCAGTTTAGCACTAGAACCGCTGGAAATAAACCAAAAAATTGAGATTCTTTGAGAATCTCTCCCCTCTTCAGGGCCAAATCCCCCTAGAAAAGCCTTGACGAGCCCTTATAATTTAAGTATTGTTAATCACATGCCAACCAAGTTGGCATGTGGCAGCTCTTAACAATTGCTCCTCTGACCGTGAAGTAAGGGGGATTTTCCCTCCTGAACTTCGGAGTCCAGTCACCCACAAACGCCGTAAACCGAACGCAATTCTCCCTTCTAGTGTTCACTTTCTGAGAGGAATCAAACAATTCAGCTATGCCGGAAGGAAACTGGAAAACACTCGCACTTCTAGGCTGCGTGGCCGCGTTGGCCTCCGTCCTGCTGGTTCTCTCCCTCGTCTCAGTCGCTGGCCTGCCCTTAAGCGGGTGGTCCGGACTTGCTCCGCTCGCGGGGCTTCTTGTTTTGACGCTGGGCGCAAGTCGTTTTACGGTCTCCGTGACAAACGCGGACGGAGTCAGCCAAAGCGAAAAGTCTATCGCTGATGCTTTCATTTTTCTGGCAGCGATGATGTATGCGGTGGAGCCGGCGAAGGCTGTCGGTCCCGCTGTGATTCTGGCCGCCGTCGTCGGATTCATCTCTTCCTGGAAATCTTCCGACCGCCGAATCACGATCTTCACGACGGGCGCTGCCATCATTTCGACCTACGCTGCGGCTTCACTCTACGGGTTCCTGGTTCATGTATTTCTGGCGAACTCTCAAGGCGGCGTCGAAAACATCCGGCTCGAATCCCTGCTGCTGCCGCTCTGCCTTCTGGCCCTCGTCCAGTATTTCCTGAGCACCATCGCAACGGCCGCCTTCATCGCTTTCGATTCTGGAAACAGCCGCCTCACGCTTTCGCGCGAAAGCCTGGTCTGGACGTCCATCACAGAGATCGGAAGCGCTGCTTCCGCGGCGCTCTTTTACTCGACCTTGTACACGGGAAGCATTCCGTTCGTCTTCGTCGGCCTCCTGATTATAGGACTCGTACATCTTCTCTACCGCTTCGACGAGCAGCGAGTCCAGGAAGTCCGCCGCGCAGAGAAAGAGAAGGCGCGGCATATTCAGGAGATGGCGAACCTGCACATGAACACCATCGAATCGCTCGCCATAGCGATTGATGCGAAAGACCAGACCACCCACGGTCATGTTCGGCGAACACAAATATACGCGACCGAGATGGGGAAACTTCTGAAAGTTACTGAATCCGAGCTTCAAGCCTTGATGGCCGGCGCGCTCCTACATGACATAGGCAAACTCGCCGTTCCCGAGTACATCCTCAACAAGCCCGGCAAGCTGACGGAATCCGAGTTCGCCAAGATGAAGATTCATCCGACGGTCGGCGGCGACATCCTGAAGCGTGTCGGGTTTCCCTACCCCGTCGAAGACATCGTCCGCTACCATCATGAGAAGTGGGACGGGACCGGTTATCCGAAAGGTTTGAAGGCCCAGGCGATTCCGCTGGTCGCGAGGATTATTTCAGTCGTAGATTTCTACGATGCGACGCGCTGCGACCGCCCGTACAGGAAAGGCATGACGCGCGAGGATTCTCTGACGCTCTTGAGAAAGATGGCCGGGTCTTCTTTCGATCCCCGCGTGGTCGAAACCTTCATCGCTCATGTCGAAGAGTTCGACAACCTGATCGCGGCCCAGGATATTCAAGAGCAGGTTCCTTCCGAGCAAGACGAAGAGGCTAACGCGTCCCGTCCCGACGCCGGACTCGCCTCGGATACACTCGGCACGCCGAACGACGTCACGGGCTTCCGCTCGATTACAGAAGCACAGCGCGAAGTCTTCGCGCTGCACGAAATCGCCCAGACAATCGGCTCGTCACTTAATTTGCAGGATACTGTCGCCCTCGTCTCCAGCAAGCTCAGAGCCATCGTCCCCTTCGACACCTGCGTCATCTATCTTGTTGACGAGAAGTCTGGCAAGGCCATGCCTGCGCACGCCGCCGGCGAGAACTCCGAAATCTTTTCAAAGCGTCGAATCAACATCGGCGAAGGCATCACCGGATGGGTTATTGCAAACGCACGCTCGATGTGCAACGCCTCCCCGGAACTCGATCTGGTCGGCCTGCCCGAAGACCTTATTAAAGCCATCAGGGGCGTCCTCGTCGCGCCGCTCATTCGCGAAGACGGCGCGTTCGGCGCGATCACGCTCTACTCAAAGAGCCGCATCTCATACACCTCTGAGCACGTCCGCCTCCTCGAATCCGTTTCGCAACATGCTTCTTCGGCACTTAATAACGCCATGACTTTCGAGAAGACGAAAGAGAGCGCGCTGATAGACTCTTTGACGGACCTGCCGAACGCTCGCGCCTTCTACCTGATGCTCGAACAGCGCATCGCCGAAGGGCAGCGTTTGAACAAGGAAGCACTCGCCGTCATCTCCATGGACGTGGACGATTTCAAGAAGATTAACGATTCTTACGGCCATGCCATCGGCGACCGGGTGCTGGCGAACATCGCCACGGTCATCAAGAAAGAGATGCGGCAGATGGACATCCTCGCGCGTTATGCCGGGGACGAGTTTGTCGCCATCATGCCCATGGCATCCACTACTATGGCGAACATGATTGCAGAGCGCGTCAGGTCCGCGGTCGAATCTCATAAATACTCCGTCCGAACGGGTCGCACCGTAGAGGTCGGCATCAGCCTCGGCGTCTCCTGCTTCCCGACGGATGGCGAGACCACTGAAGAACTGTTGACCGCCGCCGCCCGCAACATGCAGCACGACAAACACGCACGCAAGCTCGTACCGTCTCTTTCTGAATCATTGACGGCTGCGAGTTTAGACCACCTTAGATAGAGTTCTTCCAGGAATCGAAAAAGGCGCAGGCTATTAAATAAGTAGCCTGCGCCTTTTTTTGTGCTCTGTGCGCTTTTGCACGCAATCGAGCATCTCGCGTATAATCCCAATCGCATCGCAATTTGGCTTTAACAAATCTCAAACGCGCACAAGCATCAGCCGCGCCGGGAGTGTCTCCCCTTGACGCGGCCAGCGCTTGAAGCGGAAAAACTGAATTCCATGACCAAACAAGCCACGCCCACAGAATCGCGCGCGGGTGCTGAGGACGCAAGCGCTACCGGCGTCGCCGAGCAAGAAATCGCCGATACCGATGAACTGAGCCGAGAGCATCAGGATCAGAAAGCAAAGCAAATTGATCGCACCGCAGAGCTCGACCCAGAGACTTTGCTCAAGCTGCTTAACCAGATGATCCTCATTCGCCGCTTCGAGGAGAAGTGCGCCGAAAGTTACAGCCTCGGCAAGATCGGTGGCTTCTGTCACCTTTACATCGGCCAGGAGGCCGTCGCCGTTGGCGCTCTCGCTACGTTGCGCCCCGATGATTACGTGCTCACGAGTTACCGCGAGCACGGCCACGCCATCGCCAAAGGGATGTCTCCGGATGAAGTGATGGCGGAGCTTTACGGCAAAGCCGGCGGGTGCTCAAGCGGCAAAGGCGGCTCGATGCATCTCTTTGATGCGGACCTCAATTTTCTCGGCGGCCACGCCATCGTCGGCGGGCAGATCCCGCTGGCTACAGGAGTCGCGTTCGCCTCGAAATACAAGGGAACGGACCAGGTGACGCTCTGTTTCTTCGGCGAGGCCGCGGTCAATCAGGGCGCGTTTCACGAGTCGCTCAACATGGCTCAGTTGTGGAAACTTCCCTGCATCTACATCTGCGAAAACAATCAATACGGGATGGGCACGTCGCTTCAGCGTGCGATGTCACTACACGACGTTTCTCAGAAAGCCTGCGCCTACGAAATGGCTTCGGAATTCGTTGACGGGATGGATGTGCTCGCCGTCCGGGAAGCCGTTTTGCGCGCCGTGGACCGCGCGCGCAAAGATTATCTTCCGACCCTGCTCGAAATACGGACCTATCGCTTCATGGGACACTCGATGTCCGACCCGGGCAACTACCGGACGCGCGCCGAGATCGAAAAGCACCAGGAACGGGACCCGATCAAACTTTTCACAGAGAGCTTGAAGGAGAAAGGCGTGCTCGACGACGACCGTCTCGCCCAGATGGAGAAGGAGGCGCGCGAGGTTTCCGAACGCTCCGCACGCTTCGCGGACGAAAGCCCCGAACCTGATCCTAAAGAGCTTTTCACAGACATCTATGCTTCGTGAATCGTAAATCGTAAATCGTGAATAGATGAATTTGCTTTTCACGATTTACGATTTACGATTCACGATTTACGAGGAAATCAGATGGCCGTAATAACAATGCGCGAGGCGCTCAATCAGGCTTTACGTGAAGAGCTGCGGCGCGACGAGACAGTCTTCCTGATGGGCGAAGAGGTTGCCGAATATCAGGGGGCTTATAAAGTTACCAAAGGACTCTGGGAGGAGTTCGGCGACAAGCGTGTGATTGACACGCCGATCACCGAGCTAGGTTTTGCCGGGTTAGGCGTCGGCGCGGCGATGGTCGGCCTGCGGCCCGTCATCGAGTTTATGACCTTTAATTTCTCCATCCTCGCCACGGACCAGATCATCAACTCAGCGGCCAAGATGCTTTACATGTCCGGCGGGCAGTTCAAGATTCCGATTGTCTTTCGCGGCCCTAACGGGTCAGCCTTCCAGGTCTCTTCGCAACACTCGCAGGCGCTCGAATCCTGGTACGCCTACTTCCCTGGCATTAAGGTCGTCATGCCTTCGACCCCTGCCGACGCCAAAGGGCTGCTGAAGAGCGCCATCCGCGATGATAATCCTGTGATCTTCATGGAACAGGAGAGGATGTACGGCCAAAAAGGCGAGGTGCCCGAAGAGGAAGACTTCACGATCCCGCTCGGGGTCGCGGATGTCAAACGTGAGGGAAAGGATGCGACCATCGTCGCCCGCTCTCTGATGGTCCCGCTGGCGCTCAAGGCCGCCGAAGAGCTGGAGAAGCAGGGCGTGTCCTGCGAAGTGATTGACCCGCGCACGATCCGACCTTTGGACATTGAGACTATCATCAACTCGGTCAAGAAAACCAACAGGGTCGTCGTCGCGGAAGAGTCGCACCCCTTCTGCGGCGTCGGCGCGGAGATCAGCGCCGAAATCCATGAGCGGGCTTTCGATTATCTGGACGCTCCGGTCCGCCGCCTTTCCGGAGCGGAAGTCCCGATGCCTTATGCCAAGAATCTTGAGAAGCTGGCGATCCCCGACGTCAATCAGATCATAAAAGCCGTGCGCGAAGTCGCGTACCTGGATTCGTGAATCGTGAATCGTAAATCGTGAATAGAGAGAAGCCGCTTTTCACGATTTACGATTTACGATTCACGATTTACGAGGAAAAAGAATGGCAACGCAGGTCGTAATGCCCAAGCTCTCTCCGACGATGGAAGAGGGACAGATTTCAAGGTGGCTCAAAAAAGAGGGCGATCAAGTCTCTATGGGCGAGCCGCTCGCGGAGATTGATACGGACAAGGCCACGATGGAGATGCAGGCGCTCGGCACAGGCGTGCTGCGCAAGATTTTGATCAATGAGGGCGAGACCGCGCCGCTCGGACAGCCCATCGCAATCATCGGCGAGGCCAACGAAGACATCTCCAGCCTTTTGAAAGCGGGGGCCGGAACGGGCGCGCCGAAGTCGCAGGCACAACCCGAGCAGGAGGGCGCTGAATCCTTAGAACAGAGGGCTCCCGCGGACGGGACCAGGGCCGCGCAGCCGTCCGGTAATGGCGCCGGAGCGACTGAAACAGACGACGGACAAGGGAGCGGCCGTCTCGTCGTCTCCCCGCTCGCCGCTCGCATGGCCGCCGAGGCCGGCATCAACCTGCGTTCGCTGACCGGGAGCGGACCGGGCGGACGAATTATTAAACGCGACATTGAAGCCGCGATGAGCGCCGGGGGCAAAGCGGGAGCCGAAGACGCTGCGGCGCAAACGCCGCAGAGACACCTGCGCGCCGTCGCGCCGAGCAGCCAGCCGACGCAGTTCCCTGCTGTTGAAGGCGCCTCGCCGTACAGGGACGAGCCGACCTCCGTGATGCGTCAGACCATCGCGCGCCGTCTTGTCACGTCCATCGGGCCGATCCCACACTTCTTCCTGACGACCGAGATCGAGATGGACCGTGTCGTCGAGATGCGGCGCTCAGTCAACGAACTGGACCCGGAGCTCAAAGTCAGCATCAACGACGTGATTATCAAGGCCGCCGCCGCTGCGCTGGTGCAGCACCCGCAGGTCAACGCCTCGTTCCAGGAGAGAAACGTTCGATACTACGAGCGGGCGGACATCGGCGTGGCCGTTGCCATCGAAGATGGCCTGATCACGCCGGTCGTGCGCTCCGCGGATAAAAAATCCCTGAGCCAGATAGCCAGCGAGGTCCGCGAGCTGGCCGAACGTGCGCGTTCGCGCAAACTTCTCCCGGAAGAATACACAGGCGCGACTTTCTCGATTAGCAACCTGGGGATGCTGGGCATTGATGAGTTTACGGCCGTCATCAACCCGCCGGAAGCGGCCATTCTGGCTGTCGGCGCTGTGACGCCCAAGGCGGTCGTGCGTGACGGGCAGATAGTTGTGCGTCAGTTGATGCGCGTGACGATGTCCTGCGACCACAGAGTCATAGATGGCGCGACCGGCGCGCGTTTTCTTCAAACTTTCAAGCGATTACTCGAAAATCCGCTCCTGATGATCGTTTGAGACGCCTAGCCAACATCAAAAGCGGCGGCGCTGCCCCGCACCTGGCGCTCATCGCCGTCCAACTGATGTTCGGCACCTGGCCGATTGTCGGCAAGCTCGCTTTAACAGTTCTGCCGAGCGCCAGCCTCGTTGCTTTTCGCGTCGCAGGGGCAGCTCTCGCCTTCCTGCTTTTGCAGCGCACGGTAGGTCGCGCGCAGAAGATTCGCCGTAGCGATTACGCGCGCTTCGCCCTTTACGCGCTGCTCGGTGTGGTCCTCAACCAGTTTCTTTTCGTCAAAGGCCTGTCGCTGACCACAGTCATTAGCGCGACACTGCTCGGCACGACCATTCCCGTCTTCACACTACTTGTCAGCATCACGCTCGGTTATGATCGCCTCACGTTACGCAAGGCGCTGGGCATCTCTCTGGCCGCGGCCGGGGTCGTCTATCTTCTTTATCCCGAGCGGGATTTCACGAGCGACTCGGCCATCGGGAACCTGCTGATTATCCTCAACTCGGTCTGCTACGGCGCTTATCTTGCTATCTCGAAGGACGTGCTGAAGCGTTACGGGGCTTTAACGGTCATCACCTGGATTTTCGTCTTCGGCTCAATCGCGACGGTTCCCATAGGCGGCTATGCGCTGGCGGGGGCACCTTTGCAGGAAGCTGGAACGGGCGTCTGGCTGGCGGTCATCTACATCATTCTAGTGCCGACAGTGGGCGCATACTATTTGAATGCCTGGGCGCTTTCGCGAGTCGAACCGAGCACCGTAGCGATCTACATTTATCTCCAGCCGCTGATCGCATTCGCTCTGGCCCCTCTCATTCTCAACGAGAAATGGAACCCGCGCTCGTGGCTCGCTTCCCTTCTAATCTTTTCCGGCATCGCCGTCGTCACGTGGCGCACGCGCAGTCATGCCATAGACGAAGTCGCGGAGCATCCCGAAGCCCTGAGCCATTAATGTGCATTTGCGTTGATTGAGGAGTCTGCTGGTATAGTTAATTCCCAGATGGCGACGACAGCGGCAGACAGAATCTCTCGTCAATTAATGGAGGAGGCTGCGAAAACTTCTGCGGCGCGATATTCAATGCTGGCCGCAGGGTTTCTGATTGCGCTCAAGACCGTGACGGGCTTTCTCACGGGCTCGATCAGCGTCTGGGCATCTCTGCTTGATTCCGCGATGGACATCTTCGCTTCGTCCATCAATTATTTCGCGGTGCGCGCCGCCGCCCGCCCGGCGGACGAGGACCACGCCTACGGTCACGGCAAAGCCGAATCGCTGGCAGGTCTTTTCCAGTCAATCGTGATTGCGGCCTCGGGCATTTTTCTCATCGCCGAATCTATCCGCCGCATCATCAATCTCAAAGAGACTCGGTCGGAATGGATCGGGATTTTGACGATGCTCGTCGCCGTCGGCGTCAGCGTCGCGCTCGTCCGGCGGCTCAAGCGGGTGGCGCGCGAGACGGAATCGCCGGCGCTGCATGCGGATGCCCTACACTACATGACGGACATCTACACGAACCTCGGCGCGCTTTTGGCGCTCGTCATCGTTGGTCTAACTCCACTACAGATCGCGGACCCGCTCATCTCCATCGCAATCGCGTTCTATATACTCTGGTCCGCATTGGCGGTCGGGCGCGAGTCTATAGATATTCTGATGGACCGAAGGCTTCCCCTCAAGGTTCACGACCAAGTCGCGCGGGTTGTTGACCGCTTCAGGGATCAAGGCGTGCTCGGTTTTCACGACCTGCGGACACGCCGCTCGGGGTCGCAGAAATTCATTGATCTGCATCTGGAGGTCGAGCGCAACATGCGACTCCAGGAGGCGCATGACATTACGGTCTCGGTGCTGCGCGCAATCGAAGCGGAGATTCCGCGCGCCCGCGTGCAAATCCACACGGACCCGGCCGGTTAAAGGAGAGCGCGGTACGTGACCGTTATCTGGCGGCTTGAGGGACTTGATTGGGTTGTGGGTTGCTGGCTGAAAGGCGACCCTGCCTACGGGGAAGCACTGACGCAGCTACGACTGATGAGAACGCAAGAGAAACGGCTCTTCGAGGAACTGCTATCAGCCTGCCGCGTTGCCTGAGGCTGATTCCCTTTTCCGGTCCTGATTCATGAGAGTTCAACTGAAACTGTCCTCGCGCGGATAAGGAGGACCATTATTATGATTCAGTATCTTTATTTGATCCTGTCTGTGCTGGGCACGGCTCTCCCCTGCTCGCAGCTCTTCCCTTTCCTGGCCGAGCATGGCTTAAACATCCCGCTGTTTGTCGAGCAACTATTCGCGAATCGCATCTCCGGGTTCTTCGGGCTCGATGTTATCGTGTCGTCTGTGGTGCTCTGGGTGTTCGTCCTCACAGAAGGGCGGCGGCAACAGATGAAGCATCTCTGGCTATACATAATCTGCAACCTCCTGGTTGGCGTTTCGCTCGCTTTGCCTCTTTTCTTATTGATGAGGGAGCGCAAGGTGTCCCGGCCAATGGATATTAAACAGGCTGCGGCATGAGGGCAGTTCACCGCTCAACTGAATACGTTGTTGTGCTCCTTGTTTTCGTGTATGGAGAATGATGAATTAAAGAGAGAGGCGGACCGCTTGCTTCAAGCGTGTGGCTTGCCGGAATTGCTTCGCTCATATCCAGACTGGTTTGTCGGCGGCAGTTATAGCTATGACCTGATGTGCTGGCGGGATTTGGATATTTATATCCTCGATCCGAGACGAGACTTGAAGCAGTGTTTCGAAGTCGCCTACGAGCTTACACAGCGGCTCTCGGCCAAGAAGTCACGTTTCACTAACAACATCGGAGGCGAGCCAAACGGCCTCTACTGGGGCATTAAGTTAGGGGACGAGCGTCAGGGGGCCTGGAAGCTGGACGTTTGGTTCCTTGATTCAACGAGCTACAGGCAGCACGCTCAATATTCGGCGTCGATGCGTGAAAAGCTGACGGCGGAGACAAGATCTTTCATCCTCGCCATCAAAGAAGCATACTGGCGGCGTCGCGAGTACCGCGATACCGTGACCAGCGACATGATCTACAGGGCTGTGCTCGAAAAGGGCGCGAAGGACGTGAGCAACTTTGAGCGCCTCCTGAATGAACAACTGTAGATATTGCGGAATGCGGATTGAAAGAGCAGTAAGCAGCAGGCAGAAAGCAGTAGGCAGTAAAGACCGAAGACGCTTTTACTGCCTACTGCCTTCTGCCTTCTGCCTTCTGTTTTTCTAAATCCGCAATCCGCAATCGAAAGGCTCTGCTATGAACTCGTGGACAAGGACCGATAGGCGCATCGGCATGTGGGCGGCCGTTGCCATTGTCGTTTTGACTGTGGCTTACATTTTCACAGGCACGATCTGGCTCGTGTCAAATCTCAATGCGGCGACAGCTCAGGGATTACAACCGAGCGAGCCTTATCTGGCTATCCTCGAAACCCTACTTCTGTTGACAACCCCGGCTCTCGTTGCTCTTTTTGCAGCCATACACGCCTACGCGCCGCCCGATAGGAAAACTTGTAGTCTGGCGGCCTTCGGCTTTGTCACACTGCTCGCCGGTCTGACAGGCATTGTTCACTTTGTTCAACTGGCTGTTGTTCGTCGGACCTCCAGCGCAGCAGTCGCCGAAGTTTTCCGTATGTATAACCCGGATGGCCGGCTCTCGACGATGCTGGCTATAGATTTTCTCGGCTGGGACTTCTTTTTGGGCTTCGGCCTGCTCTTCGCCGCAGCAATATTCAGGGGCGACAAATTGCAAAACGCCATTCGCGTCAGCCTGATTCTCGGCGGAGGGCTCTGCCTGTTCGGCATTTCCGGCTCGCTGTCGGGCGATCTGCGTCTTCAATACCCAGCCATCCTCGGCTACGCTTTCGTCTTTCCTTTTAGCTGTCTTTTGCTGGCAAAGCTTTTCGCCCGTGCGGACAAAACGGCAGGTTGATTTATTCGCGCGGCGGCTGAGGGCGGTTACAGGTCAGGCCGTTTTAATCGCCCTGATGCTCTTTGGCTTTTCTGATTCGGCCAGGCGGCGCAACTCGTAAAGCTTCGTCAAAGCTTCAACTGGCGTGAGCGTGTCCAGGTCCAGGTTGATCAACGATTGTGCGATCTCCGAAACGTGTGGGAGGCCACCGGCTGCCGTTTGTTCGCTTGACGCATTATCTCGCCTGCTCTCGTGGGCCTGCCCGTGCGCTTCGTAATGGCTCAGGAGTTCTTCAGCGCGTCGGACCACCGGACGTGGAAGACCCGCCAGCTTCGCAGCATAGACGCCGTAACTTTTCTGCGCGACGCCGGGGCTGATCTTATAAAGGAAGACCAGCTCGCTTCCCTCTTCAGCAATCTCAACATAAAGATTTCTGAGGCGCGGCAGAAGCTCCGCCAACTCCGTCAGCTCATGATAGTGTGTCGCAAAGAGCGTTTTGGAGCGAATGTGCGGGTGGTTATGTATGTATTCGAGGACAGAGCGAGCTACGGCCAGCCCGTCGTAGGTCGAAGTCCCGCGTCCGAGCTCGTCCAGGAGAATCAGGGAGCGCGGGCTGGCGTGGTGTAGAATCTGCGCCGTCTCGATCATCTCGGTCATAAAAGTTGACTCGCCGCTTCCCAAGCGATCATAGAGACCTATGCGCGTGAAGATTCGGTCACAAAGTCCTATGACAGCGTCATCCGCAGGGACGAAGCTGCCCGTCTGAGCCATCAGGACGATGAGCGCCGTCTGCCGAAGGAAGGTTGACTTGCCTGACATGTTCGGGCCCGTGATTAAAGCTATTTGCGCGCCCTCTTCCTCGCCCAGCCCCGTGTCGTTCGGGACGAAAGCAGTCTCTTCAACCAGCCTTTCAAGCACAGGGTGCCGGCCCGCTTTGATTTTAAGCTCCGGCGAGTCCAGGATTGTCGGGCGAACATAGCGGTGGGCTTCGGCCACTTCCGCCAGAGACGCGACCGTATCAAGGTAGGCGATGCTTCCGGCTGCCGTAAGTATTTCGTCCCGCTGCTTTCCAATCTCCGCGCAGACTCGGCGAAAGAGACTCGATTCAAGCTCGGCAATACGCTCCTGGGCGTTGACGACCAGGGATTCAAACTCCTTGAGTTCGAGCGTGACGAAACGCTCGGAAGCGGCGAGCGTCTGCTTGCGCGTGTAGTCCGACGGGACCAGGTGCAGATTCGGGCGTGTGACCTCTATGAAATGGCCGAAGACCTTGTTATAGCCGACACGCAGGCTCTTGATCCCAGTGCGCGCTCGCTCGCGCTGCTCCATCTCCGCCAGGTAGGCTTTACCGTCGCGCAGCATCGCGCGCAGTTGATCCAGCTCCTCAGAAAAACCTTCACGAATGATGCCAGTCTGCTGCGGGCGCCGCGAAAGCTCGTCCGAGATGGCGCGGCGAATCAAACCGGCCGCAGCTTCACAAAGCGGCAGCGCGGCCAACAACGCGCCGAAGCGTTTCGCCTCCCTCTGCAAGAGAGCGCGAACGCGCGGTATCGTCTCAAGCCCCTGCCCGAGCGCGAGCATCTCCTGCGCCGTGGCGAGCCCCGCACGAGCCCGCGCGGAAAGACGCTCAAGGTCATGAACGGTTTCGAAGGCCGCGAACAGTTCAGCGCGCTCTTTGCCACGGGCGTGAAACCAGGCAATGTGTTCCTGGCGGCGCATGATCTCCGCCACGTCCAATAGCGGCTGTCGCAGATAGCGACGCAGGAGGCGGCCACCCATCGCCGTGCGCGTGCGGTCGAGCGCGGACAAAAGCGAGGGCGCCCCTGCGCTCCCCTCAAAGATTTCCAGGCTCCGCACAGTCTGCGCGTCGAGGACCATGTAATTTTCCGTGTGATAGCTGGAGAGGCGCGTCAACTGCTCCGCGACGTTAAGCTGCGAATCCCGCAGGTAAGCGATGAGCCCGCCTGCGGCCGAAGCGGCCAGGGGCCAGCTTTTCAACCCCAGCGGGGCGAGCGTGCGCGCGCGAAAATGCTGTAGCAGGGTGTGGCGCGCATTCTCGAACGTGAAAGCATCCTCGCGGTAAGGCGTCGGGAATCCAGGTAGGGCATCGCTCTCGGCTTCGGGGCTGTTGCGCGGCAGAAGAATCTCGGAAGGAGCGATGCGTTGCAGCTCAGGAATCGCCGCCTCCGTTCCAACTTCGGTCGCCGCGAACTCACCCGTAGTGATGTCCGCGTAAGCGATTCCGGCGCGGCGGCCATCCGTCACGTAGGCCGCGATGTAGTTGTTGACCTTATTATGAAGCAGGCCCGGTTCGAGGACCGTGCCGGGCGTGACGATTCGGACCACATCGCGTTCTATCAGGTTCCCGCCCTTCTCGCCTTTGACGGGCGTGTCCGAAAGCTGCTCGCAGATGGCGACCCTGTGCCCACGCGCTATTAATCGCCTGAGGTGACGTTCGAGACTGTGGTGCGGGACGCCTGCGAGGGGGACGCGGATGTTCTTGCCCATCGGCTTCGAGGTCAGGACGATGCCGAGCTCGCGCGAGACGAGCCGCGCGTCGTCGTCGAATGTTTCGTAGAAATCGCCGATGCGGAAGAGCAGGATGGCGTCACGATAGCGCGCCTTGATCTCCTGGTACTGTTTATGCAGTGGCGTGGAGGCTGTCATCGCTCGAAGAATTCCTGGAGCAGGTCTTCGACCGACGTGAGCGCCCGGTGAAGTCTGTTGAGCTGCTCGAAGCTCAGGATGGTGGTCGCGCGGCCGATCTCATGGAAAGGTCCGGTGCGCGCCTGGCTCATACTTTTGTTGGCCCGGTTCGTGTCGCGCTCGCTCGCCACGATGAGGAAAGGCTTCGAGCGTTGCGCTTCGTAAGCACGCTTAAGCTTTGCCATTGCGGCATCTATGTTCCCCTTGTGCTGGACCTCAAAGACGTGGCTCAGGCGCGGGCTTGATTCGCCGGCCCGCCAGACGACGTCGTAGTAATCAAACTCGCTCTGGGCGTAATAGCCTAGAACGCGTCCGACGTCCAGGAGCATCCGCTGGAGGTCCGCGTGCGTCAACTCATCGGTCCGCACAGTCTCGGTCCCGCCGTCCGTGAGAGAAAAGCTCTGTCCCTCCTCTTCGGCGCGTTTGCGCCCCGCAGCGGTAATCATCCAGCGCCCGCGCCGCCGCTCGACCTGCCTCTTCTCGGAAAGCTCACGCCCGGCGCGCTGAACGAGCCTGCGCCACTGAGCGCGGTGGCCGCTGCCCCCCGCCTTGACCTCAACTTCCTCCAGTTGTGGAAAGTAGCCCGCGAGACGGTTGTAGAGGAATCGCACGTCCTCAACCCCGCCCGTGGCGACGAGCTCCTGAAGGATCGGCAGTTCGATACGTGCGACGCCCGGATATGCCATCTGTAAAATTCTGGGTAAGCTCTCAGGATGAAGAAGACGGAGGACCCGGGATCGGTCCGGCCTTCGCGCACAAACTTATCAAAACCACAAGCAGAAGGCAAAAGGCAGTAAGCAGAAAGCAGAAGGCAGCGGGCAAACAGCCCCGGAGGGGCGACAGAATGTAGCCAGGGGCGTCGGTCCCCTGGAACACGCGGGTAATATATATCGAGCCCCGGAGGGGCGACAGAGATTCTGTCGCCCCTCCGGGGCTCGATAATTTTTATTTGGCTTTATACCCAGGGCTAACGCCCTGGGCTAAAATCTTTCGCCCCTAGCGGGGCTATAGGTCCACTGCCAACTTTTCTTAAGCCACGTGCCCGGCCTCGATGATGCCGAAGCATTGATGAATCTCGTCGGCTTCGAGCGTGTCGCGCTCCATCAGGCCCTCGACCAGGCGCGCGATTGATTCGCGCTCTCGGTCCACGACCTCGCAGGCGCGTATCATCTGCGCGCTGATGATGTCATTGGTGGCGTGCTCGACGCGGTCCAGCAGCGTCTGGCTGCGCGGGTCTTCGGGTTTGCCGAGGTGAATCGGCCCCAGCGGGCTCATGCCGAACTCTGCGACCATCTTGCGCGCGATCTCGACGGCGCGTTCGATGTCATTTGACGCCCCCGCCGTCATCGTGTCGAGCAGGAGCTGCTCCGCGGCGCGGCCGCCCAGGAGCATCGCGATCTGATCTTCGAGGTATTCGCGCTTCTTCATCAAACGGTCACGCTCGGGCAGGGCCTGCGTGACGCCGAGCGCGCGCCCGCGCGGCAGAATCGAGACTTTATGAATCGGGTCGCCGTTCTTGACGGCGAGGCCGACCGCGACGTGTCCAGCTTCGTGGACGGCGGTAGCGTAGCGCTCCTCCTCATCCATCATGAAGCCCTGGCGTTCGGCGCCCATCAGAATCTTGTCGCGCGCGTATTCGACGTGCTTGCGGGCGATGGCCTCGGAGTCGTCGCGCGTGGCCGCAATCGCCGCCTCGTTTAAAAGGTTGGCGAGGTCCGCGCCGGAGAACCCGGGCGTGCCGCGCGCAATCCAGCGCAGGTCCAGGCCCTCTTCGAGCTTGAGACCCCGCGCATGGACCTTCAAAATCTCCTCGCGCCCGCGAGAGTCGGCGAGATTGACGACGACTTCACGGTCGAAGCGTCCGGGACGTGTCAACGCGCTGTCCAGGATGTCGGGCCTGTTGGTGGAGGCGATAATGACCACTCCGTTGTGCTGGTCGAAGCCATCCATCTCGACCAGGAGCTGGTTGAGCGTTTGATCCTGGTCCGCCGAGGCCGAATCGTTGCTGCGCCCGCGCTGCCGCCCCAGGGCGTCAATCTCGTCTATGAAGATGACGCAGGATGGATGTTTTCTGGCTTCCGCAAAGAGGCGTCGGACGCGGGCCGAGCCCATCCCTGCGAATTTTTCCTGAAAGCTCGAACCCGAGACGGAGAGAAAAGGCGCACCGGCTTCGTTCGCGGCGGCGCGTGCGAGCAGCGTCTTACCCGTCCCCGGAGGTCCGGAAAGAAGGATACCGCGCGGCGCACGCCCGCCAAGGCGACTGAACTTTTCGGGGTCGCGAAGGAACTCAATTGTTTCCGACAACTCCGCCTTCGCTTCGTCCACGCCGGCGACATCCGCGAAATAGACGGACTGTTTGCCTTTGGCGTCAACCAGATTGAAGTCGCCCCCGCGCCCGCCGACCGTGGCATGAACCCGCCAGACGACGACGCCGAGAGAGGCGAGGACCAGCACCGGAATCAGCCAGTAGCCGGACGACTGGATGAAGCTCGGCTGCAAGGAGGCATACTCGACGGGAACTTTACTCGCATAGAACATGCTAATGATGTCATGCTGGGCAGCCGGGTTAGTGACAATCGCCTCCGAGACCACTCCACTTTTTTCGGTCACAATCAAAAGTTCGCCGTCAACTTTCAAAGATTGCGCTTCCGCGGTCTCTCCGATGACGCGCAGTTGCGTCGAATTTATCTTTCTCGCCAGGGGCTTGCGGAGCTGATAGACGGTGAAAATCGTTGTCGCGGCAATTAGCAAGAGCAGGCCAGCTGAGATGATGAGTTTTGACTTCTGGGTACGGGGGATCAAACGGGGCAAAGGGGATGGCATCACAATTCTCCTGAGCGAGCGGCTCGGCCTACAAATTGGGGAAGGCTAAAGCTCTCGTTCCGCGAAAAATCAAAATTTACAAAGAATCGGGGGTTTGAAGTGTCCGTTACCGGAAGAAGTAAATCTCTCACGCGAGGCGCGGCAAGCGTGGAAACTCTGCTGGGCGTTCGCTCGAAGACGAGTCGCAAACGCAACTTGTACTTTACCAGCCACAGGCGCCGAAAGTCCAGCACCTGCAAAACAGTTCACTCTCAATTTGTAATAAAAAAGCAGGCTGGAGAATCGGGTCCGGCCTGCCGGACCACTCGGATGAGCCACTTTGCGTTCCGGTTGCCGTAAATTCTCTCTCTTTGTTTGATTAATTCTTGCTTGCCTCGATTCAAAACACAGTGTGGGAATAGTGAGCGATGTATTTCAATACAAACGGGCAGATTGAGAGGTCCATTTTGGACCCTCATTCAGGCTCGCCAAATAGTTAAACTACTCTGAGGCCGCAATTTACCTGGAAGGACCGCCCTGCTTGCGAGAGATGGCATGGTCATTGCTCATAGGGCTGGCAGGTTCGTTAGGAACCGCGAGAAGAATTAAATCAAAGCGACGCTCAAAAGGAGAAGGCGAAAATGTTGTGGACAATTCTCGTAGTGCTTTTAGTGCTCTGGCTAATCGGCGCTATTGGCGGAATCGGTGGCGGCTTGATTCACTTGCTGCTTGTCGTAGCGCTCGTAATTTTCGTCATCAATCTACTCACAGGCCGTCGCACGGTCTAATAAGTAACCTTGAAACACCTCGCACGGGTTTTCGATAAAGGGTTCGAGTAGATAGGGGGTCAGGCGTACAGTTTTTGGGGAGGCTCAAACAAAGGAGAAGGCGATATGTTGTGGACAATCTTGGTAGTGCTTCTTGTTCTTTGGCTAATCGGTGCTATTGGCGGAATCGGTGGCGGCTTCATACATCTGCTGCTCGTGGTTGCGCTGGTCGTGCTCGTCATCAACCTGCTGACCGGTAGACGCACGGTTTAGCGCTTGATGAAATCAAAACTGAATCGGGGAGCGGGCGAGGGGTTAACTCACCCCACGCCCGTTTCCCTTTTTTAACGATAATCTGCAAGCGTGGAGTTCAAAGAGCCCGTAACACGACCAACAGGGTAAAGGTTCATCTGGCGGTCCCAGTAGGGCGAGCGCTCATAGAAGAAGTTGAGGCGTGCGCTGGCGCTCGCGGCAAACTTCGGATCATCCGTTATCTTTTTCTCGAATTCCCGCCGCAGATTCTCGTCTTTCGCCAGCATCTCGCGCGCCAGTTTCTCCAGCACGTAATCCTCGCCATACTCTTTCTGCTCGAAGATCGCATTGAAGAACCCCCAGGCGACGAAAGAGTCCGGGGCCTGCGGCTCCAGAAGATGGACCGCGACGTGTCCTGCGGGCTGGGCTACCGGGACGACTACGGAGCCAGCCGGATAGGTCCTGCGCTCGCGCAACGTTTTCGTCTTGTAACCCGGCAACACACGGCCCTCGAACGGCGCAGACGCGAATTTCACATCCTCAAACCGATAGCTCTCGACCTCTATGGTCGCTGGCGCAGTGAGCTTCTGCAAGCGCAGCCCGTGCGCGGCCAGGACTTCAATGACGCTCCTCCATTGGGGCGGCACAATGTAGAACTGTGGCGGGGCAATTGCCACAGCCACGCGGCCCTCATCATAGAACGGGACGGTCATCTCCAACGGCTTCGTCCCGAAAATCACGCGCGTCGTGCCGGAGATGTCGCTCAACTCCGTGCGCGATTCCACCCCTTTGAACCGTAAAGGTTTTGATCTGTCCGTAATCTCGATCTGCAAAGGGTAACGTCGCTGCGGATCGTATTTTCGTCCCAACGCGATTGTCTGCTCGTCCGCTTCCCGGACCGCGCGCAGCAGCCTTTCAGGGTTGCGGTTTATCTCTTCGAGCGTGAAGCGCAGTAGATCGTAAGTTCCGCGCACGCGCGTGCGGTAGTCCTTGAGCATGTGTGTCTCGATTGTGACTCCCGGGCGATTCCTGATGGTTGAATAGCCGGTCGAAAAGCGCGGCGGCATCACGAACCCGTCAAGCCCCTTCATGAAGTCGCGGTTGTCCCGAAAAGTTATGTACTGAGAGAGCATCGTGCCCGCCGCTTCCGTCGCCGGAAAGATTTTTTTGTCGAAAGCGTCCCGCATCCAGGCCAGGACGGGCGCGGGCATGTGCTCGTGATGTTCGTAGATGTAGGTTATATCGTACTGAAAGTCCGCACCGTCCGTGACGTGACAGTCAATCAACAGGTCCGGGTTCCATTCGGTCCATAATTTCAGCCAGGCGCGCGTCTCCGGCGCGTCCGCCTTCATGTAATCCCGGTTGAGATTAAGATTCGCAGAGGTGACGCGCCAGCCCATCTCGGCGGGCCCGTTCTGGTTAATACGGTTGTAGGGGCCGAAACGCTCGTGCCCGTCCACGTTGTAGATCGGGATGAACAGGATGACCACGCGGTCGAGCAGGCCCGAGCGCGTTTTCGTGACGACGATGTCGCGGATGAGCGCCAGCCCGGCATCCTTGCCGTCCGATTCGCCCGGGTGGATGCAGGCCTGAACGAGAATGACGGCCTTGCCCGCGTTTCTGGCAGCCTGCGGCGTGAAAGTGTCTCCGCTCGCGGCGACGAGCAGCGGCAGGGCGCGCCCTTCCCCGCTCTCGCCGAAGCTCTGATAGCGAACCATGGGCGAAGCGTCGGCGAGTCTTTTTGAATAAGCAACGGTCTCATCGTAGCGCGGCGTCTCGCGGTAATCGGTCTTCTCGGCGAGCGTCTGCCATTCGGCGGGGACGGGCGGCGGTGTGCTTTGAGCCATAATCGTCTGGTTAAAAGTCAGGGAAAGTAGAAAAAGACCCAGGGCAGAGATAACGAAGCGTGGCATTCGGTTTCTCCAATGGTTAATGTCAGCCTTGCGGAAGTCCTCAAACACGTAGGGCGTCGTATTCTTAAAATCGTCTGGAGGAATATACGACGCTTTCCGGCGATTGCAAACAACCCGCGCGAAGTTGTCAGCGCGCGCCGCAATTTTCGCGGTCCACAATCGTCCCCAACTGCCGGGAGGAAGAGTTCCGAGAAGACCCTTGCGGCTTTGCTTCGCGACCTGTCGTCAGGCACAATTGAGGAGCTTCGACAAGTTTTTAATCTGGTTCGGCTCATAGGGAAAGTTTAATGGACTCTCGCATATTCGCCCGCCGCACGCTTGCCGCCGCGCTCGCCCTCTTTTTTATTCTTTACGCCATCGCACCACCGACTGCCGCTCAAAGGCGCAAGCGCGTGCCCCGCGCCACGGCCCGTGCGGTAAAGGAGCCTCCACGTCAGAGGCTTGAGGGGACGAAGCACGAAAGGCCGCCGCGCACCTTCGACGTGCTGAACTACACCATCCGGACGCGCTTTGAGCCGGAGAACCGCGCCGTCATCGGCGATGAGACGGTAACGCTCAAGCCTCTGGCCTCCGGCTTCAGGTCTTTTGACCTGGACGCTTCCAGCATGAAGATTGAGGCCGTGACGCTTGCCGACAGCGACGTCGCGCTCCAGTGGACCCAGCCGCCCGACAAGCTCGCCATCACGCTGGACCGCGCTTACGAGCCGACAGACACAATCAACGTCCGCATCCGGTATCGCGCGATGCCGACGAAGGGTCTTTACTTTATTCAGCAGCAAACACGCAGCGGCTCTGCCCTGACCAAGCCCGCGCAAATCTGGACCC